>CAZYAF010000001.1:0-352424 GCA_964645975.1 uncultured Acidobacteriota bacterium
ATTAAATAGCTATATTCTTATTTAATTTATAGAAATTGCTGAGGTTAAATTAATAAATGCTTAGAGATCTTTAATTACTTAATAATTTTAAGTAATCTTTTTAAATTAATGTTTTAATGATTTTCAGTTTTATAAATTTTCTCTACGATATATTTAGAAAGCTCCATAGCTAATTTTTTTGTGGCATTTATTTTTATTGCTATATTTTCAATTTTTAGAATCAATTCGCTTTTTTCAATTCTATCTATATTATCTTCTAATTCACGGAAAGTTATTATTATTGTTGCTATAGCAATGGGTACAGTTAATTCTTCTTCCGCCACCTCAGTATCTGTTATACAAAGTGAGCTCATTATTGTCTTTTGATTGAATAAGTGAATATCTTGAATATCTTTTAGAGCATTCCAGGCCATTTTGAAAAAGGGTAGCTCATCAGGATATTTTTCCTTAATAAAGCTATTAGCTAGTTGTTTTGCTTTTTGAATTAAATGAAATTCTTTTGTTTCAGCATTCTTAAAAATATTTTTTACTTTTGATAAAAAAGTGTTTAGATCCTCAAAACTAGCATCAGGACTTATTTTTTTCAATTCTCTATAAGCAAGGTTATAATATTTCCTTGCTTCTTTATTATTTATATTTTTTACTAGAACAACACTACATGATTCAATGGCCATTTCATAATTTTGTTCTTCATAGAATTTTTTAGCTGAATTAAGAAAATTTTCTTCAGTTTTCAAAAATAAATTTATTTTTTTAATTTTTTTGCTATTTTTCATTCTTTTCCTAACTTTTTTTCCAAACATTTTTTAATTAGTAGTTTTGCCCGACTAATCCAGTTTTTAACATCCTGAACAGTAACTTTTCTACCTAAATGTTTTTTTAAACAAACACTTAATATTTCAGATATTTTTTTATAATTATGAACATCACTATATTCAAATACTATATCAAAAGCTACCCTTTTTCTCCAATCTAGCTTATTAACACATTCATTTAAATATTGATTACATTCTTTTTCTAATAAAGAATGTTCCTGTTCTGTGCAGTTACTAGTCCAATAGTTTTTCTTGAGGATCTCATAAATAATTTTAGTTGTCCAATCTCTTAAGCTTAATCTCCTTTGTTTTTTACTCATTTTTTGAAGAAAACAAAATTAGAAAATATTTCTAATATTGAATTTGATTATAAATAATAGACTCTATGATAATTTGCTATATAAATTATAATACCGTGATATTAATTCAGGATATCTATTATTTATAAATAATAAAGCTTTACAAAACACTAAAGCTTTATCATACTCCACTTTTTTCATAGCTTCATTCAATGAAGATATAAGTATTTTATGTGAATTAATCTCAAGTTGATTAACGTGACTATAATTATAAATAGTAGAACCATTATTTTCAACCATTTTTCTGATATTAATTTTCTTTTTCAAGTCATATATTTTTTTAAGTTCTTTACATGCATCACATACCAATAGATGTTTTTTAAATGTTTCTCTATCTTTGTTATTGAGCTTATTATTTATATATTTATCTAACCAAAAATCGTTTCCTACCTTCTTATGAAAAAGATTATTATTTTCTTTCTCTATAATGCTCCCAATGTCTTCTTTCCTAGACAGCATTTTTCTACTCTCCATTAAGAGATTTATTATTGTTTTTTACTATATATAAATTTTTTGGAAAATTGAAACCAAGGGCTAAATATTTGAAATAATGAAATCAGAAGGACTTTAAGAATGGATTTAACATATAGAACTTATTGGGAACCAAAAGGAGAAAAAAATGTTTGAAATCATTGAGATACCTGAGCCAGGCAAGCTGGCAAATCTTTCTGCTCTTAGCTATAAGCTTGAGCAGTATAACTGGGAGAAGCAGTCTTTAAGAAGAAAAGCTGAACAACATTTTATAGCAATCCAGCATGCTGCTTATAATAATTTAACTCCTCAAATCTACACCCATTTAATAGAGCTGAAAAAGCACCATGATGAGGATTGTACCATTAAAGTAATTAAGATAGCTCGCAGCAAAGGTCTTCGTAAAGTTAAAAAATGCAAAGTAGTTAATTATGCTCCTGAAGATCAGCCAATAATTGTAAGAACTCCCAATCTATTAGGTGGACATTTCTGGTTTTGCCTTCCTATAAATAAAGTTGAAGAAGCCATTCCATTAGAAGCTTTAACAGCTCTCAGCTTGCTGAAGAACTTAAATATCATTCTACAAGATTTGCGAGTTGGCTATCTTATTCCTGAGCTCAGCAATCCATACATAAAAAAGGCAGTTAATTCAGTGAAAAGAAGCTTTGCCGAGTTTAAAAGCTTCATCAGTGAGATTTCACAAAATTCAAGTAATTATAAAGACCCAATACTTATCGGTAGAGTTGGCAGATTTGGGGGCTATATCCAGATTGCCCATTGGCTTTAATTTAAAAATAATTTGGAGGATTCCTGCATGAATAATTCTTTTAACGATGAATTTGCCCAGAGATTACGCCAGGAGGAATTAGCTCATTTTCAGCCTGCTGACGCAGATATTGTTTTACCTCAAAGTCCGCTTACTGGACGAAGGCTATTTGTGCTTCTGCTGATTATCCTTATCGGGATTATTTCAGTTATTGTGCTTATCTATCGAAATGTCTCAGGTCCAGAGGAATCAATAGCCTCTCAGATTCCGGTAGAGAGGATTTATCAGCTCAGCAATACAAAGATGGGTTTGGTAAAAGAGCCAGCTATGCTCTTTGCTGGTCCTCATACACAATTTCATAAGGTTAATGCGTTACGTGCCGGAGAAAAAGTAAAAATCATCGCAGCGCTGCACTATGAGTCCGGGGAGAGATGGCTGATGGTTGAGCTTCCAGGTAGTGGAGCTAGCGGCTGGATTCAGGAATCTCTGATTGATTATTAAAGGAATAAAAAATGAAAAGGTTTTTTAAAAAATCGAGGAAGAATAAATATAAATCATCTGATGATTATCTGTATTATCTGGCTATCTGCTTATTGGTGAGCATCCTCTGTCTCATACTATTGAATGAGCACATAGAGCAAATAAAAGATGTAACAGCAGAGTTTTATTCAAAATATCTCAAAAATAATGATGAGCATATCGAGCTGAAGCGCGATGGAATCACCTATGAAATTCCCCTATCTGCTTCATCCTTAGAGGAAATAATAAATCCAATACATGACTTTTTGATAGATAAAATTGGCATGCTGCATTCTGAACAAAAGAGAATACGATTTTCCTTCAATCCTGAGCTTTCAGCTAATGTGCAAATCATCAGGGATTGGTTTAGTTCTGATAACTGGCAGATTATTTTCCGCTCACCTTTTGATATAAAAGATAGCCTTATATTGCATGAGCTCACTCACGTCTGGTCTCCGGAAGAGCTTCTGGAAATTGAAAACTTTATTGTCGCAGAGGGCTTTGCTTCAGGGATGCAATATTTAAAATACCCAGAAGAAAGCCTGACTTTATTAAATCCTCAACTAACAAATTATTACCTGAGTAATCTTTGCGGTTTTCTCTGGAATTATCAGGATTTGAGAAAGCTTAGCGGACTGCAAAGTAGGCTGGCATATGAACTAATAGGAATGGTTTTTGCTGAAATTTATCATACTGATCCGATAATGTTTTCTTTCATATTCTGGCAGCCACCGACAAAAGATATTACCTGGCATCAATTTATAGCTTATATGATGGAGCACTCTGCTGATAAGAATGCTTTAAAACAATTATTGTTAAGCATCACTTTATTTTCACCAATAACTCAGGAGCTTTATGTCTTTCCTCAGCTTGAAAAAAACGAAATAAATGGACTGCTGGTTTTTATGGGTCCGTTAGGGAAATATGATACATATCTCGCAAAAAAAGAAATCTGGTTAGTAAACCTTAGCATCAGGAATAAAAATGATATATTGCTCTATCAATCTGAAGAGCAAATTATAACTGACAATGGATATTTTTTTATTAAGTTGAGAAACCTCATCTCGATACAAGATGCTTTTCATATACAAATGAAACTTCAAAATGCTAATAGGTCAATTTCAGAGCAGATTGATTTTAAATAGGTATTGGGTTGCTCTTCTTACAGAGGAGAGCATTATTAATAACCTTCAAACGCAAAGGAGGGTAATCAGTGAAGAGATTGATAGCTTTGATAGCAGGGATTCTGCTTTTGCTGGCGCTGATATACTTTGTTGCTTTTGGCAACAGGGCTCCTCAGGTATCTGCTCCACAAGGCGAGCAAATTGAGGGGCTTAACGGAGTTGATATTGGAGAGAAGTAATAAAGATTATGGGATGAGGGTCTTATTAGGGAGGCCCTCTCCCACCTTTCTTTGCTGGTTAGGAGAAGGGAATGAATAGTAATAAAAAAATTATATTATTTATAGCATTGGCAATTCTATTTTGTTCATGCCATCGTCATAGTAAAAAACCTGTTTATATCCCTGATGAACCAGTAAAACGCTCTCAAGAATATAATCTGCCTAAAATTAAACCAAAACTATTAGAGTTAGATGAAGTTGAGATAGCAGAAGACCCATGCAAAGGGCTTACTAAGCTGGAGTGCCAATTAAAAAAGATAGAAGAGCTGGTACAAATTGGATTAAGGGATTTAGCCATCAAAAAGCTAAATAGCCTTACTGAAGAATATCCACATTCTGATGAGGTAAGGGTTTTACTGGGAAAGTGCTATTTAAAAGACAAGCAATATGAGAAAGCACGGTTCAATTTTGAAAAGGCACTGGAGCTTAACCTCTGGAATCAAGAGGCAGTAATGTTATTAAAGGAATTGCAACAAACAAAATGGTCAGTTCCCGATGCCATTTCTCTATGGATTTATGTGAAAAACCACAAGATAGAGCAGCATATCCTTCTCACAAATTTTAAAGGTGGACTTAAAGTAAAGTCAGTGAGGAAGATTCGCGGTGTCGTTACAATAACAATTCAATCGATACAATTTCCAGAAGTGGCGTATGAACTAAGACTGCCCTACCTTCCCCGAGGAGAGCATATCTTAATTGCCAAAAGAAAACCATAGTAAGGAGCAAAGCTATGAGAAACAATTCATTTTTTAATGATGAGCAGGAAGAAGACAGAGAGCAAGAGGGACAGCAGGAAAATGATGAGTTTGCTGATAATCATTCCGCAGCAAGAATATATACAGAAAATCAGATACATAAAATTGTCAATGCAGATGGGGAGATAGAGGCGGTATTTGGAAGCATTGCAGTAACAAGCATTAATGAAGGAAATATATCCACAACCAAGGAAACCCTCTATCAGCAGCTACCTGACCAGTCCATAGTAAAGGAGAGAGAGCAGCTAAACAAATACAAGCGCTGTGAGGTAACTGTAAAGATTAATGGCAGAGAAACTATATGTGGCATAAAAAGCCTCGCAGAACAATGTTACTTATGCCAGCGGGTAGCCTGCAGATTACATCGAAAATTAATTATCCAACCAGCTGAAACCTCCACTGAATTAGCAGAGATAATAGAAAGTGCACCTGAGGAAGTGAGGAAGCGAATGATAAAGGAGAAATATATCTGCCTGAATTGCCTGGAGCACATGGAGAAACAGGCAAAAAGAGCGAGGCTGAAATCTAATCTTTTAAAAGCATCAGGCTTTTTAGGCAGAGCTCTAACTTATATCTTCAGGGATAACTTTTAATTCAATTAAGAGGGCAGATATGAATGGGAGCATTCATCTTATAGACAAAAATATCATCTTAAGAGATGCAGTGAAGATACTCTCTGTTTCAGGTGTGCTTATTATAGCAAAGTATCTTATTACCTTCTTCTTTACAGATAGAGATTCTCAGTTGGCTGAGATCATAGCTATGATATCAAATATTGATATTATTGTTTTTTGCTGCTCTCTATGGATGGCTAAAAGCTACAGCATGGCAGTTTCCTTTGTTATCTTCATAATAATTATCTTCATTGAACTGCTCTTTCTTCAGGGAACGTTGATGGAAAATTATCTGGATATCCTATTGATCTTAGCTCATAGAGCAGCAGCTTTTTCTGCTGGGCTGCTCATGGGATTTGCTTTGAGAGAGGATTAAATTGATGAAACATAAGTTTCCTTTTATGAATAGAGAATTTCAAGACAGAGCTGCCTGGGAAAGTAAAGATAGCTATCAGAGGAGAACCAAGCAGACGAGAATAGCAAAGCTTCTTGGTGATGCTGTACGGTTTAATATCTATCAGGACGCTGAGATTAAAAGATTGTTGGATGATTTCAGCAAAATGCCGAATATGGTTCCGGATATGGCACTAGACTATTTAGAAAAATTGGTCATAGAAAAACAAAACGAAAGAAAAAGATATCCCTTTACCAATCCAAAGGCAATGGACCTAAGTGAAGATATAAAAATAGGCCGGGAGTTACAAAGCAGAAGGCTGGTTGGCATTAATCCTGACATTGAGATGGTAAGGCATGGACTAGTCGTAGGAGAGAGTGGGTCCACAAAAACCAGTTTCGCGACCACTATGATTCTCAATATGTTGGCATATCGAAGAGATACCGGTAAAAGGATTGGAATCATTATCCCGGATATTAAGGGAGATTATTTAGGATTAGCAAGGATAGATGATGAAGACATTCTGGTAATAGACCCTTCAGGTTTGTTCAATCCCTGGGAGATTTTTCATCCTTTTACTAATCCCTCTAAGAAACAGCTCAGGAACATCATTGATAACTGGAGGACCGGCTTTGTTGAACTTATATGCGATATCTATCAGTTTGGAGTCAGAGGAAGAACCATATTAAACCGGGCAATATATAACTGCTATGAGAGGTCAGGAGTTTATGAAGGGAGCAATAGATATCCTCTAACTATTGAAATAGTAGAAGAGATAGAGAGACACAAGGTTAAGAGATATTCCTCTATGGAGAAAGCCAAAGAGAGTATTATTAGCACTTTTCAGGATTTGATTTTGATTAACCTGGATTTATCAAGAAGGCATGGCATTCCTTTAGAGAAGCTGTTAGATAAATGTCTTATATTGCCGTTAGCAAAATATTCTCAGGAGGAACAGCAGCTTGTAATAGGCATGCTCTACTATTGGATTTATAAATACTACTTCCTATCAGGTAAGAGAAGCCAGGGTTTAAAGAATTTGTTTTTGATAGACGAAGCACAGCTGGTACTGCCCGCTGAGACAGCTACTATTTCCAAGCAGCCTGCTATTTCAAGATATTTAGCTTTGGCCCGGGAGTTCGGCATAGGGAATTTCTTCCTTTCCCAGGGAAAGATTCATGCCTCTGCCCTGCAGAATATTGACTGCTATTTCCTTTTCAGGAGCAGCTCGAGAGATATCCTTGAAGATATATCCAGAAGGTCATTAATGTTAGATGCAGACCAGCTATATTACCAAGCCAGAGGGCTTAATTTAGGTGAGTTTATTTGTGTGGTTAAGGGAAGGATAAATGAGCCGATAGTAGTAGCCTTCCCTGAACCTTCAATAGATAAATGTATTAGTGATGAAGAGATTGAAGAGATAATGCAAAAAAAGCTCAAGAACTTGAACTATATACCTGAAGAAGAATCTGAAAGTAAAGATGAAAAGAGAAAATCAGAATTTAAGATTTTTCAGGATATTGAGAATTTTATGAAGGTATTAGCAAAAGACCAATTTATACCAGTAACCAAGGTTTATAAATTAACTAACCTATCTCTTGGTAAGGGTGACAAGATTAAGAAGGTTGTTATTTCAAAAGGATATGTTTATGAGCATAAGATTAATCTTGGAACTCAGGGTTCTTTATCAACTTTTTTGGAAATTACTAAACTTGGCTATAAGTTTTTAGATGACAATGGTATTTTTTATGAAATGCCTAAAGGGAAGGGAAGCTTTGAACATAAGTTCTGGCAAGCTGTTATTTGTCAATTCTATCTTAACAGTGGATATAGAGTAAGCATTGAGGGATTGGATTACGGTATTGATAACAGGGATTATTGGAAATTAATTGATGTAATTGCTGAGAAGAATGGGGAAAGGTTAATCATAGAAGTAGAGCTAAATACTCAAAATGTTATTAATAACATTAAAAGGGATATGAATTTAACTCAAGATTTTTATAGTTTAATAATAGCAACAAATAAAGAGCTTTTGCCAAAGATTGAGAAATTAATAGAAGATAACTTTAATGAAGATAGTAAAAATAAGATTTCTATAAGGTTATTAAATGAATTTTTGTGATTTTGAGCTCACGCAATTGCTTTTAGTAAATCTTTCGGTTTTTAATATCTTACAGTGTAAAACCGAGAAAATTTATCTAAAGCAATCGCTCACGAGCTCTCATGCTCCTATACGTTATTTCCCTTTAATAAAATGGGGAAATAACTCCCTAAATAATAAAAAAGATAGGAGTGTGATAAGAATGAAAGTTGAAGAATTTTTAAGTTTAATTAAATATGGAAAAAATGAAGATAGTGAAACCTTAAAGGAAGAGAATTATTTTGATAATGCAAAAGTAATTATGATGGTTCAAGCTAAATATGAAGAAATGCTTGAAAAAGAATGTGATAGAAAAAAGGAGAAAAAGTTAATTGAGGAATTTGAAAAAAGAGAAAGGATTCCTTAGTTATGAATATTGTAAATAAATATGGGATTAATAAGAGAATAGGAATGATGGATAGTTTATGGTGGGGGGTTGTTTTGTTTTATGCCACCGAAAAGCATATGGCATGTTTCGCTACCGCTCAACATGCTCATTATTCTTTTCGGCTGGAATGGTTACATGGTTTTGTTTTTTGTTGGTTTTTTGGTGTGTTCGTGGTGTTACCTGTGTCAGACGTGCCAGTGCCCGCCTTCGGCGGGCTTTCTGTTTCTTGTTTCTGTGGTGGAAGAATAATAATAAAGTCTGAAATAAGAAACAAAACTTAGCTCTTTTTAATGAATAATTCAATCTATCTATTAATTGATTAATTGATAAATTAAGAGGTAATTATGGATGAGAAGATTTGCCAAGATTGCTTAAAAATAGTTCTTTCAAATTTTAAAAATTATGGCTATGAATCTGATTTCCTAATACTGAGTTTTTTACAGAAAAAAGAAGAAGCAAATCTTGAAGAGATTTCAATTGCTACGAAGCTGAGCACTTCTTTTAGGAGAGATGCTATAAATAGACTACTTGGAGCTGGTTTAATAAATGGAATACGCTCCGGAAATAGCAAGCTTTTCAAGCTGTCTAATTCTGGAAGATCATTGCTAAGATTAATTGAAACAAGAAATTATTAGGGAGAATATATTATGGGAAACAAAGCTTTAAGGATTATTTTTATAGGCTCTGGAAGAGCTGGAGGAAGGATTTGTGAAACTCTGTCTAAATTAGGTTATGAAGTCATTGTATTAAATACAGCCAAAGCTGATATTACAGATTTAAAAATCCATGAGTCTAAAAAGCTAATCTTAAATTTTGGAATTGAGGGTGCTGGTAAAGATATAGAGATAGGGGAAAAGATATTTTCTGAAAATAAAAAGAAAATAGAAGAATTCATTAAATCAAACCTTCCTTCAGAAGTAGATTTTATATTTATTGTAGTCGGTGGTGGCGGTGGTTCAGGAACTGGCTGCTTAAGTATTTTAATTGAAATATGCAAAAGCTTAAGCTTGCCTTTAGGTGTTCTTTATACCTTTCCTCTGGATTCTGAATGTTCTGCAACAAAAAGTAATTGTCTCAAAGGGCTTAATGTACTAATTAACAGTTTAAATAATAAAGAAATAAACAGCCTGCTGCTGATAGATAACTCAAAGATTCTTGGAAGATTTCCGAATTTAGCTGAAAAGATTTTTTGGAATAAAGCAAATAGAGAGATAATTAGAGATTTTAACTTGATAAATGAGATAGTAAGTAGAAATACTCCATATGAAGCACTTGACACAATGGATTTTGCTAAGATATTGAGTTCTGGCATTATCTCTATTGGCAGTTCAGTAATAAAACATTTTTCAGATGAGAAAGAGCTGGTATATAAAATAAAGAATAATCTATCTGATAGCCTGTTAGTAGATAACTACGATTTATCAACTGCTACAATGGTTGGAATTATCTTAATAAGTCCTTCAAACATTTTGGGAAAGCTTAAAGCAGCTGATTTACAATCTGCATTAAGCTCTATAAATGAGCTTATGGAGGGAGCAACAATTTACAAAGGAATTTATGCTGATGAAAGTATTGTAAACCAAATTCATGTTTATTCTATTTTTGGTGGATTAGATCTGCCTAAGGAGAAAATTGAAAGTTTTTATCAAGAAGCCAAAGAAGGGATAGAAAAATCTATAGAAAAAAGAAAGAGAACTTATAATCTTGATTTAAGTTTTGATGAAGAGGAAAAAACAATAGATCCAGTTAAAGAATTTTTATTAGATAGAAAAAAGCTGAAAAGAAAATTTTAAAATAAAGTTATCCAATATAAAGTGGAAGAATCACGCAATAAGATAAAAATCATTTCTGTTAACAAAAGGTATGTTGATATAAATCAGCTATCAGACTATACGAGCTTAGGCATATCGACACTCTACAAGCTTGTTCATAAAAATTGTATTCCATATATAAAAAAAGGTAAAAAGCTTCTTTTTGATTTAAGGGACATTGATCATTGGATGGAGCAAGATAAAATATTGACTTCTCCAGCATCACCTCCTATATTAAAAGTAGCAACGCGTGATAAGAGAGGAGGTGATGCGAAAGGGGGAATTTTAGATGAGTATCTACAAAAGATCAAAGCATAGCTGGTGGATGGAAATAATGGTTGATGGCGTTAGATATCGAGAGCCAGCGGGGCGAACTCGTGAAGAAGCAAAGCAGTACGAAGCTAAAAGATTGTTGGAAATAAAAAATCAACCTCAAGTGAATCGGAAAATAACATTCGGACAATTAGCTAAAGAATTTTTGGAAGTCTATTCAGCTGTCAATAAAAAATCTTTTAGTAGTGATGTTAATAGTATTAAGTTGCTATACAAATTTTTTGGAGACCGAAATATAAAGTTGATTAAAAAAAGAGAAGCAGAATTATATAAATCCTGGCGTTTAAAGCAACCTGCTCGCGGTAAAGAGACAACAATAAAGCCATCCACCTTAAACCGAGAATTAGCCTGTTTGAAAACAATGTTCTCTTATGCAGAAGAGCAAGGATTAATTAGTTATAATCCACTAAGGAAATTATCATTGTTAAAAGAACGGAATAAGCGCTTGCGATATTTAACTATTAAAGAAATAGAACGATTGTTAGAAACAATAGATTTAGATTATCTAAGAGTTATTGTTATCCTGGCATTAGGAACCGGAATGAGGAAAGGGGAAATCCTGCAGCTCAAATGGAAGTATATCAACTTTGAAGAGCAGTACATAGAGGTAGGAGTAGATGAGATGGCAACCAAGAGCGAAAAAAGGAGGATTGTTCCAATAGATGATTATATTGTTGACGTTCTAAGAAATTGGAAATCGGATTCAGAGTATATATTCTGCAAAGATGGTAAACCTTATAAAGATATTAAAAAATCCTATAACAAAGCATTGAAAAAGGCAGGTATTGAGGATGTTACCTTTCATGACTTGCGCCACACATTTGCCAGCCATGCAGTGATGAATGGGATGGACCTTTATACTTTACAGAATATTTTAGGTCACAGTTCCATTAAAATGACCGAACGCTACAGCCACTTATCAAAAAGTCACCTGAAAAAGAGCGCACAACAGGGATCCATCTTCAAAAAAATTACCACACTTTTACCACACTCGGGGAAAATTGTGAAGTTCAGATCGGCGTAAGTTATTGAAAAGATTGGTGGAGCTGAGGGGGGTCGAACCCCTGACCTCATGACTGCCAGTCATGCGCTCTCCCAGCTGAGCTACAGCCCCACTGTATTAAAAATTATATAGTTGATGGTTAACAAAGTCAAGTTAAAATCCGCTATTAGCATTGATACTATTTGGAGATAGAAAAATTATAAATGGTAGTTTTTCTATCTCAAGGTTATAAATTCATTTTTCGACTAAGCCGAATTTTACGAATCGTTTGTTACTGAATAGAACGAATACAAGAACGAAACTAAGCAAAAGTTCTATGGTAGTTATGGTGGTTATATTCTTCAGGTTGGCTTTTATGAGCTCTTCAGAGATTAAGGCATCCATAAGAGCCGGCAACGAAGAAATGAAATGAAACACAAGCCCACAAGTTACCCTTCATTCTATAGAAAATATAGCCAATAGGAAAAGACATTACTAAACCGGCAAAAATTGAAATCAGTACTTCATTTATATTATAGCCGACTATAAGGTTTGCCAGGTGAGCAGGACCAAAGAAAAATCCAGTAAGTAATGCTGCAATATACCATTTTGTAACAGAGGAAAATTCATTAAAAAGCACTCCTCTGAAAAGACCTTCTTCAAAAAGACCAGGTCCAATAAAGGCAAAAAAGAACATCATTATGGAAGTGCTGGATAAGCTGATTGGGAAATTATACAGCATACACCCAATAATCCAGGAGATTATAAAAGGAAGTGCAGGGATGAAACCCGAAAGAAAAGGTCTTAAGAATGGTCTTCTTAAACCAATAAAAGTAAATATCTTGGGAATGCTGCGAGTATAAAAAATAAGTATGCCAAGGTAGAGCACAATGAGTCTTACCATATAAACAAAAAAACCATGGCCTACATCCCGGAATGAGGGGAATGCTTTTCCCAAATAATTGAATCCAGTAATAGCCACTAAATAAATTATCAAAGAGACGAAGATAGCTTTTAAGACCTTCTTCATGAGAATCCCTCCTACTATTTAGCATTGAAGTGAAGATTTTACATTAGGTTGTTGACTGCACCAATGGTTACTATATGTATTTACAAATAATAAGGTTCCAATTATTTATTATCTCTATCTGTTTAAGTTCGTAGAATATATTTGTATGCTTAAAATCTAACCACAGCAATTTGCTTTTAATATATCATACTGATATAATTTTTTAATTAAAGATTAATAATTTTATGAGGATTTGCTGAATGCTTTTTACCAAATCACCTATATTAGCAAAAGTTCTTTTATTTGCAGCATTCTTTATTTTGGGATTTTATTTCGTCACTGCTCAGGTGATTCTGGTTCAGGAATTCTTGGTAGTTCTTTTTGGCAATGAGCTCTGCATCGGTGCCATTATGGCGAGCTGGTTTATGGGAATGACCCTCGGCGCCTGGATTTCTTCTTATTTAGCTGATCGGATAAAGTCATTCGTAAAAGCTTATTTCTGGTCACAAATTGCAATGTGTATAATCCTTCCCCTGCAATTTTATTTAATTCGAATCCTTAGAAATACAACACATGTACCACAAGGAGAAACAATTCCATTCTTCACCATGATTCTTTCTATTCTTTTTATCACTTTTCCATTTAGTTTTTTGGTTGGCTTCATTTTTCCTTTTGCTTGTAAAGTATTAAGCTCTTTTCAGAAAAAGAAATCAGTGGCTGTGGGATTGGTTTATTTAATTGAATCCCTTGGTGGTTTAGTTGGGGGTATAGCTTTTTCTTTTTGGCTGGTAACACATTATCATCCCTTTGCTATAGTTTCTTTTCAGGCGGTGCTCATATTAGTTATTGTTATTTTATGCCTCTGGGTTTTTTATAAGAAAATTGATTTAAAAATAGGAATCACTGCTTTTGTGCTTGTTATTATTAATTGTCTTATTTCTTTTTCTCCGTTGGGAAACAGCATAAATCATTATACTGTAGTAAAGCGGTGGAAAGGCTTCAATGATAAGCTAAAGCTTGAACACTATACCGATTCTAAATATCAGCATATTTCTATTGGCGCACAGGAAGACCAGCATAACCTTTTCGGAAACGGAACATATATTTCCTCTTTCCCAGATGAATATTCCTATGCTGTTAAGGCGCATTTTATTTTAGCACAGCATCCACAACCACGCTCTGTCCTTCTTATAGGTGGTGGAGTAGAAGGCTTAATCAAAGAGATTATTAAGCATGATATTAAACTGCTGGATTATGTTGAGTTAGACCCGAAACTAATTGCTGCTGTAGAAAGATATTTACCTGAGAATGATAGGGACCTGTTAAAGGATCCTCGAGTTCGATTGCATTATGTTGACGGTCGGCAATTTATAAAACTAACTGAGGATAAGTATGATATGATTATCTTTAATCTCCCGGACCCTTCCACTGCTATGATAAACCGTTTTTATACCTACGAATTTTTCCAGGAAGCAAAAAGCAAATTGAGGTCTAAGGGTGTGCTTGTTGCTCAGATGAGTTCAGCTATAAATTATGTGGGCGGGGAAATTGGCGATTATGCCGGCTCTCTTTACTATACCTTACATCAAGTGTTTCCTTATGTTCTGGTTGTTCCCAATCAAATTCATTACTATTTCGCAGCAAATTCACCAGGAATTATTACCAGCGATGTCGAAGTGTTAGCCAAGCGGTTTGAAGAGGCAAAAGTTGAGACTCCTTATTTCAATCGTTACACCTTTGAATATATGCTTCAGCCAGAGCGACTGGAATTCATAGAGCGAAGCTTAAGGGAGATGGAGCATAAGGAACTCAATACCGATAATCAACCGGTAACTTATTTTTTCAACCTTATCATTTGGAATCAACTGACCAGCCGTATTAAACAGGGTAAGGTAAGAGGTACAGCAGAAAGATTGTTCATTGCAATCCGTCAACTAAAATTAAGATGGCTGTTCTTTCCCATCATTATATTTGCTATTATGAGAATATTAGTGGCAGTTTTTCGTCGTCAGTTCAATGCAGCGGGCTCCAGATTTAATATTCTCTTTGCCGTGGCCACAACAGGTTTTACCGCAATGGCAATTGAGATAATTCTCATTTTCGCCTTTCAAAACATCTTTGGCTATATATATCAAAAATTGGGATTGATAGTTGCTGTGTTTATGTTTGGTTTGGCAATTGGCAGCTGGATTATAAATCAGAGTTTAAAAAAGTCCATTTATAATCCGAAAAAAGAAGCATTCTGGAGAAAATGGCTTTTGACTTTTGAATTGGCAATTTTTATTTTTTGTCTTCTTTTGCCACCTATATTAAAGCTTTTTTCTACAATTCATTTCACACATGCAATTTTAGAATATCTTTTCACGCTTCTTTTATTCATTATTGGCATATTGACAGGTATTGAATTTCCTTTAGTGACTGAGCTTTACCTATCATTAAAAGGAAAGCAGGTTGGCAAAGCTTCAGGTATGGTGGATGGTTCTGATAACTTTGGAGCCTTTTTTGGTGCTATTCTTACTGGGATAATTTTTGCCCCATTATTAGGGATTGCAAAAACCTGCTGGTTCTTAGGTACTCTTAAAGGAGTAAGCCTTGTTTTCTTAATAAGCGCTTTTCTCTTTAGTGGCAGGGTCAAAACGGATTAGTCCACACTCCAGCTATTTCTTCTTTACAGAAAGTACAACGTCCCTGGTTAATATTATTTTGTAAAATCTTAAAACCGGTTCGCTCAATTACCTTTTTGCCACATTTGGGACAATATGTATGCTCTCCTGGATGTCCGGGAACATTTCCCACGTATGCATAATGAAGTCCATTTTTCTTGGCGATCTCCTGCGCTCTCTCCAGAGTTTTTACTGGTGTAGGTGGTATATTAGTTATTTTGTAAGTAGGATAATATCGGGTGAAATGAACTGGCACATCAGGGCCCAATTCGGTTTTTATCCATTTGGTCATCTGATCGATTT
Organism: uncultured Acidobacteriota bacterium; assembly: GCA_964645975.1. GTDB lineage: Bacteria > Acidobacteriota > B3-B38 > Guanabaribacteriales > CAZYAF01 > CAZYAF01. Next base: position 15,725 of record CAZYAF010000001.1, read on the forward strand.
CAGATGGCTCATCGTTTAGGTTTGGTATGAGAAGCACTACAATCTCGAACCAGATACCGATTTTCTTAAGGAGGACTAAGGTATCTAATACCGGCTTGAGTTCTCCGCTGCAATATTCTTTATAGAATTTTTCCGTAAATGCTTTGAGGTCTATTTTTACTCCGGTGAGCTGCTGGCAGAGTGCTTTTAAAGGCTCCGGCTGGATGTATCCATTAGAGATGATGACACTACCGATCTTTTTGCTTTTTGCCAGTGCAGCTATATCATACATATATTCATAAAATACCACCGGCTCTGAATAGGTGTAGGCAATAGTCGGGCACTCGTATTTTTTGCTGAGTTCAACCACTTTTTGGGGAGGAACATAATAGGCTTTAACCTGCTCTGGTCTGAACTGGGATATGTTCCAGTTCTGACAGAATTTGCATTCCATATTGCAGCCAACAGTGGCCAGAGAAAATGCTTTTGTTCCCGGTAAATAATGAAAGAGCGGCTTTTTCTCAATAGGATCCACATGAAGGGCACAGGGGCGGGAGTAGACAAGAGTATAGTATGTTCCTCCGCGATTCTCACGACAACCACAGTAGCCACGTTCTAAATCTGCAACTGAGCACTCTTTAGGGCAGAGCTGGCACTCTACTTTAAGCTCCTTTAGCTTTTTATAGTATCGAGCTTCTTTTACGTAAACATCTTCATTAATTTTTTGTTCTTGCTTATTGTTGGGATGTGCTTCTTTTAGCGAGGGAATAAGGGAATATAATCCCAAACCGCAAATTCCTCCTAAAGATTCTGTAAAAAAACACCGTCTGCTTTGTTCTTTTGACATAATATTATAACACTCAGATTTTAATAAGTTTTATTTTGTCTAATTGGTTTTCTCCCAATCCAAGCCGTGCCGCAGTAGCGATATATTTGGGTGCTCTGCCTTCATCCTTAAGTGGTTTCAAGCCCATCTCTTTTCTCTTTTTTTCTATTATATCTGCTCCAATTGCATCGGCAGCTACTGCGTCCTGGCTAATAATGAGACCAGAGAAATCCCATGCCCATTGCTGCTTATAAGATGGACCTCCATGGCATTGAGCTAATAATCCATCGCAAATTACCAATCTCTGTTTATCTTTTATATAAGGATGGGTGCTCAATTCCGCTATATAGGGGTCACAGTTATTATCGTGATAGCGATTGGGATTGTGGATAACACCAAATAAATTTTTCATTGCCAGAGTTACCCCTGCCAGATCATGATCCTTAAGCACGGAGACATTGATGAGGGCGGTACAATAGGTAGAGAGGATAGTGCTGAAGCAGCTTCCAACTGAGCCGGCAAACTGCAGGGTAGCGTCATAGGGAAGTTCAAGAGCATCGCTGCCAAAGCATTTAACACCTTTTTTGCTCGTGTTTAAAGTGAATCCGGCACCTACCAGCTCTCGATTAGTCCTCTCCCAGATCAATATGTTTTCGTCTTTCACTCCGGCCAGTCGCAAACCAGCCACAATGCCTTCAACCACTTCGGGATGTGGTGATAGTTGCCTACCGGCCAGGCAGCTCAGTTTTATGCCTACAGAATCGGCGGGGCCAAATAGGCTTTTCCAGGCTGCGGGAGTAGAAGGAGCTCTGACCAGCTCTTTTACTCCTTCGAGTATCATTTCTTTTACTCTCTTGCTTCGGGCATCTGTCTCAAGAAATGGGATGTTATTGTCTCTTGCTATTACTACACGTCCGATATGACTTTGTTCTTTCCAGTTATTGGATGCACTAAAGTGCCTGGTAAGGAAATGAGATCCCTTTTCTTCTTTCCCCAATAAAGGGAAAGTTTTAGCTAAAAAGATTCCGCTTAGTAATTTTTTAATAAATCCTCTTCTGTTCATTATTCTTTTTTATGTTCCTTTTCACCAAATATTTGGGCGGAGAATATATAGATGTCAGCACCTTCTTTATAAGCATTTTTCGCAAGACTGGCTTTCTGTGAAACCTGCTCTAAAAATGTTTTCTTATCCCAGCCGTACTGTCCAGGCACCTGGGGTAAGAGAATTCCGGAATTTTCGCCTTTTATTAGATATAATCCATGGGTTCCTACTTTTATTTCATCTAAGCTACTTATTTTTTTGAGAGGGGACATTATCGATATTTCAATGGTTGCATCTTTTATCTCCGTGGCATTCATGGGATAAAACCGGGGGTCCCGAGTAGCCGCATTGATTGTATTTCTAACTACTGCTTGATAAATAGGAGCCTGTCCCTTTATATATCCTATGCATCCTCTCAGTTGTCCTTTTTTGTGAAGAGTAACGAAAACACCTTGATTCTGTATAAGTCTTGGATTTATGTTATACTTATTCAGATTTATCTCAGGAAGTTTTTGCTCATTGAGATAGCTTACCAATGTATCTCGTGCTAATTTTAGCAGAACATTCTTTTCTTTTTGATGAAGCTCTTCTCTTTTCTTTGTGAAACAGACGGATGCATAGCTTACTGAATCTTCATAGTTTCCCATTAAATCTCCAGAGGTGTAATAATTGATGAGCTGGGTATAACAATCTTTGCCCAGGATTTTAAGCAAAAGTGCGATAGCCCTGCTTCCGCAGATAGTTGCTTTTGTTTGGTCTATATATTGTAAGAAGCCATCGGAGTCTAAATGTAATATTTTATCTAAGGCGCCAAAATCGAGTTTTTGTACGTTTTCCTTAAAATTGTCTTTAAAAGGCATGTAGCCAAAGCGATGACCAAAATGAGTAAAATCGGAGCTTGCGATGATGATAGTATGATCGTCCATATATGATCGAAGATTATCGGCAATCTTCTCATAATCAGATTTATCAAGCTCACCCACAACAATAGGTATTATTTTGAAATCTTTTAGCATGTGCTGAAGCAGTGGCAATTGAATTTCCACTGAATGTTCCTGAATATGAGCAGCCTTTTTAGAAGCAAACTCTTTTGTCTGCAATAGGGCTTCACAAGCTGCTTGATCGAGCTCTACTTTTCCGAGGGGTGTTTCATAATACTTTACCTTTAAAATTGAAGCTCCTTTAAAATGGATGTGATGGCTGGGTCCGAGTATAATTATTCTGTGTATATCTTGATTGTCAAGAGTGGAATAGGCGCTGACTGCTGCTGCTCCCGAATATTGATATCCAGCATGAGGTACTATCAGTCCAAGAACCTCGCCATAAAAGTCTAATGTTGGCGCTTGCGCATAAATTTTGTTTATCATTTTCTCCAGTTCGACTTTATCATCTGAATACCAGCTACCTGCTATGACTGATTTCTTAACTTCCTGACTGAAAATATACCAAGCATAGAAAGCAAAGATAAAAATAATCAATAGAACATATTTTTTCTTTTTTAACATCTTTTTTGCCTTATTAAACTGTTATTCATTAAAAACCAATAATATAATATTAGCAATTGTTTTTTAAAAGATAATTATGTAATATCAAATATCTCATTGTGATGTATTTATTGTAGTCATTATTAGCACATCTGTTTAGTTTAAACTGTTTAAAAAAGCGGGATTGAAAGCTGCTGAGTAAACAGTTTTATTCGTTCTTCAGCTAAATCTGCATATTCTTTATTAATTTCGTATCCTATATAATTTCTATGTGTTTTTAAAGCAGCGATGCAGCTTGATCCACTTCCGCAGAAAGGATCTAAGACTATTTCGTCTTTAAAGGTGTAAAGCTGGATTAATCTGTATGGGAGTTCAATTGGGTAAGGAGCCGGGTGACCGACCTTTTTAGCAGATTCTGCGGGGAAAGTCCAAATGCTTTTTGTGAGTTTTAGAAACTCATCTCTTTTAATAGTACTTTTTTTATTTGGTAATTTTTTTCTATCAAAAGCTATTTTTGAAAATACCAAAATATATTCATGTATATCTCTTAATATGGGATTAGCAGCAGAGAGCCAAGTTCCCCAAGCAGTAGAAGGGCTTGCGCTTGAAGCTTTATTCCAAATTATTTCTCCTCTCATTAAATATCCAATATCCAGCATATCATTAATAATATAACTATGAAGTGGAATGTAAGGTTTCCTTCCAAGATTTGCTATATTTATACAAGCTCTACCACCAGTTACAAGCTTTTTATGTACTTCAGTAAAAACCTTTTTTAATAGATGTCTATATTCTTCTAAAGATAAATTTTTGTCATATTCCTTAGTAACATTATATGGTGGTGAAGTTACCATAAGATGAACACTATAATCAGGTATTTCCTCCATTGTTTCGCTGCTTTTAAAAAATATTTTATTTAAGATGGTTATATCAATTTTATTTTCTATATATTTGCTTGGTTTTTTTATTTGTTTCCCTTCATAAAGTTTGCTATTATAGAATTTAGTGGAATCGTGGCCAATTCTGCCTGGAGATCCAAAAGAACTTGTAGAAGTCCCAACTTTTTTCTTTTTTCTATTTTTTGTATTAGTAGTCATTTTATGTAAAAAATTACTCCTTCCAATAATCCACCCATCGTTTATATGGATCATATTTTATTTGCGAGTGTCTCCAGATTATTTCAATACATTTTGTTTTTTCATGTTTTAATAAATTTCTAAGAGCTAATGCACTTATTTCAACTCCTCTGGGATTAGTTCCTATTTTGGGAAGCTTTAGATATTTCTCTTTGCCAATTTAAGCTAACGTTTCTTTCTGCACTTCCAATGGTATATAAAAAAGTCCACTGGGGTGAATGCTCTTTTCAATATCATCTTCCTTTAGGTCCCATTTTAGCAAAGCAAGAAGCATTTCACATTTTGGCTGATAATTATTATAAAATTCTAACGCTTTTTGAGCGTCAACTGTCCAAATAACCTTTACACCACTATAGCCAGTAATTGTTTTTATAGAAATTGGTTTTCCGTAGAGTAATACATCTATTTCTGACATTGTTCTAGGTATTTCAGTTTCTAAATTTTCTTTACCGAATTTATATATCAATAGAGCAATTAATATCTTTTCCCGAGCCGAACCAACTTCCATACCAATTTTACCTGCTCGAGAGCTTTCAAGCTCTGCTATGTTGAATAGGTGAGGCAATTTATTTTTAATGCGTTCTTTAAGCTTATTATCAGTAAATATTTTAGTTAGTGGACTTTCCATAATAAATTATAACACTAGTCTAAATCCTATATCTTAAATATCATTATAAATTAAATTAGCTTGGGATACAATGAGAAAGCTTTTTGCAGATGATTCTCGCAGTATAAATAAGATATTCATTTGAGGTTTTCAGGGTAGTTAGCTATGCTAAATTTTAGGAATGTGTATAACCAATAGAGTTTGTGACTTTTTATGAAGTTCTTTTATTGTGTATATTAATTGATTTACCTTAGAACCTTACCTTATGATAGGAGATTATACTGCTTGGATAAAAAATTAAACCTTTTACCTTTTGATGATGAATAATAAATATTTTCGTGTGCGTAAGAGGTATCCAGGGAGCTTCCTGCTGAAAGATTTTTTGCGCCTCATTGTATAATTGTATTCTACCACTTACATTGCTCAGAGGAAGTTCTCGTGCTTTTTGTAGCTTCTCATCGAAAAGCTTGCTATGCCATCGTGCTAAATTGTATGGATTAGATTCTTCACCGCTCAGCAAAAAGCTTAAGGTATAATCTGGATCTCCGCTCATATCAATCCAACCTGATAAAGCAAGATCGAAAGTTCCTTCTGACAAAATAGAACCAAATTCATCCCAATCTACCGGCTGCACTATTTGTACCTTCACCTCTATCAGAGCTAATTGCTTTTTAATATCCTCCGACAATCCTCTTGGGTCTAGTACATAAGGGCGAGGAATAGGAGGGATTACAAATAATAGAGTTTTATCTTTATCAAAGCCAGCTTCTGTAAGTAACTCTTTAACTTTTGATGTATTATAGCTCCCAGCATTGGGTAGAACACTAAAACTCCAGAAAGCAGGTGACAAAATCCTGCTGGTAGGGGTTCCATAGCCTCCATAGAAAAACTTTTGCGTTAATTGCATTTTATCTATGGCCAGATTAAGTGCTTGACGAATTTTCACATTGTTTAAAGGCTGACTTGTGGTGTTTATAGCAACATAGCAGATATTCATTCCAAAAGTACTTTTTATTTCTAAATGTGAATTTCTTCTTATACGTACCAAGTCTTCAGGGAAAAGAATATCTATCAGATCGATCTCACCTTTTTCTAAGGCAGAAATACGTTCTTTATTGTCCGGAATACTTCTGTAGACCAGCTTTTCCAGCCAGGGAGAACCTTGCCAATAATCAGAAAAGGATTCGAGAATTATCTCATTTCCTCTATCCCATCGGGAGAATTTAAAAGGGCCACTGCCAATAGGAACAAATTCTTCCACATCTCCTTCCTTTTGGAGTTTTCTAAATAGGTCTACATTGTCTGCCGGAGCAATAGCGCATTTAATCAAGGCAAGCTTATAAATAAATCCACTGTTAGGCTAAGGCAAAATAAAGCGAACTGTTAAATTATCTACTTTTTCCACTTTTGCATTAAACTTCTGAAATAAGTTGGTTGAAGCGACAACATCATCAGCTTTTAATGTATTGCCGTTATGAAATTTTACTCCTTGTCTTAATTTAATTAACTAGGTACGATTATTATTGCTCGCTTCCCAGGATGCTGCTAAATAAGGCTTTATTTTTTGTGCTCCTTTCTTCCAGAGCTACTAAAGGTTCGCAAATATTCCATAATATCTTGCCGTCAACGGCAAATCCGCTGGTCTAGGGATTAGTTAGATTCAAATCGCTCTCAATCCCCACATTAAGCACTTTTTCTTTCTTTTGCATTTGGGCAAAAAGCTATCCAAAGCTTATAGAGAAGCTGGAAGAAGAGTTGGAGTATGTGCTTGCTGTTCTCAATGTTGCGGAGAACCATCGTAAGAAGTTGAGGACTACTAACTGCCTGGAGCGGCTTAACCGGGAGATCAAAAGAAGAACACGAGTGGTGAGCATTTTCCCCAACCAGGAGTCCTGCCTACGGCTGATAGGAGCATTGCTGCTGGAGCAGCATGAAGAATGGCTGGCTGGGAATCGATATCTGAATATGTCAGCTCTTTCACAAGCCGAAAAGCCAAGCAATTCTACGAATTGCTTGCATAAAGAAGAAGTATGTTGGAGATAAATTTACAGAAAATTCTGGACACAACTTCTAGTTCATTGCATTATTTTTTGATTTTTCAGAAATATATGTTTATTTAATCAACCTTTTTGCTTTAAAATAAGCTCTTAATAATAAATGGCATACTTGAGTTCATATTAACTGCCTGAAATATGCAACATCTAAGGAAATTACATCATATTGATGAACATTTTATTAGGCTTAAAGAGAGGAGGACAATATGCAAAAAAAATTAAGATTAAGAAAACATTCATTTATAGGGATCAGCACAATAATTTGCTTATTATTATTGAACTTACTTTTTGGATTTTCAAAGAATAAATCGTCTTCAAATATTCGCTTTGAAATTTCGTTCCCTCAATCTGTGTATAAAGAAGCGATAACCGGTAGGGTTTACGTTATTCTAACTCGAGATAACAGCAGAGAGCCGCGGCTGCAAATGTATACTCATGGTGCTCCTTTTTTTGGATCAGATGTGGAAGTTTTAAAACCAGGAGAAGCTGCTGTGATTAACGAGAAAGTATTGGGATATCCGGTGGATAGTTTGAATCAGATACCCGCAGGTGATTATTATGTTCAAGGTTTTATTAACATTTACACTCAATTTCATCGGGCCGATGGTCATACAGTATGGCTGCACATGGATCAATGGGAAGGTCAGCGTTTTAACGTTTCGCCAGGCAATTTATATAGTGAGGTCAAGCAGATTCATTTCGATCCAAAACAAGGAGGAACGGTAAAACTTATTGCGGATAAGGTAATACCTCCGATAAAAATTCCGCCAGATACAGAATGGATTAAGAGAATAAAAATAAAGAGTAAACTGATTAGTGAATTCTGGGGACGCCCCATGTATCTTGGGGCTACTATTCTACTTCCGAAAGGCTATCATGAAAATCCTGATAAATATTACCCTACCATTTATCTTCAGGGGCATTTTTCGTTAAGCGCACCGATGGGTTTTACCATGGAGGAGCCAAAGGAGAATAATAGATGGGCAAGGTTAGGATATGAATTTTATAAAGAGTGGGTGTCTGGTACTATACCGCCAATGCTAATAATTACTTTTCAGCATCCAACTCCTTATTATGATGATTCGTATGCAGTCAATTCAGAGAACAATGGGCCCTATGGAGATGCCATAATCAAAGAGCTTATTCCTTATATAGAAAAGCATTTTCGACCCATACCGAAACCGTATGCCAGGCTCCTTACCGGCGGTTCTACTGGTGGCTGGGAAGCATTGGCTCTACAGATTTTCCATCCTGATTTTTTTGGAGGCTGCTGGTCTCTCTGTCCTGATCCCGTTGATTTTCGCTACTTTCAGATGATTAATATATACGAAGATAAAAACGCTTTCTATAAAGAGCTTGGCTGGTTACAAATTCCGACTGCGAGTGATAGAGATATTTATGGTATGGTAACTCTAACAAGTGCTCAAAGAAATCGCTATGAGTTAGTGAGAGGCACAAAGAATCGTTCCGGAGGACAAATTGATATTTTTGAGGCTACTTATGGACCTGTAGCAGATGATGGATATCCCAAGCCTTTATTTGATCCATTGACAGGCGAAATAGATCCTGAAGTGGTAAACTACTGGAAAGAGCATTTTGATTTACGCTATTATCTGGAAAAGAATTGGCCGACTATTGGACCACAATTAGTGGGTAAATTGCATATTTATACCGGCGATATGGATACCTTTTATCTTAATAACGCTGTTTATCTTTTAGAGGATTTTTTACAGAATCACACAAATCCATATTATGCAGGAACTGTTGAGTATGGGGATCGTGAGCCTCATTGCTGGGGTCCGTATGGAGCAGAGCTGATAAAATTAATGGCTGAACATCTAAAAAAATATGCAGCAAAAGAGCGAGGTTTTGAATAGAGAAAAAACTTACATATTTTCAATCATTTTTAACATAATTTTTACTAAATTTTTACTAAATTTTTGTTAAATTGTAATATCGATTACAGTCTATATTAAAATAAAGATTATAATAAAATCAAAAGTGGCTAAGTTAATCTTATCCCTCCTACGATGAAATCGGCTGGTTGGGAGAATTTCCTGACCAGCCGATGCCCGCATTAAAGAATTTTAAAAATGTCTAAAGTAAAGAAACGAGTTTTAGCATAATAGATTAAATTATAAATAAAAAAAGCCGAGGAGAATTCAATCTCCTCGGCTTTCATTATAGGTAAATTAGAGGTTTTGATAGGAGATAAAACGCCCTGTTTCTAATTTATCAAGAAAGAGGCATGCTCGATCAAAAACTGGCTCTACATTTTGTCCAAACTTATCTTTCAAACTCAAGGCTATTTCCCGCACTGTTTTTGTCCCATCACATTGTTCCCAAATGAAGCTGCCAAAATCGTCCAATCTTACCTTATAATATGGGCGCTTTAATTTTGATAAAAGCCATTTTCCTAGCCTTTTTCCCCTCAACTTAGGAACTAATAGGACTATTTTGCTATTTTCGCCTTTCTCCCATTCACGGAGTCTGTGAGGTATGAGATCAAGCTGATTTCTATTGTTTTTCACCTTTCAGTGCCTTCAGTGGGAAATATATAAGAATGAAAGCTACCAATGCAAAGATGAGAAGTCCAAGCCAGGGATTTTCGCTAATAACTGGTAAATCAATTTTAAAGACCACTAATGCAGCAAGCAAAATTCCCATAATTGCTTCGCCAGCAATAAATCCTGACGCCAGGAGTATGCCGGTATTGTCCGCCCTCTCCTTGCTTTCTTTGGGTACCTTTTTCGCCTCGATTATCTTATCTGCTATATATTTGATAATTCCACCAACAAATATAGCAGCCGTGGTCTCAAAGGGTAGATACATACCAACTGCAATAATCATAGGAGAAGGAGATTTAATAAGGATTAAACCCAAAGAGAGCATCATACCCACGAGAACGAGTGGCCAGGCCATCTCTCGCTCAATTATTCCCACAGCAAGCATCTTCATAAGACCTGCCTGGGGAGCTGGTAGTCCTTCACCACCGATACCACCCGGAGTTCCCTGATGGAGAATGTTTAGAGGTATTACCATAACTAAAGCTGCGGCAATAACACCAATTATACATGCAACTTCCATTTTCCAGGGAGTTCCTCCCAGAATATGCCCTACCTTGAGATCTTGCATGATATCACCGGCAACACCGCAGGCACAACAGACTACTGCTGCCACTCCAATTACCGCCGCTATTCCAAAGGATCCCTTTAGTCCTATCACGGCCATGAGAAGAGCAGCGATTATTAATGTAGATAGAGTTAAACCAGAAATAGGATTGTTAGAAGAACCAATAGTACCCACCAAATAGCCTGCTACAGCAGCAAAGAGGAAACCAGCGATAGTCATCACGATAGCCGCTAATATAGCACCTCCGATGTTCTGAGAGAAATACCAGTAAATGAAAAATATCGGGATAACTAAGATGATGATAGTAGTTATGACCCCTTTGAACGAAAGGTCTTTCTCTAAGCGAGGGGTCTCTTCTTCTCCTAATTTGACCTTCCTCATATCTTTAAAAGCTCTGCCTATTCCTGTTGTAAGGGACTTTCTCATTTTAAACAGGGTGTAAAAAGCGCCCACTATCATTGCACCAACTGCAATTGGCCTAACCTGAGAAAACCATACTGCCCTGCTTAAGGTGACCCAATCCGTAGTTCCTGTCATACCTTCCAATCCCCGGTTTAAAAATAACGCTAAAGGTACCATGAGCCACCAGGCCAGAACGCCTCCGGAGAAAACAAGTGCAGAGAGTCGAGGTCCAATAATATATCCTACGCCCATAAGCACAGGTGAAGCGGCTGGAGAACGTAAGTAAATACCTCCGGTATATTCCCCTGCACTCCCCACGGCTGATCCATCTGAAGGATTAAGCAGTTGAATCTTTGATTTAGCAAAGCCAACAAAAGCATCAAAATATTCTCTGGCTATTTGAATACCTTGATCACTTTTGAAGAGCTGGAGAAGTGCTGCTAAACCCAATGCACTGAATACATATTTCGCTCCTGTTCCACCTTTTTGTCCCGATTTAACAATTTCACCTACAGCCACACTTTCTGGGAAAGGTAATTCAGTATCTTCGATTAAAATCCGTCTTAAGAAAATAACAAAAAGAACCCCAAGTACACCACCAATGAGCATGAGAGCCGTACTTTCAAAATACTTAACTTCTTTCCAAATGACGGGCATAGGGAAAATGAGGAAAGCTGGAATAGTGAATATAGCTCCAGCTACAAGCGCTTCTCCTACTGCAGCTGTAGTTCGACAGATATTCTCCTCTAAAATAGAGCCTTTGAAGACACGTAATACAGCCATAGCAATAACTGCTGCTGGAAATGTTGCAGCCACAGTCATACCAACTCTGAGTCCAACATACGCATTAGCCGCTCCCAATATTATTGACATAATGGCACCCAGAAAAATAGCTTTAAAAGTAAATTCTCTCAGGGTGGTTTTCTCTGGGACATAAGGCTTAAATACTTTATCAGCCATTTATGCCTCCTATGTTATTTATGAAATTTCTCTTGACAATTAACCTCGCACAGCTCCATTGAAAAAAGTGCACTTTTTCTCATAATGGAGCATAGGCTAAAATCGCAAACTCCATTCTAATGAAGCAGTTAGCTAAAGTCAAGGCAAAAATGTATATATTCTTCTATGAAGAAATTATTAACAGAATTTGTGGAAAAGCTTGTGTAAAAGTAGATAAAAATAAACTTAAGCTGTTTCTCTTCTGCGCTTTGTGGCAAATTGCCCAAAATTTCGTCGCCGCATGTTAATATTCTTTTTAATGTATTTTTCTCATTCATTATAGCATTTTTTATTCACTACCTGATAGGGTTTAAATGAATGAGCTCTTCTTCCACTTTGGATGATGAGGTGAAGAGGGTAGCAGTGGTGGGGCTTAAGGTTCAGAAGCTCATCAACCTATGGCTAGTGAGGCAGTGCCTGCTCAGGGATGAGCGGTAGAAATATACTCAATAGGTGAATCACACGCTTATCGAAACGGAGAAGCAGGAGGCTCAGATGACTTGCAAGGGTTTTAAGGAGTATCATCCCTTTTTATATAAGGATAGAGAGGAGGAAGAAAAAGATCATGAGCTATGGAGATGGTGCATTGCATGAATGCAACTGATAGGGCTTTCCGCATGGTTGTTATCCGCTGGCAGAATCAGCTGCTGTGAGTTTTGCTGAGAGAAACTTAAAACAGAAAAAAGATTATAAAAACCATATGCAAATGAACAAAATCAGTGCATCTAAATCCTATCAGCAATTTTGGGTATGTAATAAAGGTTTCTTCATGAGAAGAGAAATCTTTAATAAATTTGACCAAAAAAATAATAAAAAGTAAGTACGCATAATTTAATAATTTAACGCCATTAAATCATCTTTTAAATGCTCCATCATTTTATTTATATATCGTCAGCCCATAATTACTTTTTATATTTTCGATTATCATCTCTATAAGTAATTTTCTGCCTTTTATCTTCATTTTTTAAAGGTAGTGGTTAATGAATTGTGCTGATTTTAAAACCAGCATATATGGTTTAATAACCTGAAAAATTCATTAGTTGTTCATTTCAACCAAAATGCTAATTTAACTCAATTTTTTCAGTAATTAATTTTACTTTCTCAAGTATCCTTCTGTCACTTGGACTTAATTCAAGTAGTTTTCCATAGCATTTTAGTGCATTTGAATTGTCACCCATATTTAAGTAAATATCTCCCAGCATTCGATAAAAACGTATGTCTTCCGGATAGTGTTTAATACCCTGTTTACAGATAAGAATTCCCATTGAAGCATTGTCTTTCTTAAGGTAATCGTCTATCCAATCGAGCAGCAAATATTTATTCATGTATTCAAGCTCAAAAAAATGCTTGAGGGATTTATCCAACATCTTCTCTGCCCGTACCGGATCGGTTTTGATGGTAATTTCAACAGCTTCCATTTGTTCTTTTAATAATACTATTAAATCATCAACCTTTTTTTGTTTCTCGTTTCGGAGTTCTTCAGCAGATTTTTGTGCCAGCTCCAGAGCTTTATCGAGAGCCTTTTCAGCAGAGACAGTAACATCAGGTGTTATTCCCTATCCTTCCCAATTTGTTTCGGTTATAGGATTAACCGCATATCCGGTTGCGACTAATAACAGAATACGTTCTTTAATTCTGAAGAATCTTCCTGGATTAGCTGCTCCAGCAGTTTTTTCTCCGATTATCGTGGCTCTTTTTAACACTTGCATATCATAAGCAAATTGTTCCGGAGCTGATATTGTTTCTGAACCAACAATAATAAACAAGGGAATGTCTGCAAAATTTTTGTTATCAAAATCCTTCAGGGTCCAGGATTCCTGCACAGCGCCTGATTCTCTATAAAAATGTCCTGTTAACTGCACAGGTTCATTAAAAAAGTAACTGGAAAACATTTCCATCATTTTCGAATTCCCGCCATTGTTTCTTCTTAAGTCAATTATCAGTGCATCGCAGTTCGAAAGAAAATCCATAGCCCCATTTAATATTCTCTCAGTTGTGGGGTCAGGGACCGGTTTGAATTTTACCAGTTCAATATAACCGACATTGCCTTCAAGTATTTCTACCCGGGTAAAGTTGAAGTTTTGCCGCTTGTTTTGAAGGATAATATTCAGGTGTAGTGAAATCAGATCTTTTTCGTCCGAAGACTTTTGAGTGGGCGAAGGCCTTAAACTCCATGCTTTTAAATGCTGGTCATTGTTTACACTTTGCAGATCTACTGTAAGTAAGTCAGATAGTTTATCGTAGTTCTCCACATTGTAAGCCCTGGATTTCATTCTGAGTTGCAGGGTATCGCAGATTTTTTCAGCAATTTCCGGAAATACGTAGTAATCTCTTAGCAACTGGCAGATTTCATCAATAACTTCTTTTAATTCAGATTTATTAATTTCCTGCTGGTTATTGTAGAGCAATGGAAATAAGAAAAAAGGTATAAGAAAAATGACACATCGTTTGTAATGTTTCATATGAACCTCCACAATATATAATTTAAATGAGAGCTTTTCTCTATTAAAGACGTTATAAAAGTAAAAAATGTTGCTTATATCTTGAGCTGTTAAGAAAATCCTTTCAGGTTAAACATGATTGTTTTCGCGGATACCTCTAATAAGCTTGAATGTCGCGTAATGGTTAAGCTTCTTTCTGATGAGATAGTTTCAGAACAAATTTTTCACATCATCCTTTATTTTGTAGATGCTTTCAGGCCTTTTTGGATAAACCACCCTGCCATAGAGCTGCTGTAAGTCATTTCTATTTATGACATATTTATAATACACGTCCCTCTCTTTTGATGGCGAGAGTTGGGGGAATGAGCCTAAAAGAATTCAGGGGTAGAAATAGAAGGAATTTTCTTACAGGCGATGCAGAAGAAATATCAAAAATGGTGGAAGCCATAAATAATTACATCTTAAAAATTTAATCTAATTTCAGATGTGTCCTCAATTTTCTATAAATTTATCTCCAACATACATTCTCTAAGTTAAAGCTTTCATATCTAAATATTTATTTACAGCGATTATTCAATCCAGCAGAGGGCATTAATTATTAGCATTATGCGACATTTTCCATCGCTTCAATGCACCTTCGCGGCCAAACGCCCGCCTCCTCTTAATTTGTCCTGCACAGGCTCCTGTTGACAGTCGAAGAGATTTATTGACTTTATAGTTTTGACCGTAATATAATCATTTCAGGATATCCGCAAGTGGAAATCGTTGAAGATGCTGAAGGATTTGTGGCGAATCCCAAAAGTAAATTCCTATAATTTTAATTGCAATAATAGCAAAACATAATTTTTTTCATTAAGTTCATAGGGGATAATTATGATTATCGACGGACACGCCCATGCCTGCGGAGATTATTTGACTCCGGAAACGATAATTAAAAAATTGGATGAAAATAATACGGATAAAGTAATATTAGTTCCCGGAGAATTAAACAGTAAAAAAACCTATGCTTTACCGGATCTGGCAAGAAGATTTCCGCAAAAAAATGTGATAAAGCTTTTTAATGTTTTAACCAAAATAGTAATAAGATTAACAGGAGCTGTAAAAAACATTCAAAAGGGTAATGATTATGTATTCGAATTAGCCAGGAAAATTCCCCAGCGAGTGATTCAATTTTTTTGGATTACAAAGGAAATATCAGATATTCACCAGACTCTTGAAGACAAATATAAGAGCCTAAAGTTTAAAGGATTAAAGCTACATCAATGCTGGGAACACTTTTCCATTGAATCTAATTACTTCATAAATATTGCAGATTGGGCGGAAAAAAAAGGATTGCCTGTTTTCATCCATCTGGGATCGGATAAGGAAGTAATTAGACTTATTGAATACAAAAAAAATCACAAAGATTTAGTATTAATTATAGGTCATCTTTTCGGACTTGAATTTTTTATAAAAGAAGAACTTATTTTTGATAATATATATTTTGATATATCTACTTACCAGGTAACTTCAGATAAAAGAGTAATGATAGCCATCAAAAAATTCGGTGCCGAAAAAATAATCTTCGGTTCTGATACTCCATATGGTAAAAATAACCTTAAAAAAAATATAGAAAGGGTAAACAGGCTACCCATCAATCAAGATGAAAAGGACCTAATTTTGGGACTCAACATAAAAAACCTGCTTGGACTTTAAAAAATTCATTAGTTTCAGTTACACCGATACAGTTCTTTTAGTCCTCTTATAAAATACGCTTTTTATAGATATACCAAAAAAAACAGAAGGGCGTTAAATTTAAATTATTTCATGCCGTTAGATTATCTTTTAAATGCTCCATCATCCTATTTCTATAGCGGTGTCTATCAATTTTTTGCAATTTCAGAATAATTATTCCACATCATCCTTGCTTTTGTAGATACTTTCAGGCTTTCTCGGATAAACCACCCTTCCGTAGAACTCCTTTGCACTTATTCTGCTTACGACATATTTGTAGTACACGTCCCTCTCTTTTGATGGCGAGAGCTGTTGGAATGAGTCCAAGAGAATTTAGAGATAAAGATAGAAGAAGTTTCTTTACAGATGATATAGAAGAAATATCAAAAATGGTGGAATTCATAAACAACTATGTATTAAACTTTCCAAACTTAAACTAATATTCTCCAGCTTTACTTCCTTTCTAATTAATATTGCTGAACGCTGATATAAAAATAAAATTTTTTTATTTTATTTGTAATGTAATGCCTAAAAATGTCGTTTATATATATTATAAGCGGGAAAATAAGAATTATTCAGGCGATAGAGAAATCAACTATGGTCAAGCAAAAAACCTCTTTCTTTAGAGGGATGGTTTGCGTACTTTCCTTTTATCCAGATATACATTCAAAAAATTTTTTATTCTATGTGTAATGTTGTAAAGCTCAAAAATGTCGTTTATATATATTATAAGCGGGAAAATAATAATTTTTTATAAGCGATAAAGAAACTATCGATATTTTAACAAACCTCTATCTTTTGGAAAATGGTTTGTATAGTTTCCATATAGGTGAAGAAAATACAAGATGATTTAAGATTTACAAACAGAAATCATTATCGAATTCATGTATAAGGCTCAAGCATTCGATAAGTAATTAAAAAAATTAGATAGATAATAAAAAGCCTCTATGATTTATCAAAGTTTATAGGGAGTTAATTTCATCAATGCATAGATACAGATCAATAAAGACCATCAATGAAGAATATTGGCCTACCTTCTTGAAAAATGTGTTCAATTATATTGAAGACAACTATTCCAAAAAATTATATCTTGATGAAATTGCAGAACAAGCCAATTTAAGCAAATGCTATTTTTGCAGAGTATTCAAGATCTTAACTGGCAAAACTGTATTTGAGTATGTTAATACTACAAGAATTGAGAAAGCAAAAGAGTTATTAGAGGTATCTTTTTTTAATATCACAGAAATATGTTTTCAAGTTGGTTTTTCAGATACATCAAGTTTTTTTAGATCCTTCAAAAAAACAACAGGCAAATCTCCATCAGAATACAGAATGATTCAAATAAAATAATTTCTTAAAAAAAGCAATATTTGCATAAAAAAAAGCAATA
Organism: uncultured Acidobacteriota bacterium; assembly: GCA_964645975.1. GTDB lineage: Bacteria > Acidobacteriota > B3-B38 > Guanabaribacteriales > CAZYAF01 > CAZYAF01. The sequence goes on from CAZYAF010000001.1 coordinate 32,930, forward strand.
TAAGCATTATAAAAGTCAATATTCTTATTGTAAATATAAATTTATATATTTAGTATATTATTTATATTTCCTATGATTTTCTAATAAAAATTTTATGCATTTAAATATATTAAGGTAATCATATGTATTATCTTTCAGGTATTTTTAGTTGTCTTTTATTTTTTAGTCAATAATTTTATTAAATAATATTTCAAAATGTAATGCTTAAAAATGTCGTTTATATATAAAGGGAGAAAATATTCAAATAATTAATTTAGCCTAATTCTTAGCAAATTCGTGAAACTAAAATACTCTGCTTTAAGATGAATTGTTGATAAAAATTAGGTGATAAAGATCTAATTAAAAAATTATATAAGAAAAATGGGAAGTATTAATGAAAAGAAAAATTTTTGCCAATAATTACCAATTAAAAGGGAGGTAAAGATGAGCAAGGAAAGAAAACCGCTGGTTACTCTAAAAGTTGATTTCAACCCTGAAGAGCTTAAGCGAGTAGTTGAGGAAGGTCGGTTAAGTGAGTTCGTCAACACTTTTCCCACGCTGGCAGCCGGGCATATTAAGGGCCAAATTGTAGAGCAAATGGTAAAAGGTAAAGAGGTCAGCTTTAAAATCGGTTTCGTAAGAGAGGATAACGAGTTTCTCACTGGGCCATGGCCAAAGCCGCTCCCCTTCATCGACACTGTACCCTTGCCGGAATTGGGACTTCGCCGCATTGTGCGTGAAGAGCTTAAACGATTCAAAAAATAAACCTCTGGTTAGCCAATCGAGGATCCCTAAACTATTAGGCGCAAGTGAACATAAAATAGCATGTTGGGAACCCAGCCTGCTACGAATGCATGTGATTCGGGTATCTATCGCCTGGGAGGAGGAATAGTATTATGTCTGTTGGCCATGATCCAATACAGTTACCACTGCCACATCAGCCCGGAGTTTTGCTGATTCACCTGCTTAATCGGTGCAATCTTCTTTGTAAACACTGCTACCTGGACGCAGCACCATGGCACAATACATATCTGCCCCTGGAGCTAGCCATCCGTAGCCTAGGTGAGGTGGAGCCGTTGGGTATAGCCAGGGTTTTTTTTACCGGGGGTGAGCCGTTCCTGTATCCTAGGCTACCAGAAGTTCTTGACTTTGTGTCTAGGCAGCAGAGCTTAGAACTGTACGTTTCCACTAATGGCACGTTGATCGGTAGTGCAGAGGCTGCGCTGCTTAAAGACACTGGAGCAAATGTACAGGTTAGCATCGATGGTCCGGAGGCGTACCACGATAAGGTCCGCGGGTTCAAGGGTGCATTCCAGCGTGCCAGCTGCGGGATACAACAACTGGTGGCTGCTGGGGTGCCAGTGGCTATTGTAACCACCATTTGCCAGGACAATATGGCATCGCTGCCATGGCTAGCCGAATGGGCTACGCGGATGGGAGTGGAACGTATCAGTGTACAGCCACTATTGCAGCTGGGTCGAGGTTCCGAGATCCGCGATAAGAAGCTTTCGGAAGAACAATTGTGTGACCTGTTCTTACAACTGTCCGACCTAGGACATACCTTTCGCTCGCAAGGACTTCGCTTTGGCTTATTTTATCGCACCCGGCATTTCCTGCTTGCACATCCGTGTGCCGCATATGTGTGCAATGGCACTGGTTGCCACCGCAGAGTTGCTAAGGAGATCAAGAGACTCATCATAAGAGAGGATGGTATAGTATTGCCCGAAATCCCAACCTTGGACTATCGTTTTGCTTTAGGCAACTTGCACGAGGGTACTTTAACTGAGTTGGTTGCCCGCTACTTTGACAATGGCTATGCGCAGTTCGACCGTTTATGCCGGACTGTCTATAAAGAAGTGATGCCAACGTGGACATCACCTATTATTCCATGGAATGAAATCGTTTCTGAGCGCAGTAGGTCATTTGATGTTTAAAAAGAGGTGGGATCCATCAAGAAAGCATGGGAAAGTTCCTATAAGCTTTTCAAATAAATGCACCACATCATCCTTGCTTTTGTAGATACTTTCAGGCTTTTTTGAATAATCCACCTTGCCATAGAGCTGCTGTAAGTCATTTCTATTTACGACATATTTATAGTATATGTCCTTTTCTTTGTGATGGCAAAGGCAACGGGAATAAATCCTGAAGGTTTACGAGATAAAAATAGAAAGAATTTTTATATTGGAGATGAAGAAGAAATATCTAAAATGGTTAATACCATAAACAGCTATGTCTTAAGCTTTAATTGAATATAATATTTTATATAGTAATATGCCTATTTTCAAATTAAAACTCCATCCAAAAATAACCTATTTCCCTCCAGCTTTATCCCTTTTCTGATTTAAGATTTTTGGAAGCTTATATAAAAATTAAAATTATTTTAATACGTGAATGTTGTTTTTGATTCTTTTTGTTTTTCTAATAACGATCTTTTTTTCTTGCGTTTTTCCTCAATATATTCATTCCACTTATAATATTTAAAAACACGTAAACCTAATAGATCTTGCCATTGTTCTTCAACATATCTTCTAATACATTTATAAAGTTCTTCATTTGTTAGAATCTCGTGGCAAGCATGACAATAACTGGTATAATTACCTGGTGAAAGTTTGAGTCCTTCACGACTCTTTAACAACTTTACAAAATAAGTTGGACCTCCATAAATAGCGATGGCATTCAGAATTGGATCAACATTAGCTCGCTTAATCATATCGGATAAAGATTCATTTTTAACATTACCAATCGTAAATGGTTTTATAAAATTAGGCATTCCACAGCAGGGAATCACATCACCTTGTATGTTCACAAGCAATATTTTCATCATTGAGCAACACCTTGTCCCAAATTTAGGTAGGTATCTGAAATCAGTTTTATTCAAAAACGCAGCTCTTCCAAAAGGGTCTATTGGATTCTCAGCATAATTAATCAAATTAGGATCATATATATCATTTAATAAATCTTTGAAATATGTAAGATTATGGGATTTGGATCCGGTGATTGTTTGTATTGTACAAAAAATACCTGACTTTAATGCGGCTTTAATACAATTTCTGATCCGATCGATGGATATATATTCTAAATGAAAATCATCAATACTAATTAATAAACTTCTCAGTCCTAATTCATACATTTGGGCAAGTATTGTCCTTGCATTTGCTTCAGAATTAGCCCAAAAAGAGTTTGTAGAGACACTTGTTGTTAAGCCATATTTATTATATGAGTATTCACAAATTTTAAATAATGAGTTAATGGAATAGAAAGGTTCTCCGCCAGTAATACCGATCTTGTTAACAGTGGGAATTCTTGAAGCTTGATCGATTATATGCATAACAAAATCGTCTGGCATCTCATTCGATACATTTGGTCCACAATTGTAAGCACAATGCCTACACTGAGCCGGACAGCGAAGAGTTTTTATTACTGCCACAATCTCAATGCCAAAGGAGTATAAATTACTCATTTTATTAAAACTTCAGTTAAATTATTTGGAATTTATAAGAATTTGCATTAACCAAAATTACGCAAAATATTACCTAATAAATTGCTATATTTTTCTGAAAATAATACATTAAGACTGATTAACTTCATGATTATAGATATATTTTAATATATAATTATGCAGTAAAATCTGCAATTATTATTAAATTCGTTTTCGGACAGACTATCATTCCAATCCCTTGGTACATATTTAAATAGGGAGCAAAAAAATCTCAGAAATTTATTATTTAGTATAGTTTCAACAATATAAATAAGATCATAATAATTTTGCGATTATTACGACTCATAAGTTAAAGAACCAGGTGCAGATACAGTATAACTAGCCCCTTGAGCAATGTCTGTAATATTGCTACTAATAGATAGAAATCCTTCTTTTGAAAATCTTTCTTTCATTTGAGCAATTTGAGATGGACTCAAACTAGTACCCGATTCTTTAATCATGTCCGTAATTATTGGCATAATTGCACCAGTTACTTGTCTGACGCTCCTGCTATCAAGTTTTTTAGTTAATTTTGTCACTCTCTTTGTTTGAGCGATATTTAATCTGCTAATTGGTTTTCTAACCTGGGTTTTTATTTGAGCTTGACCATTTTCTTTGCTTGTGGCTAATTTAGCAGCTCCAGCAGCTCCAATTGCAGCAATTGTTGCCTTTGAAGCATTTTTCATGAACTTACGCCTTGTCTCTTTTCTTTTACCTTCTCCTTCTTTTTTTTCTTTGCTTTTCATTTTCTTATCTCCTTTTTTATTTAATTAATATTCCATTGGAATACCTTTAATTTAACTATACTTCTTAAAATTATCTCTTTTCTTTCTTTTTAATTTAATTACCTCCTTTCTTTAATTGTGTTTAACTAATTGATATTGTCAGTAGATTGTGTTAAAAAGCGCTCATCTTTAATATATTATCTGATCTTTAAATCAATCATCGAGGTTTTTAAAAATTTTATACAACTTATTTGGATCCTCATTAAATCCGAATGCATCAACTTCAATCGGTTTACCATCCTTAACAACAAAGCCAAAACTCAAAAAATCTTCTAAAAAAACACGTATAATCTCGATAAGCGGATCTTTATACATGGGAGCCTCGGTTTCATCATGCAATGAAAATCGCCAGACATAATCTTCTTTGTTTTCTATAATTTTATTATTCATATTATATTTACTCCGATTAATAAATTACCACATAATACATTGTACAGGTAAAAGTTTTACTGGCACTGAGGTTTCACGATATATTTCTTTGTAGGATCTTCCTAATAAATCAAAACCATGAGAATTGGAAAATGAAGATGGAATTAAAGCTAAATCTGGTATCCAATCAAGCTTTTTTATTGTATTGATATGATGAATATAGTCTGAAACAACATGCAGATCTCCAATCATGATATTCCCTCCCCAGAATCTTTGTTTTGCAATGGTAACTCTGACTTCAGCAGAGTTTTGAATTCTTTTCATCTCTTCTTCCATTATGGTAGCAGCTTGTATTAAACGATCTTGTACTAAAGGAGTCGTGAACAGTATGACTCTTTTGACATCCGGATTTCTTTCTAACTCTTCTCTTATTAATCTTATGTATTGTAGTTTAAAATCTTGTACTAAAAAAATTCCCCATTTATCATCCGCTGTATCGTAGCCTTTTGGTTTCCAAGGATAAAAGTCGTTATCTTTAACGACAGATCGATTTAAAGTGACAGTTTGGTCTTTACCATTTCTCCTAAAGTATAACGTTATGCTTTGTTTTCTTGATGAAGAGAGAGCATGTAAAGCGTCATCTCTCGTGATTACAGTCCTATCGTCGACTTTCAAAATTTCGTCACCAAACCTTAAACCTGCCCTCATGGCTGGCGAGTTGACAATGATACCGTCAATCTTTGCCATAATGTTCTTATTCCAATAAAAATTTGGCTGCATCATAATTGGAGCCCGAATTATTTTTCTAAGGGCACTAACTTCTTTTACAATTTCCCCCCAATGGGACTCTGTTTCAAAGAGCTTTTTGGGCGAATAGAATTTTGTATATCCTGGAAGACAAACCCTGATAAAATAGCTATGGTGTTTATCTAAAAATTTCATTGTTTCTAAAATATTATCAACTGGAATTGATGGCCAAGCAACCATGCTCCCTATAAATTTTATTCCATATTCTTTCAGTTGTGGTATTGCTTCAATTCCGATATTGGCCGACTTTAGTTTCATTATCTGTTTTCTAACGTGAATATTGCTACTATTTAGAGAAATCACTAAAAGAATAGGTTTGAATTTAGCAAGTTTACGAATTGCTGTTCTATTTAACCAGTTGCCATGAGTAGTAATGCTGATGCTTCTATCTGGTTCGGCTCGACGACATATCTCTATAATCTTAAATATGTTTCGGTTCATAAAAGGTTCACCAGGAATTTGTATGTTAACAGGTAATCCTAATCTTTTTGAGGGTACATAATACTTTGCCCTTGTTCTCGCTTCCTTTAATGTCAATTTTTTTTTCTGAGCCTTGATAGGGCAGCCCTTCTGTAGACAAAATGTGCAATTAGCATCACAATAACTTGAAAATTCACCCATGTTGGAGATAAGATTCTTACAAGGATATCTGGCCCAATTTTTAAGATTGATTAGTCTAAAACCATCAGGCTTAATAGGACCATTTTCGGTTTCAAATTCAAAAAGTCTGACAGCTTCTCGAATTATCTTATTCATTAATGTAATACGTGGTTCTGTTCTTTTGTAAGTTGAAATGGATTCATAATTTATAGGGCTACTCCATTTTCTTTGTTTTTCTTTTGCACAATTTTCACTATGAGAATCTGATGTACTGGCTCTCAATTTTATACTCTGCAATTTTAGGCCTTTACCTTGTTTTTCTAATTGTATCATCGGAGCTAATATTTGCAATTGATGACCAAAAAGCTTCCCAATTTCAAACTGAAGTTTCCTTTTTAAACAGGTATCTATCATCACATCACTTTCAATAATTTTGCAATAAATTGACTATCAAAAGCATCAATTCTCCATTTTTGAGCAGTGAATTTGTAATAGCAAAACTACTTAAATAAGAGGGCTAAAAACAATTCTTTTTTCATGCTATTAAAATATAACTTATATTTTTTATAATAAATATGATTATACAAATATATCAAAGTTTTATACAATAAGCAGCTTTACGTGACTAAAAGTCCCTTCTTTCTTAAAAAAAAGGATAAAACTGAATGCTTGTTTATAATGCTAAATTAGTGTATAAAAGCTTAGCTGTCAAGTAAAATATTAAATCCAAAAATTGCCGATAGAATTCAGATGCTCTGATTTTCTTTATCTGGTGGTGGTTATTTAAGCACTTTTCTGCTTTTAAAAAAACGATTTATTGAAAAGCTAAGCTGCTAAACTCCACAAAAGCTATTTTAACAGAAACCTTCGCAAGTAATGTGTATATTAAAATAGATTCTTCTAATGAGCTGAGGAGCTTTGCTTTCCCATGAGTCGTTCTTTTATAAATAAAAAATAGATTTAAAAAAGGGTAAACTAAGCTGAAAAACCGTATAATTAAATTCTATCGGCAATTTTGGGTTACTCGTAGTGATTGACTTATATTTATGAATATGATAATTTAGTAAGACTTTGTTATAGGGGGCGAATTTTTTCTAAAAAAGAGGATATTAACATGGTTTATTTTTATTTTGTTCTGGCTTACCTTTTCATATTGATAGGTATAGCTCTTTATAAGAGCAGAATAGTGAAAACCCAGGCAGATTTTATGGTGGCTGGACGTCGCCTTACGGCTCCAATTTTGGTAAGCACATTGCTAGCCACCTGGATTGGCGCAGGAAGTATTACGGGGGGCTCTGGCCTGGGATTTAGACAGGGAATTGCAGGTCTTTGGATGCCTATGGGTGCATGGGTAGGCATGTTATTAATTTATTTCATTGCCACCCGTATTCGCCGATTCGGTCAATTCACCGTTCCTGATATTCTTGAAGCTCGTTACAATAAATATGCGCGTCTTATTGGTACCGTTACCATCATAATTGCATATACAGCTATTGCAAGCTATCAATTCCGAGCAGGAGGTATTATTTTAAACCTGGTTGCTGGTATTCCTGAAAGCAGAGGAGTACTGATTACCGCAATTTTTGTAATCGGCTATACCGCCTTAGCAGGGATGATTTCAATTGCTTACACCGATATCGCAAATGGCATTATCATAATTTTAGGTACAATTATAGCTCTTCCTTTCTTGATAAGCAGCGCTGGTGGTTTTTCCGCTATAACTTCGGCATTGCCAGCAAGCCATTTTCAACCCTTAGGAACCATGAACATATGGAAGGCCTTAGGATATTTCTTCCCTACATTGTTCTTATTATTAGGCGAATCGAATATGTATCAAAAACTCTTTTCTGCGAAAAATGAGAGACATGCACGCCTTGCCGTAGGAGGTTGGGTCATAGGAATCATTGTAATTGAGACCTTAATTATTTTTATTGCTATAGTGGGAAGTGTCCTTTTCCCCAATATTAATTCGGAATCAGTATTCTTACATTCCGCCCGTCATGGAGTACCGACATTAATCGGGTGTCTTTTACTGGGATCAGCAGTAGCTGTAATAATCTCTACAGCTGATTCTTTCTTACTGGTGCCAGCTACTAATATTATGCGCGATATTTATCAACGGTTTATAAATCCTGATGCATCTGAAAAACGGATTTTAATTTATTCAAGATTAGTTGTAGTAATTTTAGGACTTGTTGCCTACGCTCAGGTGAGTATATTTCCTACTATTCTTGCCATGGCGATATATGCCTATACTATGTACGGTGCTACTCTCACACCACCCACTCTTTCAGCTTTCTTCTGGAAGAGGGCGACAGCTGCTGGGTGTCTCTCCGGAATGATAGGGGCGGTTTTTACCACAATAATTTGGGAAGTAATGAAGCAACCCTGGGGAATTCCCACAATATTTCCTGCTGTTAGTGTCGCAATAACATTGCTTATTATCATCAGCTTGTTTACACCCAAACCTTCTCCTGAAAAATGGCAGCCTTTTTTTAAAGCGGGAGAAGAATAGAAAAAAACATTGAATTATTTATAATAAGACAATATATCTATTGCTTTAATTTCATTGACATATTATTATTGCTGTGATAGCATTGGCACGTTAAAAAAGTATATGTTCTTGCGAGGAATTTCAATAAAATGAATTATTCAATTGGCGACTTTTTAATTCAGTATATAGTACTGCTGCTTTCTCTAACCATCCACGAAAGTGCTCATGCATGGATGGCTGATAAAATGGGAGATCCTACGGCCAAAATGTTGGGGAGAATCTCGCTAAATCCCATCGTTCATATAGATATTATCGGAACAGTGATTCTACCAATTTTAGCAGCTATTACTGGTTGGGCATTGATTGGCTGGGCAAAGCCTGTGCCAGTGAATCCGATGAATCTTAAGAATCCAAGAAAGGATGACATGCTTATATCTGCTCTTGGCCCGGTGAGTAATTTGGCATTGGCAGTAGTATTCGCCATCATTTTCAATATTGTGAGATTTATTTTACCCAGAGAAGGTCTCTTTAATCCTGTATATCGTTTCCTTGTTTTTGGTATCTTGATAAATATTATTTTGGCGCTTTTCAATCTTATACCTATTCCTCCTTTAGACGGTAGTGGAGTATTAATGGGCTTTCTTTCCCCCTCAGCAGCGGAGAAATATGAGAAAATTCGTCCCTTTGGCATAATAATTATTTATATATTAATGTATTCTGGGCTGTTTGGCGCTATAATATTCCCCTTGAGCTGGTTTATATTTAGTATTCTTACTTAAAAGGGGAGTCTATAAACATGGTGAAAAAGAAAGTATTTAGTGGTCTTAGGCCAACCGGTAGAATACATTTAGGTCATTTAGTAGGAGCTTTGAATAATTGGGTAAAGCTTCAGGATAAATATGATTGTTTTTATTCAATAGTAGATTGGCATGCCTTGACCACAGAATATGCTGATACTGCAGAAATCAAAAGATATATTTTCGAAAGCGCAGTGGATTGGTTTTCTGTAGGCCTCGACCCTGATAGAAGCACTATCTTCGTTCAATCACATGTAGTTGAGCATGCAGAGCTTCACCTTCTGCTCTCAATGGTGGTACCAGTACCGTGGTTAGAGAGAGTGCCCTCTTATAAAGAGCAGCAAAAAGAGCTACCAGATAAGGATTTATCCACCTATGGTTTTTTGGGTTATCCTGTGCTTCAAACTGCAGATATTATTATTTATAAAGCCCATTACGTTCCAGTAGGCGAAGACCAGGTACCCCATGTTGAGCTGGCTCGAGAGATTGTTCGACGGTTTAATAATTTCTATGGGGATATATTTCCTGAACCACGGGTATTGCTCACTAAAATACCCAGACTTTTGGGGCTGGATGGGCGCAAGATGAGCAAAAGTTATGGAAATTTTATAAATGTCTCTGATGAACCGGAAGTTATCAGAAAAAAAGTGGATTCAATGTTTACCGACCCTCAAAGAGCCCGACGTGAGGATCCTGGCAATCCAAATATATGCAATGTTTTCTCATACCACAAAATATTTTCTTCATCCAGCAGAGTACATGAGATAGAAAATGAATGTAAAAAGGCAGGTATAGGCTGTACTGATTGCAAAAAATTTTTCTCAGAGGCAATAATACGAGAATTAACGCCTTATAGAGAAAAAGGAAAAGAATATATGGCAAAGCCTCAGCAGATATGGGATATTCTTAATGACGGTAGAAATAAAGCCAAAAAGATAGCCTCCCAAACTATGGAAGAAGTTAGAGAGGCGATGAAGATAAATAATCAATAACTATGTATGAGTTTCCCTACCGAGTAAAATTACCCGTCTATGAAGGTCCGCTTGATCTTCTAATTCACCTAATAAATATCAATGAGATTGATATTTATAACATCCCCATTGCAAAGATAACTAATGAATATTTGGAATATATCGATCTCATGAAAGAGCTAAATCTTGAAGTAGCAAGTGAGTTTATTTTATTAGCTGCAACCCTCATTTATATTAAATCAAAATCTTTATTGCCAAAGCCTCAGGAGGATTTGATTGAAGAGGATGAGCTCGATCCTCAAGCTGAATTATTAGAACTATTATTAGAGCACCAGAAATTTAAAAAGACAGCAGAGGTGCTTAAACAGCGCAGCGAAGTGCGTCGACAGGTCTGGACCCGAACTTTAAAAGATTGGGAGGATAAAATTGAAGAAGATAAAGTGACTGAAGTAGGCTTATTCGATTTATTATCGGCTTTGAAAAAAGTGCTGCAACAGAGAGAAAAAACACAACCATTGAGTTTAAAGAGAAAAGAATATACCTTAGAAGAAAAAATCATGGAATTAACAGAGATCTTAGCAGAAAAGAAGCAACTTTCCTTTTCTTCATTTTTTATAAAGCTTAAAACCAAAATAGAAATTATATTATATTTTCTTGCCCTTCTTGAGTTAGTAAGAAGAGGTGAAATTAAGATTTATCAAAAAAAACCCTTAGAAGAGATTATTATTCATGCAGAAAATCCTTACCTTTCTCATAATAAAATAGCAAAAACTCATACTAAATAAAAATGATAAGGAAATTTACAATAAAAGAGCTAAAGTCAATTATTGAGGCGTTAATTTTTGTCGCTGATGATCCTATAACACTTAACCAAATTGAGAAGGCAATTGAAGCAGCTGATAAGAATGATATAAAGAAAGCATTAGATGAATTAATAGATGATTATAGCAAGTCGGATAGGAGCTTAGGCATTAGCCAGGTGGCAGGGGGATATCAGATGCATACTCGACCTCAGTACAAGCAGTGGATTGAAAACCATCTGAAAAGAAAAAACCCATTTAGACTTTCACGTGAAGCTTTGGAAACATTATCTATAATTGCATATAAACAGCCAATAACTACTCCAGAGCTTGCTGCTATAAGAGGTGTGGATGTAAGCGGTTCCGTACATTCTCTATTAGAGAAAAAACTTATAAAAATATGCGGTAGAAAGGAGGTGGTGGGAAGACCTCTAATATACAAAACCACGAAAGAATTTTTAATCCGCTTTGGATTAAAAGATTTATCTGAGCTCCCCTCCTTAGAAGAGCTGGAGGAGATGATGGGCCAAATGGATGAGGATAATATCTCTGACAATATTTAATATTATTTAAGCCTATTATAAAATAAAATTATTAATTATTAGAAACATAAATTTGATCACTCAGTGTGATGAAATGAAAGAACGATTAAATGTTATTCTTGCACGAGCAGGTATTGCTTCCCGTAGGAAAGCAGATGAGATTATTTCTGCAGGTAGAGTAATGGTAAATGGCAAAGCTATTAGCCAATTAGGAACAAAAGCAGACCAGGAGAAAGATGATATTAGAGTTGATGGTAAGCCCATTAGATTGGAGCAGAAAAAATACTATATTCTTCTTAATAAGCCGAAAGGTTATGTATCGAGTCTGAAAGACACAGAGGGTCGCCCCTTGGTAACCGATTTAATAAAAGGAATCAAGGCAAGGCTTTTTCCAGTCGGAAGGTTAGATATAAATACCGAAGGACTATTATTGTTAACTAATGATGGTCAATTTGCATTGAGAATTGCTCATCCTCGCTACGGTTGTTTAAAGGTATATAAAGCCAAGGTAAAAGGAAAGCCACCAGAAAAAACATTGAAAAGATTGCAGCGAGGAATAAGGATCGGAAAAAATATTTGTGCTGCTGAAGAAATAAAGATGCTCAAATCAGATAACAATAGTTGGTTACAGATCAGCCTTAAGGAAGGGAGAAAAAATGAGGTTAGAAGCATGTTTAGCTTAGTAGGGCATCCAGTAATTAAGCTAAAAAGAATAGCTATTTCTTTCTTAAAATTAAAAAATCTGCCGTTAGGCGAATATCGTCATTTGACAAAAGCAGAAGTAGAACGGCTTATGTCTCAATCTTCGAAAATGTGAGGTTTAAGCAATGAGAAATATAGTTGCTGAGTATATTCTTAAAATATCCCCTTATGTTGCAGGAAAGCCTATAGAGGAAGTAGAGAGAGAGTTAGGGATAAAAGTAAAAGCAAAGTTAGCATCAAACGAGAATCCTTTAGGCCCTTCTCCTTTAGCTATAAAGGCAATGAAGGAAGCATTATCTAAAATCAATCGTTATCCTGATTCTGGGAGCTATTATTTACGAAAGAAAATATCCCAGGAATTAGGTGTGTCGATAGAAAATATTATTCTGGGTAATGGAAGCACAGAGCTTATTGATCTCATTGCTCATACTTTTCTTACTCCTGAGGAAAATGCAATTATTGCCCAACATACTTTCATTATGTATCCTTTAGTACTTAAATATAGAAATGCTAATTACTCTACTATTCCTTTGAAAAATTATAAATATGATCTTAAGGCAATGGCTCAAGCGATTGATGAGAAAACAAAACTTGTATATATTGCTAATCCCAACAATCCAACAGGTACTATGGTAAATCGAGAAGAAGTTGATGAATTTCTCGACTCCATCCCTTCCCATGTCGTAGTAGTTATGGATGAAGCATATTATGAGTATATAGATGTTCCTGATTATCCAGATTCTTTTCGGTACCTACAAGAAGGCAGAAATATCATTATCCTTCGCTCTTTTTCAAAAGCCTATGGATTAGCAGGCCTTAGAGTAGGTTATGGGGTAGCCAGTGAGGAGCTAATTTCGTACATCAATCGCATACAACCTCCGTTCACAGTCAACGCCTTGAGCCAAATAGCTGCTTTGGCAGCATTAGATGATGATGAATATATTAAGAAATCCAAAAAAGTAAACAAAGAGGGGATGCAATTGCTCACCAGTGAGTTGAATAAGATGGGAGTACAATTTGTTGAGTCGTTAGCTAATTTTCTACTGATTATAACCGAAGGCAATGGCACTGAGATTTCCAACAAACTACTGCAAGAGGGTATAATAGTCCGCTCCATGGAAAAATGGGGTATATCTAATGCAATAAGAGTAACCTTAGGTTCTTTGAAGGAAAACGAAGCTTTTGTGAAAGCTTTTAAAAAGGTAATGTCTAATTAATGGAAAATAAAAAGCTAATTATCACCATTGATGGCCCTTCAGCCGCAGGGAAAAGCACCCTGGCAAAGCTATTAGCTCAAAGGTTAAATTACCATTATCTCGATACGGGCTCCATGTATAGAGCTATAGCCTGGAAGGTTATTGATTCGAAAGTATACCCTGAAAATGAAGAAGATGTTATCAAGCTAGCTGAAAAATGCTCACTCTCTTTGCAATATAAAGGAGATACCTTTCGTATATATATTAATAACAAGGATATTACAGACGAGATACGAGATGAAAAAATTGGAGAAGTTGCTTCAATAATCTCAACCGTACCTGAAGTGAGAAAAAGGATGGTAGAGATACAAAGAACTATAGTGAAAGCAGGCGGCTTTGTATTAGAGGGTCGTGATACAGGTACAATAGTATATCCTCAAGCAGAGGTTAAATTCTATCTTGATGCCTCACCTCAGGAACGTGGCAAAAGGCGCTATTTGGATTTACAGTATGTTTCTGGAGAAGTTGATATTAAAAAAGTTACAGAAGAAATCCTACAGCGTGATGACCGCGACTCTAAGCGAGAACATTCTCCACTTAAGAAGGCTAAAGATGCCATCTATATAGACAGCACTATTCTAAAAATTGAAGAAGTGTTGGAAATTATGTTACAAAAGGTGAGAGAATATCTTTCACGGGAACAGTAAATATATTATCAGTCAAACATATAATTTCTATCTATTATTATAAGGAGAGAGCTAATTGCTATATTTACCTAATTAATTCCTTGATTTCTTCACTTGATAGAACTTTGCCTACTGCTTTCACATTTCCATTTACCACCAGAGCTGGTGTTATCATTACACCAAATTTCGTGATTTCATTAATATCTGTTACTTTTTTTATCTCAAAATTAATACCAAGTGCCTTAGCAGCAGCTGCGGCATTTTCTGCTAACTTCTCACACTTGGGGCACCCACTGCCCAAAATTTGAATTTTTTTCATCAGTATCCTCCTAAGCAAAAAAAGCTCCGTAAACTAACCCACTTATGGTGGCCATTACCACAACCAGAGAGACGAATACTATCGTTTTCTTAGTACCCATCACACTTCGGATTACCAGCATATTAGGAAGCGATAAGGCTGGTCCAGAGAGCAAAAGAGCTAAGGCGGGACCCTTACCCATACCGCTGCCAATAAGACCCTGAAGAATAGGCACCTCAGTAAGCGTGGCAAAATACATGAATGCTCCTGCCACAGAAGCAAAAAGATTGGCAAAGAATGAATTGCCACCTACTGCTTTTTGAATCCATGACGAAGGGATGAGTCCCTCCTGATTTGGCCGACCAAGGAGTACACCAGCAATTAAAACACCTATCAAAAGTAGTGGAAGTATCTGTTTCGCAAAATCCCAGGAACAATTAAACCATTCGCCTGCTTCGCTCTTTGAAGTACTGGTAATTACTGACAGGCCTATAGCGCCTGCGGCAAAGGAAATCACCGGTTCATGAGGATATAATAGTGCTAAAGTGGCTGGGGGAATGGCAGCTAAAAGGAGTTTCCACCATTGTAATTTGAGCAATAAAATGAGTATAAAAGAAAACAAAATTGCAAGAATAGCAGTAATGATCCATTTTGCAGAATAAATATTAAACCAGAGGCCAACAGATTTGCCGGGTCTGCCCCAATTAGCAAAGACAAGAATTCCCACCATAACTACAAAAAACAAACCATTCTGCCAGAGAGGCCGAGCAACATCAGGCCCAGGCATTTTAGCTTGCGCTTTGATTTTTTTCATTTCTTCCTTATAGAATATAAGATGCATAATTAGACCAATAATAATGCTAAATATAATTGCACCTAAAGCTCGAGCAATGCCCAATTCAAATCCCAACACCCGTGCTGTAAGAATGATTGCCAGCACATTAATTGCAGGACCAGAATAAAGGAATGTAGTGGCAGGTCCTAAGCCAGCTCCCATGCGATAAATCCCAGCAAAAAGCGGTAGCACTGTGCAAGAACATACTGCCAATATAGTACCTGAGACTGATGCCACACCGTAGGCGAGAACTTTCTTTGCTTTTGCGCCTAAATATTTCATAACAGATGATTGGCTTATAAAAACAGCGATGGCACCAGCAATAAAAAACGCTGGAATCAAGCAAAGAAGGACATGCTCCCGGGAATACCAGCGGACCAGATACAATGCTTCCCACAGAGAGTTTTTAAAGCGTTCAGACATTTGAAGCAGCTCAATTGGGAAATAAAAACATAAAATGAATATAGCTACCATGAGAATAAGAGTTTTCCATTCCTTTTTCCAGATCATTTATTGCTCACCTCCTATAGCCACCTATTAAAGCCAGAGACACAGAGTGGGTTTATTTTAATAATTCCATTTCTTCCTGGACTTTGCTCTTTAAGACTGATTCTACACAGGAGAAAAAGTTAAGCACGCATGGGACTCTCAGAGAATAAAAGACTTGT
The DNA here is from genome assembly GCA_964645975.1 of uncultured Acidobacteriota bacterium. Taxonomy (GTDB): domain Bacteria; phylum Acidobacteriota; class B3-B38; order Guanabaribacteriales; family CAZYAF01; genus CAZYAF01. Next base: position 48,937 of record CAZYAF010000001.1, read on the forward strand.
GTGCCTTGTTTTTCATCTTTTATGATCCCGGCATTTTTCAATATGGCCAGATGTTTTGATACAGTTGATATATCTGCGTTGATCATCTTAGTCAATTCGCAAACGCACTGTTTTTGTCGTCCAAGTTCATGGACGATAAACAGCCGAGTCGGATGAGCCAATGCCTTGATGATACGAGCTCTGGCTTCAAAAAGTGCACGAGTTTTAGTTTCCATCATAAATTTCCCCTTCATTATTTGGCTATTTTACCAAATAGCCAAATAATTAGCAAGTATTTTTTATTCCCCTCTGTTATAAATGAAAAATTTTTTGAAATATATGAGGTAGTTATAATAAATATCCATTTTTTAATTACTTTTTGTTATAGCTTTTTATATTTACTAAGGTGAAGCAATATTTTCATTTTTTGCAAGCCATGACTTTGCTAAATATGACAATTCCCCTTAACTATAGTGCTTAATCTAAAGTAAAAAAAGAGATAGTGCTCAATTATATCAGGCATAGAGACGATGATTCTAATAACATTTATCCTTGACATCGAGAAAAACTATTATATAATTGCACAATGTAAGCGGGCTTTTGAACAAAAAGCTGGCTTATAAATTTGTTTTATAGGAGGTTATATACGAAATGGAGGAGTTGAAGAGAAGCTCCAGTAATGATGAAGATATATCTTCTAAATCTGTTAAAGAAGAAGAGCAAACGGAGCAAAAAGAGGAAAAGAATTCTTTAAGACAATTTGAAGATTCAGATTTTGAAAATTTAGATAAAGAGAAACTGTCTGATCTTTATGAAAGAAGTTTAAAGAATTTAACTGAGGGAGAGGTGGTAGAAGGTACTGTAGTAAAAGTAACTGATACAGAAGTAATGGTAGACGTGGGTTATAAATCGGAGGGGATGATAGATATCAGCGAATTTCATAATGCTCAAGGTAAAGTGAATGTTAAACCAGGAGACAAAATAGAGGTTCTTTTTGAACAGATTGAAGACCCTAACGGCTATATAGTCCTTTCCCGCGAAAAAGCAGAAAAGATGCATATTTGGGAAGAAATAGAGAAAAATTACCGCGAAGGAAATGTAATAACTGGACGAGTGATCGAGCGGATTAAGGGAGGATTAGCCGTAGATATTGGTGTTCGAGCTTTCTTACCAGGTTCTCAAATTGGTGTTAGGCCAGTTAAAAATCTTGATGAGATGAGAGGGCAGGAGTTACAGCTTAAAGTGATAAAAATGAACAAAAAAAGAGGAAATATTGTGCTCTCCCGTAAAGTTGTTATCGAAGATGAAATTGCTAAAAAACGAAAACAGACCTTAGAAAGTTTAGAGGAGAACAAGGTTGTTAGTGGTGTGGTAAAGAATATTACTGAATATGGAGCATTTATTGATTTAGGAGGATTAGACGGGCTTCTTCATATTACTGATATGTCTTGGGGAAGAGTAAATCATCCATCAGAGCTATTCATGATAGGTGATAAAGTTGACGTAGTTGTACTCCAGTATGATAGAGAAAAAGAAAGAGTATCATTGGGATACAAACAGAAAACCTCAGATCCTTGGCTTACTGTTGACCAAAAATATCCTGTTGGTTCCAGAGTAAGAGGCAAGATTGTGAGCCTTACTGATTATGGTGCTTTTGTGGAGCTTGAGGAGGGAGTAGAAGGTCTGATTCATATCTCTGAAATGTCATGGAATAAAAGAATAAAGCATCCTTCCAAGCTTGTTGCCGTGGGCGATACTGTTGAAGCTATTGTTTTAAGCGTGCACAAAGATGCTCGCCGAATTTCATTAGGATTAAAGCAAACTGAACCAAATCCCTGGAAACTTTTAGAAGAGAAGTATAATGAAGGGGATATTATTGAAGGAAAAGTAAGAAACCTCACAAGTTTTGGAGCCTTTGTAGAAGTTGATGAAGGCATCGATGGTTTAATTCATATTTCTGATATGTCGTGGAACAAAAAAATAAAACATCCTTCTGAAATAATCAAAAAAGGCGAAATAGTTAAGGCAGTAGTATTGAGCATAGATAGAGAGAGCCAGAAACTTTCTCTGGGACTGAAACAAATGACTCCAAATATTTGGGAACAGTATTTTAATGCTCATAAAGTTGGTGATATAGTTAAAGGAAAGATCGTACGATTAACCAATTTTGGAGCTTTTGTTGAATTAGCCGAGGGGATTGAAGGCTTAGTCCATGTCTCTGAACTTGATGATAAAAGAGTAGAAGATCCACAAAAAGAGTATTCTGTTGGTCAAGAGCTCGAAATGAAAATTTTAAAGATGGATTTTTCCCAGAGAAAGATAAGCTTATCTGTTGTAGCCGCTCAGAAGGAAAAAGATGCAGAAGAAACTAAAAAACGTGTTGAAGCAGCAAGAGGACCAAAAGGGATTAATCTTAGCAGCATGGTAAATGAAGAAGACCTTAAAGAAATAGTAAAACTGAAGGCAAAAGCTAATAAGAAACAAAAAGAAAAACTGAAATTAGCTGAAGAAAAAAAAGAAGAAGAAAATAACACTGAGGATTAACCCAACCATCTTTTCCCCTACAAACTAAAATGTAGTAATTAAAAAGTGAAGTTTTCCGAAAAAAGGGGTAATATTCTATAATTCAATAATTTTTTGCATAGAAGAATAAAGAGGTCATTTATGACAAAAGCAGATTTGATAGAAGAAGTAGCAAAAACTGCTGAGATAAATCGCAAACATTCTGAGATTATAGTAAAAACCGTTTTTGATAGCATAATAGAGGCTTTGCATAAAGGTGAAAAAATAGAGCTTAGAGGATTCGGCAGCTTTCGGATTAGAAAACGTGGTCCTCGACAAGGGAGAAATCCAAAAACCGGAGCTACCGTTGATGTACCTGCAAAGAGAATTCCCTATTTTAAGCCTGGTAAGGAGTTGAAGGAATTAATAAATTCCTGATAAAAGATTGTATAATAGTTTTTGTTTAAAACCTTCTATAATAATGAAGAGAGCTATCCTTTGGTCTCCCTGGAGAATGAAATATATTTCGAAAAGCAGAGAAAAAGCTGATTGCATATTCTGTAAAGCGTCATCAGAAACAGAAGATAAAAAAAACTATGTGCTTCATCGTGGTAAGTTCAGCTTTGCCATGTTGAATGCTTATCCTTACACAACCGGTCATTTGATGATAGCTCCTTATGATCATTCAGCCCTTTTGGAAAAAGCAAAACCAGAAGTTCTGTTGGAAATTATACAAATAACACAAAAATGCATATGCGCTCTTAGAGAAATATACAAACCCGATGGATTTAATATCGGCTTTAATCTGGGTCGGACAGCTGGTGCAGGTATTGAAGATCATTACCATTTGCACATTGTTCCTCGATGGGATGGGGATACCAATTTTATGACAGTCATAGGAAATGCCAGAGTAATGCCTGAGGATTTGCTAGATACTTATATAAAACTTACCCGGCAGCTGCGAAAATAGAAAATAAAAAAATGCTGCAAAATCGGATTAATTTATACCATCATTAATTAGTGCTTTTTTGTAAGGATAATCTTATGATTATCCTCTTTTTTTATTATTAAAATACATTTTAGGAGATAATAATTATTGGGCTATAAGCTATAAAAATAAGGGGGATAAGTGATATGGAATTAGAATTAACTGAAGAGCAAAAGATGATAAGAGATATGATTTATGATCTGGCAGAAAAGGATATAAAGCCAAAAGCAGCAGAACGGGATGTGACCGGTGAGTTTCCTGCAGATGTTATTAAAAAATTAGCAGAGCTCAATCTATTGGGAATATGTGTACCAGAAGCATATGATGGTGCCGGATTAGATACTATGAGCAGTGCATTAATAGTAGAAGAGATTTCTCGTGCTTGTGCATCAACCGGTGTAATTGTTGCAGTACATAACTCCCTTGCGATTTCCCCCATTTTGGAATATGGAACTGAAGCACAAAAAAAGAAATATCTGCCAACCATGGCAAAAGGTGAAATGATTGGTTGTTTTGCCCTCACTGAGGCTCAAGCAGGTTCCGATGCAGCTAATCTGCAAACCACAGCAGTGCAGAAGGATGATCATTACATTTTAAATGGCACAAAGCTCTTCATTACCAACGGAAATGCAGCAAACGTTGCCATTGTATTTGCCATGACGGATAAAAGCCAAGCTCATAAGGGTATGAGCTGCTTTATTATTGAGGATAGTTTTCCTGGCTTTAGTCGTGGAAAATTGGAAGCCAAAATGGGCATTAATGCTGCTGGTAATTGCGAATTGGTTTTTGACAACTGTCAGGTTCCCAAAGAGAACCTCTTAGGAGAAGAGGGTATGGGTTTTAAAATTGCACTCAATACCCTTGATGGGGGACGAATCGGTATTGCAGCCCAAGCTGTAGGTATCGCTCAAGCTTGTTTAGAAGAGGCTATAAAGTATTCAAAACAAAGAATACAATTTGGCAGACCTATTGCTAAATTCCAGGCTATACAGTGGATGATATCAGATATGGCGACAGAAATAGATGCAGCCCAGATGCTCACCTATAGAGCCGCTTTCCATAAAGATAAAGGAAAGAGCTATTCAAAAGAAGCAGCTATGGCAAAGCTTTTCGCCTCTGAGTGTGCCATGAAAGCAGCCAACAAAGGAGTTCAAATATTAGGTGGTTATGGATATATGAAGGAATATCCTATGGAGCGCTTTTTTAGAGACGCCAAGATCACCGAGATATATGAAGGAACTAATGAGATACAGCGACTGGTAATTGCCTCAAACTTATTGAAATAACAGAGAGAATAGACTATCTGTAAACAAGGAGCGTTAAGATGGATTTTCAACTCAGTGAAGAACAAGAAATGATTCGTCAAATGGTGAGGGAATTTGCAGAACAAGAAGTAGCACCTCACGTAGAACAATGGGAAGAAGAAGAGGCAATTCCCTGGGATATCTTCAAAAAATTAGCCGAACTCGGATTGCTTGCTATGGAAATTCCCGAAAGATATGGAGGTGCTGAGTTAGACAACATAAGCTATTATCTTGCAATCGAGCAATTAGCCAGAGTCAGTGCTTCACTTGCTGTAGTAGTTAGTGTAACAAATTCTGTTTGTTGCTACCCCATATTGAAATTCGGTACCGAAAAACAGAGAGAAAAATATCTGGTTCCCTTAGCCAGAGGAGATTTTATCGGTGGATTCTCCTTAACAGAACCACAGGCAGGCTCAGATGCATCAAATCAGCGGACAAAAGCGGTTAAAAATGGAGATTTCTATACGCTGAATGGTACCAAATCATGGGTTACTAATGGGCAGGTGGGTAAACTATTTATAATTATGGCACGAACGGATCAGAAGAAGGACGAAGCAGAGATTAGCGCTTTCATAGTTGAAGATAGTTTTTCTGGCTTTAGCTTCGGTACAGCAGAGAGAAAAATGGGAATTCGGAGCAGCAAAACCAGCGAAATAATTTTAGAACAATGTCAGGTTCCACAAGAAAATATTCTTGGTAAAGAAGGGGAAGGATTAAAAATAGCGCTTCATTGTTTGGATAGTGCTCGGTTAGGCATAGCTGCCCAGTCAATTGGCATAGCTCAGGCTGCTCTTGAACAGGCTGTATCGTATGCTAAGCAAAGGGAAGCTTTTGGAAAGCCATTGGCCAAATTTCAGGCAATTCAATTTTATTTAGCCGATATGACTACTCGCATTGAAGCTGCTCGTCATTTACTGTTTAGAGCTGCATATCTCCGGAGCAAAGGTAAGGAATACAGCAAAGAGTCTTCCATGGCTAAGCTTTATGCATCAGAGATGGCTAACTGGGTAACAGCTAAAGCCGTGCAGATTCATGGTGCTTATGGTTATTCTAAAGAATACCCGGTAGAACGTTATTATCGTGACGCTCGGGTTCTCACAATTTATGAAGGTACTTCAGAAGTCCAGAGAATTGTTATTGCTCGAGGACTTTTAAGATGATATATATTAAGTAGGTCAATAACAGAATTAAAAGTAATCTTACATATATGGAAGTAACAACTAAGAGAATCTTAGAGATAGAGCTAAATATAGTATAGCAAGGAAAGGCCAGAAATGGAGATGAAAGAAAAAATTAGAATATTAATTGCTAAACCGGGATTAGATGGGCATGACAGAGGAGCTAAAATTATCGCTCGAGCTCTCAGGGATGCAGGTATGGAAGTAATTTACACTGGCTTAAGGCAAACTCCCCACCAGATTGTATCAGCTGCTATTCAGGAAGATGTTAATGCAATAGGCATTAGCATTTTGTCTGGAGCTCACAACTATATATTTCCAGAAGTACTCAAACTGCTTAAAGGTGAAGGGGCGGAAGATATCAAGGTCTTTGGCGGCGGTATTATACCTAATGAAGATATAGAAAAATTAAAAAAGATGGGAGTAGTAGAATTATTTCCTCCAGGGACTTCTACAGAAGATGCTATTCATTTTATTAAAAAGAGCGTTGAAAATAATTAAAAAATCCAAAATTAGTGAATGAGCAAGGTGCTGCACGAAAAGCAACTATTTTTTTGTATATAACCTATTGATATTAAACTTAGCAATTGGATAACATACCCTCTGCATCTGCATATGATTAAAGAGTTGAGAAGAAAAGAATCCCATTTTAAAAGCTTACCTTCCTTGACTTTGATTGAGAAGGTGATATAATCATCTGTATTTTAAGGTGCGATATGATTATAGATTTGACAAAAATTGGGCCTGAAGGCTTGCACATAGAGAGAGTTTTAAAACCAGCAGATATAGAACTGAATGCTGAAGAAGCAGAGATTAAAAAACCGGTTAGCATAGATGTTTGGATAAAGAAAATTAAGAAAGGACTTCGTTTCCAGGGTTCTTTAAAAAGCTCCATCAATATACAATGCGCTCGATGCTTAGAGTTATTCAATTTACCCATATCAACTACCTTCGATCTAATTTATGCACCTCATCAGATGCTTGATGATGATGAAATTGAATTAAAAGAAAACGATATGAATATTAGCTTTTTAAGCAAAGAAGAAATTGAACTAAAAGATATAGTTCAGGAGCAGATACTGCTTTTAATACCAATAAAGCCTTTATGCTCACCTGCGTGTAAAGGTCTTTGTGTGGAGTGTGGTAACAACTTAAATATTCAGGAATGTAATTGTGCAAAGAAAGTAATTGATCCTCGACTAAAACCATTATTAAAAATAAAAAAGATGCTTAAACCAATGTAAAAAAGCCTGATTAACCTTTATTTCACATTCGATTTTGCGGTGAATAAAGATCAAAGGTTGAAGTAGAAAGGAAATAATTATGGCAAACCCAAAAAGAAGACATTCTAAAGCCAGAAAAAAGAAACGAAGAACACATGATAGCCTGAAACCTGTCTCATTATCCAAATGTCCACAGTGTCACAATGATAAATTGCCCCATAGAGCATGTACACACTGTGGCTATTATAAAGGCAGTGAAGTAGTTGAGGTAAAGGAGGTCTAAAATAGTGAAGATAGCCCTTGATGCCATGGGCGGTGATTATGCTCCTATGAGCCCAGTAGAAGGGGCTGTTATGGCTGCTCGCGAGCTAAATATTGGTGTTATTCTCATAGGGCAAGAAGAGTCCATTAAAGAGCAACTTAAAAATTTTGATATTAGCCAACTACCAATAGAAATAGAGCCTGCACCCGAAGTTATAGAAATGCATGAAGCAGCTATTAGTGCATTAAAAAAGAAACACTCATCACTTCGAATAGCTGCGGAGTTAGTTAAAGAAGGGAAAGCTCAGGGATTGGTGAGCGCTGGACATACAGGTGCTACTATGGCTGTTGCTAAGATTGTGTTTGGAGCTCTGGAAGGTATTGACCGTCCTGCATTGGCTATGATAGTTCCCACACCTAAAGGTTCGGCTCTTTTATTAGATGTAGGAGCAAATGTCGATTGCAAACCTCATAATATCTGGCAATTTGCCATCATTGGACATACCTTTACCAATAAAATTTTAAATATACCCCAGCCAAAAGTCGGACTCATAAGTATAGGTGAGGAAGAAAACAAAGGAAATGAGCTCACTCGAGAAAGCTATAAGTTTTTGAAAATGACTCCCATTAATTTCGCTGGAAATATAGAAGGGCGAGATGTGTTTTCTGGTAAGGTTGATGTTTCAGTATGTGATGGATTCGTCGGTAATGTCATTCTAAAAGTAAGCGAGAGCATTGCAGAGACCATGGCTTTTTTGCTCAAAGATGAGCTATCCAGAAACTTTTTAAGCAAACTTGGCTATTTCTTTTGCCGTGATGCTTACAAAAAATTTCAAAAGCGAACCGATTATGCTGAGTATGGTGGTGCTTTATTGTTAGGTTTAAAGGATATTTGTGTTATATGTCATGGAAGGTCCTCGCCAAAAGCAATTAAAAATGCCCTTAATATAGCTAAAGATTTTTATTTATCAAAAGTAAATAATAAAATATGTAACCAAATTTCGCAATTATCTAAGACACATAATTTTAAAGGTGTAATAAAGGATGAATAAAAAAGCTGGTATTATTGGAATAGGTTCTTCCGTACCAAAAAAAGTATTGACTAACTTCGACATGGAGAAAATGGTTGACACAAGTGATGAGTGGATCAGAACCCGCACCGGCATTAGGGAAAGAAGAATAGCAGAAGCTAGTGAACCCCTATCAAAATTCATGACCCTTGCGGCAGAAAAAGCAATTAAAAAAGCTGGAATTGATCCCCTGCAAATAGATTTAATTATGTGCGGTACCGTCACACCTGATATGCCGCTACCTGCAGCAGCTATATATGTGCAGAAAAATATAGGGGCCCATAATGCCGCCGCTTTAGATTTAGCTGCCGCTTGCAGTGGTTTTATTTATGGATTAACTATTGCGAACGAGTTCGTGCTAAGCGGAAAATATAAGCACGTTCTGGTCATTGGGGGTGAGGTTTTAAGCAAGGTAATGGATTGGGAGGATAGGGCTACTTGTGTCCTTTTTGCTGATGGGGCAGGCGCTGCAGTGGTTAGCTCTGTTGAAGAACCACAGGGTATTTTAGCAAGTCAGATATATAGTGATGGTAGATTTGCCGATTTACTAATGATACCAGGGGGAGGATCGCTATATCCAACTTCCCCAGAAACCATAAAAAAGAGACTTCACTACGTTAAGATGAAAGGAAATGAGCTCTTCAAGGTAGCTATAAGATGTATGACCAGCGTTTCAAAAGAGGTACTCAAAGAGGCGGGAATGAGCACCTCAGAAGTGGATTTATTTATCCCCCATCAGGCCAATCAACGTATAAGTGACGCAGTAGCTCAGCGCTTAAAACTTTTACCAAAGAATATTTATTGCAATATCGATAGAATAGGAAATACCTCTGCTGGGTCAATTCCTATTGCTTTAGATGAATTGGATGATCAGGGCAAACTGGAAAAGGGAGAATTGGTATTAATCACTGCCTTCGGTGGAGGAGTAACCTGGGGAGCTACCCTTTTTCGTTGGTGATTATTAAGGAAAGCATAGTGAGTAAAAAAGCTTTTATTTTTCCCGGACAGGCATCTCAATATCAAGGAATGGGGAAGGAATTATTTCAGAAATACCCTATTTGCCAAGAAGTATTTGAGAAAGCTGATGAAGCTTTAAGCTTCAGCATCAGTCAGCTTTGTTTTCAAGGACCGGAAGAAAAGCTTCAGCTCACCGAAAATACACAGCCCGCCATTCTTACCGTGAGCGTGGCTGTATGGAAACTTTTAGAAAATCATGGCTATAAACCCGATTTCGTAGCAGGTCATAGCTTGGGTGAATATTCAGCCTTGGTTGTTGCAGGTGCGATAACGTTAGAAGATGCAGTTGTTGCAGTAAGAAAAAGGGGGCAATACATGCAGGAAGCAGTTCCGGTTAATCAAGGGGAAATGGCGGCAATAATAGGAGTAGACAGCGATAAAGTTGAAGCGATATGCGAAGAGGCTGCTCAAGGAGAGGTTTTAGCCCCGGCAAATTATAACTCACCTGTTCAGACTGTTATTTCTGGTACTGCAGCAGCAGTGGATAGAGCTGTAAAGCTTGCTAAGCAGAGAGGTGTTCGCCAGGCAATTGTACTACCAGTGAGCGCACCCTTCCATTCCAGCCTTATGAAGCCAGCGCAAGAGAAGCTTGCTATAGAGCTCAATAAGATGGAATTCAATGCTTTAGCCTTTCCTTTAGTCACCAACGTAGATGCAGAACCAATAAGAAAAGGAGAAGAAGCAAGAGATAGCCTCATCAGGCAAGTCACCTGCCCTGTTAGATGGGTAGAGTCCATAAACCGCTTGATTGAAAATGGAGTTTCCGGGTTTGTTGAAGTGGGTCCAGGGCAAGTATTGTCTAAGCTTATTAGACGTATTGATAAAGGAGTAGAGTCTTTAAACGTAGAAGATGATAACAGCCTTAAGGTATTATTGGAGACTTTACCTCCAGATGTAGAGGAGTAATCAAAATGCTGAAAGGTAAAGTAGCAATTGTTACTGGTGGATCACAGGGCATAGGTCGAAAGATTGCCCTCAGCCTTGGACAGGAAAAAGCATCAGTTGTTATTTGCGATGTAAAATTGGAAGAAGCAGAACAGGTGGTTCAAGAGATCAAAGCAATAGGTAGTGAGGCGGAGGCTGCTAAAGTTGATGTATCGAATTATGAGCAGGTGCGCAGTATAGTGGATGATATCATAAAGCGTAAAGAGCGCATCGATTTTTTAATAAATAATGCAGGAATTACGCGCGATTCCTTACTCATGAGAATGAAAGTAGAGGATTGGCAGCGTGTGATTGATATTAATCTAAACGGCGCTTTTAATTTTACTCATTCAGTTATTAGAGCCATGATGAAGCAGAAATATGGTCGGATTGTTAATATAGCTTCAGTTGTCGGATTAATGGGCAATGTTGGTCAATCTAATTATGCAGCCTCAAAGGCAGCGATAATAGGATTTACCAAGAGTGTTGCCCGGGAAGTGGCTTCCAGAGGTATTACTGTGAATGCAATTGCTCCAGGTTTTATTGAAACAGCTATGACAGAAGTCTTATCAGAAAAAGCAAAAGAAGCTTTTAAACAGATAATTCCCATTGGTAGGGCAGGGAAACCTGAGGATGTTGCTAATGCCATTAAATTTTTATTGTCAAATGATGCCAGCTATATTACTGGTCAGGTTATAAATATTGATGGTGGTATGTATATGTAATATTTAGGCTACAATAATAAGCTTTTTGTTTTTTTTAACTAATATTAAATTTTTTTGGGAGGTTTACGGAAATGTCACTGGAAGAACGGGTGAAAAAAATAATTATCGAGCAATTGGGAGTTGATGAAAAAGAGATTAGCATGGAAGCTTCATTCATTGATGATTTAGGTGCTGATTCATTGGATACTGTGGAATTAGTTATGGCATTTGAGGAGGAATTTGATATTGAGATTCCAGATGAAGATGCAGAAAAAATAGTAAGCGTGAAAGATGCCATTGGATACCTTTCCTCCAAAGTAAATCAATAATCACTTTGGTTTGTTTTTCATAACCACTAAATTATAAAAGGAGGATGGAGGAAGAGTAATAATATTTAGATATTGTTATAAACAAAATATATAAAAGGGAGTCATTATATTGAAGAGGAGGGTTGTAATAACTGGTATTGGTATTGTATCTCCCCTGGGCATAGGAACTGAAGAAAATTGGCAGGGAATCACTAAAGGCAAAAGTGGTATAGGGTATATCACCCATTTTGATGCCAGCGATTATCCAGTAAAAATAGCTGGAGAGGTTAAAGGTTTTGATCCACTCAATTTTATAGAAAAGAAAGATCTACGGAAGATGGACCTTCATATTCAATATGCCTTAGTCTCCACTGAATTTGCTTTGAAAGATGCTGACCTTTCCATTAATTCGGGCAATAGTGAAAGGATTGGAGTATTTATTGGATCTGGTATAGGAGGTTTGAATTTCATAGAAAGCCAGCATAAAATACTCTTAAAAAGCGGTCCTCGTAGGGTATCTCCCTTCTTTATTCCTGGACTGATTGTGAATTTAGCAGCCGGTCATGTCTCTATAAAATTTGGTGCAAAAGGGCCTAATTCAGCCACTTGCACTGCTTGTTCCTCAGGTGCCCATGCCATTGGTGATTCTTATAGGATTATCGAACGGGGAGATGCTGATGCAATGATCACTGGTGGTACAGAAGGTGTCATTGCACCTTTGGCTGTTGCTGGATTTAGCTCTATGAGAGCTCTTTCAACCCGAAATGATGAACCGGAAAAAGCCAGTCGTCCTTTTGAAAATGATAGAGATGGATTTGTTATTGGCGAAGGGGCAGGCATTTTAATTCTGGAAGAATTGGAAAGTGCTCTAAAAAGAGGAGCAAAAATCTACGCAGAAATAGTTGGCTATGGGATGTCGGGAGATGCCTATCACATCTCTGCTCCATCCGAGGATGGGGATGGCCCTATACGGGCAATGATTAGCACTATTAAAGATGCAGGTATAGAACCTTCAGAAGTAGATTATATTAATGCCCATGGCACAGCAACACCACCTGGGGATAAAATCGAATCCTTAGCTATCAAAAAATTATTTGGCCCCCATGCAAAAAAAATACCTGTCAGCTCTAATAAGTCAATGATTGGACATCTCTTAGGAGCAGCTGGAGGTGTGGAGGCTGTTTTCTCTGTTTTAACTATATATCATCGAATCATTCCACCAACCATTAATTATCAGACACCAGATCCAGAATGCGATTTAGATTATGTACCGAATAAGAGTCGGAAAGCAGAGATAAACCATGTACTCTCCAATTCCTTTGGTTTTGGTGGAACCAATGCATGCCTTCTTTTCAAAAAATTTAATCAATAAAGAATGTATTATTTAATTTGAGATTATAGAATATCATTTTTAAAAAGCACAATATAATCAGGGAGTGAGGTTATGAATTTGATCGTTTGTGTAAAGCAGGTTCCAGATACGGAGGCAAAAATCATAATCGCAGACGATGGCAAATCAATAGATGATTCCGAGATTAATTATATTTTAAATCCTTATGATGAATATGCCATTGAAGAAGCTTTGCGTATAAAGGAAGCAAAGCAGGAGGGAGAGGTAATTCTCATCTCTGCAGGCACGGAGAAAGCTGCAACAGCATTAAGAAGTGGCTTAGCTATGGGAGCGGATCGAGCCATCCTTGTTGCTGATGAAGCCTTAGCAAAGAGCGACCCGTTGACCTCGGCGATTTTATTGGAGAGAGTTATTAAAGATTTGGATTATGATATTATTTTTTGTGGGCAGCAGGGTATTGGCGGTGATAATAGCCAGGTAGGTGCAATGTTGGCTGAGCTATTAAGCATCCCTCAGGTATGCGTCGTGACCAAATTAGAACTGCTTGATGGTAAGATAAAGGCCCATAGACAAATAGAGGGTCTCACTGAAGTGGTGGAAGCAAATCTGCCGGCAGTTATTACCGCACAGAAAGGCCTTAATGAACCACGATATCCTTCTTTAAGGGGCATTATGATGGCAAAGAAAAAGCCCTTAGAGCAAAAAAGCCTTGCTGATTTGGGACTTACCAGTGAGGACATTGGAGAAGCAGAAGTAAAGGTTACCAAGCTTGAGTTGCCACCAAAGAGGTCGGCTGGTAAAATTGTCGAAGGAGAACCTCAAGAGGTTGTCAAACAGTTGCTGGATTGGATGCAGAAAGAGGCAAAATTAATATAGAAAGATATCCATGGAAGGAGAAATAAGAATGAGTAATATAGTAGTGTTTTTAGAGCAACGAGAAGGAAATCTTAAAAAGGCCTCTCTGGAAGCGATTTCTGAAGGAAGACGATTAGCTGACAAAACAGGTAGAAAGCTCATTGGAGTTCTTTTAGGTCATTCAATTTCCTCTCTTACTGATAAGATCTCTCATTTTGCACCAGATAAAATATATATTGCAGATAATCCTATTTTAGAAAAATATTCCACCAATGCTTATGTCTCATTGTTTGCTACTGTTATTGAAAAAGAAGACCCTTCCATTATCCTCTTTCCCGCTACTGCTATGGGTAAAGACCTTTCTCCTCGAGTAGCTGCAAGATTAAAAACTGGATTAGCTACTGAATGTACAGGCTTAGATATCGATGACGAAGGCAATCTGGTAGCTATAAGACCGATGTATGCAGGAAAAGCTATTGCCACTGTGAGTTTTTCAAAAAAACCACAGATCGCTTCCTTGCGCCCCAATGTTTTTACTATAGAAGAAAAAGATGGCGCAAAACCAGAGATTATTACAATGGATGTACCCCTGACAAAGGATGATATCAAAGCGCAGGTGGTTGATTTAATTAAAACTTCTACTGGAACTGTTGATTTAACTGAAGCGGAAGTAATCATATCTGGTGGCCGAGGAGTGAAATGCACTGAAAATTTTGAAATTTTGCAGAAATTAGTGGACGTGCTTAAGGGTGCTTTGGGAGCTTCTCGCTCTGTAGTAGATGCAGGATGGATAGATCATCAATATCAGGTAGGGCAAACAGGAAAAGTGGTATCTCCGCAAATCTATATTGCTTGTGGAATATCTGGAGCAGTCCAACATTTAGCAGGTATGTCATCATCAAAATATATTATAGCCATTAATAAGGACCCAGATGCCCCCATTTTTAAGGTGGCAGATTTCGGTATTGTAGGAGACCTTTTTCAGGTGGTTCCAGCTCTTACAGAAGAATTAAAAGGCGTCTTAAAGGATTAATATATATTATATTGGTACCTATATATTTCTTTTATTTAGAATAAATAAAGTCGTAAAGGTTTTTTACCTCAAGCAATTTTACCCAAGTATTTATATCTTTCCCGTCTGATATTCACTACCTTATGAGTATCAAGGCTTGACATAGCTTTAATGCTACATTATAATTTTGGAAATAATTTGTAGCGTTAATTTTTTACTATGTAGGAGCGAAACCATTGTCAGAGAAAGAACTAATAGAAGCAAGAAAGAAAAACTTAGAAAAGCTTAAAGAAGCAGGAGTAGAACTTTATCCACGAAAATATGAATGGACTCATACCATTAGCGAAATATGTGAGAAATATAGTGATACTTCTGCTGAGCAATTGAAAAAAGAGAAAATTGAGGTAAAAATTAGCGGGCGAATAATGAGTTTAAGACCTCATGGAAAAGCAGGTTTCGCCCATTTGGCCAGCTCGGGGATTCAACTTCAGATTTATTGCCGTACAGATGCACTGGGAGATAAAGGATTTACCCTATTTCAACACCTGGATATTGGCGATATTATCGGAGTTAAGGGATATCTTTTTCGCACACGTACCGGCGAGCTTACAGTGATGGCAGAAGAGCTTACTTTCCTTTCTAAGGCATTGCGGCCACTTCCGGAAAAATGGCACGGCCTCTCTGATGTAGAAATACGTTATCGGCAGCGTTATCTTGATCTTATTATGAATCCCGAAATAAGAAGAAAATTTATAATACGCAGCCGTCTTATACAGGAACTCAGAAATTATCTCAATAAGCACGATTTTATTGAGGTTGAAACCCCTATGATGCAACCCTTGGCTGGAGGGGCGAATGCACGACCCTTTGACACTTACCATAATGCCCTGGGCATGAAACTCTATCTCCGGATAGCTCCTGAGCTGTATCTCAAAAGGCTAACCGTCGGTGGATTAGATAAGGTTTATGAAATAAATAGAAATTTCCGCAATGAAGGTATTGACAAAATGCATAATCCGGAATTTACCATGCTGGAGTTCTATTGGGCCTATGTTGACTATCATGAAGTAATGGCATTTACAGAAAAAATGCTCCATGAGACTACTGTCAATATTTTAGGGAGCAGTACTTTTATATTTGACGGAAAAGAGATAGACATGAGTCCTCCATGGCAGCGTATACGTGTCAAAGATGCAGTAGCCCAGAGGGCTAATATTAAAGCTGAGGAATTAGACAATCCACAGCAAATAAAAGATTTAGCCAAAGAACTTGATATTAATCTTGAAGAGCATACAACATCCGGTAAAGTGCTTATGGAAATTTTTGAGCGTTTGGTTGAACCCTATCTTATTGAGCCTACTTTTATAATCGATTTCCCTTTGGAAGTTTCCCCACTTTCAAAAACCAAAAAGGATGATCCTAAAACAGTCGAACGGTTTGAGATTTTCATCGGCGGTTTAGAGGTGGCAAACGGATTCTCAGAGCTTAATGACCCGGCTGATCAGCGTTGGAGATTTGAAATGCAGTTGGAAGAAAAGGAAAAGGGCGATGAAGAAGCTCATGAGATGGATGAGGATTATATAATGGCATTAGAATATGGCATGCCTCCTGCCGGCGGAGAAGGGATTGGTATAGATCGAATGACCATGCTTTTTACCGATTCCCGTAACATTAGAGAGGTGATCCTCTTTCCTCAACTCCGTATAAAAAAAGAGTAAACATAAGATCGCTTTTGCTTGGGCGATAAAGGTAGATAGAGAGAGAACTCCGTTAAAGTTATTAACCTTTTATACCCTATGAAAAGTTACAAAAATGAGGTATGAGCTTTTCATTGCTTTAAGATATCTTAAGGCAAAACGTAAACAGACCTTTGTTTCTGTAATAACCATTATATCAGTATTGGGAATTATTATAGGAGTAACTGCACTTATAATTGCTTTGGCATTGATCACAGGTTTTCATGAAAATATTCAAGAGAAGATCTTAGGAGCCAATTCGCATATTTTACTGTTTAATGCGATGCCTGAGCAGGCTATTACAGATTACTCATCTTTTATTAAAAAAATTGAAGAAAGACCTCATATTATTGCAGCAACACCAACCGCTCTCAGCAAGGGAATGATTTCCAGTAAATATAGCAGTGAAGGCGTAGTTATTTATGGTGTAGATGCCGATTCAATAAAAAAGGTAACAAATATTTTTGATAATATAATTAAGGGCTCCTATAAACCTTTAGAGCAAGAGGGAGTGGAAGGACGAGGCTCTATAATATTAGGAAAAGAACTGGCTGCTCGACTGGGTGTTCTCCCGGGACATACTGTAAGAGTTATGTCAATAGACGCTACCAGCCTTTCACCGTTCGGATTGCTACCCAAGCCTAAAAATTTCAGAGTGGCGGGGATTTTTGAATCAGGTATGTGGGAAGCAGACCTTCAGTGGGCATTTATATCATTAAACCAAGCACAAAGATTTTTTAATCTGGGAGATGGTGTCACCCTCATTCAAGTTAAAGTTGATGACATATTTCGAGTAAAGGAAATAACTGAAGACCTCAGAGAACATTTGGGAGGTGGCTTTATTATTCAGGATTGGATGGATATGAATGAGGCCTTTTTTTCCGCACTTAAACTGGAGAAGCTCTTGCTTTTTATAGCCATAGGATTAATTATTGCAGTAGCAGCTTTCAATATAATTATCACGCTGGTTATGATGGTAATGGAAAAAAACCGCGATATTGGTATTCTCATGTCAATGGGTGCTACCAGCAAAAGTGTGACATTGGCTTTTATGCTCCAGGGAGTAATAATAGGAATAATAGGCACTGCTTTAGGAGCAGCTTTGGGCTTAGGGCTTTGTTGGATTTTTGATACTTATAAGCTTATCAGCCTCCCTCCTGATGTTTATACCATATCTTATTTACCATTTAAAGTCAGGTTAGGAGACTTCATCGGTGTTATGGCAATGGCATTAGGAATTAGCTTTCTCGCTACCTTATACCCTTCTTACAGAGCATCCAAATTAAGACCAGCAGAGGCATTACATTATGAGTAACTTAGTTGAAGTAAATGAGCTGCATAAATATTATCCCTCGGGGGATAAAATTATTAAGGTTATTTGTGCCTTAGACATGATGGTTTACCAAGGAGAAATGATAGCTATTATTGGTGCATCCGGTGTAGGAAAAACTACATTATTAAACCTATTAGGAGCGATGGATAAACCGGATAAAGGTTCAATCAAATTTGAAGGTACAGAAATTACCACCTTTGATGAACTTGAGTTAGCTCATTTTCGCAATTATAAATTAGGTTTCATTTTTCAGTTCTATCATCTATTACCGGAATTCTCTGCATTAGAGAATATAATGTTTCCTTTTTTGATAAGAGGTCAAGACGGAACAAAAGCTCGCAAGCGAGCAATGCAATTGCTTGAGGAGGTTGGTTTAGCAGAAAGAGGTCACCACCACCCCTTTGAGCTATCCGGTGGGGAAAGACAGAGGGTAGCTATTGCTCGTGCCTTGATGGGAGAGCCGAAATTAATATTGGCCGATGAACCTACTGGTAATCTCGATAGTGCCACTGGCTGGCAGATATTCTCTCTTTTACGTCAACTTCATAAAAATAAATGCTTGACATCTGTTATTGTAACCCATAATTTAGATATAGCGACTCGATGTAATAGACGATTGAGATTAAAAAATGGGACATTAAATCCAATTGAGTAGTTGACTTTTGCTAAATTTTTTAAGACTTTTATGGAAAATTTTGTTATAATAAATCAGATAGGATTAAGTTGGAGGAAGGATGTTTGAGAAATACACCGAGGGAGCAAGAAGAGTAATATTTTTCGCCCGATATGAAGCGAGCCAGTTGGGAAGTAGCTATATCGGAACAGAACACGTTCTGCTTGGGCTCATGCGTGAAAGTGATGGGATTACCGGAAAGATTTTTTCTAAATCCAAGCTAAAATTAGATATGGTAAGAAAAGAAATTGAGGGAAGAACCGTTAATAGCAATAAGATATCTACTTCAATTGAGATCCCGTTGAGCCCTGAAACAAAGAGGGTTTTGGTTTATGCTGCTGAAGAGGCTGAGAAGTTACTCCACAAATATATTGGAACCGAACACATTTTATTAGGACTTTTGCGGGAAAAGAAATCATTGGCAGCCAGAATATTAGCAGAGAAGGGAATGCGCTTCAGTACTGTTAGAGAGGATTTAGTTTATTTGCTTAGAGAGAAGTCAGAGATTGAAAAGAAAAAAGAGGCTCCTTATTTAGCAGAATTCAGTCGCGACCTTACTAGTCTTGCTTTTCAGGGAAAGCTGGATCCTCTTATCAATCGGGAAAAAGAGATGCGGAGACTCATCCAGATACTCTGTCGACGCACAAAGAATAATCCCGTTCTCATTGGTGAACCGGGTGTTGGAAAGACTGCAATAGTCGAAGGCTTAGCTCAGAAAATAGTAAAAAATGATGTACCTGAGTTTCTTTTTGATAGACGTATTTTAGCGCTCGACATTTCTTCTGTTGTAGCAGGGACTAAATATAGGGGTCAGTTTGAAGAACGGCTGAAGGCCATCCTGAAAGAGTTAGTAGAGAATGATAATATACTTGTTTTTATTGATGAGCTCCATACTCTTGTAGGGGCTGGCTCAGCCGAGGGCTCCTTAGATGCTGCTGGGATTTTAAAACCCGCCCTTTCTCGAGGAGAAATAAAGTGCCTTGGTGCTACAACACCAAAAGATTATCGTCGCTACATTGAAAAAGATAGGGCTCTAGAAAGAAGATTTCAAAGCATAAAAGTACACCCAACAAATGAGAGCGAGACACTCAAAATTTTGAAGGGAATAAAAGATAGATATGAGCACTTTCATAACATCCGCTATAATATGGAAGCTCTCAGATCATCAGTGTATTTGTCCAGCAGATATATTCCAGATCGCTTTCAACCAGATAAATCGATAGATGTGATGGATGAGGCAGGAGCTCGAGCCAAACTAAGAGCTGCTCAACAGGAATTGAAAGCGAGAAAAGAAAGAGAAAGTGCTGATTCAGTGGCGAAATTAAATGGAGAAACCTTTTTAAAAGATTTAGAGAAAGCCTCTATATCCTTTCAATTACAGTCAAGAAAAGCAATTAAAAC
The DNA here is from genome assembly GCA_964645975.1 of uncultured Acidobacteriota bacterium. GTDB lineage: Bacteria > Acidobacteriota > B3-B38 > Guanabaribacteriales > CAZYAF01 > CAZYAF01. The sequence goes on from CAZYAF010000001.1 coordinate 68,756, forward strand.
AGGTACTCTTACTAAAACAAAGAAAAAGACAGACCAAGATATGCCTGAGGTAATTAAAGAAGAGATTGAAGAAGTAGTTGCCGATTGGACAGGTATACCGCTTTCTTCTGTCCGAGAAGGAGAATTAGAGAAACTGCTACATATGGAGGATGAGCTGCACATACGAATAGTGGCACAAAATGAAGCCATTACTGCTCTTTGCCGGGCAATACGTCGTTCCCGAGCAGGATTGAAGAATCCAAATAAACCAGTTGGTTCCTTCTTATTTTTAGGTCCCACAGGAGTGGGAAAAACAGAAGTAGCTCGGACTTTGGCTCGATACTTATTTGGAAGCGATAGAGCCCTCATAAGATTTGATATGTCTGAGTATATGGAAAAACATTCCCTTTCGAAGCTTATTGGCTCTCCTCCTGGTTATGTGGGATATGAGGAAGGTGGTCAGCTCACTGACCGGGTTAAACAGAATCCTTATTCGGTTGTTTTGCTTGATGAAATAGAAAAAGCCCATCCGAATATTTTTAACCTCCTATTACAGGTTTTTGATGATGGTCGACTAACTGATGGTTTAGGTAACCTTATTGACTTCAAAAATTGTCTAATAATAATGACATCTAATTTAGGTGCTCGCTTTATTCATAAAAAGGGAAGTTTTGGTTTTCAGACTATGGACACGGAAATGAATTTCCAGAGGATGAAAAGCTTGGTGATGGTTGAAGTAAAAAAGTTATTTAATCCCGAATTTCTCAATAGGTTGGATGAAATAATAGTATTTCATCAACTCTCAGATGATGATTTGGTCAATATAATTAAGCTTATGATAGCAGATGTGAATCAATATCTTGCTGAAAGCGAACTAAAAATTGAACTTCGCCAATCGGCATATGATTGGCTCATAGAAAAGACCTGTAAAGATAGGTCCTACGGAGCAAGACCGCTAAGAAGAGCTATCCAGAAGTACATTGAAGATGTTTTAGCTGAAGAAATGATTAAGGGTAGTTTCAAAGGTGTTAAGGTATTAGAGGTTTATTTATCCGCAGATGAATTAGCCATAAGAGAAAAGAAATTACAAGATATCCGAACAAATTAGAAAAAATTTTTAAGGAACTACCATTTTTATGGTAAAGGTCTATGAATAGAAAAATAGCAATAACATTAACACCAATTCTAGTAATTTTTACAATAATACCTCTATCTTATGGAAAGTTACAAGAAAGAAGCGTAATCCAGGAAATAAAGATAGAGGGAAATTTACAGATCTCCACAGAAACCATTTCTTACTATATGGCATTAAAACCAGGAGATGTTTATAATCAAGAGGTTTTGCTTACCGACTTTAAATCTCTTTGGGCTACAGGATTTTTTGATGACCTCAGAATAACAGTAGATGATGGTGAAACTGGAAAGATTGTTACCTTCATAGTAAAAGAGAAGAAGCTTATTCAAGACATTGAATATAAAGGAAATAAAAGCCTCAAGGAATCAGATATAGAATCAAAGTTAGATGAGCTCGATATTACAATAAAGTCCGGAAATTACCTGGATATGCATAAGGTTTATCTAATTTGCAAAGCTATTAGAGACCTATTAGAGGAGAAGGGGCTTAAATTTGCCCAAGTAAATCCTGAGGTAGAGCCTGTTTCTTCAACCACAGCAAATGTTATTATCAATATAGATGAAGGAAATAAAGCCAAAATTGCCAAGATTATTTTCGAGGGTAATAAAGTAATGTCTGATTGGCAGCTGCTTAATGCTATGAAAGACACACGTCCTCACTGGTTCTTTTCTTTTCTCAGCGGCCATGACGTTTATAAAGAAGATAAGTTTATGGGTGAGGAAGGGGATTTAACCAAAATAAAAGAGTTGTACACGGAAAAAGGATATATGAGTTTACATATTGGCGAGCCCAAGATTGAGGTCAAAAGAGAAGAAACACCTTCTGGTAAATCGGGGAAGCCGAAAATTTATATAACCATTCCTATTGATGAAGGTCCTCAATACAGAGTTGGTGAAATAAGTTGCGAAGGAAATAAACTTTTCAAGGATGAACTTATTAATGCAGTTGTAGGTCTAAGGAAAGGGGAAATTTGGAATAACAGCAAATTGAGAGAAGGAATAAAATTACTTAACGAAGCTTATGCAAATCGCGGCTTTATAATGGTATATGTAGCACCAGATTTTAAATTCAATCACAAGGAGAAAGTTATAGATTTAGATCTAAAGGTTGAAGAAAATGATGTGTATCGAATTGGCAGAGTAGAGTTTAGTGGAAATCATGCTACTAAAGATAAAGTCGTTCGAAGACAAATGATGATACACGAAGGAGATGTTTTCAGTTTTCAAAGGGTAAAGACAAGTCTTGAACTGGTAAAGCAGTTAGGCTATTTTGATAATATAGAGCCTGAGCAGAAGATAAGTCAGGAAGAAAAAACAGTAGATTTTGACGTCAACCTCCACGAAACGGGACGAAATTCCATTCAATTTGGCGGTGGCTACAGCGCTCTCGAAGGGGTCTTTACCAATTTTGCCTTCGAAACCAGAAATTTCTTAGGGAGGGGGCAGAAATTTACCGTTGCTGGTCAATTAGGACGGCGAGCACAAGCCTTTAGTTTGTCCTTTTATGATCCCTGGTTTATGGATCGCCATATCGGTTTAGGAGCGAATGTCTACAAACGTTATATAAGGTATCTGGATTTCATTCAGGGAGGAACAGGAGGAGGATTTAATTTCAGCTTTCCTTTCAACAGATGGATTTACGGCTTTTTGAGTTATAACTATGAAGTTGTTGAGATTCAAAATCCAGAAGAGGGTAATCCACTCTACAATTTATTTTTCTTAAATACAACCCTTTTCCCCGAGGGAAAAACCAAAATCAGCAGCATAACATCCTCTTTTGTGCGGAATACCATTGACCATCCAATAATGCCTACCAGAGGTTCACGAACCACTCTATCCACAGAATTTGCCGGTGGGATTTTGGGAGGAGATTTTACCTTTATTAAAGCAAAATTTGAACAATCGAAACACATCCCACTAACGCGAAGACAGATTTTTTCTTTCCGCGGAGAGATAGCACACGCATTTCCCTTAGGTGATAAGGATATACCAATTTATGAGCGCTACTTTCTTGGTGGAGAATATACCATACGCGGTGTTGAATTACGGTCCGTTGGCCCTCGAAATGAGAATGGTTTTATTATTGGTGGTCATAAATATTTATTATTAAATTTAGAATATGTTTTCGTATTAAGCCCTCAACTCAGATTAGCCTTTTTCCATGATTTGGGCAATGCCTATGCGAGAGATGAAGGATTCAATCTAAAAGACCTGAGAAGAACCGCTGGTGTAGAGTTTCGCTTTTTCGTACCCTTCTTATCAGTACCCTTTAGGTTAATCTGGGGCTTCAATCTCACTCCTCTGGAAAGGGAGTCGAGGTCTAATTTCCAATTTAGTGTTGGAACCTTTTTCTAATAAAGGAGATAATAAAAAATATTAATATATAAATTTTAATGGTACAAGGCAAGATGTAACAATATTTTAGGGAGAGGAAGATGAAAGAAAAGATTGCCGGAATACTTGTTCTTTGCTTGTTAGCATTACCCTTGAGTTTATTAGCGCAGGAGAAACCAGTAAAAATTGGTATTATCAATACAAATAAGATCATCAGCGAGTCTGTTGAAGGAAAAAAATTTCTTAATTACATTGAAACAAAACAGAAAGAGAAACAGACAGAGATTGATGCCATGCGCAATAAGTTGCAGCAAGACCTCGAGCAATTTCAACGCCAACAGGGTTCATTAAGTGATGAAGCGAGACTAAGAAAGCAGTCAGAGCTGAATAGAAGAAGAACCGATCTCGATAGGTATATTGAGGATGCTGAAGCAGAGATGCAGTCTATTCAAAGAGAAAGATTTGCTCAAATCCAGAAAAAAATTATGCCAATTATTCAACAAGTTGGTTCTGAACAAGGCTTTACCTTAATTTTTGAAGCTAATGCAGCCATGCTTTATGTTGATGCATCGGTTGATATTACTGATCAGGTAATTACTCGTATTGATCAAACTCCCTCTGGTAGTTCCCAGCCACCCAAGAAATAAACTGAACATTAAGCTTTACTTTTTTGGTAGAGCTATCATCCTTTTGGGGGTGGCAATGAAGCTGAAGTTAGCTGAGATAGCCCACATTGTTGGAGGTACGTTAATTGGAAAACCCGATATAAAAATAAGCGGAGTTGCCTCTTTAGAAGATGCTGGTTCAAGCGATATTTCATTTTTTGCCAAAGATAAATATAAGTCACTTTTATATAAAAGTAAGGCTGCAGCTTTTATTGTAGGTAGCCACATTCCTTTAAAAGATAAAAACCTCATCATAGTAGATAATCCTTACTATGCTTTTGCCTTGCTTTTGCGCACATTTTACCAAACTCCTTATCGAGCGAAAGGCATAAGCGATAAAGCTATCATAGAAAAAGGTTGCAGCATAGGCAAGGATATTACTATATATCCCTATGTTTATATTGGAGACAAATGCACCATAGCTGATAGGGTAACACTTTATCCAGGAGTGGTTATCTGCGATAATGTTAAAATTGGAGAAGAATCTGTTCTTTATCCTAATGTTTCAGTTTACAAAAATATTGAAATAGGAAAGCGAGTAATTATTCACAGCGGGACAATATTAGGAAGCGATGGCTTTGGCTTTGTGCTTAAAGACGAAAAGCACCATAAAATCCCTCAGATTGGCTCTATTGTCATAGAAGATGATGTTGAGTTAGGCTCAAATGTTTGCGTAGATAGAGCAACTCTTGGGAAGACTATAATAAAGAGAGGCGTTAAAGTGGACAATTTAGTACAGATTGGTCATAATGTTAGCATAGGAGAGGATTCTATTGTTGTTTCGCAAGTAGGCCTTTCAGGGAGTAGTAAGATAGGACGGAGAGCATTATTAGCAGGAAGGGCAGCAACAGTTCATGATATTAGTATTGGTGATAATGTTACAGTTAGTGGTCAAGCGGTGGTAACCAAAGATCTACCTGATGGTGCTTTTGTATCAGGTTTTCCCGCAATAGACCATAAGATATGGAAGAAATCCATCATTCTTTTCAAACAGTTGCCACAACTTTTTAGCAGAATGAAAAAGCTGGAAGAAAAGCTTGATACGTTAATTGGTAAATTAAATAATAATAAATAGGTATCGTTTTAATAAGAGGTTTTGTTTAATAGGATATGACAAACATTCTTAACACAGAAGAGATTATGGGGATTTTGCCCCATAGATTCCCTTTTTTATTAGTAGATAAGATTGTAGAATTAGAAGAGAAAAAACGGATTGTTGGCATAAAAAATGTCACCTATAATGAGAACTTTTTCCAGGGTCATTTTCCCAGCAAACCTGTTATGCCCGGTGTGCTGATAATTGAAGCGATGGCACAGGTTGGTGGGGTATTGCTTTTAAAATCTCTTCCTGAAATGAAAAGAAGAGTGGTTTTTTTTATGGGGATAGACAAGGCGAAATTTCGTCGACCCGTCTATCCGGGTGACCAAATCCGTATTGAAGTAGAGGTGCTCCGACTGAGAGAAAGAACCTGCAAAGTTCAGGGAAAAGCCTTTGTAGAAGGTGATTTGGTGGCAGAAGCAGAGATTATGAGTGCCCTCAGTGGAGATTGAACAAACACATTTTTCAAAAAAGGGAAAAGAAATTGAATATACATAAGAGTGCAATAGTGAGCCCTCGAGCACAGATTGCTGAAGGGGTAAGGATCGGTCCATATTGTATTGTCGATGATAATGTGAAGATTGCAGAAGGGTGCATATTAGAAGCTCATGTGTATATAACCGGTAATACCGAGATTGGGAAAGACTGCAAATTTTATCCTTTTTGCTCTATTGGAACCGAGCCTCAAGACATAAAATATAGGGGAGAAAAAACTTATCTTAAAATTGGCCATCGAAATGTTTTTCGGGAGTTCACAACCGTAAATGTTGGTACTGCTCACGGAGGGAGTGTTACCGCTATTGGTGATGATAATTTTATTCTTGCTTATTCCCATATCGCCCATGATTGCCATATAGGAAATAATGTGCTTTTTTATAATGCGGGAACGCTCGGAGGACATGTTATTGTAGAAGACCACGCTACCGTCGGTGCTTTTTCTGGTGTTCATCAGTTTTGTAGAGTAGGAAGACACGGTTTTATCGGAGGGTATTCGGTTGTAACTAAAGATGTGCTCCCTTTTTCTAAAACTGTTGGGAATAGAGCAAAATGCTATGGAATTAATTATATAGGTCTTACTCGAAAAGGATTTTCTCCTGAAGCCATTGAAAAAATCAAAAAAGCATTTAGAATATTACTTCAGTCAAATCTCAATACCAGTCAAGCTCTTGAAGTAATTGAGAAAGAAGTTGCTGATTCTCCAGATATTGACTATTTTGTGGAATTTATTAGGGAATCCCAGCGAGGTGTAATAAAATAGACTTATGGAACAAATAGGATTAATTGCCGGTGATGGAAAATTTCCGCTAATCGCGGCAAAAGAAGCAAATAATCAGGGATATCAAGTTCATGCCATAGCAATAAAAAATATAACAAATCGTGACATAGACAAGCTGGCTCAGAAGGTGAGCTGGATTGAAGTAGGAGAGTTTTCTAAATTGCTTTCTCTTCTTAAAAAAGATGCAATTAAAAGGGTGATGATGGCCGGCAAGGTAGCTCATCGCCAAATATTTAATACAGAAAAATTTGATAATCAGTTGAAAAATCTCTTAATGGACTTAGAGAATAAGAGCGGTAATTCCATATTAAAAGCTATAGCTGATTTATTGGCTGATGAAGGTATGGAATTAATAGATTCGACCAAATTTGTAACAAATTGGTTAGCTCCAAAAGGTGTGCTAAGCCAGAGGGAGCCGACGGAAAAGGAGCTTGCGGATATACGCTATGGCTACTCTATCGCTCTGGAAATTGCTCAGCTTCATATTGGCCAGTCAGTTGCAGTAAAAAATGGAGCAATAGTAGCTATCGAGGCTATTGAGGGAACTGATGAGATGATCCTAAGAGCAGGAAAGCTGGGAGGAAAAGGTGTAATCATAGTTAAAGTCAGCCAACCAAATAAGGATAAACGTTTTGACGTGCCGGTTATTGGCTCTGATACTATAGAAACCATTATTCAGGCTCAGGCATTGGTCTTAGCTTTCATGGCAGAAAAGATATTAATTTTTGATAGAGAAGAAATGATAAAAAAAGCTGATCAAGGGGGAATAGTTATTTATTCATTTTAATTTCTTTGGCAGTTTAGAAAAGGAGTTATGATTGATTAGAATCGGAGTAGTAGGAGTAGGCCATTTTGGCCGTCATCATGTGCGTATTTTCCGCACATTAGATAGTGTGGAATTAGCAGGAATAGTAGATAAAAATCCTCAACGTGCTAAGTATATTGGTGAAGAATTTCAGGTTAGTTACTATACAGATATTATGAGTTTAGTCGATAAGGTGGACGCTGTGTCCGTAGCAGTTCCTACAGTAGACCATTATAGTGTAGCAAAAGAATTTTTGCAGAGAGGTATCGCAGTACTGGTAGAGAAGCCTATAACAAGTAATCTGAAAGAGGCGGATAGACTCGTAGAGCTCGCCAACAAAAAAGGTTTACCATTGCAAGTAGGCTTCTTGGAGCGATTCAATCCAGCAGTCATTGAAGCTATTAAACGTGTTGAGAGCCCTCGTTTTATAGAGACTGACAGGATCGGCTCATTTGCTGCGCGAAGTCTGGATGTGGATGTAATACTTGATTTAATGATACATGATATTGATATTGCTCTGAGTATTGCTAAATCTGACGTAGAAGACTTAAGAGCAGTTGGAGTGCCAGTATTAACTGATAAAATAGATTTAGCTAATGCGCGCTTGGAATTTCAGTCAGGTTGTATCGCCAACCTAACCGCCAGTCGAGTAAGCCCGGAGAAGACGAGAAAACTCAGAGTATTTCAATCAGATAATTATATTTCAGTAGATTATGCTAACCAGGAAATAGTAATTTCTCACCTTGCAAAAAGCCCTCAAAATGGAAGTCCCGTTATCGGAAAGGAAGAAATAAAGATAAAAAAAGATGAACCTCTTAAAAAAGAATTAGAGTCTTTTATAAACGCAGTAGTAAACGGAAAAGAGGTGTTGATTGACGGTGCACAAGCAAAAAAATCTCTCCAAATTGCCTTCAAAATATTAGAAAAGATTTAAGAATTTTTCTCTTACCTTAATTTTACAGTTAAGCTAACATAAGAAAGCAATCCAATTTTTCTTCATATTATTTTTACTGGCAGAAAAAGCAATATGAAATTATAATAGATAAGCTTTTCCCTTAATAATGTATGAGAATGTTTTTGAAAGAAAAGCCTAACATGGGAGCTGATAATAAAAAGAACCGGCTAAAAGATTTTGCATTGCTTTCATCTGCAGGTATAATGTTTCCCTTAAGCATTGCTGCAGGTTACTATATAGGAAGCTGGTTGGACAAAAAACTATCTACCGAACCCATCTTTTTAATAGTATTCTTGTTTGTTGGTATTGCTGCTGGATTTATTAATTTTTTTAGGGTTTTGAAGCAAATTGAACACTAATCGTTGGAACTTCTTTTATGACATCGATCCCCAGATAAGACGTATAGGGATTTTTGGTTTGTCATACTTAATATGCCTCCTCATCATTGCTGTTATTCTTTTGAACTGGAGATTTCTTTCTAATGTATTTGTTGGTGGTGTTGTTTCATTGCTTAACTTTTTATGGGTTAAACAGGCAGTAGATGGTATTCTGACAAAAAAAAACAAGTCCAAGATTTTTCATCCAGCTTTAAAATATGCACTAAGATTAGGCTTGATGGCGGTGGTTATATATGGTATTATAAATTTTGCTTCGTTTCATGTGGTTGGTTTTTTGTTGGGCTTTTCTGCTATTGTTGCAGGAGTGTTTATAGAGAGTATTTATCAGGTAACTAAGGGAAAGCGCATAGGCAAGGAATAAGCAATTGCACGAAGAAGAATCTATAATTTCACATTTAATAAATCCTCTTTTAGCCAAACTCTTGGGATACCCACCCCATACCCACGTTATATCAGATCCAGTTCTTATGTCTATTCTGGTAGTTATTATTAGTGCCATTGTATTTCCGCTTATTAAGAAACGGCTAAGGCTCTGGAATCCTGGTCGCTTGCAGCAGACCTTTGAAATAGCAGTCGAATTCATAAGGAATATGGCAGTTGATTACGTTGGTCCAAAGGGAAAGAAATATGTACCAATGATAGGTACTTTTGGTATTTTTATAATATTAGGAAGTGCATTAGAGTTTGTTCCTGGCTTACAACCAGCTACTGGTAATTACAATACTACACTGGCATTGGCGATTTTCTCCTTTGGATATTACCATATTATGGGAATGAGGGAATTAGGGATTTTTAAATATCTGGCCCATTTTGGTGGCAGCGTCTGGTGGATGGCACCTATCATGGTTCCCATAGAAATAGTCAGCCACTGTGCACGTGTTTTATCTCTCAGCATAAGGCTATTTGGCAATATTTTTGGCGATCACATGGTCGTCATGGTATTTTCAGGTTTCATGCCACTTATTATACCTATTCCCTTTATGATATTGGCAATAATAGTTATATTGCTTCAATCATTTATATTTATGACTTTATCAAGTATTTATCTTTCTGGAGCAGTAGCTTCAGAAGCGCATTAATCATATGATTTTATAACATTGTCCTCATGGAGGTGTTTATGGTGAGGAGAAAGACTGCCGTAGTGATATTAAGTTTAATAATAAGCTTTTTTGCCTTTCCGTTATTAGCTGATCAGGGGAAAAGCGGTAGCTACAGTGAAGGAGAACTGGCAACACTAACTAAGTTAATAGCCGCTGGTGCCATGGCAATAGCAACCTGTTTTTGTGCACTCTTCCAAGCTCGAGTTGCAATTAAAGCCTTTGAAGGAATATCTCGAAATCCAGCATCTGCAGATTCAATAAGAGGCTTGTTCATTATTGGCATCGTTATGATAGAATCCTTGGCCTTATATACTATGGTTATCATATTCCTAAAGGTTTAATATATCTGCAGAAAAAATGATGCCGCATATTGCTATGGAAGGCAGTGAGCTGAGAAAGAATAGATTTCAAATCTTAATAAAATCCAAATAATATGCCTGTACTGCTCATTTTTATCGATGGAATCGGTATTGGCGATAAGAATCCTGTTTACAATCCTTTTGCTAAGCTTCCATCAAAATATTTCATCACATTTAATGATAATCATGTACGAAGAGCACCACAGGATGGGATAATTGTTCCGACAAGAGCTGATTTAGACGTAGAAGGTTTGCCACAAAGTGCTACAGGTCAAGCCACCTTATTGACGGGGATCAATACTGCCAAATTAATAGGATATCATCTTGAAGGGCTTCCAAATTCTGCCCTTAAAAAGATTATTAGCCGAGGAAATATTTTTCGAAAATTGATATCCCTTGGATATAAGGTGACTTTCGCTAATGCTTATAGACCGAGTTTCTTTACTCATAAAAATCGGCGAATATCGGTTACAACTACTGCAGCACTTTCAGCAGATTTACGCTTAAGAACCTTAGATGACATTGCTCATGGTCAGGCTGTTTATCAGGATTACACTAATTGTTTTTTAATTCGCAAAGGATTCGAAGTTAAAGAAGTTTCTGCCTCCGCTGCTGCCGAGATATTGGTTAGACTTTCACAGAAGTACGATTTCGTGCTTTATGAATATTTTCTCACCGATGTTGCTGGTCACAAAAGGAAGATAAGCGAAGCCCTGGAGCAGGTCAAAAAAATCGATGATATAATAGAGGCATTAATCGAGAAGCTGGATTTAGATAATTGTCTTTTAGTTGTAACCAGCGATCATGGTAATTTGGAAGACCTCAGAAACAAATTCCATACATCAAATAAAATTCCTACTATTGTATGGGGTAGCGAAGCACATAGTTTTTCGCAAGATGTTAGCAGCTTGGAAGACATTACTCCAGCAATTATTAGTTACTTAAAAAGACATTAGAAAATAAAGAAGCAAATATTCTTGAGAAAGGTTGCATGCTTACTGAATGTTGGAGAAAAAAATTCAAATTTAAGAATGATTACTATTTACAAAATAATATTTTTTCTATATCATATATGGCTATTTTTTAAAAATATATTGTGGAAAGGAGCGATTATATGAATAGAGCTGAAATTGAAGAAATTATTGATAAAAATGGTAATAAAAAAGCTTCCCTTATAGCGATTTTACAAGATATGCAGGAAAAGTATAATTATCTGCCTGCTGATGCCCTTAGAATAACCGCAGAGCTTTTAAAAATTTCACTTATTGATGTATATTGTCTTGCTACTTTTTACAAATCGTTTAGCCTAACTCCCAGAGGTAAGCATCTTATAAGTGTTTGTCTTGGTACTGCTTGCCATGTAAGAGGAGTTCCAAGAATCTTAGAAGAAGTGAAGAGAAAGCTATGCATAAAAGAAGGGGAAACTACTGAAGATAAAATGTTTACTTTAGAAACAGTTAATTGTCTGGGAGCCTGTGCTTTAGGACCGATAGTAGTAGTCGATGAGGATTATCATGGACAAATGACGGTTCCTAAGGTTTCTACTCTTTTAAAGAAGTATCAAAAAGACGCTGCTAATTAGATGAAAAAAATATATCTTTTAGCCAAACAAAATTTCTATAAAATATACAGGCAAATTGGAAAGCTAATAATTAATAACTCAAACTTAGAAGGTGGGAGGTATGAAAAGATTTAAAAAGCTCTCTGATTTAGCACAGTTAAGAGAGCAAATAAAAAATGAAAGAACCCCTCAAAAGCAATGCATTGCTGTGTGTGCGGGGACTGGGTGTCTCGCATTGGGTTGCGAAAAGATTATCGAAGCCTTCAAAAAAGAGATTAAATCTAACAAAGTAGAAGATAAAGTAGAATTGCGAACCACAGGCTGCCCTGGATTCTGTGAGGGTGGACCATTAGTAATAATTCAGCCAGAAGGAATCTTTTACCAGAAAGTACAGGTTAAAGACGTAAGCGAAATCATTACAGAAACAATAATTAATGATCGTATTATTGAGCGACTCCTGTATAAAGATCCGGATACTGATCAAAGGATAGCATATGAAAAAGAAATTCCTTTTTATAAAAAGCAGATGAGGCTTATTTCCGGTAATAATGAGCTTATTGATCCTACCAGGATAGATGATTATATTGCTATTAATGGGTATAGTGCAATAGCAAAAGTGCTTGGTGAATTTACTCCTGAACAGGTTATTGAGGAGATAAAGAAGGCTGGTTTAAGGGGAAGAGGAGGAGCAGGATTTCCTACGGGAGTGAAGTGGGAAACCTGTCGAAAATCCAAGGGAGACACTAAATATATTATTTGCAATGCTGACGAAGGAGATCCAGGAGCTTTTATGGACCGCAGTTTGCTGGAAGGAAATCCTCATTGCATAATCGAAGGAATGATTATTGGAGCTTTTGCCATTGGTGCTAAAGAAGGATTTATTTATGTACGAAGCGAATATCCATTAGCAGCTAAAAATGCTGCTATTGCATTAAGACAAGCTCGAAAATATGGTTTATTAGGAGATAATATCTTAGGTACTGATTTTAGCTTCGATATAAAAATAAACAAGGGAGCAGGAGCATTCGTCTGTGGAGAAGAGACCGCTTTAATGGCTTCTATAGAAGGAAGGTTCCCCGAGCCAAGGCAGAGACCACCTTATCCTGCAGAAAGAGGTTTATGGGGGAAACCAACCAATATAAATAATGTAGAAACCTGGGCTAATGTACCCTTAATTATTTTAAAGGGCGCCGATTGGTATTCCAGCATCGGAACTGAAGAAAGTAAAGGGACTAAGATTTTCTCTTTGGTTGGTAAAATAAATAATACCGGATTAGTAGAAGTTCCCATGGGTATAACATTGAAAGAGATTATCTACGATATAGGCGGTGGCATCCCCAAAGGTAAAGAATTCAAAGCTGTGCAAAACGGTGGACCTTCGGGCGGTTGCATATCCAGAGAAAAATTAGATTTGCCCATAGATTTCGAGAGCCTTGCTGAAGCAGGTTCAATAATGGGTTCTGGCGGTATGATAGTCATGGATGAGAATACCTGTATGGTTGATATAGCTCGTTATTTTCTTAATTTCTTAGTAGATGAGTCATGTGGTAAGTGCTATTCTTGCCGAAAAGGAATACAGAGAATGCTCGAGATTGTCACTGATATCACCGAGGGTAAAGGAAAAGAGGGAGATATAGAGCTGCTCGAAGAACTGGCTAATGTTGTAAAAGACACCACCATGTGCGGTTTGGGACAGACTTCTGCAAATCCAGTTTTATCTACCATTAGATATTTCTGTGATGAATATGAAGCTCATATAAAAGAAAAAAGATGTCCTGCCGGCGTCTGCAAAGCACTTATTACATATAATATAATCGAAGATAAATGCACTGGTTGTGGCGCTTGCTTGAATATTTGTCCCGCGGAAGCTATTACTGGAGAGAAAAAACAATTGCATAAAATTAATCAAAGCAAATGCATTAAATGCGGCTCATGCTATGAAGTTTGCAAGTTTGATGCCGTGAAAGTAAGCTAAAAGGAGGCGACATGATAAAATTGAAAATAAACAATTTTGAGGTCCAGGCGGAAGAGTACTGGACCATATTAGAGACGGCAAAATTTTATGGAATAGAAATTCCCACCCTCTGTTATCGTGAGGGACTAACACCTTATGGTGCCTGTCGCCTTTGTGTAGTAGAGATAGGGTCTCCGGGCAGATCAAAGTTAGTCAGCTCTTGTACCTACCCTGTTCAAGAAGGTCTAGAGGTACGGACTGATTCCCAACGAGTAATAAAAGCTCGTAAGATGCTCCTGGAGCTTTATGTAGCAAGCAGCCCGCAATCCAAGACAATCCAGGACCTGGCTAATATGTATGGCGTCAGAGAAGTAAGGTTTAGAAGAGAGCATGAGGATTGTATACTCTGTGGTCTTTGCGTGCGTATGTGCCAGGAACAAATGCAGGCAAAGGCCATTGGATTCGCTGGTCGTGGTAAAAATCGCAGGATAACTACTCCCTTTGATATGAAATCTGAGGAGTGTCGACTCTGTGGCGGGTGCATGTTCGTCTGTCCTCTCATTCAGGTTCGATGCGATGACCCAAGTGCTGAGCGTATGAGGTGCGGCGCATGTGCCACATTCACACCCACATGCCTGGAATCTTATCCAGACAAGATGTGCTATTTGCCAGACTGTGGGGGTTGTATACCGGTACCTGATAAAAAAGAGGAAAAAGTAAGCAAAAAATAGATGGTTCTATTATTTAAATAAAGGAAATAATATTTAGTTGTTTTAAGGAGGATTAGGATGACTTTTTCAAAGTTAAACCGTAGTGGAGCTACTCTTACTAAAAACCGTACTCCAGAATCGGTAAATTCCTTTAGTGGTATGTGCTCCACCTGTGTGGACGGATGTTTGGGGCCCTGCGAAATTGGTAGATCTGCTTTGCGTGGAGTTGAAGTTATTTATCCACAGCCTTTTGGTATTATTACCACTGCTGGCGAAAAGGATTATCCCGTAGATCTCTCCCATTTTAATATTATGGGAACAGCTGTTGGAGCAAAAGGTATTGATGAAGATAGCGATAAAGCAATATTTGAAAACGTTAATGTCGAAAGCTCTTTTGGAGTTAATGGTGAAATTAAAGTTAGGTTTCCTGCTATTATTCCCGGTTTAGGCTCAACCAATATAGCCAAGAATAATTGGGAAGGATTAGCTATTGGTGCAGCTTTGACCGGTATTCCTCTCACTATAGGTGAGAATGTTGTAGGAATGGACCCAAATTCTGAAGTTAAAAATGGACGTGTTGCACATGCACCAGAATTATCGGAGAGGGTACGGCTTTATAAAGATTGGCAGCGTGATGGTTATGGGGCAATAGTATTACAGGCTAATATTGAGGATACCAGATTAGGCGTGCAGGAGTATGCTATTGAGAAACTGGGAGTTGAAGCTGTAGAGCTCAAATGGGGCCAGGGAGCAAAGGATATTGGTGGTGAAGTAAAAATTAAAAATTTAAAGAAAGCACAATTGCTCAAAGAAAGAGGATATGTAGTGCTGCCAGATCCTACAGACCCCGAAATAATCAAGGCTTTTGAACAAAAGCTCTTTGGTGAATTTGAGAGACATTCCCGTATCGGAATGGTAAGCTGGGAATCTTTTGAAAGTAGAGTAGAAGAATTAAGGAGCGCTGGTGCAAAATATATTAACCTCAAAACCGGAGCCTATCGTCCGGCTGATTTAGCTCGCGCTATCAAGTTCGCTTCAAAAACAAAACTTGATCTTCTTACCGTAGACGGCGCTGGCGGTGGCACTGGGATGAGTCCCTGGCGAATGATGTGTGAATGGGGAATGCCAGCAGTAGAGCTTCATTCTCTTCTCTATCAGTATGCAGATCGTCTTGCTAAAAAAGGCGAGTATGTTCCACCATTAGCAGTTGCTGGTGGATTTACTTTTGAAGATCAAATATTCAAAGGGATTGCTTTAGGCGCCCCATATGTAAAACTCATTGGTATGGCTCGTGGTCCACTTTGTGCGGCTATGGTAGGAAAGACCATTGGTAACAAAATAAAAGAGGGAGCGGTGCCAGTATATGTAAATCGTTTTGGTGACAGCATAGATGAGATATTTGTTTCTTCTACGGAATTGAAGCAGATGCTCGGCAAAGATTTTGCCAAGGTTCCTCCCGGTGCTATTGGGCTCTACTCCTATTTCAAACGGTTAAGCCAGGGATTGCAGCAGCTTATGTGCGGTGCGCGCTGCTTTGCTATAAAATATATAACCAGAGATGATGTTGCAGCTCTCACTAAAGAAGCAGCAGAGATTAGCGGCATCAAATATGTGATGGATCTCGATAAGGGAGAAGTGGATAAAATTCTGAATTCTTAGATACAAATTTCTAAGGCTTACAATTTTTGCCTATCGAAATTTATTTTAGCAGATAGGAAGACTGCGGCATAAATATTCTATGCTGTTAAACTGTTGCAGTCTTTTTTTTATTTATAATCTTAAGTTTTATTCAATTATATACTATAATTTTTGTTGACAGTATATATAGACATCTTTTATAAAATAAGTTAAAAGCAGCAATAAGCTAAGAAGTTATAGGAATATTCCTTAAAATAATGGACATATACTAATTAATGTTAGCTTAATTATTATGCAAGTAAAAGCCAGGTTTAAAAAAGTATTATATTTTATTTTTTCAAGTAGGTATTCTAATATCTTCTTGGTGCTTTTGATTATCAATTTTCTTTTTACATTTTTTGCCCAACCTTACACTTTATTCCTTTTTTCTAAGAGAGTGGCTCTGCATCATCCACTTTCAGCATTGGCTATGCTAATCATTTTTTTGGGTGTTAGAAGATGCTTAAACATGCAACAGGAAAAGATTTCTTTATCTCAGTGGATAAAAAGCTATATAACAGAGAGATGGGTGGAAATTATTTTACTACTAACTATTATTACTGGCTTTGTTCTACGGTTTTCAGGCATTGGTTTTGAGCTCGAACATTTTGTTGGTATTGATGAGCCTGCCATCGTGGAAAAAGCACGAGCGATGATGGAGAGAGGGGATTTTGATCCACTGGATTATGGTTATCCTGGCTTATATTATTATGTTCAACTCATAGTATATATCTTTTATTATATCTTTTCATTGGGAAGTGGTATTGCAACCTCCTTAGGAAATCTTCCTTTAAGCGGCTTCTATTACTGGGGTCGTTTTGCTACCGTATTATTCAGCACCGCTAGTATTTTGTTGACTTATAAATTGGGAAAGAAATTGTATAACCAGAAGGTAGGACTAATTGGTGCTTTATTTCTTACCTTTTCTTTTATAGAGATTAAGGTCTCCCAATTTGTGAGGAATGATGTTCCTTTAGAATTTTTTTGTCTGCTTGCTTTCATTAGCTTTTTTTATCTTATGGAGTATCCCAATAGGAAAAGCTATATTCTTGCAGGTCTTTTAGTAGGGATTGCTACTGGAACTAAGTACAATGGTATTATGTTAATCCTTCCTTTCATAATAGTTCACCTCATCAACAGGAAGAATATTAAGCTTTTATCAGACCACATTTTTTTGGGCTTTCTATTTATTGTTATTGGATTTTTCATAGTGAGTCCATATTCATTTTTGAAATTCCATGATTTTTTGCAAGGTATAAAGGAACAAGCGGTTTATTATAATACTACCAATCATTTTGCGGCTACTTCCAATCCGGCGCTAAAAATGTCTTCCATTTTATTTCATAATGGTTTGGGCGCTTTAATATTTATATTATCTCTTGCTGGCATAAGTTTGCTATTTTTACGTTTTCAATCCCGTTTACTGGTTTTTTTCTCGTTTCCATTGTTTTATTTTTACTTCTTTTCCAGATACCCTATGGTTTACGAACGGAATTTATTGCCGATGTTGCCTTTCTTTGCATTATCTGCTGCGTTATTTCTATATATTTCAACCGATTTTCTCTCTCATAAATTCACCTCTATAGCGAGAAGACATAATATTGTCCTTTTTTGCCTAATTATAGCTTCTCTTATACTTCCTGCCAGAGCTGCAATTGTTAATGCCTATTTAAAAAATGTACCTACAACAACAGATGTGGCAAAAACCTGGATAAATAAAAATCTGGAAAAAAATTCTAAGATTATTAAGGATAGATTTTCACCAAGAATCAATGCTAATCGGTTTATGGTAACAAAAGTTGATAGAATTACCCCTCAATATTATAGAAATAAAACGTTTTTAATCGGGTATGATTATATAATCTGCTCTGAATATTCTAAAAAATATCATTTTTATAGATATTTGCAATTAATACATAAGGTTAAAGCCCAACCTGGAAAACGCTTAGGAAGTGATATAATTGTGTATAAAATACCAGAGAGCTATAGAAAAAGTTTGCTGCTTTCCATAGATTTATTTAAGGCTAAAAAAAGCAAGAGAGCTCTTATAAATATTGGTGGAGATGATGATCTGTTTATAGACCAGGGATGGAACCAAAAAGAATCTGATAACAGAATGAATTGGCGGTGGTCAGAAGGGAATTTTTCTACTATTCTTTTCCCCGTAACTAATCTACAGGATATGCAGATTGAGGTTTCTTTACGGCCCTATATTTTGGGTCAAACAAAAGAGCAAGAATTAAGTGTATTCTTAAATGATAATTTTATAGTCAAAGAAAAAATAGGCTTATCAAGAGACTTCCGCCTACATTCATTTCCCATTAATTCAAAATATCTTCAGCAGGGCATTAATTGCCTTCGCTTCCAGTATTCTCATACAATTGATTTAACTAAAATTACAAAGGGAAAAGACAAAAGAAAAGTTGCATTGGCATACGATTTTATTAGAATAAAGTATCTGGAATGAAAACATTAATCTATTGAAGTGATTAGAAAAGTACCAGAAGAAATTTTACAGAAGTATAGAGACCACCGTTTTTATGTTAGATTACGTTGGCGATTCTGCCCCTATGAGCAAATAAAAAGCTTTGTTCCTGAAAATGGGACTATTGTTGATATTGGTTGTGGGTATGGTATTCTTGCTAATTTGCTTTATTTAAAGAATAATAAGCGAAAAATAATTGGAATTGATTCTTCTATAAAACGAATTGAAATAGCAAAAAAAAGCAATAGTAACATTAAATTTGTTTTAACCGAAGTAGGGGATTTTAAAGAAAAGAATTTTGGTGTTGTGATTATGACAGATTTTTTGCATCATATCACTTATGAAGCACAGGACAGACTATTGAGAGAAATATATAAGAGAATACGCAGAAATGGATTATTGATAATTCAGGAAATTGCTGATAACCCTCGATGGAAGTATTTAATTGGCTTGATGAGCGATTATATTCTAAATCTGGGACAAAAAATTTATTATAGAAAATCAGATGATGTAGTAAATTTATTATCAACAATTGGCTTTAACGTAAAGAAGATAAAAGCGGATAAAGGCCTTCCATTATCAGACATTATTTATCTTTGTCACAAAACTTAATTCTATAAATTATGAGCACTCTTCTTTTTCCCTCGTATTTATTAAATAATTTAATTTACATCGGTGAAAAGAAGGATATCTAAATAATGGAATATATTATTTTTTACATATGGCAAATATTGATAAGCCAAATGGTAAATTTATATGCTGGATTATCTTCCTTTCCAAAAGAAATATACGAAATAACAAGGAATTAATAAAAGAAGGTAGAGCCTTTAAATCAGATGTTTTTGTCTTTCCCTTTATAAGTTTTTTAATTAATCTAATAATTGATAATAAAGGAAATAAAAAAAAATTTGTATAGGTTAATTTTTCTATTTTGAATCCCGCTGCTAATAGCTTTTGCTTTAATTTCTTAGTGCTATAACGCTCTCTCGTATGAATAGCTTCATCATGACTGCTTCTTAGAAAATTGAAAGCTGGCAAATTAAGGTATAGTCTACCTCCTCTTTTCAGGCATCTGTTAAATTCACTCAAGGCTTTTGAGTCATCGGTTACTTTCAAATGATATAATACATCCAGAGAAATTATCAAATCGAAACATTTTTCCTTGAATGGTAGATTGGCAACATCACCCTGCAAAGTATTTCCGAGGCCTCTTTCGTGACAATAAAAAAGAGCTTCATGCGCAATATCTAAGCCAGCTTTTAATGAATATTTTTTTAATAAATTGAGCATCCCACCAGTACCGCAGCCAGCATCTAATATTCTAAGATTTATAGCATTGCTATAATGTTTTTCAAGCATACTTAAGGTTATTTGTCGTAAACCTTTATACCACCAATAAGTATCTTCAAGTTCGTAAAGTTTCCTATATTCTTTTAGTTCCATCTTTTAGAATTTATTTATTGTGTCACAGATATATTCAATCTGTTCTCTTTTTAATTCAGGATACATCGGAAGCGATAGTATTTCCTTAGCACACTGTTCAGCTAAGGGAAACGAGCCAGGAGCAAGATTCAGACCTTTGTATGCTGGTTGCAGATATATCGGGGTGGGGTAGTGGATAAATGTCTGAATTCCTTTTTCAGTTAAAAATTTTTGCAGTTCATTCCTTTTAGAGCATCTAATGACGTAAAGATGGTAAATATGTCTTGCATAAGAAGCTTCCACAGGTTTTATTATCTGCTCATTTTTAATGAAGTTATTATAAAGTTTAGCCCTTTCCCTACGAGCTTGATTCCATTTATCTAAATGCTTAAGCTTTACTCGCAGGATGGCTGCTTGTAGCTCATCCAGTCGGCTATTTATTCCTAGATATTCACAATGATATTTATTGCTAAATCCACAGTTGCGCATCTTCTTTAATTTTTCAACAAGCTGCTTATTATTTGATACAATCATCCCGCCATCTCCGTAAGCTCCAAGATTTTTACTGGGATAAAAACTAAAGCAGCCCATGAGTCCAAAGGAACCCGATTTTTTCTCATGATATAAAGTACCATGAGCCTGACAGGCATCTTCGATAATGGGGGTGTTATTATTTTCAGCAATATACATGATTGGAGACATATCTGCCATCTGGCCATATAAATGAACAGGAATAATAGCCTTTGTCTTTTTGGTAAGTGCTTTTTCCAGGAAGTTCGGGTCTAAAGTATAGGTTTTTGGGTCAATATCCACAAAGATTGGTGCAGCTTTTGCCAGAGAGATTGCTAAAATTGTTGGTACTGCTGTATTAGGCACTGTTATAACCTCGTCACCTTGTCCTATATCCAGGGCCTTTAAAGCCAAGTAAAGGGCTTCTGTACCTGAAGCTACTCCAATGCCATAGTTTGTTTCACAGTAATCAGAAAATTCTTTTTCGAAATTCTGGACCTGTTTCCCTAAAATAAACCAGCTCTGTTGAAAAACCTGATTAATAGCAGTTTCTATTTCGCTTTGTATAGATTTATATTGTTCTTTTAAATCGACATTTGGTATGTGCCATTTCGGTACTTTACCAGTAGTGTTTTTGATATTTTTCATAATAGTCAATTGTGTTTTTTAGACCTTGCTCTAAAGATACCTTGGGTTTCCATCCTAATTCTTTTGTTATTTTGGAATAGTCAGCTATATAATCGCCTACTTCTACAATACGGCTGCTCTCAGGGAATGGAACAAATTTATAGCTTCCTCTTCCGGATATTTTTATCATAAGCTCTACTATCTCCTTAAGATTAACCGGGATTCCACCAAGATTATATATTTGGCCGCAGCTCTTATCGCTTGCAGCAGCAAGAAGTAGAGCATCAATCACATCGTCAATATAATTTGTATCTCGAATCTGACTCCCATCACCAAATATACTAATCTCCCTATTCTCAATTACCAAGCGAACGAACCAGTTTATAATTCCCTGTCGGTGGTGTTTCATTTGGTGTCGAGGTCCATAAGTATTGGTTAATCTTAATGAGGTGGTTTTTATTCCAAAGGAGTTATTGTAAAGAATATGATACATTTCTGCAGCTATATTGTTTATTCCGTTTATGTCCACCGGATTTAGTGGATGTTTTTCATCAACCGGAAGATATGAAGCCCTCCCATATTCACCTCGAGTGCCAGCAAAAATTATTTTAACATGGGCATTATATTTGCGACATGACTGCAGAATTGATAATTGGCTGACACAATTAATCTGCAAATCTGTAAAGGGATCTTCCATACTGTCAGTGTGACTTAAAGTTCCTGCCATATTGAAGATGTAATTCTGGTTCTGCACCAGATAATTCATTCCATAAGAATCCCGGACATCCGCAATATTTACTTTTACCCGGTCCTCAATACCATTGATATTAAAAAAATTACCGCCATATTCCGGGATGAGCGAATCTACCAAGGTAATATGAGCATTAAGCTTCACCAGTCGATGGGCTAAGGTGCTGCCAATAAAACCTAATCCACCGGTTATTAGAATATTCTTGCCTTGGAAGACATTAAGAAGCTGTTTCATGCTCTGTTTTAGCCTCCTTTTTTATAACAAGTCTCCACCAAAGCCGAAGCAAGCTTGCTGCAACCTGAAAGATTCGCTTAATATTAAAAAATTGTGATTTTCCATAGGAGCGGAAAAAGTGGCTCACAGGAATTTCAGCAAATTTGAATCCTGCATCCTGCATATTTTTGATCATTTCCAAACAAATTGCCCCGCTATTTTCCTTTAAGGTAATTTTTTCAATTACTTTTTTACGAATCAGGCGAAAGTCACAATCTACATCTCGGATTTTTATGCCAAACAAAATCTTTACCGTCCAGTGATATATACGACCTATTATTCTCCGATGTAAAGGGTCAGACCGTCTTTTTTTATATCCATTTACAATATCAATCTCATCATTTATTACTGAAAGCAGTTTTTTAATTTCCGTGACGTCATACTGAAAATCTCCATCAGTATAAAAAATCAATTCATTTTTAGCATGAGCGAATCCACTGCGTAATGCCCCACCGTAACCTCTATTTTTCTCATGAAAGATTATTCGAAGCTTAGGATATTTTTTCTCCAACTCATTAAGTATCTCTCGTGCATGGTCATTGCTTCCATCATCAATCACAATAATTTCATATTCTTTAACTTCTAAATCACGGAGAGTACGATCCATTAGGACGATTATGCTTGCAATAGTACCACCGTCATTATAACAGGGGAAAAATGCGCTTATGCTTTCTTTTATCTGCATGGATTAATATTTCTAATGCTCGAATTAAGAATATAATAATAGCTACGTTTTGTTGTTGCTGTAGTTCTTAATATATAAATTTCGATTATTTTTTGTAACCCACTGGTATTATTATCAAAGGTTTCAATTCTGGTGGTAGCTGTAAGCTGGATGATAATTTATCATCATGAAATGCACCGACGATGGCAGAAGAAAGGTTAAGTGATACTGCTTGGAGCATTATATTTTCGCAAACATGACCTACTTCTATGTGAACATAACGGGAAGTTCGTTGACCATATTTTATAGCAGTTCGGTTGTAATCCGCTGTTATCACGATCACAAGAGGTGCTTCAGGGATAAATTTTTGCTCTAAGGCAGCGTTCATTATATGCTTTCTCACGTCATTTTTTAGCGATACTTTCATTGAATGGGAAGCGGGAACATATTGGTAAACTCCTGTTTCTAATCCTTTAACACTTTCTTTGCCGACACTGACAAAAAGCTCAAGAGGATATAACGCACCAGCGGATGGAGCAGCTCTTTTGAATCCACTCTCTTGTGTAATTCCCTGTGCTGCCCAGAGAATTTGGGAAAGCTGCTTCATATTCAAAGATTTTGATTGGAAGTTACGAATACATCGTCGAGCTTTAATAGCTTCTTCTACTGAGAGAACCCCTTTTAAACTCGGCTTTGGTAAGCTTATTTCATCTTTTTGTTTCGCAAAAAGAAGGTTGGGATCAATCAGAAAAGAAAGCAGAGTTGAAACGCATATAATAAAACAAATCTTCCTTTTAACATTAATCATAAAAAAAACCTTACCAAGTTGAATAATTAGGTTACATTGCTTTACAGGTGATGACAAGTATTATTTCTCTTTTTTGATAAACAGCTCTTCATTTATTTCCGGATTAATCTTTATTTCTGAAACGGTGACAGACATTGCCGGCTTGCCTTCGTGTAAGGTAATTTCTTTAGTGGGGTATCTGATATTTTCAGTTTCCTTAAAGTCACTGTATACAATTTCTAACTCAGAAGGTGGGCTCATTAAAAGACTGCCTATATATTTCATACCAAGCATGTCAAAAGAAGAAGCATCAATATAGAGCCTTAATTTATTCTCTTCCTGGTCAAATATATAAATACTATGTGCATCTTTACCTTGAAAATTTTCCTTTCCCAGATATTGGAAGGTCACAGCTTCATTATCCAGATTTTTAAGTATCATAATTTGATCTCTGAAGATATCCTGCTTTGCTTCTTTAACAGGGACATCCTGAATGCCTTGAGGAGTTTCCACCCAGGCTTCTTCTTCATTTATGATTTGTACTATCTGTCCCATGGGGGTGTTCATCTCAATTCGTACCTTGTCGGGATAAATAATGTAGATTTTTCCACCAAAAGCAATTTCTCCTTGAGGGGTATTGATAGTGCTGTCGTAAGTGATTATCAGGTTTTTAAGATTCTTAAAAGTTTCTAATCCTCCCATAGTATCAGCAGCTTTTATCATTATATCCCGTGCTTGCTTGATAGATTCTGGGGTGGCAGGTGGTATTGTTGGTGCTTCTGCTGTGGGCTCCTTTATGGTGATATCAATTTTATTCACATCGCCGAAAGTAGAGAGTGGCTGATCGAAATCCTTTTCTTTTCCCACTACCAGAATAACTGATTTTTCCGGATGGAGATATTTTTTCGCAACACTATTTACATCAGCTACCATTACTTTTTCAATTTTATCTCTGGCATGTTCAAGGAAATCGAGCGGTAAACCAAAGTATTCATAAACCATTTTTCGGGCAACGATCTCTCCCTTGGTATCGAAATTAAATACAAATTTATTGAAATAGCTATCTTTAGCAATTTTTAGCTCTTCTTCAGTTACTCCTTTATCTTTGAAGAGCTTTATTTCATCAATAATAGAAGAGATAGCTTTCGAGGTCGATTTTGATTTTGTAAAGGTACCGATGCTGAACACCCCTGGATAATTATATTGATCATCAACGCCACCAAATATGCCGTAGGTGAGTCCCATATCAGAGCGAATCTTTTTCATCAAACGAGAGGTAAAACCTCCTTGAATGAGGATGTAGTTCATAACCTGAAGGGCAAAATAATCAGGGTTGCTGGTTTTTATTCCCAGATGACCAAGAGAAATGTAACTCTGGGTTAAATCCTGTTTTTCTATATAATTCACAGAAGGGGGAATATCTTCATTTACTGCTGGCCAAGAAGGAAGAGAAATGTCTGCTTTTTCCCACGCTTTAAATACTTCCTCAATTTTTGCTACCATTTTATCTTTATTGAAGTCCCCCCAAACACCCATAATACAGTTGTTGGGGTAGAAGTATTTTTTATGGAAAACGAAGAAATCTTCCTGCTTTATGTTGTTTATAGTATCATATTCCATTATTCGAGCATAGGGACTATCTTTTCCATAAATAAGCATGTCAAATTCTCGAGATATGATTCCAATAGGTTCGTCGTTTCTTCTGGAAATTAAGCTTCTGGCTTGAACCTTCGCTAAGTCAATTTTATCTTCTCGGAAAGCTGGGTTCATTAAAATATCGGCTAATATACTAAGCCCTTTGTTCACATCTTCCTTCAGAGTTGACATAGTAGCATAGCCGCTATTAGTTCCAATACTTGTCTCCACAGATGCGGCGATGTTCTCTAATTCTTCATCTATCTCTTCACCAGTTTTCGATATTGTACCGCCAGTACGCAGCACTTCTCCCGTTATCCCTGCTAAACCAACTTTGTCCGCTGGCTCGAATATTGAACCTGTCTTTACCAATATTCTTGCATTAATAAGAGGAAGTCGGTGGTCTTCAAGCAAGAAGAGAACCACCCCATTTGAGAGAACTCTTCTTTCGACCTCAGGTATTTCAATCTTTCTCAGTTTAGGGTACTTTATATCTTTATGAGTTTTTTGAGCATATAAAATGAGGTTTCCTGCTAAAATGATAGTAATAACTAATATAGTGAGAAATATTTTTTTATTCAGTGTTTTTAAGCTCATATTTGAATCTCCTATTAAAAAATAGTAGAAGATATGCTGAATGTATTATTTTCCTTTTTCTTCAGTTTCAATTGTAGCTATTGCGCAATTTGTTTCTTTGAAATATTCCTTGGCCACTCTCATTATGTCTTCTTTAGTAACCTTTTCAATAGCTTCGAGCTGTTTGAAAAGATTACGCCAGTCACCAGTAACAACTTCGAAAAATGCTAATTCTCCTGCCATACCGGTATTTGAGCTCATACTGCGAATAAGACCTGCTTTAGCTCTGGTTTTAAATCTTTGCAGTTCGGCGTCAATTACCAGCTCTGTTTTGAGTTTTTCAATTTCCTCATCCATTGCTTTTTTGCATTCTTCGTTGGTATGTCCTTGAGTAGGAACCGCGATGAAAATAAATAGCCCAGGGTATTTATTGCCCGGCAGACCTGTTATAGCAGCAGAAGCAAGGGCAATCTTTTTCTCAACTACTAATTTCTTGTAAAGCCTGGAAGTGCGTCCAACACCCATAATGCTTGTTATGGCTTCAAATACTTCTTGGTCAGGGTGATGAATATCAGGCTTATGATATCCCATTATTATAAAAGGCTGGGATGGGTGCTTTATTGTGGTGCTCCTTAAACCCCTTTGGGGAGGCTCGACTGTTTCAACTGGCTCAGGCTTGGGCTTTGAAGGCATATCGTTATAATATTCCTCAAGGATCGAGATTAGTTCTTCTGGATATACGTCTCCCACAATGGCAATAACCATATTTTTGGCATGGTAATATTTTTTATAGAAATCCAGTGCTTCCTGTCGGGTGATAGTCTGAATATCCGCCATATGCCCTATCACATGAATACCATATGGATGGGCTTTATATGCCAATGCAAGAAATTCTTCTAAAAGCATACCAATAGGTTGATTATCTACTGCCATTCTACGTTCTTCGGCTACTACATCCTTTTCGGTATAAAATTCTCTAAGAACAGGGTCTTTAAATCTGCTGGATTCCATGTAGGCCCATAGCTCTACTTTATTTGAAGGGAAGCTGTAGAGATATCTTGTGGCATCAAAGCTCGTGCCAGCATTCAGACCCACGCATCCGGCTCGCTCAACAATCTCATCGAACTCATTACTTTTCACATATTTTCGAGCTTCGTTCTTGGCTTTTTGGAAAGCATCTTCGAGCTTTTTTAGTTTTTCTTTATCAGTTTTCAATCCCTTTCTCTTTTCCAGGATAAGTTGTCGAAAGGCTTCATCTTCTGCAGCCATAGCTTTGAGTTCTTTGTCGATATCTTTAGTACCTATAACTTTCGTCCCTTTGAATGCCATGTGTTCGAATATGTGAGCAATACCGGTTATTCCGACTATCTCATCAACTGAACCAACATCTGCATAGGTTTGGAAGGAGACTACAGGCGCTTCATGGTTTTCCATAATGATAAACTTCAGGCCATTCTTTAGCGTATATTCTGTAATCTTTTTCTCAAAGTCCTCTAAGGTTTGAGCAGTGAGAATTAGACAGCAAGTAAGGAAAGTTATTAAAATAAGGAACAATTTTGCGATAGATACATTTTTCCTCCTCATATCTGTACTCCTTTCTTGATTATTAAAGTTAGGAGGATCTAATGTAAGAATTTTTTATGGCAATATTTCTATATTTTATATTGCAATATAGAAAGCAGAATAAATATTTTAAAAGAGTATTAGCTTATTTGCTGATTACCTTTGCATATTCTATAAGTATATCCTCTAAAGGTACGTCATTATACCCACTTTTGCTGCCCGTCTTGACGTTTGCGATAGCATCAACAACATCCATTCCTTCAATTACTTTGCCGAAAACACAATAGCCGAATTCCCTGGGACCTTCACCTTTATAATCCAGGTTGCTGTTATCTCGGTGATTAATAAAAAACTGCGATGTTGCACTGTTGATATCAGCAGTGCGAGCCATTGCTATAGTTCCGCGCTTATTGCTTAATCCATTATTTGCTTCATTTTTAATTGGTGGATGAGTCGGTTTACGGCTCAAGTCAGGCTTATGCCCTCCTGTTTGAATCATAAAATCTTTGATAACTCGATGAAAGATCAGGCCCTCATAGAATCCCTCATTGACATACATAAGGAAATTCTTAACAGTTATCGGAGCTTTATCAGCAAAAAGCTCTATCTTTATTACTCCTTTGCTTGTTTTCATTTCTACCATGGGATTCCCTTCCTTATGACTGAAAGCAAAAGTTGAAACTGCAAATAAGAACATCAATGAGATGGTAACCAATTTAATAATTGTTCCTTTTAGCATTTTTCTACTCCTCATTTATTAACATTTGCATTTTTATGAATAGTAATATATTTTTACCTTAATGGCAATATAAAAATTGCTTTATTTGCAATATAAGAATGTGAATAGGTTTCCTTAAAAAAGCCTGATGATTGCTGTCATCAGGCTGGCTCTATTCCATCTGGAGGCGGCGATCGGATTTGAACCGATGTATAAAGGTTTTGCAGACCTCTGCCTTACCCCTTGGCTACGCCGCCTCTATATAAAAGTATGGAGCGGGAAACGGGACTTGAACCCGCGACATCAACCTTGGCAAGGTTGCGCTCTACCACTGAGCTATTCCCGCTCATAATAAAATATAGCAAAAAAAATTTTGCCTGTCAATTATTAAAATTTCATTAACTTAGATTATTAGTTTAGTAATATTAGGGAATAGCTATTTGGTGGGTAAAGATTAATTTTCTTTATTATTAATTAAATTTTGTTTGTAGAAAATTTATTCTTTTGCTTCTTTTATATTTTTAGTATTATAACATCTTGAAGTTATTTCTCTTACTGTCAAAGACAATTACAAATGGCTTATGTAAGATGAATGAGAAAGAAAAGATAAGGATTAGAAAAAGCACTACTAGCAGAAGAGGCTTTATAAAAATATATGCAAAAGCTGACAGTTGCTATTTTTCGAGTTGGTTCAGCCGAAGCTTTTAAAACCATCTGCCAGGTAGATGATATTGGGGGTCCATCGAGCTATCATAAGATATGAGATGGCGGATATGGATTAAGTAGAATTGGAAGAGATTTATTCGCTTATGTATTTGTTAAAGAATAATGTAGTTAGCCAGGATTTTTTAAACATTTTATAATATTTTTACGTTATAGCTTCTGAAATAATGAAGTAGGAGGATTCACAATTTTATTATAAGAATAATTAGGGGGAGTATTATGTTCAAAAGATTAGGCGTTTCTATAATAGTATATTTTTTATTTTTTGTTTTAGTTATACCATTACTTTATTCGCAGGAAGAGAAGGTATTTAGCAGGGATGAACTCATAAAAGATTGCAGACAACTTGCTCAATTCCTGGAATTAGCTCATCCTGATCCTTATATTCGGGGTGGTGGAAAGATCGCTTTTCATCGCAGGTTTCAGGAAATCTTGCAAGCAATTCCTGATGAGGGCATGACCAAAGAAGAGTATTATAAGCTTTTACTTCCCTTTATAGCGGCAGTACGTGATGGACACACCAGAGTATTCATCGAGCAATCAGAACAAAGCTCTGATCCTGGGTTAGCTTTTGGTTTCCGAATTATTGATGAATCGCTCTGTGTTGATAGAGTATATAACAAAAATCATGAATCGCTCTTCGGGGCAAAACTTCTTGCAATAGAAGGGGTAGATATTGATGAGCTTCTTCATCGCCAGGGAAATTTGCAAGGTTATGACAATAAATACCATAATTTAGTAAATCTAACAACAAATATAAAATTTAAACAAGGTTTAGCAAATCTTCTCCCAGAATGGAAAAGCAAAAACAATGTGAGGGTCAAATTCAGATTAGCTGCTGGAAAAGAAAAAGAGCATACGTTTAGCCTTGTAAAAGATAATTCAGGGAAGTCATTGACACCAGAAACGAAAATTAAACTTCCTTCTATTGAAAGAACCGATTTGGTTTATGGTTTTTTAGATGAAGAAAAGCAGATAGCAATACTGCGTATTGATAGTATGATGACTTATAGAGGAGCCTTTGAGTTTGGTCATTCGATGGGCTTAACCTGGATAAAAGGATATGCTCAAAAAGCTTATAGACGCTTTCACCAGGTCGATCCTCCAGAGGAAATTGAATATATCATTGCGGGTATCCCATCAGCTACGGAGACATTCAGGTCTCTTTTCACCGAAATGAAAGATGCAGGAACAAAGACCATCATCGTTGATCTGCGAAAAAATCAGGGTGGAAGTTCTTTTATGGCGTTCATATTAAACTATTTCCTCTATGGTACGGAAGCAGCTGAATCCGCAGACATGGGATACCAAATTAAAAAATATTCTGATTTATATTTTCAAAACTACAAAGAGAGGTCTATAGAAAAGATAAATGAAGAAAGAAAATTACTTCTTAACACAAATGATTATGACTTTAAAGGAGAATGGGAATATAGAAAAAAGGAACCGGATATAAAGAAACAAGCTGAAAAGAGGGAAAAACGTTTGAAATATTATCCAACATTTGAAGCAGAATATAAAGCCAGAGAGTATGAAAATTATTATAAACCTAAGAAAGTAGTGGTTCTTACTTCGGCCTGGACGTATAGTGCAGGGTTTGATATGGTTGCTTCGCTCTATGCTATGGGAGCATATTTAGTTGGTACACCGTCTTCTCAGGCAGGTAATTGTTTTATCGATACTTTAAGGTTCAAACTGACTAACACAGGTGTTAAGGTAAGTCTTTCTTATAAATACAGTCTTATGTTCCCCGATGATGCAAAGAAAGGGAAAGTGCTGAAACCGCATTACGAACTTACCTATGATAAACTGGCGTCGTATAATTTTGACCCCAATGCGGAGATTCTTTTAGCGCTGGAAATGCTGTCAAAAATGAAATAGTTAGCAAAAATTGTTAGAGAAGCACAATACTAACTGACGTTTTTGTTTTGTTTCTCTCATAGTTTTGAGAGAGGGCTAATATTCTTCATAATTCCTTGTAGAAACGTATTATGCACGAATCTATGCTAATTATTGACGTTACAAACTTTAAAGAAGAGGTTGAGGGATATGGAAATTAGAAATGCTCATGCTCAGGATTTTGAGAAATGCGTACCACTACTTCAGCAATTGTGGCCCTTTTTAAAGCTAGCCGAAGATACGGCTGAAGCAAAAGATGTGCAAGAGTTTAAAGAAGTTTTTTGCCAGCTTCTTGATGATCTCGATGCACAGGTTATGATAGCAGAGGCTGATAGACAGATTGTGGCCTTCCTCGATTTAACATTTCGCAAGACCCTTTTTCATCTTGGCTGGACAATGATCATAGAGGACCTCATTGCAGATGAAGCTCATCGTCGCAAAGGGATTGGGAAGCGATTGGTAGAATTATGCGAAGATTTTGCTCGGGAGAAAGGATGTCATGCCATTGAGCTCAGCTCAGACCTCCATAGAAAAAAAACACATCTATTCTGGGAAGCATTGGGGTATGAAGGTAAGGCTTATCAATTTCGAAAGATGATTGGCTAAGTCATTAGCTCTTTTTTTTTAAGGACGTAAGGAAAGCATAAGCACAAGCGCTCTTATAAAGCACATAATATTTTTGGATAGTTTAAAAACATTTCCACATAGAAAAACAGCATAATTTTTTTTAATATTGTTGCCATATAAAAATATCAGGGAACTTTTATCTTTAATTGTCGTCTAATTTATATTAAACTGCTATTTAAGAAGAATGGTGCTGTTATTTTATTAGTTATATTCATAGCAATAGAGATTGAAGTGGAGGATTATATTGCGAAATAAATTCTATTTAATCATCACAATTATAGAGCTCTTATTTTTTATATTCATAGCTGCACTATATTCTCAGGAGGAGAAAATATTTAGCAGGGCAGAGCTTGTTCAGGATACCAGGCAGCTTGTTCAATTCCTGGAATCGGCTCATCCTGATCCTTATATACGTGGTGGTGGAAAGATCGCTTTTCATCGCAGGTTTCAGGAAATCATGCGAGCAATTCCTGATGAGGGTATGACCAAAGAAGAGTATTATAAGCTTTTGCTTCCCTTTGTAGCAGCAGTAGGCGACGGGCATACCAGGATATTTTTTTCAGAATCACGAAAGCCTTCCAGCCCGGGATTAGCTCTCGATTTTAACATTGTTGAGAGTAAGCTATATGTTGCCGGTGTGTATGACGAAAATCACAAATCCATGTTGGGTGCCACTCTTTTTTCAATAGAAGGTGTATCTTTTGCTGAGTTAGTAGAGCGTCAGGCAAGTCTGCGCGGTTGTGATAACGAACACCACAAGTTAGCAAATCTCTCAAAGAGTCTAAAAGCAAGGGAGGGTCTGGCAAGCCTTATACCAGAATGGAAAGATAAAGATGCTATTCATATGGTATTAAGCTCACCAAAAAAGGAAAAAAAAGAATATCTGTTAACCTTTCCTGATAAGATAAGGCGGAATCCAATAGCACCTCCTAGCAAAATCAATATGCCATCTGTTGATAGGACTGATTTCGTATACAAATTTTTAGATGAGAAAAAACAGATTGCTCTATTGAGAGTTGATGGAATGTTTAACTTTCGTGAGAATTTTGAATTGTGTAAAGCTTTGGGAATAGACATGGCACGGCAATATGCTGAAAAAGCTTATGAGAAATTTCACAAAACCAAACCACCAGAAGATTATCAAGAGATTATTAAAGGTCTTCCCTCTGCTACTAAGACTTTCAGGTCCCTTGTTAGAGAAATGAAGGAAGCGAGTACCAAGGCGTTATTAATAGATCTAAGGAAAAATGATGGCGGCAATTCTTTTATGAGCAATATTTTAATCTATTTTCTTTATGGATCTCACGTGTTTGGTTCTCTCGATGAAGGATTTACTATAAAAAAATATTCTGATCTCTATTTTGATCAGTATAGTAAAGATTCAATAGAGAATATTAATAAAGAACGGATTCTCCCTTTAATTAAGAATGATTATGATTTTAAATCTGTACTTGAATTTAAAAGCGAAGAACAAGCTAAACAAGAGTCAAAAGAAGAGGATGAAAAACTTATAGAACTCATGCCAACTTTTAGAGGAGAGTATAAATCGGGGAAACATAGCGGTTATTATCTACCAAACAAAATAGTAGTACTTTGTTCACCAGTGACCTATAGTTCCGGTTTTACCATGATGTTGCGTCATTATACCCTTGGTGCAACGTTAGTAGGAACTCCATCAGCGCAGGCAGGCAATAGCTTTGGTGATGTGTTGAATTTTAAATTGGATAATACCTGTCTTTTTGGGACTATATCTTACAAATATGGAGAAGATTTCCCTGGTGATACAGAGAAGGGTCGAATTCTTAAACCTCATTATATCCTTACCTATGACAAATTGTATTCATATAACTTTGATCCCAATGCCGAAATTCTTTTAGCACTGGAAATTCTACCCAAGATTAAATAATATTTATAATTAATTAATTTATTTTTAACCTGTCAGGATATATCATTATCCATATTAATATTATTATAAATCTATTAGGTTTTAATACAGGTGTGGCCTGATTTTGTATTATAAAAATTTGACTTTTATAGTTTCAATTGTTTAAAATATAGCCTGTTTTATTTAGGTGTAGAAGTTCACCTAAAATAATAGGAGTATTTCGATATAAATTATTTCTTTAAATAACGAAAATATAATGATGGTTACATAAAATAACTGGCATTTGTGATATTTTTTATTTTATTAGTTATATATGATTACTATTGATTTAATAAAGGGAGATAAATGCAAAGAAAAGGAACATCTCAGATATTTTCAAGAAATAAGCTGATAAAATTATTGAGCATAATAATTATCATATTAACCCTGCCCGATAGGGCAAACCCTCAAACACATGGTAAAATAACATTTAGCTTAAAAGAAGCACAAAATTACGCAATCAAGTATAACTATGATGCACGCAATAATCAGATGGACATTGAAGCCTCGAAGAAAAAAATAAAGGAATCAATTGCAAGCGGATTGCCCCAGATTAGCTCCAGTTTCACTTACAACAATAATCTCAGCTTGGCTACCAGTTTGATACCCAACTTTTTCGAAGGAAAGCCGGATGAGCTCATTGAGGTAAGATTTGGCAGACAACATAATGCCAGTGCTAATATCAGGCTTGATCAGCTGGTTTTTAGTGGAAGCTATATTGTTGGTTTGCAAGCTTCGAAGTCATACTTGTTGTTTGCTGAACAGAATCTGGAAAAAACCCAGATTGATATAAAAGAATTAGTCACAGGTACATATTATCTTATTTTGATTTCTGAGGAAAGCAAAAAGATTTTAGATGCCAATCTTGCTAATCTGGAGAAGACCTTATATGAAATCAAAGAGAGATATAAAGAGGGATTTGTTGAAGCTACTGATGTAGACCAGGTCCAGATTTCAGTGACAAGCCTGAAAAATAGTATTCATTACATTGATAGGCAGATAGAGATTGCTTATATGTTGCTTAAATTTCAGATTGGTTTAGATCTGGAGCAAAAAATTACGCTCACAGATGAACTCGAGCAAATATTAAATCAGGTAGATGTGGCTGATCTTATAGAACAAGATTTTGATTTAGAAGACAACATTGATTATAAATTGCTAAATACTCAAGAAAGGCTTACAGAACTTTCACTTAAAAACGAGAAAGTTCAATACTGGCCTACTGTTTCTGCCTATTGGTATCATACTCGTAATGCAATGAGAGATTCATTTAACTTTTTTGATTTTAGCGAAAAATGGTATCCAGTAACTGTCGCTGGTTTTAGAGTCGATTTTCCAGTTTTCAGAAGTGGTTTGCAAAAAAACAAAGTTAAACAGGTAGAGATAGAATTAAAAAAAGCAAGAAATAACAAGCGTAAGGCATCGCAGAGCCTTATTTTGGAGGTTACCCGAACTAAAAAAGATTTAGCTACTGCTCATGAAAATTATCTTAATGCAAAGGAGAATGTGGCATTAGCGGAGAGAGTATATAATGTGATATTGATAAAATATAGAGAAGGCATCTCATCAAGTATGGATTTGATACAGGCTCATAATCAATATTTATTAGCTGAATCAGACTATATCACCATGATGTCTGAGTTATTAAATGCAAAAAATAAATTAGATAAAATAACAAATAATTATTAAAAAGGTATGAAAACAAATGTTAGAGAGAAGAGCACTATTTTTGGTGATTTTAAGCATGCTTTTTCTGGTTTCGTGTGGTCCGAAAGATAAGCAAGCACAGCTTGCAAAACTCGAAAAACAAAGGGAACAGATAACAAAAAAAATAAATAAATTAAAAGCTGAAATTGCTAAAAAAGAAGGCCTGAATCCGAATAATAAAAAAATTGCTCACGTAACAATCGCAGAAGTTAAACCAGAAGTCTTCAGACATTTCATTATAGTCCAAGGAGCAATAGAGTCAGATAAAAATGTTTTGGTTCCTTCTCAATCAGCAGGAATCATTAAGAAGATTTATGTTGATAAGGGTGATAAAGTAACTAAAGGTCATTTACTTGCAGAATTGGATGGTTCTGTTTTGGAAAGCAATATTGCTGAGATTAAAAATAGTCTCGAGCTGGCAACGACCATCTTTGAAAGGCAGCAGAGATTATGGAATAAAAAAATTGGTACAGAAATCGAGTATCTTCAAGCCAAAAATAATAAAGAAAATTTAGAGAAAAAATTACAAACCATTAATGAGCAATATAAGCTGACTAAAATTACTGCACCCATATATGGAACAGTTGATGAGGTCTTTATAAAGGAAGGTGAAGCAGCAGGAGCTGGTCTTGGAGCCATTAGAATAGTACAATTGTCAAATCTGAAAATAATTGCAGCGTTATCTGAAAATTACATAACACAGATCAAAAAAGGAGATTCGGTAGATGTGGAATTACCTGTTTTAGGGAAACAGCTGAAATTAAAAATTGATGCTGTTTCACAGGTAATAGATCCAAATAGCCGAACTTTTGATATTGAAATTAGAATACCTGCTCAGGAGGAAGGCGTTAAGCCAAATATGCTGGCAGTATTAACTATTAATGACTATATTAATTATAATGCTCTAACAATACCTCAAAAAATTGTGCAGAAAACAGGAAAAGAAGAGTTCATCTTCGTTGCTTCTAATGCAAAAGGCGATTGGATTGCTCAAAAACGAATAGTAGAAACAGGGCAATATTACGACGATAAGATTGAGATTATAAATGGCCTTGATAAAAAAGAGCATGTAGTGGTTTTTGGTTTTCAGAATTTAGCTGATGGTCAGATGATTGCTGTGGACATGAATAATGGACTAATAAATAAGCTAAAAGAAATGGGATCTATGTAATTGATTTAGCCTGTTAATATTTTAGAAAGAAAAAAGAATGAAGAAAAAAGGATTTAAACTCACAAATATATCGGTAGATAATAAAATAACTATATATTTCGCTGTCGTTTTTTTTGTTATTTTTGGCATTCTTCAATATTATTCAACCCCTAAAGAGTCAATGCCAGAAATAGATATACCATTCATGATTGTTACTACCATCTATCCTGGTACCTCTCCGACAGATATGGAAAACCTGATAACTCGTCCCATTGAGAAAGAGCTAAAAGGTATTAGTGGAATTAAAGAAATTAACAGCCAGTCCCTCCAGGATTATTCAATGATTTTTATTGAATTCGAAACCGGAACTGACGATACTCAATCCTATTTAGATGTTAAGGAGGCTGTTGATAGTGCTCGATCAGAACTGCCCAATGATTTAGATGAAGATCCCGAGGTTATCAAAATAGAATTTTCCGAATTTCCGATTTTAAACATCAATTTATCAGGTGATTTAAGCTTAGTGAAATTGAAGGAATTCGCTGATGATTTACAGGATGAAATTGAGAGCCTTGAAGAAGTTACTCGCGTAGATATTGTGGGTGCGTTGGATAGAGAAATTCAAATAAATATCGATCTTTATAAAATGCAAACATCAGGTTTAACTTTCACTAAGATTAGAGATGCAGTTGCCAACGAAAATTTAACTATAACCAGCGGTTTAATTGAGAAAGATGGAGTGAAAAAAAATCTTCGAGTGGTTGGTGAGTTTGATAGAGTGGAACAGATAAGAAATATTCTTTTAAAAGAAGGGATTTATTTAAAAGATATAGCTGACGTAGTAGATGGATTTGAAGATAGAAAAAGCTATGCACGTCTCAATGAAAATAATGTTATAACCCTTAATGTTATTAAGAAGGGCGGGAAGAACGTAATCTATGCTGTTGATAAAATCAAAGAAATCATTAGAGGTTTTAAAGATGAAGCCCCGGAAAACCTAATTATTACTATAACAGGGGACAATAGCAAATATATACGAAACAATGTAAGCAATTTATTTAATACCATTGTTATCGGGTTTCTGGTAGTCATTATTGTGCTTATGTTCTTTATGGGAATTGATAATGCCCTCTTTGCTGGATTGGCTATTCCCTTATCGATTGTTATAGCATTTATTTTTGTACCTGTTATTGGATTTACAATCAACAACGTTGTTTTAATGGGATTTATCTTGGTATTGGGTATTTTGGTAGATAATTCAATAGTTGTGGTAGAAAATATCTATAGACATTATACAACAACAGAAAATTTACCTATCATTCCTGCCACCAAGAGGGCAGTAGGAGAAGTTGCTATTCCCGTTTTGACAGGTTGTCTTACCACTATGGCGCCTTTCTTACCTCTCATGTTCTGGCCAGGAATAATTGGAAAATTCATGTTATATACTCCAATAATTATTAATATCACCTTAGCAGCTTCTCTTTTAGTGGCCTATACCATGAATCCTGTGTTTGCGGTCTCTTTCATGAAATACGAGGGAGAAAGAAAAGCAAAAAGAAAAAATAAAAAAATAATAATAATATCGCTTGTATTATTAGTTGCTGCGGTATCTTTTTATCTCCTGAGAATTATGCTCATTGGTAATATAATAACCATGGGTTTGGCTATCTATTTATTGGGAGTATATATTCTTAAACCTTTAACCAAAGGCTTCCAATCCAGAGTTCTTCCCCGATTTATTTCCTTCTATAAAAATATTATTTCCGCAGTGTTGGAGGGAAGGCGTCCTTATGTGCTTTTTACCATAATTATTGTTGTTCTCATTTGCTCAGTTATTTTATTTAGTATCAAGACTCCACGAGTCATACTCTTTGCGCAAGGCGACCCTAACAGTATAAATGTATATATTACAATGCCTGAGGGCACACATGTGGATGTAACTAATTCGATTGCTAAAATTGTGGAGGAGATGGTATATGAGATATTAGGTCGTAGCAATCCCAATGTGGAATCGATTGTCACCAATGTCGCTGTTAATGCCGGTAGTGGTATATTCAGACGAAGTTCTCAGGATAAACTGGCACGGATAACCATTCGATTTGTTGAGTTTAAGGACAGAACAGGTGATAAATCAACTCGGGATTATCTAAATGAATTGCGAAAAAAATTAGTCGGAATCCCAGGAGCTAAAATTGTTGTTGATGCCCGAGTAATGGGACCACCAACTGATAAACCAATTAATATCGAAATCTCAGGAGAAGATATTGACAAATTAATAGTCATTTCAGAAAGATTATATGAATATATAAATTCTTTGAACATCGGGGGAATTGAGCAACTTGAGTCTGATATGGATTTAAGTAAACCTGAGATAATTTTAAAGATTGATCGTGATAAAGCGAATCAATTAGGCGTTAATACTGCTAAGATAGGAGGTATGCTGCGAACCGCAATATATGGCAATGAGGCCTCTAAATTTAGGGAAGGGGATGACGAATATCCCATTATGGTGAGGCTTGATAAAAAATATCGCAATAATATTGAAGCCCTCCTCAATCAAGAAATTGAAGGGGAAGGTGGAAATCCCGGTAGTATGATACCTTTATCTGCAGTAGCAAGTGTAGAATATCGATCTACCTATGGAGGAATCATCCATAAAGATAATAAACGTGTTATTACCCTGTCATCAAATATATTATCCGGCTACAATGCGAGAGAAGTTGTTTCTAAAATACAAAATTCCTTAAAAGATTTTGAAGTTGAAGCAGGTTATACCATCAACTTTACCGGTGAACTCCAGCAGCAGGCTGAAAATGCACGCTTTATCTTTCAGGCTCTGTTTATAGCACTTGGGCTAATAATGATTATTTTAGTGACACAATTCAATTCTATCGGTAAGCCATTGATAATACTGACTCAGATTTTTTTCAGTTTTATTGGAATATTTTTAGGTTTGGTGATTTTCAATATTGACTTTTCAATCGTTATGAGCGGATTAGCTATAGTTGCTGTTGGAGGAGTTGTTGCAACAAATGGAATTATACTCATCAGTTATATGGATAATCGAATGGCTCTGGGAGGCAACAGCAAAGAAGCAGTTGTTACTGGTGCAGCCACGAGGCTAATTCCTGTTATCTTGACCGCTGCTTCAACCATCCTAGGTTTATTCCCTTTAGCAATTGGAATTAATATAGATTTTGTTACTCTTTTCACCCAACTCAATCCGCATATATACTTTGGTGGAGATACAGCAAATTTCTGGAATCCTCTTGCATGGGCAATTATTTTTGGATTATCATTCGCTACCTTCTTAACATTAATAGTAGAACCAACAATGTATTACATTATTTATGGTCATATAAAGGAAAGAAAAAAAATAGTCATGGAATAATTCTAATAATTAAGAATAAGAACCTTGTCATAAAAGTCAATTAATAATCTTGACCTCACGAGTTTATTTCATATAAAATAAGACAAAACATGCCGAAGTGGCGGAATTGGTAGACGCGCTAGGTTCAGGACCTAGTGGACTTCGGTCTGTGGGGGTTCGAGTCCCCCCTTCGGCACCATAACTTCTTACTTTTCAATAAGTTATATAAGATTGTTTAGATATTTAACTCTATCATTAAATACAGCATTGGATTTAAGTAAAAACAATAAATATCTAGTAGCCCCATTTTTTTGAATGATAGTAAAGAGGAATCCTGCTCCATTTAAGAAATCCTCGTAAATGGCTTCACTAAAAAGTCTTATCAGTGGATTGGTGGTGGGTTGGTGAATGATTAAACAAGGGTTGAAACAAGAGCCTAAACTTGAGAGGTAATATTTCAAAATTCTCGCATTTTTCCGCATTGAAAATTAAATACTCAGTGGGGTATTTGATCAGCTCTTCCTCAAACTAATCACCACTCCCCCTCCTCCGAGTCCCAGCATAATCACGGACTGAACCAGGGTTTTCCACTGGATTTGCGGTGAGAGGAAGAGAGAGTAAATGAGGAAATAAAGCCCCGCTCCAGTAATAATCACATATAATCCAAGCATGATCTTCCATGCACGGCGATTTGTTTGGGGAGTATCCTGGGAAAAGAAACGATTATAGAGGAGCATACCAATCAGGCAGAAAACACCAAGTACGGCAAAAATCAGCCAGAAAAATTTCATCTGACTTATTGTTTCAGCAGTGAGAGGAATACCCGTACTGAGTGTCTCATTAGAAGGAACAACAGGCAATAGGATTTTCTCATAAAGGATAGCTCCCATATTGCTTCCAACCAAGCTACCTATTACACCATAGAGAAAAGCATATCCCATATATACTGCCTTTTTATCTTGTGGAGCAACTAGCCCAATATAACTATAATACTTTGGATGTGCGGTCATCTCACCAATGGAGAAAACAGCAATACCGAGAATAAACATCCAGGCACTTCTGGTGAATGCCAAGACTAAAAAACCTCCTGAACCTATGATAATCCCTGCAGCCATGACTGGAAATGCTTTCAAATTTTTAACAATACGACTTACCAAGACAACGAGCAGAACGATGGTTCCGGCATTTATAATGGTGACAAATTCAGCATCGAATTTAAAAGGTCTGAGCAGGAAAATTTTCTGCATGAATCTATCGACCGGAGCGCGGTGGATAAAGTCGCGCAGATACCAGAGGATAGAACCAAACATTTGAAAATAAAGAATCCAGAAGCATGAATAAACCATAATCAGCAACATGAAACGCGAATCACTTAACACTAAAAGTGCTTCCTTCAGTACCAGGTTTATAGGTTTCGTACTTTTGGGTCTTTCAGGGTCCTTATAAAGAAAAATCGTTGGAAGCAGCATTAAAAAGCACCAGAGAGCGGAAGAAAAGAA
Source organism: uncultured Acidobacteriota bacterium (assembly GCA_964645975.1). Classification (GTDB taxonomy): domain Bacteria; phylum Acidobacteriota; class B3-B38; order Guanabaribacteriales; family CAZYAF01; genus CAZYAF01. Next base: position 109,672 of record CAZYAF010000001.1, read on the forward strand.
AACATATTTCCAGTTAAATCCTTTAATCCAACTGATAAAGAAAGGAGCAAGGAACGCCCCAAGATTAATGCTCCAATAGTAAACGCCAAATCCAAAGCCGCTGTTATCCTTTGTAGTGGTTCTGGCAACTGTTCCGGTAATAATTGGTTTAAACAGGCCGCTTCCTGTAGCCATAATCAAAAGGAAAAGAAAAATCAGTCCATAGGAAGTAAAATTACCTGCCGCAAAATAGCCTATTGTGAGCAAGGAGAACGCAACAAGCAGCATCTTTCTGTAGCCAAGACGATCAGCCAGAGCCCCTCCCACAATCGGCATGATATACGTCAGAGCGTATACAAATCCCTGAAGAAATCCAACTGCCTGATTGCGAAAGTGAAGAACGTCGACTAAGTAAACAGCTAAAACAGCATTCATTCCGTAGTATGCACCCCGCTCGAAAAGTTCCATCAAATTTGCCATCCAGAAGGATTTTGGAAATGTGGTTAGAATGTTTCTTTTCTTTACTTTATTAGCCATTTTTCACCTCTCCAATTCCTCTAATGATATTAACTCTTAAATCCGTAACCAACGGTTATTCTCATTTAATCTCCTGCCAAAAGAAAATAATTCTGCAAATAGCAGCATTGTCTTTCGGTCCTTTTTCTTATAAATGACTTAAATTATCCTAATAAAGTTCATGGCTTTGTGGAATTTCTGAAAAAACTTTGAATCTTAGCCCTAAAATACCACTGCAATATATCATATAATTTTAATTATATCAAATATCTAATAATCTTACGCGCTTTTTTCAGTAAATCCTAAATTGAGACTGTTCGCCTTTTTCAGCACACACCCATTTCAGATGTGAATAGATTTTAGTGTATTCTTATGTTCCGCTATTTACTCATATCGCAGGGAATCGATGGGATTGGCGAGGGCAGCTTTGATTGATTGGTAGCTTACTGTAAGCATGGCAATTAACAGCGCTACAGCCGCAGATAGCAGGAATATCCAAAAGCTTATATTTGTTCTATAGGCGAAATCTTGCAGCCATATGCTCATGGCAAAATATCCTATGGGCAAGGAAATAATGGTAGCTATTAGAACCCATTTGATAAATTCTTTTGATAATAAAAGAACAATACTGGATACTGAAGCACCCAGTACTTTTCGAATGCCAATTTCTTTTGTGCGCTGTTCTGCCATGAAAGAGGCTAAACCAAATAGACCGAGACAGGAGATAATTATTGCCAGTATGGTGAAACTATTTATAAGTTTATTTGTTCTTTCTATGTCCCTGAAACTCAATCTATCAAAATCTTCGTCGAGAAAACTATATTCAAAGGGATACATCGGTATAACCTTTTTCCAGGTTTCTTTAATAAATGTGAGCGTTGAAGTAATGTTTCCAGGCTTTATACGTATCAAAATATCAAGAATTTTTTCCGGAATTAATTCAAGAACAAGCGGCTCTATTTGATTATTGAATGGTTGAAAATGAAAATTTTTAATGACACCGATGATTTTTCCAGTTATGTCCACCTGTGTTAGCGTTGCACCTACGGCCGATTTCACTCCCATAAGTTTCATCATTTCCTCATTAACGAGAAAGACTGCTGAAACATCAGATGAGACCTCTCTTGAAAAATCTCTTCCTTCAAGCAATTCCAGTTTTAATGTTTCAACGAAATCATAATCAATCATGTTATAACAAACCGATAATTCTTTGTTCGGATCTTTACCCTCCCAATGCCATCCGCTTGTGTGCCAATCAAAATATGGCATGCCGGACGCCGTTCCAGTCACTCCTAAGATTCTTGCATCGTCAAGTAATTCATTTTTGAAAACATGATAGTATTGTTCACTCCCCCCTCCCATTGAGATGCTTACGATTAGTTCTTTATCATAGCCAACACTTAAATGTTTCATATAATCGATCTGTTTGTATATAACAAAGGCGCTGATAATCAATAAAATCGATAGTGAAAACTGAACAACAACAAGAACCTTTCTCAGTGCAGAACTTTTCGAGCCAGAGGCCATCTTGCCTTTAAGTATTTTAACCGGGTGGAATGCTGATAAGAAAAGGGCAGGATAACCTCCTGCAGCGATACCTGAAAAAAGAGCCAGACCTATTGATAATGGAAGGATTAAACTGTTGTTCAAAGAGAGCTCTTTTTCGGTAATAGTGTTGAAGAATGGAAGCAAAAGTTCAACTAATATGAGGGCAAAAATGAGAGCAGTAAATGATAAAATAAGGGATTCACTCAGAAATTGAAAGATAATATTTTTTCGATATGCCCCGACAATTTTTCTCATACTGATTTCTTTTGCTCTGTTTGCAGAACGTGCTGTTGAGAGATTAATGAAATTGATGCAAGCAATCACAAGAATAAAAATCGCTACAGCCGAAAAAATATATATATACTTAACATCTGAATAAAAGAAAAAATACCGTACTATAAAAGGTAAGATTGTAAGTACTGTATCTTTTCTACTACCATGTATCTGAGCAATGTCTGCAATTTTCCTGTTTATATCATCAACCTTGCAATTGTCTCGAAGTTTTATAAAAGTAAAAAGAAAAAAGTTATTCCAGTGCGTATACCAACTTTTATCTGTGGTTGATATTCGATGTTCTATCGGTATGACCATATCAAATTGGAGAGTGGAATTCCTTGGCACATTTTCTATGACTCCGGTAACCGTGAATTGATGCTGATTATTCATGGTCAGAGTTTTTCCCATCGGATCTTTATTTGAAAAATATTTTTCTGCTACTGCTTCTGAAACCACAATGGAATAAGGATCGTTTAAAGCCGTATCTGGATTACCTTGTAGAAAAGGAAAGGTAAATATCTTGAAAAACGAAGGATCAACAAGCCGCAATCCTTTTTCATTAAATGCTTTATTTTCATAACTAAGTAGTATGTCTTGAAACAACCAATCATACCTTGTAACATCTACTATTTCAGGGAAATTCTCTTTAAGTGTGGGAGCGAGTAAAGTTGGTGTTACTTGAATGTTTTTTACGTCCGTATGTGCTAAAACATGATAAATAGAATCAGCATCTTTATGGAACTTGTCGTAACTCAGCTCATCGAATATCCATAATGTTATTAGGAGGCAGCATGCTATTCCTATAGCAAGACCGACGATGTTGATAAATGAATAGATTTTATGCCTTAAAATATGTCGTAAAGCAGTTTTCAGATAATGTGCAATCATTGTCATCCCCCAATATAAAGAGTTTTTTATATAAGAAGGTAAGGTTAAGATGATTTGTGACCAAAACCAGAATCGAGCTTTCAATATACCCTTATCTCGGGCAATAGCATTGAATTCTTCTTCAAAATCTCCCATTATGGTTTCAGGATATTTGTGGTTGAGGAGCAACCACAGGAGAAATTTCCCAATTACGGGAGGTCTGTGAATTTTTCTCATTGTTGCTAATAATCTCCTTGTTCAGTTTTGAAGAATTGGATTAAATTATTTTCTTATTACATTTTCAATTATTAGGTTTTTCATAAGACAGATCTGGTAAATCTTTCCAGAAAGCTTGATAGATTTTTTTGAGCTCCTTCAGCTTTATCAGTCCTTCTTTGGTCAATTTATAGTATCTTTTGCTTTTTCCTCCTCTTTCAGGAGTTGAATCGGCAAGATAGGAGGTGATATACCCTTTATTTTCCAGTCTATCAAGAGGTACATAAATGGAACCAATTGACCAATATTTGCCCGTTATTTTCATGATATACTTTCGGATATTCACTCCATAAGGTTCATCGTCCATCTTCCAAATGGTTAATAAAATCAACTCTTCAGGCCTTGATAAATACTTCATTCTTTCTTCCCTCTAAAAAATTCTTAGGCTGTAACCATAATTTGTTCATCAATCTTACATTTATTAATTCTATATTGTAGAAATAATAGGAGTAAAGTCAAGTATTTTTTTCTATATTGTAGAAATATTTAATTCTTTTTTATTCATACAATTTTTTATTAGAGGTGTCTCAGGGATAAAGATGCAGTGAGATAAACCAAACCTGTTTGGATAATTAATGTGTTTTTCAGGGGATAGAATACAAAAAATAGTGCTGGAAGCCGGAGTAGAATCAGTAAGTATATAACTTATAATGGATTTTAAAGCTGCATGCTTTTCCCATAATATTTAGAAATCAAAAATAATCAAATGTTTGAAAATTTACCAAAGCAAGGCTAATTAAAGGCTTCGTTTTCTGGCCTTGTATTGCTAAAGGAATATTTGTCAGTATGATCATAATTATTCATTGACAGATAAGAATGGTTCCTATACAGTTATTATGTGAGATTAAATATTAATAATGCCTTAATGGATTTTTTTAGAGAGAAATGTAAAAAACATAATCTCAAAATAACACCTCAACGTATTGTAATCTATAAGGAATTACTTAAATCAAAAAATCACCCTAATACAGATGTTCTTTACAAAAGTGTTAAAAAAATAATTCCTGATATCTCTTTTGATACTGTTAATCGAACTCTCTTAACCTTTTCTGAAATTGGGATAGTCAATATTGTTGAAGGATATGGAGAGCCAAGACGGTATGATCCAAACATAGAAAATCATCACCACTTTAGATGTGTTAAATGCAATACAATAATTGATTTTGATTATAAATCGTATGATAATATAGAAGTACCGGAGAAAATTAATAAAAAATTTGTAGTTCGTAACAAAAAAGTCCTTTTAGAGGGATATTGTAATAAATGCCGAAAAAAAGGATAGAATTTTTTTAGACTGTTAATAAGAGTAGATACTATTTAGTGCTATATACTAATTATGAGATAAAGCTTATCTTTCGTTGTTTGAAAAGCAGAAATATTCCAAGGTAATTTGTATCTTAATGATAGAAAATAGGAATGAAACATCAATAATAAGGAGGTTTACATGTCAAAAGAAAAAAAGAAATTAACTACCGCCTTTGGAATTCCTGTGCCCGATGATCAAAATAGCATGACCGCAGGTAAACAAGGGCCTGTCCTGATGCAGGACGTTCATCTACTCGAAAAACTGGGCCATTTTGACCGTGAGCGTATCCCCGAGCGTGTTGTTCATGCAAAAGGAGCAGGCGCAGGTGGCTATTTTGAAATCACTGCCGATGTGACCAAATACACTAAGGCCAAATTTCTTTCGAAAGTCGGGAAGAAAACAGAGGTCTTTGCCCGTTTTTCTACTGTAGGTGGCGAAAAGGGATCTGCCGATGCGGCGCGCGACCCACGTGGATTCGCAGTGAAATTCTATACAGAAGAAGGTAATTACGATTTTGTTGGCAACAACACCCCGGTTTTCTTCATCCGTGATCCGCTAAAGTTTGCCGATTTCATCCACACCCAAAAGCGACATCCATCCACTAACTGTAAAGATCCTGATATGTTTTGGGACTTTCTCTCGTTGACTCCCGAATCAATCCACCAGGTCACCATTCTGTTCTCCGACCGAGGCACTCCGGCTACGTACCGCAACATGAACGGATACAGCAGCCACACCTATAAGTGGTATAACGACAAGGGCGAGTATTTCTGGGTGCAGTATCATTTCAAGACGGACCAGCGCATAAAGAACCTTACCAGAGAGGAAGCGACTCGCATATCGGGTGAGAACCCCGACCACGCTACCCGAGACTTGTATGAGGCTATCGAGCGGAGTGATTTCCCCTCCTGGACGCTTGAGATGCAGATCATGACAGCAGAACAGGCAAAAGACTATCGCTGGGATATCTTTGATATCACTAAGGTCTGGCCCCATGGCGACTTCCCACCGATTAAAATAGGTAAATTAGTATTGAATCGGAATCCGGTGAATTATTTTGCAGAAGTAGAGCAGGCGGCCTTCTGTCCTGGCAATCTTGTACCAGGTATCGCAGCATCACCGGATAAGATGCTTCAAGCACGGCTTTTCTCTTATCATGATACTCACATCCACCGTTTAGGGCCGAATTATCATTTGATACCGGTAAACAGACCTAAGAATGCTCCTGAGAACAGTTATCAGCGTGATGCATTTATGCGTGTTGATGAAAATGCTGGTGGTGGACCTAATTATTGGCCCAATAGTTTCGGAGGCCCAGAGCCAGATCCGACTACAGGAGAGCCTCCCTTTGAGGTCTGCGATCTTGCAGCTCGTCATCCATACTCTCATCCCAACGATGACTTCGAACAGGCCGGTGTCCTTTATCGTAAGGTGATGACCGATGAAGACAGGGATCATCTGATTGGTAATATTGTGGATCATCTTGGAGGTGCACAGAAACGTATCCAGTTGCGCCAGACTTCCATATTCTATAAGGCTGATCCTGAATACGGGCGTCGCGTGGCCGAAGCATTAGGCTTGGATATTAAGGAGATTGAACGCTTGGCCAAGATGTCACAGGATGAGCGGGCTGAAGCCACTGCTAAATGAGCTTAGTTTGATACGAAATAAAATCTCTCAATCGAATATGGATTGAACTGTTATTGTGGGGAGAGGCTTAGGTATGGCAGGTTATACTCACGAGCAGATGCCTGCCTGAAAAGATCAGAAATAAGATGATTTCAGACCTTAAATCCAAAAGCGGTAACATCTCTGATTACGGGCTTGCAGCGTAGCATACCGACAGCACGTTTTACAATCCCGATGGTTATAGACGGGGTCCCATTGGAGCTCCGTCTCTCCATTGTTTATGGTGGATGGATTAAATGCATGCAGTGAAGAAGATTCTGGCAAGGAAATGGTCAGGAGATTCTGTGATATGTGCAATCAAAGTGGTTTTGCAGAAAATTTTGATGCGTTGACCGGGAAAGCTCTTTGTGATTCAGCTTTTACATGGAAGACCAGAGTTTTTTTAATTTTAGCTCATGAGTATTTATTAGATTGAAATTAAAATGTCTTACTCATATCTACGGCGAATATGGGCGTAATGCTTTGTCTTTATATTCTAATTCTGCCAACAATCTTTCTTTTGCTAAAATAAGTTTTTATTAATATATCAAGCTTTGTTGATTGCATTTAGATTAAAATATGGCATTTCGTGCCATCCATTAGTCTGAGATTATTTTGCGTACATTTCAGAATAGAAAATATGAAAAAATATAAAGGAAATCCTCCCTATTTTTATGGGCTTAGAATGTATCTTATTATATTTCAATGATCTACAAAAATATATATAGGTGGGATCTTTTTCGACACCTTCTATCTGTTAATCCCATTTATTCCTCTAATTTAAATGGTTTAATTAATCACATTAATGTGAACCTAAATTGCTGATAAAACGTCTTATATAATGATAAATTTTTTATTATAGCTGAAAATAATTTATATGCTTATAATGGGAGGGAGATTTATTAAATTAGTATAATAGAAACAAAATTATTTAAAATGAGGTATGTTTTTAAAGCGACAGACTTCCCATAGTTTTTCTTACATTAGTTAGTAATTGACATCTGTTGAGACCTCAACTATTATGTATTTTTTGCTGAGCAAGTTAATTACTTTATATGGAGGTAAAGCACCAGTGATTAAAAAGATAAATATTTTGGTATTATTTTTCTTCTTTTTTATTACAGGATTATGTCGAGCAGCCAAGGAGCCGCTTGAGCCGCTCAGACCGTATAAAACGGATGCTCCCCCGGTAATTGATGGAATTCTGGATGATTCGGTATGGAAAAATGCTCCAAATGCAACAGGTTTCAAGACATGGCACCCCGATATTGGTAAAGAAATGACTGAGAAGACCATAGTGTATTTTGCTTATGATAGGGAGAATCTCTATTTTGCCTTCAGATGTTTTGATAGTCAGCCCGACAAAGTAAAAGCTTCGGTATCCAGCCGTGATAATATAACTCCGGATGATTGGGTTTGTATCAATTTAGATTCCTTTAACGACCAGCAATCTCTCTATACCTTTTATATAAATCCACTGGGTATCCAGGGAGACGCCAGATTTGAAGGCGGACAGGAAGATCCGAATGTCGATATGGTATGGTACAGTGGGGGAAACATTGATGAGAAGGGGTATACTGTTGAAGTAAAAATCCCGTTTAAGAGTATTCGCCTGTCTAATAAAGATCCAGTTGAAATGGCTGTTATCTTTGAACGTAAGATAAGCCGCCTTTCAGAAGCAGGAACATATCCACCTTTGGATCCCAAGAAAGGTATAAACTGGCTGATACAAACAAGACCCCTCATTTTTTACGATATCAAACATTATAAGCTTTTTGAGCTGCTTCCTGCTATCACCTATAGTAGAAGTAGATCAATTAGTGAGGGAAATTTAGCATTAGAAAGGGATAAAGGAGACCTTAGCTTAACTGCTAAATACGGATTAACATCCCATTTGATTCTTGATGGAGCTATAAATCCAGATTTTAGCCAGGTTGAAGCTGATGCTGGGCAGGTAGACTTCAATCTGCGATATGCTCTCTTTTTCCCGGAAAAAAGGCCCTTTTTTCTGGAAGGTTATGAAAAGTTCAATTATGGAGGGTATCATGGTGGAGACCCTCTCGGGGCGATAGTGCATACCAGAACAATTGTTGACCCAACATTAGGAATAAAGTTGAATGGCAAAATCGGCGCCGATAATACGGTTGCCTCAATCTACGCAATGGACGAGCTTCATGATGCAGAAGAGGACCATGCGCATTTTGCAATCTTCCGCTATAAACGGGCATTAAAAAAGGATAGCTTCATCGGTGGTTTTTATACCGGACGGGAGCGGACAAGTGGATACAATAGGGTATTTGGTACTGACGGACAATTGAGGGTAGGTCAGGCCAGCATTTTTGGATTTCATTTCTTTGAATCGCAAACCCAGGTTGATAAAGAATCTTCGAAAGATGAGGGACATGCCTTAGGGCTTCACTATTTTTATAATACAAGGGATTGGCTGCTCATGCTTGGATTCCAGGATATTGCTGATGACTTTCGTACCGAGACAGGATATGTTACCCGGACTGGTATAACCAGGTTTAGATCCGGAGCAATTCGGATGCTCTACCCTAATTCAAAGACAATCAAGAGAATCGATCCGATTGTCCACAGTTACCATATTAGAGATAAACTCAGCGATATCTATGAGACTATGAATTCTTTTGACCTTAGATTTGTGCTGCCAAGAAACGCCTATATTACATTCGGTTACATGTATGGAACAGAAGTTTTCTTGGATGAGAAGTTTAATATCAATAGAGCGAGATTTTTAGCCAGCAGTCAGCTTACAAAACAATTCTACCTGAGCTTATCTTATTATCGGAGAAATAAAATCCGCTATATTGCTAATCCGTACCAGGGATACGGAAATGATGCTGATGTAACTTTAAGATATTTGCCTTTGGAAAAGCTTCATTTAGACCTGAGCTTGATTTATTCTGATTTTTACCGTGAATTTGATTCGGTAAAGGAATATGACTATACCATTATAAGGAATAAAACAACATACCAGGTGAACAAATACCTCTTCTTCCGCGGCATTGTTGAATACAATTCCTTCCACAAACAGCTGATGACCGATTTGCTTGCATCTTTTACCTATATACCGGGGACGGTCATCCATGTGGGTTATGGTTCTCTTTATGAGAAGCTCGAATGGGTTGAGGGTGAATATCGAAATGCTAATGATTATATGGAGACAAAGCGCGGACTATTCTTCAAAGCATCTTTCCTGTGGAGGCTGTAAGAGAAAAAATGGATGAAGATTTAAGGCGATGATTTTTTCCAGCATATATTATCTGCTCTATTGTTAAGTACAATAGAAATCAAACATTAGGGTAAACGTAAACATATTAAAAAAATATATAGCTACATATTTAACTTATTTGAATAATAAAGCACACTTAGTTACTTTAAAATATTTAATGCATTAGAGATATCTTCCGCAATCATTCTTCTTTTGCTCTTTTCAATGTAGAAACTTGGACCTGCCTGCAGATAAGAAGGAAAGACTCTCTTGTCTTGAAAAAAGTATTCCTGTTTTCTGATTTTATATGTAGAACCAACAGGAATTACCCTCCCTACACCGGATCTCACTGCAATATAGTTGAAAGCCTTTATTGCTGCGTCTCCCATTAGCATAAATACTTTCACTTCGGAAAACAGGGAAAGTTCGTTTTCCAATATAAATGAGCATTCTTTGATAGTACTGGATTTTATTCCATATCCAGTTTTTCCACATTTTACCGCAGTGGTGAAATACACACCCAAATCGAGTAAGTCCTGGATGGATGAGGCATTCGCGCCGGCGTCATTGAACGCCTGAACTGTTGTTTGCTGAAATAATGATTCGCCTTTAGAATAATAATAATCATTGCGATTTGCCGGGGCAGCTTCGGAGATCATAATAAGGGGTACATTCTGTGGATTAATGCCCATATCCGGTATTATATAGGATTCGTGCCTAACATCAATACAGGGAAACTTCTTACAGCCGACAAGTTTGTTCACTTTCATTTACAAATCTCCTTAGATATTATCTTTTCTCAAAAGGTCAGGACTATCCAATCATTTTTAAGCATGGTGGTAAAGTCTTTGCCGATATATTTTACATTAATTCCCAATTCCTGAAGTTTCTCCGAGACTTCGTACCTATCAGAACAGGCTTTACAGGCGAAAAGCTCTATGCCCGCCGCTTTCATTTTTTCAATTTCCTGCTGGAGCTCTTTATCTTCAGCAAGAAGTTTGGCTGAGGGTCCCCAGACGATTACTCGTATTGCATCCCACCATTCATATTTTTTTGCATTATAGCTGTACATAAAAACCATGTTCAGAGCCACATCTCGGTCTCCACTGGTCCAGAGAACAAGGAGTTTAGAGGTTTCACTTTGGTTGTTTTTAGTTATTATGTTTTCATCTTTTGCAAAAGATACTGTAAGAATAGTTAGACAGAATAGGCAAATTAAAACTGTTTTTAGATGAATCATCAAAAATCCCTCCTTTATTTATATTTTAAAGCTAATTTGCTGACAGCGTTTAAAGCTTGGATATATTGATAATAGTAAAATAATAATTATTATCAGCAACAGAGAGATGAAGCCTTTAATAACAACTTTTAAATACCAGTAGTAGATGTATATATGTGTCAGTAAATAAGAGGTATGAATTTTTTGGTTTGAATGGTATATTTTCTAAATTCTTTACCATATTTTTTCTCAAGATACGTGTCTAATGTTGGGATGAGAAAAAACGCAAAATTCAATGCCATAAAAAATGGAATCAGTAACATATGAATAGTTTGTGTTATCATTGCAAATCCAGTAAAAAGAACAACATCTCCAAAATAATTTATATGCATGGAATATTTAAATAAGCCTTCAGTATAAAGACGCCCTTTATTTCCTGGTTTCTTCTTCCACAAATGTCTTTTATATTCAGAATAGGTATTAAGAAATGAACCGGATACATACAGAAGCATGCCCATAATATCAATTATATTTATGGATTTATTATTATTGCCTCCAATATATACGAAAGCAAATAGGATTAATGGCATGAGAATAGAAATAAGTATGGCTTCTAACCAGGCCATTTTTCTTTTAAGAAATACGAACATAGTTAATACTAATCTTAATAAATAGAAAATTGAGCAAGATAGCAATATAATTCTCCGTACAAAATCTCCTTTTATCTGATAATGTGCCCACCAGCTATTGTCTTTTATGTCAGCAAACATCAGGAAACCAGAGATCAAGATTACTGCGAGGAAAGTGGTTAAAATTAGACATTTTGGCACTACTGATAAATCATGCTCATCTCTAAATATCATTTTATCACCTCGGATTAAAAATTCATTTGATATCCAGTTTTTTATGTTTTTAGATAATGTATGAGCAATCCATCACATATTAACAGGGCTAAATAAATAGATATTCAGTTTTATATTTTTTTACACTTTAATAAGACGCTTGCCTATAAGGTTTAACTTAAATTTTCTGATAGTCTTTGGAGTTATTTTATCACCGCTTTCAGTGCTCACAAAATACAAAGCATCAAAGGGGCATTGAACAATGCAAGCACCACACTGAACACATCTGTTAGCTCTTGGTATTGAGGCAAAATGTTTTTCTCCATCCACTTTATAACAATTTCTCGGGCAAACTTGTTCGCATAAGGCAGCGCCTTTACATTTCTTTTTATCAAGATCAATTTGTAAGAATCTATCCTGATGTAAAGTGCTTTTAAAGATGGGTGTGCTTCCCATTAAGTCGATACTAACAATAAAAAGGATGATGAAAGCAATAAGACTCCAGCGAAAAGTAAACTTGAATGAGAAATTACCTATTGATATGCTGTAAAAGAGAAGACATATTATAAAAATACCCCATATAATGAGCGAGATACGACTGATATCAAAAATAATGGTATATTTACTATACTTTATTCCTCTCTTCTTTGGATTAAGCCATTTTGAGTATAGAGGAAAGAGCAAAAAGATCAATAAAGGCAATGTCCAGATCAGAATTACAAAAGGGATTATTATCTCACGCCACAATGGTATCAGTATGAGACTAGCAATAACGGAAAAGGGAAATGACCACATTGCTGCTATTTCAATACGTTGAGTTAGGGGGAATTTAACCTCTCGCATTCTGGGAGTCTTTTGGAAATTATGCTTTATAAAGGCTGGTATGTCCTGAGCGTAAACAGGTCCCCAGATTATCTTCCAGCCAGTTTTTTGCTGCAGTACTTTTGTCTCAACGCCTGTGGCAGCTAATTGCGGTAGTATTACATTTTTATGCTTCACTTGGTCCTCAATTCCGCTGGTTTTTAGAGCTGAGATAACATCATGGTTTGTTAGATGACCACCTGTAGCAGCACACCATACATTGATACCTTTGCTATTAGCAACGAGAAGATAAGCATCTACTTCCTTTAAAGCTTTTTTTACGCGCTCTACTGTCAAATGGTAATTGCAGGTTAAAAAGACAGGTGAATTCTTATCTGGATTTCCAATTTTCTTTAATCCAGTCTTACTGGGTATAGGAACAACTCGCAGTAATGTTTCAGCTATATTTGTAATAAAAAATGTAACAGCACTCATTCTGTATCTCTTTTAGGCTTCCTGCTTACCAATTCGATGAAATTTTCTAATTTGTTCGATTTAACTGAATCTATCAGTAAGCCAGCTTTTTTTATTTTCGCTGGTAAATTTTTTACAGCTTTTGTAGTAGTTTGAGTTATAAGGTAGGTGATAATTGCTAAAGGGAATCTAACCAGAAAAGAAGCTATCCGTTTTAACAGATTATAAGGTTTTACTTCGTCTGCAACGAGCAAGAGACCTCCCGATTTTAGTATCCTTCTAACTTCTTTGAGAGCGAAGGTTAATTCATCATCGGTCAATTCAGAAAAACAAAGACCACTCATTACCACATCATAATTCTCTGATTCTTCATTTCCAAGCTCGGCAACACCCATTTCATAAAATTCAATATTTTCCGTAAGATGTGCTTTTGCTGCTCGTTTTTCTGCAATTTCTAACATCCGGGGATTTACATCTATTGCTTTTACTTTTGCACCTTTCTGAGCTGCCCTCAAAGTCAATGCTCCAGTACCGCAGCCAAGATCGAGAACCATCTGCTCTTTTTTTATATAGGACGTTAGACAATCATACACCTTATCCAATTTTCCCAGAGTGAGAATACGGATACCCTGGTCATATCTGCTTGGAACAGATTCAAGAATTTTCATTAAGATATATGTACTCATATTAAAAATATTTATCGTTAAAGGAGTTAAATGGCTTTGAATCTCTTTTAAACATTATAATATTCCTGAGGGTACTCAACCATACCGGATACATCCATTAATGCATTTTCCACCAATTCTATTGCCATAAATGCGTCATCTGGAGCATCAAAAGGTGGTTTTATGTTCCATATGCTCGCTTTTTTAAAACCAAATCTGCGATAATATTCTGGATGGCCTAAAACAATAACCGACTCAAAGCCCAATTTTTTAGCAATTTTTAATCCTTCTTTTATTAACTCACTGCCTATTCCTTTATTCTGAAATTCCGGTAGAACTGACATAGGTGCTAAGGCTAAGGTAGGGAATCTTTTATTTTTCCCGATTATAGATAGTGGAAACAACAAAATATGGCCTACTAAATGATTTTTATATTCAGCTACTAAAGATAGCTCAGCTATGTATTCTTTTTTCTTTCTTAAGTTTTCGATTAGTTTTCCTTCATTATCTCCTTTGAAAGCTCGATCATTTATTTCCGTGATTTTTGAGTAATCCCCAATTGTTTCTGCTCTAATAACAATTTTCATATTAATTAATCTCACTTTTTTCTTCTATTATAAGAGGATTTTGTAAAAAATATAAAGATAAGAATGCAAGATTCATTTAATAAAAATACAATGCATTGTAAGCTTTATTTTAGAAACACTTTTAAAAATAGTAAAAATTCGAGAAAATCACGTGTTCTAAGACAAAGATGAGAGATATTCTTAAGAGGAAATTATCGCTATAAAGCTAACGAAAAATCTATGTGATTTTTGTTACTGTTGAGTAAAAAAATCAATAGCTGAGAAAAGAGAATAAGGGAGCTTCTGATATCCATTTTTAATATTTAAAAAGTACTTCACTTATTTTCCTTTTTCCTTAATTGATGTCTTTTTAAGCTGAAATATAATAAGGGGATAGGTAGAAGCAGATTTAAGTAAATAAACACTGAGAAGGAAGTTGTTCCAAAGGTTAATAGTTCGTAGATATGCAAAAAAATCCACATTATTGCAACAGCAATAATAACCGTACTATTTCTTTTTACCCACCAGTGAATTGCAAAAGCAATAGCCATAACAAATCCCACTATCGGACCGGAATAAGGGCTTACTATAAAAAAGAGCAGATTGCTTGATGCTAATACTATTAAAATAATTAAAATGATTATTTCTCCGATATTTCGCATTTTTAATATTTCCTAAACTATTATTGATAATTTATTTATATTCAACACAATACTCTTTTATTCATAGTTCCTCAAATCTTTCATTAAGCTTTATTAAATAATTTAATAATTCGATCAATCGATATTAAGTATACCTCTTTATTTGAATTAACTCAATTCATCCATTACCTGTTTCATATTCTGAACATATTTCTTGAATGCATCCCGACCTTTATCTGTAAGACGAAGCATGGTGTGAGGTTTCTTGCCCCTAAATTCTTTTTTAACTTCAACATAGTTAGCATTTTCCAATTTGCTCAGATGAGAGGAAAGATTACCCCAGGTCAGTCCTGTTTGCCGCATTAAGAAGAGAAAGTCGGCACTTTCTATCACATACAAATGTGCCATGATCATGAGCCGTGCCGGTTCATGAATTATTCGATCGATATCAGTCAGGGGACTTTTACTTTCTTTCTTATCTTTGGTCATAATCCTTTTCCTTTAATGGAATTGGATAATTACGCAAGAATCTGATTAATACGACTATTCCAACAGCTAACATGATAGCGGCTGAAATAAAAAACATGATGAGGCTTACTTTGTCTAAATTAATGTGATGCTTAAAAATCTTGTAGAATGGTAACGATGCGGCATACAATACTCCATAAAAATAAAAACGTTTTATATTCAAAAAAGCTGCTGCTAAGCTGAACATTACAATAGAAATCAGTATCCAATCAAATGCTGGGATAGTAGTTCTTTTTATTATAATTTTGGCAGGAAGAATTCCTATAGCGGAAATTGTGAATACGATTAAACTAAGAATCAGAAATATGGTTACTTTTACATCCAGACCAAGTCTAAGGCGACCTATTCTCGGTTTTGTTATTAATTTTTTACTAACGTAGAACGCTATAACAATAAGAGGTAAAATAGCTCCAATCAACCAATCAGGTAGTTTTAAAAGGTTAGTGAACATAATAATGATACCGAAAATCAACATTATCAAACCAAAGAGGATATCTAATAGGCCATCTTGGAAAAAATAGTATAATATTTTTTTTCTGATTGCTTTTAAATCTATAGCTGTTGACATAATTCAGTTACCTCATTTATTTGTTAAGGTTTTTTCTTCTTTTACTGTTGGGTAATTTCTTAAGAATTGCACCAAGACAATTGACCCAATGATAATTATTATTGCTCCAGATATGAAGAACATCATGAGGCTCAGATGCGAAAATTTAGGATTGTACTTGAGGAATCTATAAAATGGAAACGGTATTGCATAGAAAATTCCGTAAATGTAATAGCGTTTCATATTAAGAGAGTATGCCGCAAGGCTAAAACCGATTATGGATGCGGTTGCCCATATAATTGATGGAATCTGCACTCTTTTACTGAGCCAGTTATACGGAATGATTCCTAAAAAAAAGACAATAGCTACAATAACTCCAAGGATTAGAAATGCTAAAAGAATTCCCATTGCTTTCTTTATTTTTGCTCTTCTTTTCTCACTAAATTTGACCATTCCCATGCGCGGTACAGTGATGAATTTTTTAACCAACACGAAAGCTGCTATGAATGGAGCCGTTAGTATGGCAACCCACCAATCAGCGAGAGGATAAGCTTTTTCAAGCATAAATGATAAGCCCATGGCGATAAGAAGAATTCCCATTAAGATATCAAAAAATCCATCCTGGTAGGTTGAAGAGAAAACCTTTTTCTCGATTTTCTTCAGATTAATTTCGTCATTCATTTCAGGCCTCCTTTAGCCGTCACAAAGTTAATATTATTACAAATTACTTTGCATTACAAAGCTATTTATACTATAAAACTATTTTTTAAGCTTGTCAAGAAAAAAATGAAAAAATTTTCATAAAAAAAGCTTTCTTTCAATACAAAAGCTTAAAAAGTACACCAAAAACAGAATTTCCGGTTTGCAGCAATGAAAAAAAGTGCTGAGAAAATAGCAGCTAAAAGATATATTATTCAAGCAGCTCTTGAAGATTACAACGGTAATAAAGGAATAATATGCTCCCCTAAAAAAGAGAGCATTTTTGAAAGTATAAGAAATAAAGTACTATTTATTTTTGCCCACCTTTTCCCTAAAATTGGACCACATCCGCATTTTAATAGAATTATGTTTTTGCATTTTGAACTATGTACTATTGCATTTTATTACAGGAAGGTGTTATAAATTGAAACGAAGTCCTATTATAAGATTCCAATTTAGGGACTGATTAAAACCCTGGAGTCTGTTCAGCAATATTTTTGGGATATTTGGATGTCTCTTATAGCTTCGTGGAAACATAAGGCAAGGCAGCTAAAAGTCGAGACCTATGCGATTTATTTGGCTTACAAAGACCCCAGAGTACCATGGTATGCCAAGGCCTGGATAGCTGTCGTGGTGGCTTATGCCTTCAGCCCCATTGATCTAATCCCGGATTTCATTCCGGTGTTAGGGTACCTGGACGACCTTATCCTTCTTCCGCTCGGTGTTGCTTTGGCATTAAGGCTAATTCCTCGCGCTGTTATGGATGAGTGCAGAGAAAAAGCGGCGGAGCTTCTGGATCAGAAAAGACCGGTAAACTGGACAGCCGGAGTGTTGATCATAGCCATCTGGCTGCTTGCCCTGATGCTGGCCGTTACAATTATTTATAAGGCGATTGCTCACCAATAAAGAAAAATACACCGTATAAAAGAAAAATAAAGCCGAACAAATGGAATAATAAATTACAGCAAAGAAAAAGATATAGATTTAGAAGCCCAGAATCCTTTAATATAAAGCGATATTGATTTATCCCCATTTTTCCCTTAAAATCAAATTACAACAAAATTTTGGAAAAATATTTTTTTTCATTCTTAGAAGTTGAATAATTTTTTTTTATTAAATCTATCATTATTTAACAGGAAGGTGGTTTTTAAGATGAAAAGAGCTCAATTAGTTATTTTATTTATCGCTTTGGCTATTTTCTTTTTGGTTTTTAATAATCATGCCATCGTACAATTAAGCGATGAGCAATTAGAAGCCTTTCGTTCGGCAAAAACAGTTCGAGTAATAGTGGAACAATCTTATGGCGAGGCAAAGGGTGTCGGTCTTCCTTTCCAGGAAATTGCAGAAAAACTTTTCCAATATAATGGGCTTAAAGTAGTAAAGGGTGAGACTGAAGATTGCGATCTTACTTTAAAGATTCAAGCAAAAGGAAGTGCAAAAGGTTCATCTTATAGTGGTGGAGCTCGTTCTGGTTATTATTACACTGGAGCTTCTTTATCTGGCTTGATTTCATTAGAAATTCAAGGCATTCCTGCTTACAAAAGCGAATTCAAGGGATATAGAGAACCTTCAAAAGCAACCTGGCCTACCAGCAGTCAGAAAAAATCCTCTGGAGCCCCTTTTCAATCAGTATTTTATAAGATGGGTTCATTTGCTACAAAAATGATGTATATAATGGGAGATATTTATGGCACTACTTTTATTTTAAAAGCCTTTAAAGATAAAGACGCCAACATCGCCGGCACAGCAACGAGGGTATTTCGTAATATAAAAGATCCTCAAACAGTTGAGCCTTTGGTATCCGCTCTTAAAGATGAGAGTGGCTTTGTTCGTAGCAACGCAGCGATCATACTTGCAAGAATAGGTGATCCTCGAGCTATAAAACCTTTAATAGATGCTTTAAAAGAAGAAGATAATATAATTGTCCGAAGAGACATAGCATCAGTACTTAGGGAAATAACAGGACAAAATTTAGGTAATGATTATGAGGCCTGGTCAAAGTGGTGGCAGGAAAACAAAGATAAATTCAAGCGACAGCCGAAAAAATAGCGTTTAAATTATTGCTCTATTATATATATAAAGCTTCAATTCGGAATGAAAGACACATTGCGCATATTAAAGATTTATATAGCAATAAAAACCCAGATAAAACTTTAACTTGTTATGCTTTTCATTTATTCATGTCAAAGCATAATTTTCGAAACTATATTAAGCTATCTAATACTATCTAAAAAATAAGGAGATTAGAAAAGTGTATATTCAAAAACATATATTTAAAAAACTATGGTGGGTATTGATGATGGTGATGATTATATGTATGGTTGGATGTGAAAAGAGAGAGTGGGAAGAAGCTGAAGGAGAAAACACCCTCCAAGCATATGAGGCTTTTTTAGAGCAATATCCTGAGGGAACAAGTGCAGAAAAAGCAAGATTTCAAAAGGCTCGATTAATTAATACAATCCCAGCATACGAGGAATTTTTGCATAAGCATCCTCAGGGAACTCTGGCAGATAAAGCCCACTCAAAGATAAAGCATCTCAATTTTAAATGGGCGGAGTCATTCAATACTATACCCTCATATGTAGATTTTTTAAAAAAGTATCCTCAAGGAACTTTAGCAGATAAAGCTCGCTCAAAGATAGAAAAGCTTTATAATGAAAGGCATTCAGCATACAGACACACAAGGACAATAAGGATTATAGTAAAGCAGTCCTATGATAAGGCAAAGGATGTTAGCCTTCCCTTTGAAGATGTGGCACGAAGAATTTGCAGATATGCAGGACTTAAGGTAGTAAACGCCGATGCTGATGACTATGATGTTGTTTTAAAGATACAAGCAAAGGGAAGCGCAATAAATGCGTTCTACTTTGGAACTATTGATGGGTATCATTACTCTGGAGCTTCTCTGTCAGGCATAATTTCATTAAAAGCTCCTATAATTCCTGCTTATGAAAAGTCTTTTGAGGGCTATATAAGTCCTCCAGAGTCTATAGGCATACAGTATCCCACTCCTTCTTCAGCGCCTTTTTATAATGCATATGAGCTATCAAGTTTTAAAAAGAAAATGATAGAAATGATGGAAAAACTATATGGTCCTAATATTCTAATAACAATTATTCTGATGGATGAGGATTTGGAGTTCCGAGAAGCTTCAGTTGATCATCTGGATAAGCTTGGTTGGAAGCCTAAAAATGATATTCAGAAAGTACTTTATTTTATGGCCAAGCGCCAATCGAGTGAGATTTTAAAAATGAGAGAAGCAGCTATAGAACCTTTGATTGAAGCCCTAAGGCATGATGGATTATTAGTGCAATTGACGGCTACAAAGATCCTCAAAAAGTTGACTGAACAGGATTTTCCGAGGGATTATGAGGCCTGGTCAAAGTGGTGGCAGGAAAATAAACATAAATACCAGCAGAAACAGGAGAAAGAATAATCTTTAATACTTTTTCTATTACATATAATTAAAATACAAATAAAAATAGCGCTCTAATTATACCCAGAATCCCCCTCAAATATTTTTTCATGCAAAATATACATTAATAAAGAAATATTGATTTGTCCTCCACTTTCCCCTACAATCAAACTGTATTAATAATATTTTGAAATTATATTTCGTATTGAAAGATTAGGTTATTTAATTATGTAAAAGGTGTTATCCAACATGACAAATGGCAAAATTGAAATTATCAATGTCAATCCAGAAAATATTGAAAAATATCCCTGTCCCTGCTTTATGAATCCGAAAAATGAAGGGTATCAGATAAAGCTTAAGTGGTTAAAAAAGCGTTTTTCCCAAGGCTTAATAATCAAGTTGCTTTTTGTGGAAGGTGAGAAAAAACCCATTGGATTCATTGAATACATACCGGGAGAGCATGCCTGGAGAGCAGTTGATGCCAGCAGGTATATGTTCATACACTGCATATGGGTTTCTCCCAACAAATATAAAAGCAAAGGGTATGGCTCGCTGCTGGTTGAGGAATGCATAAAAGATGCGAAGAAGGAAGAAAAAAATGGTGTTGCCGTGGTTAGCAGTGAAGGCTCATTCATGGCAGGCAAGGACCTTTTTTTGAAAAATGGCTTTGCGTCAGCAGCTTCAGCCGAACCTTCCTTTGAGTTGATGATTAAATCCCTGAGAAAAGGACCTCTGCCCACCTTCAGGGATTGGGAAAAGCAGCTTAGCACCTATAAAGGGCTGCATATGCTCTATGCAAATCAATGCCCCTGGGTTGCCCGGTCCATCAAAGAACTCAGCGAAATCGCACAGGAAGAAGGCCTGGAATTAAAAGTCACCGAATTAAAAACCGCCAAAGAGATCCAAAATGCTCCTTCAGTGTATGGCACCTTTAATCTGGTCTACAACGGAAAACTTCTGGCAGACCATTACATCTCAAACAGAAGATTTCAGAATATAATTAAGAAGCAGTTTAAATAAATAATTTGAATTAATCGCTGCCCTATCGAATGCACGGTGTGTTACTACAGAACAATTTTCTAATGTATAGATAAGCTATTTTTGGGCAGTTTAGATGGTTTATTTAATAATGCAAGCACTTAAATAAAAGGTAAGAGGAGTGAGGAATGACACCACAGGAGGTGACGAAAGCTTTTATCGAGCGCATCAATGCCCACGATGTAAATGGCATGTACGAACTCATGAGCGAAGACCATATCTTCATCGACTCCGACGGATTTGCGCATGAAGGTCGAGATACGATGCGGGAGGCGTGGCAGGATTATTTCGCCATTATGCCGGACTATTGGATTGAGTGCGACCAGATGCTGAGCGAAGCAGAAGTAGTGGCTGTATTCGGCAGAGCAGGCGGAACCTACACCCGCGATGGTGAGCTCAAGGTGGAGAACATGTGGAAAGTGCCCGCCGCCTGGAGAGCCGTCGTGCGCGGAGATAAGGTCAGCGAATGGCGCATCTACGTTGATGTGGAACCCATACGCCAGATCATGGCCCGAGAAACCGAATAACAAGAACTGTTGATTTCCCTCAATCTTTCCCATAAAATCTAACTGTATAAATAAAAAAATCCTATTTTCACATTTTAAAAATAGAATTATCATTTTTTTAGCAAGGAGCCTATTATGGCTTTATGTAGATGTATTGAATCTCATAGGTGGCCAAAAGGATTAAAAAGGGAATATATAGCTTATGTATTTCCAGTTGGATATCCAAACACTGCTTTGATTTGTGGCCGTTGTGATAATCCAGGTGCGATATGGCTTGAGAAAACAGAAGAGGATGCTTATCAAAAAGGAGAAAGAATTTTTGAAGGACCAAATAATTTTGCAAAAATGAAGGCAGACGATAGTGGAATTAAAAAAAAGTAAATCCGCATAGAGTTTATGATAAATCTATATAAAAAAATATTATAAATATCAACATAATGTTAGCCTTAGCGATACTCCACAAAAATACATATATTAATGTGAGCAACAAGCTTTAATTATTCATTTTGATGTGGGCGAGGATTTTGATGTTTTCGATGTCCTTTTTCGATTTCACTTCGATTTATAAGCCGCGGCCCTCAGCGTATTTCCTGGATTCTTTAATGGCAGTAATAATACTCTGATGCAAGGAGCTGTTCACTATCGCTTCAACTGCTTTCTCTCCGAATACAAATACGGCTAAAAAGTATCCCTTTCGTGGTATGAGAAACATGATATTCCGTTTCTTCGAGGGTAATTTCATCTGCCAGCCGTATTTTTTCCCATAAAACTTCCATTCCACTTTAACGCTGTCGTAGGTATCCTTGATATATGCCGTCAGCTCATCCCACAGTTTTTTAGTATCTTCCAATGCTTCCTGTAAGTTATTATCATCAGGCACTTTGCTTTTATCATCAAAAACAATATCGGTCATAGTTCAATCCATTGAAAAATTAAAGCCAGCATAGCTGGTTTGGCAACAATGTTACTTCTATGAAAAAATAATGCAATGTTTTTTTTACTCATTCTTCTATTCGTCCCTTTTTAGGGGCACATCGTAAGGAGCATTGCCTCCAGATGCAAGGCCTGTCCCTGCATTGTTTCATTAAAAGATGTTCATAATGTCATAACAATATGCCAGGATTGGAATGTACATAATAACCAAGCGGCGGTGCCGCCTGTCCGATCGTTATAGCCGAAGGCTATGACGATATATTTGCATAATATAATAAATAAAACAATTCATCCGCTATGAATATACAGAGATAGGCTGTTCCTACAGTGTGGCGCGAGAGGCTTTATGGTAAATGGAGGTTAGTCCTTCGGTGAAAGATGAAAAGAGTATTTACATAACCGGCTGAACTGCTAAAAATCTATTATATTATTTTTGCAGTTTCATTAATGGGTATTATTGAGCAGGTTGCCAGTTATATTCATTAGCAATGGCAGGGAGAATCTCCAGAGAAAGCTGCAGATCGGCAACGCCATTGGTCATGATGACAGCCCCTTTCCCTGTGACAGGGGATGCAATGAGCACACTGGTAGCACCGGGAGCATTATGGCCCGCATATAAAAAATATACATTTTGTCCTTTGCCCATGAGAAAAACACCCAAACCTTGTGCGGAAATCCCGAAAAACTGTGCGGGGGCAAGCTCCTTTTCAACGCTAAACATTTGTTGAACGGTCTTTTGTGACAGTATTCGTTCGGATTGTCCTTGATAGACTCGCATTAGCTCAATGGCAAAAAGCGCCAGGTCCGTGGGGGTGGTCACCAGCCCTCCCTGCGCCAGAGCTGTAGGCGACTGGGGTCGGTCATACGCTTTTACCTCTTGATCGTGGGGCAGCGCCCATCTCTTTTTCAGCTCTGCATTCAGAGGATGCACCAGAGTGCTGTTTTTCATGCCGAGCGGTTCGAATATGGTTTCCTCTACTATCTGTGGATAGGGTTTACCCATCACATCCTCAAGCAGCAATTGGATCACGAGATATCCCATATTCGAATACTGATGTTTGGAGCCAGGAACGTATTCCACCACGGCAGCCTGATTCTTTGCCGGAGATTCGCCTTTCAGTATCTGCACGAGCGAGGGAACGCTTCCTTCCTCTTCATCAAAACCTCCCTCAGGCCTGTTAATACCGGATTGATGCGTCAACAGCCGACGCAGGGTTACCTTCTCCTCCTGAGTAAACTCGTTATCAGGGATTTTCCAGGATTTCAGATACTGGTTCACATCCTCATCCAGATCAAGCTGCTCTTGCTCCACTAAACGGAGCGCTATCACAGAGCCGAGCAACTTGGTAGTGGAAGCCGCCTCGAATAAGGTTTCCGGGATTACCGGCGTATCGCTTCCTGCTTTAGTAACTCCATATCCCCTGGTCCATTCGACCTTATAATCGTTGATGACCGCAATGCTGACGCCCGGCACCTGATAGAACGCCATACGTTCGGAGAGCGCCATTTTTTTCTCTGTCTCGGCAGGGTCTGTTTGAAATATTGCTACTAATGATGGTGAGCTCAATTCCACCAGACCGCTTTCGATACGTTGAATCTTTTGTTCAATTTGGGCATTCTCTTCCTGCGCTGAGCAGGAGACAATAATCAATAAAATAGCTAATGAGATAAGAAGTGTTCGCATATTTTTCTCCTCATACGTTTCCTTTGTTTATTACAAATACGAATTCTGCCAACTTTTTGTTCCTCATTTAACCACCATAAATTCTTCAAATTACTGGCTGAACTGTCAGCCGGCTTTTTCTCGCCTTCTTATGCTTATCATCAGAAACAATAAAAGCTCTATTTTCTCCGGCAAATTTTAGCTTCGAAATTATAAGAAAGAACTTTTCTAACGATAGTGTTGAGAAATGAGATAAAAAAAATTCAAAAATGCGATCAATTGAAGCTTTTAAATGACAGCTATATTATTCATTTTCCAAAAGGTTATTAAATATACGTTTGAGATACGCTTCAAAGTCATCTATTTCTTCTTTGGAGAATCCTTTGTAAAACAGTTTTGTCATATCATGCGAAACCGTAACATATTGCTGCTGGAAGGATTTATCCTTTTCCGTACGTTTTATCAATATCTTGCGCCGGTCTTTTTTTGATGGAACCCTCCTGATAAATCCAGACTCTTCCAGGCGGTCGAGCATACTTGTTAAAGTCGATTTGCCCAGCGATGTTTTTTTCGCAAGATCATTTATAGATATTTCATCATTCCTCCAGAGCACGAACATAATCCTCCCCTGAGCGGGATTGATCTCCTCGATTTTGTGTTCCTTTAATTTTCGGGAGAAAATTCTGCCCGATAACTGGTGTATCTTCGAGATAAGAAAACCACCTTCACGTTGTTTCTTCATTATTTCCCTTTTATTTCAAATTCAAAGGGTCCGTATTGATACCAACCTTTAGCAAAGGTTGGAACTAATTTTAGCACAGCATATTCCGGATCATCCACTCCTTTTGGATAATGAATTTCGCAGCCTTCATGCCAGAGCGCTTTTTTTATTTCTGGGTCAGCAACGATTTCCGTTTTACCGCTTAGCATCAATCCATTAAACTCCTGGGGATTGCAGTAATATATCGATACCGCCGGATTAGCCTTGATATGAGCCATTTTTTTCGATGATGTATTGGTTATAAAATAGAGCAAAAAATCATCCTGATGGTTATCGAATAATTTTGATATTTCAGGATAGTGTTCTTTATTTCTGAAATTGCATATCGCTCGAATATGTGGGGAGCAGTCTCTATCAACAGTAGCTATGTATGCCGCTTCGGCAGAAGAAAGTAGCTCAAGACTCAATCGTTTTGCTTCTTCTATTTTCATCGGTTTGTCTCCTTTCTAATAAGTTTAGTAAATCGTTGCAGGAAATAGAAGCAGGAAAAGTCTTGAATATTGATTAATTTAGTTGCTTTCTTTTCTCATTTTCTTGACAGCTTCTGGCTTCCATTCCGCTATAAATAATCCTGCTCCAAGCTCACTTCCAAGCGTACCGTGAGCTACATGCAAATAGTTTCTCGGCACCGCTATGTCAATCCCATTACCAAGCTCTAATAGTATGTTGCCTTCTTTAACAACATTATCTTCTTCAAAAACTATTTCACGCCCGGTCAGGTTGATTTCCCAATTGGGACCACAGGCGGCAGAATACTGTTTGTTTTCTGTGATAATACAATCATGGAGCTGATACGTTCTTTTATTCTCGTAATCTCTCATCCACACATATTCGCTGCGGGTGATGATATTATGGTGAAACTCGAAATCCTCTCCGGTCTGGCATACCCATACTGCTGAGGTATAAGCGCCTTCCACAATGCAGTATCTCATGGCATTAGCTCTGCTTATGCCACCTTCTGCATTCCAGAAAACCACAGGATTACGACAATGATAAAAAATGCAGTGATCTATTACAAGTCCATGGCCATTGGCCAGTACAGCAACATTGGATGTCAGGGCATTGCTGTCCATAATAAATAGGCACTGTGTTACTATAAGGTCCTCAAGGCTTTTGCCCTCACGGAAGATAGGATAGTACCAAACTTCCATAATCGGATTGCCCAGGAATTTGAGCCCCCGAATGGTAACATGATTTATCTCAATCTTCAAACCAGATGTTTCTGATGGCGCACCGGACTTTGCCGGCTGTTGCGGTGAAACGGTTGACAGAATTACAGGCATGAGCGGTGGTTTCCATTCCGGGTCGTCGGGCAGGATAGTTGCTTCAATCACCATTCTGTTTTCTTCTGTATATGGTCTGTCATTCTTAACAATAACCGGCTCTACAAGGGTATAAATTCCCGGAGCAATTTTGATAGTTGTAGGCCCCCCTTCAGTCTTACTATTGACCAGGAATACAGCTTTTCCGATGGAACGTAGAGGTTTTTCTTCGGTTCCCGGATTTGCGTCATCACCCTTTTTGCTGTCTACGTACAAGGTGTCAGCGTATATGATTGAGGTAATTATCATTGTACTTAACACAATGAAAGCAAAGCAAATGGTAAAAATTAGTTTTAGGTTCATCGTATTACTCCTTTACTCATATAATTGTTCGATATAAAATAGTACTATATAGAACTATATTATATGCAGTTTAGATGCTTTCCCTGTTCCTGTCAAGCAAAAACTTTAAATAATATTGACTTCAATTTGATACAAAATTCAAAATACTGACCATTAATGTTCCCTGTTTTGCTCAAATTACTCAAAAAAATGCTTTATATATTTAATAGGAATTTCTTCCAAAATTTATATAATTTGCATTTAAATAGTATGGTGGTAAAATTAAGGAGTAAAATATGTTCCTCGGACGACTTGAATTTTTTGTTATTTTGATTAGTTTAGGTAAAGTAATCCATGATTTTATAATGCTGATTTTTGCTGAAAAGTCCATTTAAAAAAATAGACCAATAAAAAAAATTATCTTAAATTTTTTTGTAATAGATACTATAGAAGTAAAATGATAATCATAAAATTTTCTACCATTATTATATTTCAACTATTTAATAATATATTATTATGAGCAAAATATATAAAGAAATTGCTTCAGAAGTAGACTCATTAGAAGATGAGCTTTTTTCATTCATTCAGAAGCTCGTTCAAATTCCCAGCCTGCCGGGTCTTGAACAGAAAGCTCAGGAATTGGTAGCCGACAAACTGAAAGAATTAAAACTCGATATAGATATAGTGCGATCAAATTTTGATGAGTTGAAGGATCATCCCGCTTTTTGTGATGATAATATTCCCTATGAAAATCGTATTAATGTGATAGGTCGCTGGCGCAGTTCTGAAAAAGAAAAAACAGATAAATATAAAAATGCGCGTTCATTAATCTTGAATGGACATGTCGATGTAGTATCCCCGGGTAATGAAGACCTATGGGATTACTTTCCCTGGAGTGGGAAGATAAAGGATGGTAAGCTTTTTGGTCGAGGCGCTTGTGATATGAAAGCAGGTTTGGCAAGTGCTATATTTGCCATTAAAGCGCTGCAAAAACTGGGATTTCAGCCGAAAAAAGATGTGCTTATGGAAAGCGTAATAGGGGAGGAGAGCGGTGGCGTTGGCAGCCTGACGACCATTATTAAAGGATATAGGGCAGATGCCGTAATAATTATTGAGCCAACCAAATTGCAAATATGTCCAGTACAGGCTGGTGCTTTAACCTTTCGCATTAGGCTTCGGGGAAAATCAGTTCATGCTTGCATGAAGAAATCTGGAGTAAATGCAATTGAAAAATTTTATGCTATTTTACAAGCTATAAATAATTTCGAACACAAACGTCATTTAAACTATCAAAATCCGCTTTATAAAGATCCCATGAATGTTGCACCCATTTGTATAGGAACGATTGAAGGCGGTGATTGGCATTCAACGGTACCGGATGAAGTAATGGTAGAAGGAAGATATGGAGTCTTTCCCGGAGAATCTGTTGAATCTGCTAAAAAGGATTTTAGAAAAATCCTGGAGGAAGTTGCCGATAAGGACCACTGGTTGAAAGAACATCCTCCTAAATTAGAATGGTTTGAAGGTCAGTTTGAGTCAGGCGTTACAGACATTAGCGAGCCGATTATAAAGACGGTAACTGAATGCCACGAGATTATCAGCGGAAAAGAAGCACAGGTTCAGGGTGTTACTTATGGTGCAGACCTCCGCTTATTTACCAATTATGGCAAAATGCCAACCATTTTATACGGACCGGGAGATGTGCTCAACACTCACACAGTTAATGAATTTATCCTATTAAAAGAGGTTCTGTTAAGCACAAAGGTTTTAGCTCTAACAATTTTCAAATGGTGCGGAGGTATGTGAAGCTATGGAGTATGGCGGCCAATCAGAGGTAGGAACTATACAAAAAATAGTGCTCAAACACCCGAAAGAAGCATTCATCAGTAATGATACTATTTCTAAGCAATGGCAGGAGCTTAATTATAAAGGAATTCCAGATTTAGATAAAGCTATAGAAGAATATGGAAACTTCGTCAAATTGTTGCAACAGCATATTCCTGAATTATATTTTTTGCCCACAGATAAAAGAACCGGGCTCGATTCGCTCTACGTGCACGATCCGGTTATTATGTCAGACCGAGGTGCCATTCTATGTAATATGGGTAAAGAACAGCGCCGAGGAGAGCCAGCGGCAATGGGAGATTTTTTTCAGCAGCATGGAATGCCTATTCTCGGTACTATAAGTAGCGAGGGTAGGATAGAAGGTGGTGATGTGGTTTGGCTCGACCAGCGTACTATTGCTATTGGGAGAGGATACAGAACCAATGACGAAGGCATCAAGCAGCTGAAGAATCTCCTCAATGATTTGGCTGATGAATTCATTGTTGTTCCTTTACCTCATTGGGAAGGCCCTGGAGACGTTCTGCATCTTATGTCTTTTATTAGCCCCATTGATTATGACCTTGCGCTGGTATATTCTCGTTTAATGCCCGTTCCTTTTCGAGAATGGCTCCTTGCCAGGGGAATGAAGCTGGTAGAAGTGCCCGATGAGGAATATCCCACCATGGCATGCAACGTATTAGCTGTAGCTCCACGCAAATGTATTATGCTAAAAGGGAATCCGCGAACAAAAAAACTGCTGGAAAGCGAAGGTGTTGCAGTATGGGAATACGAAGGTGAAGAAATCTCTCGAAAGGGAGAAGGGGGGCCAACCTGCCTGACAAGACCGATCTTCAGAGAATAAATTAATACTGTATATTTATTTGTTTCCCCTTTTTTCCGATGAATATTTCCTGTATTAAAGCATGAGCAAAAATTTTATAGATACAAGCAGAAGATAACAAAATATTTATGATGCTGGTGAGCGAATAACAAAATGAAATTTATATAATTTTAAATATTTGTTATAATATTTTCCAGTTTGTATTATTTTAACCAGAATAATTATATTAAGGGGGTAGGAAGATGAAGTCTACTTTGAAGATTAAATTTATTTGCAGCTTTATAATGCTTTTTATTATTCTTGTCTTCGCTTGTGCAGAAGAAAAGAACGATAAAAGAGCGGAAGTGGATAAAATCTTTGCAAAGTGGGATTCAACCATAACACCAGGTATGTCTGTAGCAATTATTAAAGACGGCGAGATTATTTACGAACGCGGTTATGGGATGGCTAACCTGGATTTAAATATTGCAAATTCTCCTATCACTATTTTTCGTATCGGCTCTACTTCAAAACAATTTACCGCTGCCTGTATTGCCATTCTTTCATTGCAAGGCAAACTTTCTCTGGATGATAATATTCGCAAGCATGTGCCGGAAATGCCTGAATATGAAAAGCCCATCACTATCAGGCACTTAATTCATCATACCAGTGGTCTGCGAGATTATCTTACGCTCGAATATCTTGCCGGGAAATCCGATTTTGATTACTACACACCGAAAGATTCTGTTGCCGCAATTTCACGACAGAAGACGCTTAATTTTCTTCCGGGTGAAGAATATCTTTATTCCAATTCCGGTTATTTCCTTTTAGGCGTTATCGTAGAAAGAGTGAGTGGGAAGACCCTTAATGAGTTTGCTCAAGAGCACATTATTAAGCCTTTGGGAATGAAAAACACCCATTTCCATGATGACCATACCATGATTGTAAAGAATAGGGCCTCCGGATATTCTCCTATAAAGAATGGATTTCGCATTGATATGACCTCTTTAGATCATGTGGGAGATGGAGGCATTTTCACTACTGTGGAAGATTTGTATCTCTGGGATCAAAATTTTTATGATAATAAAATACAAAAAGGCTTATTAGAACTAATTCATACTAAAGGCATATTAAATAAAGGTGAAGAACTGGACTATGCTTTTGGGCTTGGTATTACTAATTATAAAGGATTAAAAATGGTGAGCCATGGAGGTGCTTTTGTAGGTTATAGAGCAGAGATGATTCGTTTTCCTGAGGAGAGATTTTCAGTAATTTGTCTGGCAAATCTCAGCGCAGTTAATCCTTCGAAACTTTGCCGGCAGGTTGCTGATGTATATCTGGCAGACAAACTTAAAGAGGAGAAAGTAGCAGAAAAGCCGAAAGAAGAGCTTAAGCCCATTAGCTTGCCTAAAGAAGCTCTAAAAGAAAAAGTGGGTAATTATCATGATGAAAAAGGTGTTAGTTGGGTAAGAATTTATTTGGAAGATGATAATTTAATGGTAGAAGCTTACGGAGAAAAGCTTCCGTTGACTCCGGTGAGCAGGTCTCATTTTATAGCCGTAGATGCTCCTTTTGATGCATCGATAGAATTTATACCAGAAGAGGGTAAACCTCAAAAAGCCAAAGCAACTATTGAAGGAGAAGAAACAATATTCATGAGAGCTCCGGATGTATCTCTTTTAACACCTAAACAGTTGCAGGAATATGCTGGCAATTATTACAGTGATGAGCTTCCAGCAATATATAAATTAGTTGAGAAAGATGGAAAGCTTTTCCTGAAATACAGGAATTTACCAGAGGATGCTCTCAAATTAATGGCACCTGATAAATTTAATCTGAAAATGCTGAATTTTCATTTCATCAGAAATGAAAAGAAAGAAATTACCAGATTCAAACTTAATGCCGGAAGAGTAAGAATAGAATTTGTCAAAGAAAAATAGCAAATAAAAACCGTATTTTTTATTCATAGTATTAATCAGAGGAAGGGAGTTAGGATAAGACATTGAACTAACTCCCTTTTTTTAATATCATAATATCAGCTTTTGTCGTTGACAGAATTTACTCATATTATTAAAATATTTTTAATGAAAATCCTTTTTTTAATAATAACCAAAATATTAATGTGAGGGATAGGAATGAAAAAGCAGAAAAAAATAGCTTTTATTCTTTTTTATATTTTTATTCTTATTTTATTTGTAGCTTCTCTTATTTTTTCAGTAACTGATGAACAGGTAGAAGAGATTAAACAGGAACATAAGAAATTTTATAAAAGTGGTAGTGTTTTAGATGTTAATACTGTTTTAAATTTGGGCTCGCAACAATGGGGCGAGGTTTTAGAGGTAAAAATAGAGTACAATATGATTCGTTCTCATTTAGAGATTGACTGGCTCTATAATGGGGAGTTAATAGGCCATACTGCCTTGCCTGCAGGTTTGCGGAAAACCATTAGCTTCAATTATAACAAACCATTGCCTGCCACCATTGCAGTAAGATTCGCCGGTCCATCGGGCCAAGTACAGATGTGCTCTGTTAGCGCTACTGTGGTTAAGGCTCAGCCAGTGGAAGAAGAACAAAGCAGGCTTTCAACTCAGCAGAAATATAACCTACTCTCTCAAATGATAACCATTGATCCCTCAGTTAAAGGGAGCAGTGATTAAGCATTAGCGAAAGAAGTAAAAGAACAGCTCATTCAGAATATAATCAGTCAAAATTTAATTGAGGATAAAGCTATTCTTTTGAATACTTATCAGAATAATGCTATTACGTTATCAGCAACAGGGAATAATGTTGTTATCTCAGGTCAGATTAAAAGTAATCAGAATAATGAAATGATGATGCACAAATTTCAGCAAACAGCAAAGAATACATCGGGCGTGAAAAATGTAAAATTGTATAATTTCAAGGTATATTCCTTACCGAAGATAACCTCATCGGAAATGATAGAAATCCTGGGGCGATTTGTTACCGTACCTAATGTTATTGACCATCCCCTTAATGAAGCTCAGGCAATTTTGGAAAAGAATGGCCTTAAGCATTCGGCAATAACCTATTCGTCATATAAAGAGGAATATTCCGGAAAAGAAGATAAAATAGTAAACCAAACTCCTGAAGCAGGGAAAATGGTGGCTCCTGGCAGTGAGGTAAAGATAACAGTTTATAGCCCTGAAAAAGAAGAGGAACCATCTCCAGATATCTCAGAATCTCCACAGTTAGACCTTACTATTTCTTCTATGCTTGATTCAGAACCAGTGGCAGATTCATATAGTGCTGAAGTAAAAGTATTTAAGGCAGGCGATGCTGATATTAGCCAATCTATTTTTGTGGAGTGGAAGATATTTGAAAAAGATGAATATCTTATTTATTCAAAGATAATAGGTTTTCAGTTAGACCAGCTTTACTATAAATCAGATGGAGAATGTGCTTCTACTCAAATAGCTATACCTTTCGATAAGATTGCTAATCGTGAGGATTTAAAAGTTCTGTTCATGGTAGACTCGAGTAGTCAAATTGCAGAGAGTAACGAAGCTAATAATAATTTTAGCCTGGCTCTTCCAAATCCACCAAACGTAGAGCTTAGTGTCTGGGCAGCAAATATTTCAAAAAGTATAGTTGTTGGTTCAGATGGATATTCAACAATGGCAAAAGTAACCAAGGATGGGAAGGGTGTTATTTCTCAAGATATTTCGGTATCCTGGCAGTTAGTTGACAGAGATGATAATCCTATTTACAACAGTCAATTTTCAGTATCACCAGATGGATTTGAGACTTTACAAGGGACAAGCAAAACATATGTAGAAACCACAATAACAATACCTTCAATGTACGATAGAATCGGCTGTGGATTACTGTTAACTGTTGATCCAGAAAATAAAATAAAAGAGTTGAAGGAAGGTAATAATACATATAGAGCCAAATTTGGTAACTGCGAACCTCCCCCGGAAGCTGCTGATTCTTCGAAATTGGTTGACATAGTTCCGGAATATAGTTCAGATTTACTGTCCGCACCCGATCAATGGGGTCGGCGGAAACTGCAATTTAAGATTGCCAATCATGGGCCAGGTGAGCTTCGGCAAAGGATAAAATATTATATTTTATTACATAAAACCAAGGGACAGGGCGTTGTAGCAATGAGGGAACTAAAGCCCTGGGACCTTCCAATCAAAGCGGGAGAAGCCAGGTTAATTGATGCAGATTTTAATATAGATCAAGAAGATTATACTTATACGGATAGCATGGAGATCTGCGTGGATTCAGACTATCGTATTGCTGAAACAAACAAAATGAATAATATTGCTGTATTTCCATTTGGCCTTGGACAATCTCAAGAAGTTGATCAAAATGCTAAACCCGATTTGGTAGCTGACTTATTTAAAATGGAAGTTAAAACCAGCATGAATTGCACCGAGGAACTGCGCCAAAGAGTTGTTGATTTCTGTTGCGCCAAAGCCTGGGGTAAGATAGTTAACAATGGAGAAGCCAGGGCTCCTCGTGAAGGAGTGGATCTTGAGCTGGAGTTATCGATTATTGATGAGCAGGGTAATGAAATATATGTAGATAGAAAATCTTCTGATTTAGCTGTTGGACCAGGCAGTAATGTGCTTTTAGAATTTGAACGAATGCCCTTAGCCATCTTTCAAAAAGCCTGTCAGGTGAGGCTTATCGCAGACCCGGATAATAAAATTCAAGAATCTAATGAAGATAATAATATTTTTGTGAAGAGGATGGAATTTTGTGGTCAAGATCCTCCGCGAGCAGATTTTAAGGTAACTAAAATCTGGGTTGTGAAGAGAGGTGGTGAACTACCACAGTATGAATTTCATGTAGAATACGAAAACATCGGAAATGATGGTATCCACGGAGGAATTTCAGCTACCTGGACCTTCGATGACAGGGAGAGTTCTTCCCTTAGAAATCCACCACATGCAGAGCCGGAAGCACAATCCGAATATATCCATAGCATTCCAATTAGTAACTTTCCAGCGGATAAGAAAACAATTCGAGTAAAATTTGCCATTAATGATGGAAAAGCGTATAAACAAATAGAAGAAATAAATTTTGATAACAATTCTTTTGAAATTATCCTTGAGCTTCCTCAGTGATATTCAATTATCAAAGCTCTTTTTTGGATTTGTGATTCATTTAATATAACGCAAGTACTAGCGCTTAGGTAATACAATTATATTGTAAAGGTAGAGCGGTTATGGCACTTATTCCATGCCCTGAATGTGGTGCCAGCGTAAGCGATAAAGCAGCGGCGTGTCCAAACTGCGGTTATCCAATGAAGCCAGCCGTAGTTTCTTTTGCTCAACCGCCCTGGCGAGGGTGGGAATGGAAGAGCAAAATAAGAATATTTGGGATACCCTTAGTTCATATTGCTTTTGGCCGTGATAAACAAACAGGTAAATGGCTAATAGCAAAAGGTATAATAGCCATAGGACAGTTTGGTTTTGGTGTGATAACATTTGCCCAGTTTGGTTTTGGTTTATTATTTGGATTTGGACAATTTTTAGCTGCTCCCATAGTAATCGCTCAATTTGCTTTATCGTACTATTTTGCTATTGGTCAATTTGCTGTCGGTCTCACTGCTATTGGACAAATAGCTTTTGGCAAGTATGTTCGTGCTCAGGTGGGGTATGGAGAATATGTGTGGTCAGCAGGGATTAAAAATCCTGAAGCAATAGAATATTTTACCAAGCTTTGGCGCTCTCTTAAAGATTTGATAGGTTAAAAGATAGCTGAAATTACAATATTTCAAAATTAGTAAAAAATCTCTATACATAGTATATTCATTGTTTATTTCCTCTTAATTTTGTAAATCTACTTTCAAAACGATATTAGTTTGATATAATCATATATAATGAAAAAAAGAGACATTTTTTTATAAATAAATTCTATATCTAATATAAAAAGTCCAAAGGGGGGGAATCATGCGCCAAATAATAAAAACACTATCTATAATTCTTATTATAAGCCTTTTTCTTATCTCCTGTGCTCCCAAAGATAAAATAGAATCTCTGGCAAGGAGTGTTGAGATAAGGAGAGATACTTTTGGTATTCCCCATATAAAGGCAAAAAGCGAAGAAGCTCTTTATTTCGGCATGGGTTATGCCCAGGCGGAAGATAAACTGGAGCTACTGGCAAAAAATTATCTTATCTCACAGGGGCGAGGAGCGGAATTTTTTGGAAAAGATTATTTTGAATCCGATCGAACCATTGCTCGCTTCAGGATTAACGAAGTTGCAGAGAGAGAGTTTGCTCAAGCCGATCCTATGTTAAGAAATTTATTTGAGGCTTTTGCAGAGGGGATTAATTATTACATTGCAAAGCACGAGGCTAATCTGCCTGATTGGATTTCTCAAATTGAGCCGATCGATCCTTTTCGCCATACTGTTAAAGTCTTTTTTGAGTTCATTTATTGGGAGCAATCCTATGAGGTTCGGCACCATTTGGAGAGCTTAGGCTCCAACATGTGGGCTATTTCCCCAAAAAGAACAGAAAATGGTCATACCCTTTTCTTAGCAAATCCACACCTTCCCTGGCATGATGAATTTGTATGGTATGAAGCACATTTAACCGTACCGGGAGAGTTGAATGTTGTCGGTGCTACATTAAGCGGCATGCCTTTTTTGGCAATAGGGCATAACGATTTTATGGCCTGGTCGCTTACGGTAAACAATCCTGATATGGTTGATATTTATGAGCTAAAGCTCGATGAGGAAAAAAACAGATATACCTATGATAATACATGGTATCCGCTTGGGAAGAGTCAGGTCACTATTAAAGTTAAGGAAGATAATGGAATTAGAGAAGAAAAAGAGGAGTTTCTCTATTCCCGACATGGCCCTATTATGAAGATAAAAGGGAATAAGGCATATGCGGTAAAAGTAGCAGGAGTAGGTGATGTTAATGCCATGAAGGCGTGGTTATATCTGCCAAAAGTCCAATCTTTCTCGGGATTCAAAAGGATTTTGAATGATTATACCCCACACTTTTTTAATATAGCTTATGGGGATAAAGAAGGTAATATTTTCTATGCTTCATTAGGTGCTATTCCAGTGCGAAAGGGAGAGCACGATTGGAAGGGTATTGTAGATGGATCTACATCTGATACCGAATGGTCAGGTTATCATTCTTTTACCGACCTGCCGCGTATAGAAAACCCTACATCTGGATATGTGCAAAATAGCAATGAAAATCCGGGATTTACCGCACTGAGCGAAACCTTCAATATTGATATATTTCCTTTCATGTTCCGAGATAGCCAATCTATTGGTTATCGTACTCAGCTCGGCTTAATAATGCTGGAAGAAGAAGAGAAATTTACCTTAGAGAAGTTAATTGCTTGTAAGTGGAGCCCGCGACTTTTAACTGCTGAGCGCTACAAAGATGAGCTAATAAAGATCTGTCGGCAATATCCGGTCAGATCAGGGGAGAAGGAAATTCTTCAGGAAGCCTTACAAGTTTTAGCAGAATGGGATAATACCACATCAATAGATAGTAAGGGAGCTGAACTCTTCCTCACCTGGTTAAAAGAAATGTATGGGACCAAAAATCCCTGGAAGGAGCCCTGGAACGCTCAGGAGCCGATAGCTACGCCTCGAGGTATAGCTAATAGAAAAGTTGCTGTAGACAATTTAATAAATGCCGTAAAAAAAGTAAAGGATCAATACGGAACGCTTTCGCCAGTTTGGTCAGATATTCGTTATATGGAACATGGTGAAAATAGATTTCCAATTGCTGGTGAAGGTGGACATTATGGCTCTTTTCGTGTAACTGGATGGAGCAAGTTAGAAAGTGGTAAATATAAAGCGTACGGCGGCGATTCCTGGGTTATGGTTGTTGAGTTCTCTGAACCTATTAACTCTTTTTCAATAGCAGCTTATGGTATAAATGATGATCCTGCATCTCCACATTATGTGGATCAGACAGAACTTTTCTCCAAAGACCAAATGAAACCTATTTGGTTCAGTGAGAAAGATATAAAGGCAAATATGGAGGTTAAATATACTCCAGCAAAATCCAAGCGGTAAAGGCGGATTTTATAATAATTTAATATCTAAAATATACTGAGTTGCTTAATCATGAATAAATTAAGCAACTCTTTTTATGTATATAGAAATAATTATTTAGACATATAATTTTTCTTATACCTTTTTTAATGTAACACTTTACTAAGTTATTAGAATTAAGTATAATTTAATTAGGGATAATTGTCATTTATATAAATTTATTTAGAAGGGAAGTGTTGTGCTCGATAGTAAGACAGGTACTGATTTCATGCATTGATTTTACGTTATGGTTTCATTGCGAAATAATGTTATTCGTATTTAAATTAAAAGATATTCGATAGCATAAATTTAATAAAATGAAAATTGAAGTAAAAAGCAAAGAGCAGCTTATAAAAGAAGTAATAGGGCTTCGCCAACAGGTGGTGAAGATAAAAAAATTAGAAAATGAACTTCAATATCTTACTAAAGAGCTGCAGGAACTAAGAGAGAAGCATAGGAGTCTTTTTGACCGCTCCTTTGATTATGTATATATCCATGATTTTTCAGGAAATTTTATTGATGCAAATGATGCAGCTTTGCATTTGCTTGGTTACAAAAGGGAGGAAATATCATCTCTGAATTTTTCAACATTATTATGTAAAGATCAGCTTACAAAAGCTTTTAATGCTGTTGAGAGGATTATAAAGGCTGGCTCTCACGATAGGTTAACCGAGTATAAATTAAGATGTAAAAATGGGGATTATGTTGATGTTGAGACTGAAGCATTTATTATTTACCGCGATGGCAAACCTTATGCAATTCAAGGAGTCGCCAGAGATATTACTGAGCGCAAGCGCATTGAAAAAGCTTTGCGGGAGAGCGAGGAGAGATACCAAACACTTTTCCAATACAGCGGAACTGCTGTAGCACTTATTGAGAAAGATGGAGCCGTCAGTATGGTTAACAAGCGTCTCGAAGAACTCAGTGGTTATAGCGCAAAGGAGATTATTGGGAAAAATTTTGTAGATTTTCTATCGAAGGATTATAAAAAAAGGCTTTTATCCTACCATAATGCTCGTCGGAAAGGGCATACTGTTCCCACCTCATATAAGGCTGCGGCTATTAAAAAAGACGGGGAGTTGAGGTCTATCCTACTAACTGTGGGGCTTATTCCTGGAACTGATAGAAGCATCGCATCATTTATCGATATTACAGATTTAGAAAAACTGGAAAAAGAATTAAAAGAATCAGAGGATAGATATAAAACTCTAACGGATAATATAAATGTTGGGGTATATAGAAATACAGCCGGACCTAAAGGTAAATTCATTGAGGCTAATCCTGCCCTTATTAGAATGTTTGGTTTTAGCAACAGAGAGGAATTTTTTTCTATCAATGTAGCAGACTTATATCAAAATCCTGCAGATAGGAAAAAATTTAATGAGAAAATGATACAAGATAGATTCGCAAAAGGAGAGGAATTACTGCTTAAAAAGAAAGATGGAACACCATTGATTGGTTCTGTATATGCAGTTGCCATTAAAGATGAAAAAGGAAAAATAAAATATTACGATGGTATAATCGATGATTTCACCGAACGTAAACTCGCAGAAAAAGAATTAAAACGAAGCTACCAGATACAAAGCATTCTTAATAAATTGCTCTATATTTCCTTAGAAGATATATCTCTGGAAGAAATATTAGAGCGTGCTATTGACCAGATTTTTTATATTTCATGGCTTGTATTGGAATCCAAAGGTGCTATTTTTTTGGTAGAAGATGACCCAAAAGTTTTAGTAATGAAAGCTCAACGTGGAATACCCAATTCTATAAAAGAACTGTGCGCTCAAGTACCTTTTGGTGAATGCCTTTGCGGTCAAGCAGCGGTATCAAAGAAAATCGTATTTAAGGATGTTATCGGAAGGCCAAGAAATAAGAACGACTTTTCTCCTCATGGTCATTATTGTATTCCAGTAATATCTGCTAACAAACACGTATTAGGAGTATTTTGTCTCTTTTTAAAGGCGGGACATATTCGCGATGAAAAAGAGGAAGAATTCCTTAAGTCAGTCGCCAATGTGCTCGCAGGAATTATTGAGCGAAAACGAGCTGAGGAAGCTTTGAAAGCTTCAGAGAAAAAATATCGCAACCTTGTTGATAATGCTCTTGTGGGTGTGTATAAAACTAATCTTAAAGGTGATATTCTATATGCTAATCAATCCTTGACAAAAATGCTTGAGTATAATTCAGCTGAAGATTTACTGGCAAATGGTGCACTTTCATCATATAAAGAGCCCAAAGATAGGAAGGTTCTTATAAAAGAAATTACAAAAAAAGGAAAAGTTAGTGATTTTGAGACTGTACTTATAACAAAAACTGCGAAATGTATAAATGTACTCATCAATGCTTTTCTCGAAGGGGATATTATTTCAGGCATGATGATGGATATTACAGAACTAAAGAGAGGTGAGAAAATCCAAAGGGTTTTATTTAACATCTCGCAAGCCACTAGCTTATCAAAGAATCTTGACGAGCTGCTAAAAATTATTCATCAACAACTCGGCTCTCTGGTAAATACAACTAATTTCTATATTGCTCTATATGACGAACGTAATGATATTTATACCTTCCCATATTACGTGGATCAATATGATGATGATTTTTCTCCTCAACCGCTCAAAAAAAGTTTAACTGGCTATGTACGTAGAACAGGAGACCCACTTCTGGTAGATGAACATCTTTTCGAAAAGCTTAAGCAGAAAGGTGAGGTAGAGTTAGTCGGTCCAGATTCCCCAATATGGCTTGGAGCTCCACTCAAAACGGCTAAAGGTATTATTGGTGTTGTTGTTGTTCAAAGTTACACTGATAGTACACTTTATTCTAAAAAAGATTTGGAAATGCTTAGTTTTGTTTCTGAACATATTGCTATGGCAATAGAGCGCAAAAAAACGGAAGATACGTTGAAAGAATCCGAGGATATATATCAAATTTTGGTAAATACTACTTTAGATGCTGTTACCGCAACAGATTTGGAAGGTAAGATCATTTATGTTTCCGCAAGAACATTGGAATTGTATGGTGCAGATAGTGCAGAAGAGCTGCTTGGAAAAAGTGCCTTTGAATTAATTCATCCAAATGACCATGAGAAAGCTCAAGAAAGCCTAATGAAAACTTTAAAAAAAGGGAACGTTAGAAATGTAGAATATACTATGATTAGAAAAGATGGAAGCCATTTCATAGGAGAACTTAGCGCATCCTTAATCAAAGATATTGAAGGGAGGCCTAAAGCTTTTATTGCAAGTACAAGGGATATTACGGCACGTAAAAGAGCAGAGGAGGAACTAAAACGAAGTTCAAAGAAATTAAGAAGAGCAATAGAAGCTACCATCAGAGCAATGGCGATAACAGTGGAAAGGAGAGACCCATATACGGCAGGTCATCAACAGCGCACTGCTCAACTCGCTTGTGCCATAGCAAATGAGATGGGACTTCCTGGAGAGCAGATTGAAGGAATTCAGGTGGCCGGGAGTCTTCATGATATTGGTAAAATATATATACCGGCTGAGATTTTAAATAAGCCGGGTCAGTTAACCGATATCGAAATAGCTCTAATTAGAACTCATTCCCAAGTTGGCTATGATATATTAAAGACTATAGATTTTCCTTGGCCTGTTGCTCAAATCGTTCTACAACACCATGAAAAGTGTGATGGCTCAGGATATCCTAATGGTCTAACTTGTGCTGAGATTATTCTTGAAGCAAGAATTTTATGTGTAGCTGACTTTGTTGAAGCGTTTTCATCTCATCGGCCTTATAGGCCTGCTCATGGTATAGATAAGGCATTGGAAGAAATATCTAAGGACAAAAATATTCTTTTTGATCCAGAGGTTGTTAATATTTGTTTAGAGCTTTTTAGCAAAAAAAAGTTCAAATTCAAATAATTATTCTTTATTTACATATGATAACAATATTTTTTAGATTATATTATTTCAGTACTATATTATTTCATAATATGCTATCTTTTTTATAATGGATAAGAATAACCATTGTTCACTACATTTAATACTATC
The DNA here is from genome assembly GCA_964645975.1 of uncultured Acidobacteriota bacterium. GTDB lineage: Bacteria > Acidobacteriota > B3-B38 > Guanabaribacteriales > CAZYAF01 > CAZYAF01. Next base: position 150,964 of record CAZYAF010000001.1, read on the forward strand.
TTCGTATCCTTGAGATTTATTTCTTCATTATGTTAAAATTGATAAATGAAAGAGTGAAATTTTAAAAAGATAAATAAAATTTTCATCTTCTATTTTTAGAACTTTTTGATGCCCATTACAAATATGGTCTTTAAATTTATAAAAGAAGGGATTAAAAAATGAAAGTAAGAATCGGTATTATTTTTTCGCTTATATTAGTTCTTGTTTCATCTGTATCCTTAAATGCGCAAAAGCAGAAGAAAGTGGAAGCTTTAAACTGGCGAAAATTGACTCCATTCTTGATTGATATTAAAGGGTGGAAAGCTGACGGGAAGGCAGAAGGTCAAAAGATGGCCTTTGGTGAGTTTTCAACATCGCAAGCTGAGCGTGATTATACATCCGGAAAAAAATCTCTTAATATCCAGATTGTTGACAGTGCTTTTGCTCCCATGGTCTTAGCTGGTTATAAATCAATGGCCACATTTGAAATGGATACATCCGAAGAATATATTAAAAAGGTAACTATCAAAGGATTTACTGGTGTAGAGCATTATACCTATAAGGATAAAGAAGCTGAATTGTGGATAGCCGTTTCAGATAGGTTTCTGGTAAAATTGAGAGGAGAGAATTTTAAAAATTCTGCTGAATTGAAAAAGATTGCAAACCTTCTCCATTTGAAAAAACTTGCCGCTCTGGCGAAGTAGTTTTTAATTACAGAAAATTAGCTTAGCTATGAATCAATAGATATAAAATCACTATGCTAATTATTTAGCTTGAAGGCTAAACTATCAACTTAATTATAATTATCAACCTATACCTGGATTTAAAAATACTGATTTCTATTTGTTGAGCTCATTAGTGTTAAAATGGCAATTTATTGTACTTTATGAACTATAGGTATTTGATTTTGCTTGATTTCACGCTATAATTATTGTATAATTTTAATGCCACTTTTCATTAAAATTTAGAGTTTAAATTTATAATGAAATATTTAAAGAAAAAATCAATTAACAATATTGAAAATAAAATAAGAGAGGAAAACGAGGCCTATGCCGTTGAGGCCTTACAATTTAATACCCCTAAAAAAGCAAAAAAATTAATTAAAAAATCTCCAATTGAATATATCCCTGGAGAGTATTTTGGTGATAGATATCAGATTATAAAAGAAATCGGCAGGAGTAGTACTGGAAGAGTTTATATGGCTCTCGATAAAAAGATGAACAAAGTTGTTGCTCTCAAACTTTTTAATCCTGATTTAAGCAGCAAAAGGTGGTCAATTATTGCAGAGACAGTCAAAAATGAATGGCAGCGGGCTAAAGATAATCACCCTGAGAGATTATCCAAATTATACGATATTGGTGAAATCGGCGATATTAAATATATTTCCATGCTGTATATACCAAGAGGGGGTTTAAAGAAATTTAAATTTAAAAAATTGCTTTTATTCTTTTCAACTGTCCTTTTAATTATTATTGCGTCTATTGTTTATTTCACAGTTATAAAAAGCGATGCAGGTCGGCCAGGTTTAACTGTATCAGTAAATAAATCGATTGCAGTTCTACCATTCAGAGATTTAAGTACTACTCAGGATCAAGAGTACTTTTGCGATGGGATGACCGAAGCAATTATTTATAAGCTCTCCCAACTCAAGGAGCTCAAGGTTATTTCGATGAACTCGGTAAGGCGTTATAAAGATACTGAAAAGGATATTAAGGAGATTAGTAAGGATTTGGGTGTTGAAACTATCCTTGCCGGTACTATTCAAAAAAATGACCAAACCGTTCGAGTGAGTGTGCATCTTATTAATGCAAAGGATAATACTAATATTTGGTCAAACACCTACGGTCAGAAGCTTGAGAATGTCTTTACCATCCAGGATAAAACCGCGGAATCCATTGCTAAAGCATTACAAGTAAAACTTTTGCCCGATTCCTTTGCCGATAATAAGACCGGAGAACCAAAAAACGCTGAAGCCTGGGAATATTATCTTAAGGGGATGCATTTCATTAATAAAAAATATAGTATGTCACATAAGGAGGAAGATTTTGAAACTGCAGTAAAGATGTTTGAGAGAGCCACTGAAATTGAACCGGAATATGCATTGGCCTATTGGGGATTAGGTATGGCTTATGAATCTCATTATGTCTTGACTAAAAATGAAAAAGATCTGGATTTAATGCTAAAAAGCTGTGAAGAAGCTTATCAATTAAAAGCAGATTTGGCAGAAACTCATTTAGCAATGGGATGGGCGAACTTTTATAAAGGAGATGTAGATAAAGCTTATCAAAATTTCAAGAGCGCATTTAAGATAAATCCAAATAGTCCATTAGTTAATTTCCACATAGGTTCATTTCTTAACTCTATTGGTTTGAACGGTGCAGCTATTAAATATTACTCAAGAGCTACGATGCATGACCCATTATTTATTTGGAATCATGTTCTTCTGTCCGATTGTTTTATGTATATAGGGAAATATAAAAAAGCAGCTATCTATATTAATAAAGGATTGGAAATAGAACCAGATAATCTCCAGCTCTATCTTAGTAATATAAAATACTTTGTTTTTATTAATAAATATAATGAAGCTGAGAAAATATTAAGCAAAGCTGAAAAAATGGAGCCAGGTAGCTCTCGTATTCAATCGTATAAAGCCCTAGTGCTTGCTGCAAAAGGTGAAAGAGAGAAATCACTTAAACTTATCAAAGAAGAACCACCATACTCTTATATAGCAACTTCTGTATATTCTCTTTTAGGGATGAAAGATAAAGCAATTAAATATATTACAAAAGGGATTAATAGTGGTTTAGAATTTAAAATGACTTATCTTTATTCTTATTCTTTTTTAATTAATAATCCTTGTTATGATAACTTACGGGATGATCCACGATTCAAAAAAATTCTAAAAAGGCAAAAGAAGGATTATGAAGATAAATCAAAAAAGTATGGAAAATTATATTAACAATTTATTCAATTACAGTATATAATTGTATTATTAAAATCTCAAACAAGGGAATTTTAATTTAAAAGCTAAAATTTACTTTCTCTTATCCAAAGTAATTCACTTATATAATCCTCCGTTAACAAATTTTCTTCCCTGATACCATCCTCCACCTATTTTATGAGCTGCAAATTATTAATATGGCCTTGTAAGAATAAATGATGGCTACAATAAATCTTTTAACTTTTTTAGGGAAGGAGGAGTTATGCGGTTCAAAAATTTCCATTTTATGGTTATAGTGATTCTTTTATTTCTTATTGTTTTCTGTGTTAGCGCGCAGACAGACAAAACAAAAGGGGCGGCAGAGGAACCGGAAATACATATTTCTAAACAATGGGCTACACTTGGGGAGAAAATTAAATATACCAATACTGAACTTATAACTTGTTTCAATAATGGCGACGCTGCGGGAATGGCAGATTTAATCGGTGATCATGACATTATTTTTACACCAAAAGGAGAGATTTGTAAGGGAAAGCAAGAAATTTTAGCATTCTGGAATGAGATAATAAAAAGAAAAGCAACAGATCTTGATTTAAAGACAATAAATGTCTTCATAAGCGGTGTTATAGAAGAAAATCCTAATCAATATGATTATATTGCTTATGAAATCGGTGAGTATTCCTACACATACGAGGGAAAAGTATTTAGTGGCAGCTATATTCATATTCGATGGCATGTTTTTTGTTGCCCATGGTCGCCTTAATATCTAATAATGGGTTATAGAAGTAGTATCTAATATATCTTGACAAGTGAGTGTAACATTCTATAATATAATCATTAGGTATAGAATCAAATATGAGGGCGGTTAGCTCAGTTGGTTAGAGCGTTGGCTCGACACGCCAAAGGTCACTGGTTCGAGCCCAGTACCGCCCACCATTGAATAATAGTGCGGGGTGGAAAACACCCCGCTTTTTTACTTTTTTTGTTTTTTCTATGCAGAAAATTTCAATTGAGCACCTACTAAAAACCTTCTCACAAGAGAGCTTACTAAATACTATTTATACATTGGCTCAGCAAGAAGGAGTTGATGTATATCTGGTAGGTGGAATTGTCAGAGATGTGCTTCTAAGGCGTAGCGCTGAGGATTTAGACATTTTAGTCAGGGGAAAAGCTGAGTATTTTGCCCACCACTTAGCCGAAAAACTGGATGCACAGGTAATAAATTTGAAAGCGGAAAAAGGAACTATAAGAGTAGTTAAACTTTCTAAACAAGCTTTCCCGAATATTGATATTAGTGGATTATTATCCGATGACATTTGTCAATATCTTGGAGATAGGGATTTTACCATTAATGCCATGGCACTAAAATTAAATACTCTTATGCAAAAAGGAAATGCTGAGCTTATTGATTGCTGCTCTGGTTTGGATGATTTGAATAAAGCATTGATTAGGCATATAACAGCAAAATCTCTAATAGCTGATCCTTTGAGAATGGTGCGTGCTTTTCGTTTGAGTAGTTCGCTTAAATTTAAAATTGATAGTAATTTATTAACCTTAATTAAAAATAACGCTCATCTAATTCATCAATCCGCTGGTGAAAGAATCTCTTTAGAACTTTATCATATATTACATCAGCATAATAGTTTGAAGATTATTATGGAAATGGATAAATGCGGTCTTCTGGCTGAAATATTTCCTGAAATCAAATCTTTTAAAGATTTCAATCTGAAAAGTAAAGCAAGTATGAATTTATGGGAGCATTCCCTTCGAACCTTGGAAATGATGGAAAATACTATTATACAATTAGATATCATATTTGGGTGTTATGGAAAGAATGTAGAAGAACATTTAAACAAAGAGTTAGTTTATGGAAGAGCTCGACTAACGTTATTAAAATTAACTTCATTACTGCATGATTTAGGTAAGCCTGAGACCTTTAGAGAAGAGGCGGTTGATAAAATACATTTTATTGGACATGAGAAAGTCGGTGCCAATATGGCTAAGATAATTGCACATCGCATGAAATTGAGTCGTCAAGAGAGAGATTACTTTTCCCGTTTAATTTATTATCACCTTCGACCTTATTACCTTTTAAATTCAAAGGATTTGAGCCAAAGAGCCATATATCGTTTCTTTCGCCATCTTGGTCGAGAGAGCATTGATTGCATAATTTTATTTTTAGCTGATTCTTTAAGCTATTATTCACCACATAATACTCAAGATATAAAACATATTAAAGATTTTAGCAGAATGCTAATCAAGAGTTATTTTGACCAATTCCCATACCAAAAGAAACAACCAAAGCTTATCAATGGTAATGAGCTAATGGCAGCTTTTAATTTGCAGCCCGGGAAGCTTGTTGGATGGTTATTGGAGAAAGTTTCTGAAGCGCAAGCTATGGGAGAGATAAGGAAAAAAGAAGGGGCTTTAGATCTAATAGAAAAACTTCTTTCAAAACATATTGATATATAGTCAAAGAGGGATATTTTATTCTAAAAGCAGATTTTACCTCTCTAAAAATTATTCTGAATTATTAATCAACCTTCGATCTATATTATTCTATTAAGCCTTGGACCACTTTTCATGCATTACTATTTCTTCTAATTTTTTTCGCGGAGAAGGAGTTGGTGTAATAGCAGGATAGCCAAGAGTCAGCAAGATGACGATTTGGATCCGTTCTGGGATATTGAGAATACGTTTGACTTCTGCTTGATCGAAAGCCCCGACCCAGCAGGTACCTAAGCCTTCTTCAACAGCTTGTAAAGTCATATGGTCTATAGCGATAGCGACATCAATAGGGTAGCACAGCTGCCCACAGCGCATTACATGCATGTCAGTATCGGCACAAGCAGCTATAATAACGGGAGCTTGAGCGACAAACTTTTGTTTACTCGCAGCTTTCATGAGTTGCTCTCGTAAATTGATATCTTGCACTACTACGAAACGCCACTCCTGACGATTGCTGGCTGAAGGAGCTAATCTTGCAACTTCTAAAACACGGTTAAGCTTTTCCGGCTCTACGGTTTTATCTTGGTAGGTACGAATACTACGGCGTTTTCGTATAGTTTCTAAAATTTCCATAATATTGTAAATCCCTGTATATTATTTGTTAATGTGTCCTTTTACATCAGGATAATAATTTAGCAATTAATCTGTTCAATAAATTCTTTCCTGTTTTATAAATTACATTAACTTAGGTAGGAGGTAAGGAAGAATGTCCGTGTATTAGAAGCCATTCACTTTTTTCTTGTTGAAATACAGCAGTAAAACGACCTAGGTTTTGAACTATAGTTTCTTCTTCAGTCTTGAAGTGATTTTTAAGGTTATAGATTTGACGACGAATCTTTCCTTTAGATTCCCATTTTCCCACTACTAAGGCATTTGGGAAAACAATATTAATTTCCACCTCTTTAAAGTGCATATCCAGGTAAGATGATTTTTCCACAAGTTCTTTATAATATTGGCAAACCTGATCGCAGCCATAGAGAGTTTTAAAATTATGGGGTATAAAAATAATATCATTATGCAGAATGGATTTAATTTCAGGTACATTTTTATTTTTTATGCCATTACAAAATGTTTCTAATTTGGAATAAATAGTTTTCCTTATCTCTTCAAGGTTTTTTTTATTTTCCATTTTATATTTTAAGATAAAATTAAGTTACATTTTTTAGTTAACTAATTATAGGTTAGCTATTATATTAATGTCAAGTATAAGTAATCAAAATAAGAGCTTAAAAATTATTAATTCATTAGAGATATATGTGTTATTATTTTTAGCGATAAAAATTGTTTTTTATATATTGCTTGCCCTATTCCAGGATTGATTGTAGTTTATAACTTAATTATTTTATGGTATCATTTAGATAAGAATATTTTATTAATAAACGTGCTGCTTTGAGTAAATCGTAAAAGACCTATAAAGAAATATGTTAGATGGAAACTGAATATCCTTTAATAGGAAAGATTAATGGTTTTGAGTTTCCTTATTTACTAAGCTGGCTTGTGAAAAGTTCAGTAAGCGGTAAATTGATTCTGCGAAAAGATGCCAGAAGGAAAATACTCTATTTCTCTGATGGCGATCTCTGCTATTCTGCTTCAAATGAAGATAAAGATAGCATAGGTAATATTTTAATAGAGAAAGGATTTATTTCAGCAGACCATTTAAAAGAAGCAATTGAATGGGGGAAAAGTAACAATAAAACAGTAGGGCGGAGTCTTATAGAGCTGGGCTATATTAATTCTCAGGTACTCTTAAAAATGGTGAGCCTCCAATTGGCAAGAAATATTTTAAGCCTCTTTTTATGGGATAGATTTCTTTATATTTTTAGGGAGAGTGAACTTCCTTCTAAAATCGTTAAGCTTCAAGTTAATTCTTATCAATTGCTTTTTGAATCAGTTGGTCACATAAGAGACGAAAAGTGGTTGGATGATTTATTGGGTCCCCTGAATATACCTCTCAGTATAGCTCAGGATTTTTTAAATGTGTATAAGAAATTATTCTTCAACGAAGAAGTTGACCTTGTATTGACAAAAATAGATGGCCATCGAGCTGCCCACACTATTGTTCCCTTAATGAAAATGAATAGGGTAAAAGTAAAACAGATCTTAGGCGGGCTAAAGGTTCTTAGCATAATCGCTAATAAGAAGAAAGAGGAATGAAGAAAAATAACATAAAATTTATTTTATTAATTTTTGTTACCACGCTATTTATAGCGAGTAATATTAAAGCAACTTCAGCATATTTTGGAACGGTCGATACAATTTATCTTAAAAACGGAAATAAAATACAAACAGAGAAATGCTGGATTGAAGGGGATAAAGTGAATTTTATCACTCCAGCGGGAACTATGACAATTTCATTGAAAGAGGTAGAAAAGATTGAAAAATCCGAACAGAAATCATCTTCTGGCACATCATCTCGCTCAGGAAGAGATATTCAGGAAAGCCCAGCGCAAATAGAACCTAAGCTTAATGTGAATACCAGAGAAGCTTTTGGTTCTTCCAGCTTGGAAAATATTGAAGATTTGGAAAAGGCTTATAAAAATAATCCCAGAAATACATCTTATAAAATTAAATTAATAAATGCGCATAAAATTAAGGCCAACAATTTAATCCAGCAAGGCAAATATGCTGAAGCTATAGAAGAACTGAGACCTACTATTGCAATTCAGCCTGCTGATGCTGAAGTTAGGCTTGCTCTTGGCGCCCTTTATTTAAGTCTGGGTAATCTTCCTATGGCTGAAAATCAGCTTAGAGAAACGCTTATAATTGATTATTCAAATGCAGATGCGCATTATTTATTAGGTGAGATTTACTATCGTCAAGAGAAATTGTCTCAGGCAATTAGAGAGTGGAAACAATCTTTACGATTGCGACCCGATGAAGCACTGCAAGCCAAATTAAACCGATTGACCAGAGAAAACGCTATGAGGGCTAATTATAGCACTGCAAGTTCAGCACGTTTCGAGCTAAGGTATACAGGTTCGCAGAACCCCCAACTGGGAAAGGCTATTATTTCTGCCCTTGAATCTATGCACAGCCAATTGAGTAGAAAACTGGATTATCTACCGCGGGAATCTATAATTGTTATTCTTTATTCCAATCAAGATTTTTACGATGCTACTGGTGCTCCTCGAATGGTTGAGGGGCTCTATGATGGAAAGGTAAAAATACCTATTAGAGGTTTGACCAGCGTTACTTCTCAGGTGAACAACGTGCTTATGCATGAGTTAACTCATGCATTTCTCCACAGCAAAACTAAAGGTAATTGTCCCCTATGGCTGCATGAGGGCGTTGCTCAGTATATGGAAGGCAAATCTGCACGAGCGTATAACTTTCAACTTGGCCAGATATTAAAGAATAATGGATTTAGCTCCTTACCTCTTTATCCTGCTTCACTATCAATGGTGGAGTATATGATTCAAGCCTATGGATTCTCAGACCTGTTGAGAATTCTGAAAGCATTAGCTGAGGGAATGAGTGCGGATATGGCGATGAAGCGTTACCTTCATGCGAATTTTCAGGAATTTGTCCAGGAATGGGCAGAAAAAGCACTTTCCGTTTCTCCATAAATATTGTGAGAAAAATTATAGGTTTAATCTTTGCTTATATATTTTTAAGAGTCTACTAATTTACCGTTAGTTCAAATAGCTTAGTTTTTATATCTCTTCAAGCAAAATAAAATTAACTTCTTCAATTATCCTCACTATACCTATCACAAATAGCGGTGTTTCTTCATTAGGTGGCGAATAATGATAGCTACCAGTGATTCTGCAACTATTATTTCATCCTGAGAATAAAATTTTTCTAAAGAAAAAAGTGCAGCTTTATGTTTTCGGTCGACAGGAACATTATTTTTTTTTAATCTAATTTGTTAAACAGTGTGTTTGACGGGTTAATATACGGAAAAAGGATTATAGAGTGATGAAAAAGATTATAGTGTTTTTTACTATTCTTTTATTTTTTAATATTGTTCCATGTCATTCGATATTAGCGCAACTTCAGAAAAAGCAACCCACAATTACTATTCCTAAAATATCAAATCCACCTAAGATAGATGCTGTTTTGGACGATGCTTGCTGGTCCATCGCTACTAAGATTACTGATTTTTACAAATATCAACCTGTTGATGGAGAGCCTGCTTCGGAAAAAACAGAGGCATTTCTTGCTTATGATAGTGAAAATCTTTATGTAGCGTTTAGATGTTATGACAGTGAGATAGAAAAAATTCGAGCAAATCTAACTAAACGAGATAGCATATTAGATGAGGATGGAGTAGGAATTGTTCTTGATACTTTCAACCGTCAGAGGAGAGCCTACGGTTTTGAGATTAATGTTTTAGGTATACAGAGGGATTGGTTTTATGTTGAAGGCAAAGGTCATGATTTAGGCCTTGATATGATCTTTAACTCTGAAGGGAAGCTAAATACTGAAGACTATACGGTTGAATTTGCTATACCCTTTAAGAGTCTACGCTTCCCTCTTGGAAATGTCCATACCATAGGAATAAGGGTATTTCGCTTAATTACGAGAAAGAATGAAATGGCTCTTTGGCCCCCTCGATATAAGAACAAAAATACTTCCCTTGACCAATTAGCTCAAATTACAGGTATTGAAGGAATAGAATATAGTAAAAATATAGAAATCCTACCTTCATTTACGGCATTACAAACTGGAAGTCTTAGCAATGAAGGTGTATTTGAGAATGAGTCGCCCGATTCTGATTTTGGAGTTAGCTTAAAATATGGTATTACTCCCAATATTACAGTAGACTTCGCTTATAATCCCGATTTCAGCCAGGTGGAGGCTGATGTTAGTCAGGTGGATATAAACCAACGTTACGAACTCTATTATGAGGAAAAAAGACCTTTCTTCCTGGAAGGAGCTGATATCTTCCGCACTGACATTGAAGCCTTTTATTCCCGACGTATAATTGACCCCCTTCTGGGAGCAAAAATAACCGGTAAAGTTGGTAAAGCTACCTTCGGATTCCTCAGCGCTCTTGATGAGGGTCCAGGGAGAGAGTGGTTTGTTGAGGGCAACCATTATCTTGGTGAAAAAGCACTGGTCAATATAGCACGAGGAAAGTATGACTTGTTCGGAAATTCGTATATTGGCTTTCTCATGACCAACCGCCAGTTCGCTGATTTAAGCAATCAAGTGCTCAGTATTGATGGCCTCTTCAATTTCAAACAAAAGTATAGATTCAGCTTTCAGGGATTACAGAGTTTCACTACCACTGAAGCAGGTGAAAAGCTCCGGGATCCTGCTTTCATGGCTAATTTTTCTCGAGAAAGTCGACACTTATCTTATACTTTTACCTATAGAGATTTATATCCTGATTTTCAGTCTGATTTGGGATTTATAAAGCGTACCGATATAAGAGAGGGTACTATGAATATTGGGTATAAATTTATCCCTAATAATACATGGCTTATAGATTATACACCGGCTTACGAATTCTCCCGAATGTATGATCATAACGGAATCTTAGTGGAACATAAAAATAAAGGTTCAATACTATTTCAATTTCGTAAAAATACATTTATGACTCTTTCAATTGAAAGCTATATGGAGCAATGGATTGATATTGATTTCGATAAGAAGATTTTCAGCCTTTCATTAGAAAGCGCTCCTACAAGATATTTATCTGGCGAACTTCTCTACTCACAGGGAGACAGCATCTATTACGATATAAAAAATCCATACTTAGGGTATAGCAGGTTTCTCAGAAGTACCATTGCATATCGACCAAATATTCGGTTAAAAGAGGAGCTTATTTTCACCAAAAGTACCTTCTGGCAAGAGAAGGGCGGTGAGCAGGTGTTTGATTATAATATTCTCCGTTCCAAAACCACGTATCATTTCACCAGAAAACTCTTCTTGCGAACTATACTCGAATACAATGCCTACTGGAAAGAGTTGACTACAGATGTATTATTAAGCTATGTGCATAACTATGGTACAGTGTTTTTCCTTGGATATGGAGGACTCTACGACAGAGATGAATATATGCACTTCCGTCAAAATCAAAGGAGCTTCTTTGTAAAAGTATCCTATCTCTGGCGGCTTTAATAATCCTTTTTTTATGCTGCAAATAAATTAAGATTACTTCATTATATTTTCAGAAAAATTGTGAAATTCCCTCTAGGTTATCTCTAAATTTCTTTCATATCTATTGAAACCACTACAATAAATAGAAATTGGAGGGTCACCTTCACTTTACTCCTCTTTAAACTCCATTCTTCCAAAAAATATCCTGCTATACCAATATAAAATAATCTCCTTCTGTAATAAAAATCGTCCAGCTTCATGTTTCAGGTCGACTTCATACTTTTCTTTATGTAAATTTAATACGATTACTATGATTTTGATAATAGGCAAAAAGTGAGGCTGAAAAATGAAAAAAGTTTTAATACTTTTTATTCTCATTTTAGTTCTGATTACTATTGAAATCCATTCACAGGAAGAAACGGACAAAAATACCAGACCGACTATAATAATTCCTAAGATACCAAATCCACCTAAGATAGATGCTGTTTTGAACGATGAGTGTTGGTCTATCGCTACTAAGATTACCGATTTTTACCAATATCAACCTGTTGATGGAGAACCAATATCAGAAAAGACAGAGGCATTTCTTGCTTATGATAGTGAAAATCTTTATGTAGCGTTTCGCTGTTATGATAGTGAGATAGAAAAAATCAGATCTTATTTATCTAAACGCGATACGATAATTGGCGAGGATAGGGTAGGAATTGGCCTGGATACCTTTAATAGTCAGAGACGTTCCTATGGTTTCGAAGTTAATGCTTTAGGAGTCCAGTTGGATTTTTCCTATTTAGAAGGAAAAGGTGTGGATGTAAATTTTGATATGATCTTTGATTCTGTCGGGAGAATAAATGATGATAGATATATAGTAGAAATGGCTATTCCTTTTAAGAGCTTACGTTTCCCTCCTGGAGATGTCTATACTATAGGAGTAAGCTTGTATCGCTTGATTATAAAGAATAATGAGGAATGGTCACTTTGGCCTGCATGGACAAGGGACAAAAATACCTACCTTGACCAGCACGCTCTAATTACTGGTATTGAAGGGATAGAATACAGCAGAAATATAGAAATCCTACCTTCATTTACGGCATTACAAACTGGAGGTCTTAGCAATGAAGGTGTATTTGAGAATGAGTCGCCCGATTCCGATTTTGGCATTAGTTTGAAATATGGTATTACTCCAAATATAACTGCTGATTTTGCCTATAATCCCGATTTCAGCCAGGTGGAGGCTGATGTGGGGCAGGTGGATATTAATCAGCGCTATGAGCTCTATTATCCTGAGAAAAGACCCTTCTTTCTGGAGGGGGCAGATATTTTCCGTACTGACATTGAAGCCTTTTATTCCCGACGTATAATTGACCCCCTTCTGGGAGCAAAAATAACCGGTAAAGTAGGTAAAACAACCTTTGGATTTCTCAGCGCTTTGGACGAAGGGCCAGGGAGAAGATTAAGTGATAAAGATAATCCCTATCTGGGTGAGAAAGCGCTTTTTAATATCTTTAGAGGCACATATGATTTATTTGGCAATTCGTACATAGGCTTTTTAATGACCAGCCGTCAATTTGCTAAGTCGAGCAACCAGCTGGTGGGTTTTGACGGTCTGTTCAATTTCAAGCAGAAATACAGATTCAGTTTTCAAGGGTTAGGAAGCTTCACCACTACCCATGAAGGAGAGAAGCTCAGAGCGCCAGCTTTTAAGGCTGAATTTTCTCGAGAAAGTCGACACTTATCTTATATTTTTACCTATAGAGATTTATATCCTGATTTTCGAGCTGATGCTGGATTTATTAAACGTACGGATATAAGAGAAGGGGCTATGAATTTAGGGTATCGGTTTTTTCCTGATATTAGCTGGATAATCTGGTATAAACCAAACTTCGAATTTTCTCGAATGTACGATCACAATGGAATTAAAGTAGAGCAGAGAAATAAGGGTTCCATAAATTTTGAGTTAAAGAAAAATATTAATATGGATATTTCATTTGAGAATGGAATGGAGCAATGGTTAGGCATAGATTTTGATAAAAATTTGTTTAACTTTTCATTAGATATTGATCCTACTAATTATTTTTCTGGTATATTTATTTTTACTAGCGGGGATAGTATTTATTATGATAAAGAAAATCCATATTTAGGTTATATAAGGTACTTACGAAGTCAGATAACTCTTAGGCCGGACTCTCATCTAACAGAGGACTTAATTTTTACTAAAAGCACCTTCTGGCAGGAGAAAGGCGGAGAAGAGATATATGATTACAATATCATCCGAAGCAAGACCACCTATCATTTCAGTAAAAAGCTTTTCTTACGAACTATACTCGAGTACAACGCCTATTGGAAGGAGCTGAGTACTGATATCCTTTTGAGCTATGTGCATAACTATGGTACAGTGTTTTTCCTTGGCTATGGAGGAGCCTTTGATAGAGATGAATATATGCATTTTCGGCAAAAAAGCCGCAGCTTCTTCGTAAAAATATCCTATCTCTGGCGGCTTTAATCAATGTTTTTTAAATAGGTTATGGGGGATTCTTTGACAGGAATGAGTTGATGCATTTTCAGCAAAAAAGCCGCAGATTCTGGCTAAAGTTATCTTCAAGTCCTAGTAATCTAATACAAAGGAGTCGGCATCAGGAGGTATTTAATAGTTATTTGGCAGAAAATATATAGAAATGAAAGCAAGATTTTGGAGGAATAGATGAATAATTGAGGGCAGCGGGGGAGGATAAAAGTATTAATCTAAAGGCTATCTCTTTTTGAGTTCCTCCCCCGCAAAAATTTAATAGAGCTAAAAGACAGCTTTAATAGCTGTCCATTTTTTTGTCAGCAAGTATAAGAACTCATTACCATATTATTGCTGCATGAGTATATTATAAAGGGATAAACTCTTAAAATTTAATGCTTAAATAGGTACAATGAAAAAAAAGTGCACCTCCTCTGATATAATAAAGCTAAAACCAAAGGAGGTGCGAGATGAACTATATTGGATTTGATTGTCACAAGCGTTACACTTTTGCTACCAAGATAGTAGCAGAAAGTGGTGAGGTAGTCAAGCAGAAATTAGCGAATAGGCCTGAGGAGTTAAGAGGTTTTATTGGCGAAGGGAGCAGTGTGGTATTGGAGGCTGGTCGTAACTGGGATTTTATATATGATATGATTGATGAGGAGGATACGGAGGTGAAGTTGGCTCATCCGCTGAAGGTGAAGGCCATAGTTTCGGCAAATATCAAGACCGATGCCATAGATTCGGAGACGCTGGCGTATCTTTTGATGGCAGACTTGATACCGGAGGCGCATCTGCGGGATAGAGCCAATCGGGGCAAGCAGCAGGTGCTGCGGCAGAGAGCGTTCTATGTCAATTTACGAAGCAGGGTGAAGAACCTCATTCATTGTTTGATTGAGAAGCAGCATTATGAGGTGAGAGAAGAGGTGGAGGGGATAACGGACTTATTTGGCAAGGCCGGGATGCAGTGGTTAAGGAGTGTGGAGCTTTCCTCACAGGATCGGCAGCTATTAAATTCGCTGCTCGAACTATTAGAGCAGCTCACTATTCAGATTGCCGAGAGTGATGGGCTGGTGAAACGGCTATACCAGAAGGATGAGGATGCGAAGCTCGTAAAGACGATACCTGGGATAGGGAATTTCTTTTCAGTTCTGATAAGCACCGAGGTTGATGGGATTGCTCGGTTTGCTGCGGCGGATAAGTTTGCCAGCTATTGTGGTTTGGTGCCCTCCACCTATGCTTCGGGAGGAAAACTCAGGCATGGGCGCATCATAAAGCAAGGAAACCGCTGGCTCAGATGGGCGCTGGTTGAGGCGGTATGGCCCGCCATAAGAAGCAATGCACAACTGAGAAGCTATTATGAGAGGATAAAGAGGAGAAAAGGAGCTCTAGTAGCTGCAGTAACTACTGCCCGAAGGATGGCAACCATTGTTTTTAAGGTTATGAAAGACAGAAGAGAGTTTATATGCTATCGAGGAAGACCAAAGATTAAGAATGTATCCTGAGTCGCCTTCATAAATTCTTAATGGGTCTTTCGGGACGCCATTCTTTATAAGGTTAAGGGACTCAGGATCGAATTAGCACCATGTGCCCCTTTTATAAGGTACGAATAGAAGAATGAGTTAAAAATACATAATAACTATTGCACTATTTTTTCATAGAAGGATTTTTTTATTAAAGCATATATATAGTAATTGGGAAAAATGCATAAATATTTTTCCTTTAAAATAAATAAAAGGCAATTCCTTACAAAATGGAATGGAATTGAGGAGCCTATAAATGAATGAAAAAGAATTTGCCAGAGCACTGCTGGAAAATTGGGTAGAAACCTTAATTGGAAATTTAGATATATTCATGGACGAAGAATCGAAGATACAAGCTCTTGAAAAATGCGGGAGAGCTTGTGCTTCACATCATGGCGAAATTGAAAAAATTCAAGAGATAAAGAGTCAAGGAAAAAACGTTAAGGAAATTTTGGAAAAAATGAATGAAATGAAAATGTGGTGTGGAAATTGGCTAAAGAAGGGAGATATTATTTTTTCAGTTTGCCAAAGATGTGGATGTCCTCTTGTTCTTTCTAAATTAATAAAACTATCACCGACTTTTTGTTATTGCTCCCAGGGCTGGGTGAAGTCAGTCTTTGAGGTGATATTAGAGAAGCCTGTGCATGTTATCCTGAAAAAAGCTATTGGAAGAGGAGATGATGTTTGCCACTTCATAATAGCCGATGAAAATAAAAGAGAGTAAATAAAGATAAAGATTGTTTTTATTTTTTTAATTTTGACGGTCTTTTTGATAAAGATGAATCAATGCATTTTAGCTAGCACAGCCGCAGCTTTTTTATAGAATTATCCTACCTTTGGTGTCTTTAAGAAACATTATTTCACATTCTCATTAAATATAAATAAAACAAAATATTTTTTCATCAATAATATTTCTATATCCAATAAAGGCAATTTTTATCATGTAATCTCGATTATGATATTCAGACAAAAGAATTACATTATGATTTTAGTAAACCTTCCTGATGCAAATTTGTCTAAATTAATTAAGTTAAAGAAAATAGGTGTTGAAGGATATTCTCAAGAATATGTAAAGAGAGTATAGATTTGCTATAATAACTAGAGAAACAATAAAAAAACCTTTTCGTATTTATATTTGAAGATAATTGTTAATATATTATAATGTAATAAGTATTACTCATTATTTTGATTTTTATAGATAGAATAAATAAGGAGAGCATAATAATTTATTTCAAATAAGAGGATGCAATGCGATTGAAGGAGCTTAAAATTTCTCTAAGAAGTATATCTTTTAGGGAAGCATTTTTGCTTGCAATCCTCTTGCATCTTATTTTGCTTCTCGCTATAAAGGTTAATCCTGTAGTCCTCTTTCCTGCAGATACGAAGGCAAATATTGCAGCTCAAAATGAGCAGGAACCAATCAAGTTCACCTTTGTTGATGTACCCCAGGATAAAGCATCCCCTATTAGACCAGAGACAGACCGTTATTCCGATAAAAACCGCCTGGCAGGAGGCAAGTCTCCTGAGGTAAATTCTGAAGATAAAAGCCGCCTTCCTTATTCAATTGGAGATACTAAAGAATATACCTTAGCAACTCCACCTCCAGAAATCCCAAAAGAAGCAATAGAAGGTTCTGAGGGCTCTGAGGAGAAATCTCCTGCTGAACAAGAAAAAACACCGTTGCATTCAGAACCACTTTCGGGAGATAAATTGTTGGTCGAGCCTAAAAAGGAAACGAAACCGAATATTGGAGAAACATCTCCCGCTCAAAAGCAGGATTCCCTGAGAAAATCTTTAATGAATCTTGATAAATATATAGATTCTGGAACCTTTGATAATAGAGAATCAGGTTTGTCCACGGATAGCTTCCTTTCATTTGATACCAAGGATTTTGATTTCGGTCCCTATGCAAATTTGCTTTATCGTATTGTTAAGAGCAATTGGATTGTTCCTTATGCAGCAACGCATTTGGGATTGAAAGGAGTTACTGTAATATCCTTTCGTATTCAAAAGGATGGACGGATTACTAATCTTAGTATAGACAATAGTTCAGATATTCGACCCTTTGATGCTTCAGCTTTAAATGCTATTTCACTTTCTAATCCCCTGCCACCTCTTCCCAAACAATTCCCTGACAATAGTGTAGGGGTTAGATTTGGATTTTTTTATAATGTTGTACCACCAGATAAATAGCATAAAAATCTGAGAGTTGAGCATTAATTATTATAAGGAGAAGTTTAATGTCCCTCATTGAGTTTTTGAAAAGCGGTGGTCCAGTGATGTATCCGCTGATCTTCGCTTCGTTGTTATCTTTAACCATAATAATTCACAAATTATTAAGCCTTAGAGAGAAGAAAATAATAAATAAAGGGGAATTAGAGACCATAACAACCCTAATCGAAAGCGGCGTGCTTGACAAAGCAGAGGATATTAGTGGCAGAAATCCCGGAATTTTTAATAATATAATCAACGCTGCTTTGCAAAACAGGCATCTAAAAAGGGAAGAAATTAAAGAGGCTATTTCCGATGCCGCGCGTAATGAAATACCAAGAGTAGAGAAATACCTGGGTATTTTAGGAACAATTGCAGGGGTTTCCCCGTTGTTAGGCTTGTTAGGAACGGTAACTGGAATGATTAAAGTGTTCCGTATTATTTCGGTAACCGGAGTAGGACAGGCAGGAGCTCTCTCTGGTGGAATAGCTGAGGCTCTCATTACTACTGCCACTGGGTTAACTATTGCAATACCTACTCTGGTTATGTATAACTTTTTTATAGATAAAGCAGCTAATATCATTCGAGGAATAGAAAAACATTCCCTACACCTCATGAATATAATATTAGAAAAACAGTCAGAGGAAAACTATGTTAAGGTTGACAAGCTCATCGAAACAAAAAAATAATTTATAGTTATTGGAGTTATAATTTTTATGGAATTTCAAACAAAACGAAAGAGAAGTGTGAGACTTGATATAAATGCTTTGATAGATGTTGTTTTCCTGTTATTAATATTTTTCATGGTCTCCACCACTTTTTTAGAGAAACCGGGTATGAAGTTAGACCTTCCTTCCGCTGAAAGCTCTACCAGCGAACAAATGAAAGAGATTGTAATAATCGTATCAAAAGAAAAGCAAATCAATTTTCAAGGTCAAGATATAAATTTGGAGCAGTTAGAGACACCGATCAAAAAAGCCCTGGAAAAATCTGATGATAAACAGGTAATTATTAGAGGTGATAGAAAAGTAGAATATGGTTTTATTATATCTATCATGGATATTGCACGAAAAAGCGGTGCCGTCGGTATAACCGTAGCCACCGCAGCTAAAAGCCAATAGCCTTCTCTTTAATCCCCATAGATTTTTATCATGTTATATTGTAGAATATATCCCGTAATATAAATTCGAATCAGTGAATATTATTGCTTAAATAAATTATGATTAACATTTGGAAAAGTAGACAGAAAAAATGCAATTGTGAATGCAGAATCTTACTCTTATTAATCGTAAATTTATTTTTAGCCTTTTTTTTCTATAGCTGCAAAACGCGAGTTACCATTGAACCACCGAGCAAAACAGGTAATTATGCTTTGCAGCGCCTCCTTGCTTTTCAGCTAAAAGAACCCACCATCCGTATTGAGCTCTTACCCGATATTAATCCATTAAATATTTCTGCTGAAAAAGGTTTTTACATTATAAACAAAAACAGGCAAACATTTTTTAATGGTAGAACTCTTAATAAGCGGATAAGAATAGAAGTACCTGGAATGTATAGGTCCGGTTCTTCCAAGCTGTATACTGTCCAAGTTGCTTCTCTCTCTGATAATGCAGCGGCTAAAAGCTTAGCTAACGAAATTAAACATGCTTTGAATATAGAGGTTTCCGCCTACTATAACTCTTCAACCGGTACCTATCAAGTAAGGGCTGGAAGATGCACTACTCGTCAGGAAGCCGCATTATTAGCAGCTAAATTAAATAGATTAGGTTATGAAGATTTGTGGATAGCTACAGTGGAAAGGAAGCTTCCGAGTAATAGCAAAATGCAGATTTTTTATCCTTCAAGCAGTAAGATAAAACACACTACCTATCCGCTCATTATAGTTCCGTGCAATTTAGCTGACGTTTTACGAGTAAATCAACAATCTTATCGAGGCATTATTGAGGTCTTTATTAATTCCAATGGTAGTTTAAGTGTTATAAATGAACTATGCATAGAAGATTATTTGAAGGGTGTAGTTCCTTGTGAAATGAGTCCTGGTATTTTCAATGAGCTGGAAGCTTTGAAAGCCCAGGCAGTCGCTGCCCGAACATATGCCACAAGGAATATGGGGCAATTCTCCTCTGAAGGATATGATCTTTGCTCAACCTCTCGCTGTCAGGTATATAAAGGATATTCTGCGGAACATCCCCTGAGCAATCAGGCAGTAGAGGAAACCAGAGGTCTAATTGCCACATACAATGGAAAACCCATTAATGCCCTTTATACATCAACCTGTGGTGGTCATACAGAAAATGGAGAAAATATTTTTGGAGGTCAGAGCTATCCTTATTTAAAAGGAGTAAAATGTTATCCAGAAAGCGGTACCCGCCAGGATTATAAAAGTTCCACATCCATTGAATTAGTCTATGCAGAAGATGGAGGACTGGTTAACGAAGAATTATCGCTCCTGGTGGTTTTAGGAGTTCTTTCACCTGACGTTTTAACCAGAAAGTATCTTCAGGAGAAAACTAATGCAGGTGAGATTGTGAATTGGACGATGAAAGCTTTAGCATTTTCAGGGAAAAAGCTTTCTGAACAAATTTCTCCTGATGATCCCTTATTAACGCAAGAAAATATGAGCTTTGCTTGGATGATAGACTATTTAATCAAAGCTTTTGGCTGGAGAGAAAGAGCTCAATTAATGATTAATAGCAGTGATATAGAATATTTATTGACAGACCTTCATTCTACTATTGAAGATTCTTATTCACGAAGAAATATAGCTCTATTACTTCAAGAAGGTATAATAGCTCCCTTTCCCTATGGATCAATTTATGCTGATTTAGTACCGACCAGAGCATTAGTATCAAGGACCCTGGTAAGGTTAATGGGTACCTGCAAACCGTTGCCTTTGATAAAGGGAGTTTTCATTGAATCGATTGAGGGAAGCCTTGAGCTAAAAATAGGAGGTAGAATAGAATCATTTAACCTGCATCCAGCAGCGTATGTTTTTATTTCTTATGGTGACAGGATTATACCCAGTAGAATTCTCAGGTTAATTCCCGGTGATAAAGTCACATTTCATCACATAGAAAATAAAATAGACTTTATTAAAGTACGTGCTAATATTGCAGGCTTAGCAGATGATAGATTTTCTCCTTATTACCGTTGGGAAGTAAGGCGATCAAGGGATGAATTAGGTGAAAGAATTAGAAAGAACCTGCCCATTGGCGAATTATTAGATTTAAGGCCAATTGAAGAGGGAATTTCGAAAAGAATTGTAAAGCTTGCTGTTATAGGAAGCGAAGGCCAATTTTTTCTTACTGGCTTAAAAATACGGCAACTTCTGGGATTAAGGGAAAATCTTTTCCTTATAGAAAGAGAATATGATCAAAATAACAAAATTAGCTACTTTAATTTTATTGGAAAAGGATGGGGACATGGTGTTGGCCTATGTCAGGTTGGATCTTTTGGTATGGCTTTGCGCGGTGCAGATTTTGAAGAAATATTAAAGCATTATTATTCTGATATAGAATTGCGAAAATTTTATTGATTGATGTTCTACATAAAGGTTTATTTGGCCAAATTTTATTTTTTCATACAGCATTTTTAACGATTCAGATAAAAACAGACTTCTATGGGTGAATTTTTTGACCTTATTTCTTAAATCTCTGAAAATGGTCTAAATTTTAAAAAAAACAGATTTTTGTGATTGATGGCCTTTGAAATTCTTTAATTGATAATATTATTAAGAAAAAACGAATAAATAATAAGTACTAAAATGTAAAATAAAACTAAGAATAAAAGTAATCGTAGCTCCTTGAGAGTTAAAAATATATTTTCAAGATGATACTTAAAATATCATTTTACTAATAATTTAAAGCTCAAAATCTCCTGTTTAGTATTTTTTTCATTAAAACCGATTAACATCAAAATAACTTCAAGTGGATGATTCTAAGGAAAAAGTAATAAATTCATGATATAATGCTTTTTAGAGATTTTTGGCAAAAGCTAACTGACAAAATAACAAAGAATCAGCAATTAGGTATAATTATTCTCTTATTAATCATATTTGTCTATCTGCTGTATAAGTTTATATCTATAAAGTGATAGAACTGGCTATAGTTCAATATGGAAAAGATTTTAGTAATAATTGGCCCCACGGCTGTCGGTAAGAGCAAATTAGGTATTGCACTGGCGAAAAAATTTGGTGGTGAAATTATTAGTGCAGATTCTATGCAAGCGTATAAAGGGCTTGATATTGGAACGGCAAAAGTATCTTTAAAAAATAGAGAAGGGATTAAACACCACTTGATGGATATTATTGAACCGAATGAACGCTTTTCTGCAGGAAGGTTTATGAGATTAGCAGAAGAATCTATTGATAATATCTTAAAAAGGAGTAATTTACCTATTATTATTGGCGGCACCGGATTATATATAAGAGCTTTGCTTAAGGGTCTATTCTCCTCTCCTCCCCGAAATAAGGCCTTATCTAAAAGATTAGGCCATATAGCAAAAAATAGGGGAACGGGCCATCTGCATCGGATGCTGATGCGGTTTGATACCGAATCTGCACAGAGAATTGCTCCTCAAGATAAGCAAAGATTAATTAGGGCTCTGGGAATTTTTTTTAAAACAAAAAAGCCCATGAGCCAGTTCATAAAGGAGTCATCCTTTTCTACCGATCGCTACGATGCTATTAAAATAGGATTAACAATGTCTCGGGAGAAGCTTTATCAGCGTATTGAAGAGAGAGTAGAAAAAATGTTAAATGAAGGGTGGATTGAAGAGGTAGAAAGGTTATTAACACTTGGCTATTCTCCTGAATGTCACGCATTTAAAGCACTGGGATATAGAGAAATCGTCCGCTACATAAAAGGAGAGATGTCCTTAGAAGAAACGATAAATTTGATAAAGAAAAACACTCGACGATATGCCAAACGTCAAATGACTTGGTTCAGAAAAGATGAAGGTGTTTTTTGGTTTGATATAAGCATGGGTGAAGATACTATCTATCAACAGGTGGAAAAACTTGTTTATAAAAAATTAAACAAAATATTCCAGCTATAATAATTAAATAGGGAGATATTATGTCAAAAGATATACCAAATATTCAGGATGCTTTTTTGAATAAGATCCGCCAAGAGGGAACAGAAGTGACTTTAAACCTGATGAATGGTTCAAGGATTTCTGGTAGAATTTCTGGATTTGATAAATTTGCTATTATTATGGAAAATAATAACCAACAGTTCATGGTTTTCAAACACGCAATATCTACAATCAATATTATTAAAAGATTTCGTAATGCTCCGAAACTAAAAAATGCAAGCAAGAAAGATAACTAAATCCTCCACCCCTGCTTATAAAATTTTATCTGTTATAAGAAGGAGGAGTTTCTTATAGAAAGAGCAATTATAATAGGTCTTTATTTAAAACAGCATCAGAAATCTGAAGCAGAAGAGTCTTTGGATGAGCTTGAAATTTTAACCCATGCGGCTGGTGCAGAAATTATTGTAAGAGTGCTTCAGCAAAGAGAAACAATAGATTCAAGATATTACATTGGGAAGGGTAAAATTGAAGAAATAGCTTTTTTTTGCCAGAGTTCAAATGTTAATTTAGTGATCTTTGATGATCCTTTAGCACCTGCCCAACTGAGAAATATTGAAACTGCTCTACAACAGAAAGTAATAGACCGCAATCAATTAATCATGGATATTTTTGCTCGTCGTGCTCGTTCGAAAGAAGGAAGATTGCAGGTGGAGTTGGCTCAACTTAATTATCTTTTACCACGTTTAAAGGGGCGGGGTGTTGAACTCTCCCAGCTGGGTGCAGGAATTGGCACCAGAGGTCCGGGTGAGACAAAATTAGAAACTGATAGACGGAAAATTTTTCGACGTATTAACAGTATAAAAGAACAGATAAATAAAATTAGTCATCGCAGATCGATTCAGAGAAAAAAAAGGAAATCTTCGCACATTCCTATAATTTCTTTAGTTGGGTATACTAATGCGGGGAAATCGACCCTTTTCAATTATCTTACAAGCGCAAATGTTGAGGCGAGCTCTAAGCCATTTCAGACATTAGATCCGATAATCAGACGATTAGAATTAGAAGATAATGAGCCTATATTATTCTCAGATACCGTTGGGTTTATTAGAAAAATACCACCAGAATTGCTCGCAGCATTTAAATCGACCTTAGAAGAGATTATAGAAGCAGATATTATTTTAAATGTAATCGATATTGCTGCCTCAAATTTTTTAAAACAGAGAGAAACGGTTGAGTCGATTTTGAATCAAATGGGAGTTGGGGATGTTCCTGTTATTAATGTTCTCAATAAAGTTGACCTAATTCCAGTTGAAAGATTGACTGCCATTAAAAATAGCTTTAATAATTCAGTATTAATTTCCGCTCTAACAGGCTATGGTGTCGGTCTATTAATTGAAAAAATATTATTTATTCTTTCTTTGGGAAAGATGAAGATACGTTTCAAGATTCCATGTAAAAATGGAAGGATAATATCTTTGCTTTATTCACAGGCCAAGATATTAAATAGAAGTCTTCAGGATGGCAATATTATCATTGAGGCTGAAATAAGTCCTAATTTGGTAGAAAGATATAAGAAATATATGGTAAACTCTAAATGATATAAAAAAGCAGGATTAAATTTATGCGAGATAAAAGTTTATTAAGATATGTGCCCCTTTTCTCCGAATTAGAGGATAAGGAAATTGATATCTTGCTAAAAGCTGCTGAGAAGAAGAAGTATCGTAAGAATAAAGTTATATTTTTTGAAGATGAATTTGGTGATGTCTTTTTCCTTATTATTTCAGGAAAGATTAAAGTGACTAAGATTTCTCCTGATGGCCATGAAATAATTCTTTCTATTTTAAAAGAAGGCGATTTTTTTGGAGAAATGTCGCTTTTAGATAATGAGCCTCGATCTGCTACTGCTATCGCTTTGGATGATAGTGAACTGATTGTGCTTAAGCAGAAGAATTTTTTGTCAATACTTTACGAAAACAAAGTTCTGCTGCGTAAGCTCTTATCGGTTTTGAGCCAAAGATTACGAAAAGCAGATAAAAAAATTGGCGATTTAGCATTGCTGAAAGTTCAGGGTCGCGTTGCTCAACTGATATTAGATTTAGCTAAAAAAGAAGGAATATCCTTAGATGATGGAAGTATCTCCATTTCTGTTCCTTCCAAAAAAGAGATTGCCGGCATGGTAGGAGCTAGTCGGGAGACGGTTTCTCGCTCTGTAAATGAGCTGAAAAGGAAGGGTTATATTAATCAGGTTAAAAGAAAATTAATTATTAATCCGAGTCTCCTAAAAGATTTTTCCTAAATAAAAAATAAGATGATTAAATTTCGCATATTTCAGAATGTTTTTATGTGGTTTTTGTTAGCATTATTTATTTTCTCTTTTGTTGCATATAAGAGCCCCAAAAAAGTGCTAATAAAAAGAGATAAACTATTTATATCAATATATGATATTAATTCAAGTGTGAGCAAAAATAAGAAGGCTGACACGGATAACTTTTGGCATTATAGTAATAATACATTACAAGAGCATAAAAAGATTGTAACTCGTGGAACTGCTCGCGTGCCAATAGAAAATTCAGATGTTGCTTCAGCGAGAAGAGTGGCAATTGCACTTTCTATAAGAGATGCAGTAGAGAAAAGTTATGGATTTTATATTGAATTAAATAATTTACCCAATCGAAGGGAGATTTTGCAAAGCGTTGCTGCTCAGGTTGCTTATTCTATTATTGAAGAAAGAGAGAAAGACAATTATTATGAAGTAACTATCGAAGCAGAAATTCTTGTTCCTGTGGATTTAATAGATAAATTTCCTGCCGCTCCTCCATTTTCAGATATGCCTTCAGGATATGAACCTTTTGTAGCAAAGCATCCGCATGGTGAGATTAATTGGGGGGAAGGATATGTAATTGCAGAAGGGTTAGCTGCAATACAGAAGGGCGATACACCAGAGCAGGTTGAGCTCCTTTCAAAAAGAGCTGCTCTCATTGATGCTGAAGCAAATATATTAGAGATTATTTACAATATTAGAGTTGATTCGGAAAATATGGTACGTGAAGCAGTTGATAAGAATAAGGATATATTTTTTAAGATTGAAGGGATGATTCAAGGAGCGGAGGTTATAGAAGAGTTTAAAAAAGACAACATTTATAAAGTAAAAATAAAGGTACCAATAACGGGTGTTAAGGGTTTGGGAATTACTTGTTATCAACTTGCTGGAAAAGAAGCTCCACTACCTTCTGAAATACCTGAAGCAAAGCCAGCAGAATCGGAGGAAACCAAAATGCCTGAACTTGCTGTAAGTGACGAATTAACAGGTGTTACTGGTGTTATAATAGATGCCAGAGAAACTGATTTTGAAGCTTGTCTTTATCCGATAATTATTACAGAACAGGGAATGGAAGTCTATTCAGTAGAGCATGTTTCAAAGGATAGCTTAATCGAGAAAGGAATGGCTTCTTATGCAGTAGTTATTGAAAAAGGAAGCCAGCACTACGGAGAGAGTCTTCCATTGATTACACAACAACGGCAAAGAGGAATGGTCAAATTGCTGGGCAGCAATACACAACATATCCATTTTATTAATAAAGCACGTTACAATCTTTTATTTTTAGATAAAATAGCCGATACATATAATCAACATTTTGTTATTAAAGCCTCCAAAGCAGAAGGAAGTCTAAGAGGGACTATAGTCATCAGTCAGTCCCAGGCAGGAAAGCTTATGGAGATTGATAAGCATAGCAAACTGCTTAGAGAATGCGATATTATTATTGTTGTTCCTACACCTAAAGATAAAACTGTAAAATTGAATTCTGTGGATTTTACAAGATTTCACTCTCTTTCTATGGGAATGCGTTAGAATGTTATCATTTGAAATCAAATTGAAAAAATAATAAGATTAGGAAAAGGGTAACCTTATGCTTAGAAAATATTTTTTAACACCAATTATTTTTCTCTTTCTTTTATTTATTTATCAGGGATTTTGCTTTCAAGAGATTAATAGAATAGAAACAGAAGGATTAGCCTCAATAAAAGAGGGAGATGTGGCTGCTGCACGGGATCAAGCCATAGAGGATGCTTTAAGACGAGCAGTAGAGCAAACAGTAGGAACCATAGTAGAGTCGGAGACTTTAGTACAGAATTATGAGCTTCTCAGCGATACAATATATACCAAATCTGATGGCTACGTCACTGGGTATGAAATTCTTGAAGAAAACCAGGAAGAGAAACTTTATCGAGTGAAAGCGCTGGTTGATGTTGGTGTGGATAAGCTCAAGGATGATCTATCAGCAATAGGACTATTGATAAGAAGGATGAAGAAGCCGCGCGTTATGGTGATGATAACCGACGAGAATATTCAGGGACAAAGTATTTTTGATAGATATGTGGCGAGCATTTCTCAAAGCGAAGGTATAATAATTAGAAAATTACGAGAAAAAGGATTCATGGTTGTTGATGCTGCTCAGGTGAAACAGAATCTGGATAGAGACGAAGCAGTAAGAGCTTTTTCCGGAGATAATCAGATAGCTTCACTTCTGGGTAATCAGGCCGGTGCTGAGGTCGTTATTGTTGGTCAAGCTATTGCCGCACCAGGAGGAAGAGTAGGAAATTCCAACTTAATCTCACACCACGCCACCATAACAGTTCGGGCAATAAAGACAGGCAGTGCTGAGGTAATAGCTCAGGCTGATGAAGAGGGAGCGGCTGTGCATGTTACACCTCTTATTGGTGCTCAAAATGCCATAAAACAAAGTGCTGAGAAGCTGGCTGATATGATAATTGAGCAAATCCTGGAGAAATGGGCTTCTGAGGCTACCAGCATCAGGAGCATATCGCTGCTGATAGTAAACATTCAGGAGGACCAACTTACAAAGCTGAAAATAGCTTTAGAAAATAACGTAAGAGGAGTAGCACGAGTATATACTCGCAGCTTTAATACGGATACAGCGCAGCTGGAAATAGAATTCAAAGGTGACGGTGAGGTTCTGGCTACGGAGTTGAAAACTCTATCTTTCGATGGTTGTTCTATCGAGCTCATTGGTTTCGCTCAAGATAAAGTGGAGGTAAGAATCTACAGCAAATAAAAACGAGATTTTAAAGTAGGAATTTATAAATATTTTTAAAGGAGGTTTAAGAATGCATTTTAGCAGAAAAGTATTTGTTTTGATTCTCTTAGTATTAATTGCTGTATTTTTCTCATCTATGCTCTTTGCCCAGGGTAAGTTGAGAGTAGCAGTTGTTGATTTCGAGAACAAGAGCACCTGGCATTGGTGGGGTGATAGGCTGGGAGAGGCCGCTGCAGACGTATTCGTTACCGACCTGATGGATACTGGTAAATTCACATTGATAGAGAGAGAGAAGATCGACGCAATTCTGGCAGAGCAGCAATTAGGCGCCTCAGGTGCAGTAACATCACAAACAGCAGCTAAGATTGGGAAACTATTAGGAGTTGATCTTATTCTGACCGGCTCCATAACCCAGTTCAGCGTAAGCTCTACTGGCGGTGGTTTTCGCGGTATTGGAGGAAAAGTAACCACTGGAAAAGTGGTGCTTCAGGCCCGATTGGTGAATACTTCAACAGGAGAGATTGTGGTTGCAGCCGAAGAGGAGAATAAGAAGAGATTAGTAGGAGCTTATGGTAAGGGTGCCAATTTTCAGCAAAACTACAACTATGGTTTGGCTAATGAGGTAATGCATCCGGCAGTAGAGAAAATGGTAGCAAAGATTGCGGACAAAACTGCGGGTATGACACCTGCCGCTCCTGAAGGAAGGGTTATTAAAGTGGAAGGCGGCAAGGTATGGATCAACCTGGGAGCAGGAGCAGCCAATGTGGGAGATGAATTCATTGTTATGCGTAAGGGAGAAGAGCTGATTGACCCGGATACCGGCCTATCTCTGGGTGCTGAGGAAGAGCAGGTAGGAAAAATCATCATTACCGAAGTGCAGGCCAAATTCTCCATCGGCTCAGTCCAGAGCGGTAACGTAAAAGCCAAAGATTACCTCAAAAAACCGTAATTTAATAATATTTTAGAAAATAATAGGGGGCCTTAACTCTAACTTCCTTTTTGTTTTTCATTGAGAGATTTCACCTGTTTACTTTTGATTTCAATCTATTTTGAACAGCCTGGCTGGTGAGTTCTCGGAGGGCATCAGAGGCAATCCAGCGAGCGCTTCTGGAATCCATTTTTGTAATTTCTTTGGCTGTCTCGATAGCTTTCTTGTTTAAGGCGAGGTTTCGCTTTCCAATCTGACGCAGTGCCCAGTTGACCGCTTTCTTCACAAAATTTCTCTCATCGAGGGCTTCTCTTTTAATAATGGGCAAGAATTTTTCAAACTGCTCGTCCGCAGCTTTTTTGTCATGGAAAGCCAGGACAGCCATCATGGTAAATCCCGCCCGCTTGACATATTCCTCCTCTCTCGAACTCCATTCGAAGCATTTCTGATGAGCAAATTTTGTCTTTCGGAAAAGATAATTGCAGCATCCATCACAGATCGCCCAGGAATCAAAATCCTGCACGCATTTTTCCATCTGCTCTTCAGTAACCATCCTGGGTTCGTCGATCATGCAGGCAATTGCTCGGGTTTCGAGCATATCCACTTCCCAAAGCTGCTGGGCTAATTGATGGTTTTTTCCGATTTTCTTTACTATCTTTTTTATTTCGGGCGTGGACACTCCAAAGGCCTTGGGAGATGCAATGCCGAAGCGTTTCATCCCTTCTACTGCCTCTGGATTGGCCAAAGAGTTTAATTCCTTCAAGATTTCTTCGTATTTCATTTTATTATTTTTTTGGGCTTTCAGATGGAATAGAGAAGGTAAAGATTTTGGGCTGAACAATCTTTATATAATCCGAGACCGATAGTATAATAGAATCCGTTAAGGAGCCGGAGTTGAAGGCAATTTTTTTGTTAGCCAGGATTGAGGTATCAACAAATAGCTCCAGAGGGAGTATCGGTTTGCCGAAAGGGGGAATCGCTCCAGGAACGAGGCCGGTTAATTCATGGAGTTCTTCTGAAGTAGCGAAGCGCAGTTTCTTAACCTGGAAATATTTTTTAATTGCTGCTGAATCAATTTTCAATGAGGCGCTCAGCACAAATAATTTGTAGTATTTATCAACCTTCATCAAAATCGCTTTTCCGCCGATAGAAATGTCTTCTCCCCGGGCTTTAGCTGATTCCTCCGAGGTAAAGGTTGGCTGATGGTGGATTTCTTCATACGCAATGGAATTTTTGTTTAATAAATCTCTTATCGATTCGAAGATAACAGTTTTCATAATTAAATCATAAAATGGCTTATTAAGGCAAGAAGCTTTAAGAGCTATTCAGTTTTTTCAAAGCCCATTGCGATGTTTCTCGCAAAACCTCACTTTCATGAGAGGTATATTTTTCTAACTCCTTAGCAACTGACTGATCACCACTATTGCCAAGAGCTATAATAACATTTCTTTTAAAGGATGCAAAATTTAAGCCCCAGTTTAGTGTATTAACCATCTGCTCAAATTCTGTCTGCTCATAATTTAAAAGTTCAAGAAGGTTATGCTCATAAGGATAGATTCCCTGTAATAGTGCTTTTTTAAGGGCTTTCTGGCTATGAGGGCAAACTTCCAGGCAGTTATCACAGCTTAGAATCCTATGGCCAATTTTCTCTTTTGTATCATCAGGGATATCACCAGGTGTGTTGAGTATCTCATCCAGGCATAAAGACATATCCACTATATAAGGTTCCTTAATAGCTCCCATAGGGCAGGCATCTATGCAGGCAGTGCATTTTCCGCATATGTTGTCGGTAAGAGGCTCATCATATTCTAAAGATGCGTTAGTCATTAGAGCACCAAAAGTGACCCAACTGCCATATTCAGGTGTAATAACCACACTATGTTTTCCCTGCAAGCCCAAGCCGGCTCGCACCGCTGCCAATTTTAGTGGAATGGCAGCTTGGGCCATACTTCCTGGAGAGATATGAACCTTATAGCCATGCTTTTCTAAGACCTTCTTGATGGGGTGAAGTTCATCAATTAAACTGAATTCGTGACCAACAGCATAACTTCGGGCAACTTTGCCTTTCAACACTATCTCACCGTTCTCTTTTAATGTTCTCAAATCGCAATATCCGACAACGACTAAAGAGCGAGCATCGGGAAAGGTGAGCCTGGGGTCTCGCATTATGGAATCTTTCCATCGATAACCTTCAAAAGGATCAGCGGGAGT
This sequence comes from uncultured Acidobacteriota bacterium, assembly GCA_964645975.1. Taxonomy (GTDB): domain Bacteria; phylum Acidobacteriota; class B3-B38; order Guanabaribacteriales; family CAZYAF01; genus CAZYAF01. The sequence continues at coordinate 181,907 of CAZYAF010000001.1, forward strand.
GATGCCTACCAGGTCGAGACCTGATTCCAAAGCAACTTTTTTAATTTTTTCGCTTAAGTTCATAGCAGTTGCTCTTTAGCTCATGTATATTTTCTTTTTAACTATTGTCCCCCACGTTTTCTTTTAATTGTTGCATAATTATAGCTAAATTACTTTTAATTTTCTATGAAATTACTACACTAAGATAATACTATAAACGTATATAAACGAATATATAATCTTATATACTTTCATATAATAGAATTGGTGGGGCGCAGAAGCTATATTTTTAAGAAATATGCTCTTTTTAACCAGGATATAAGCTGCTCATCAATAGTATCTTTATTTCTTAGCTTAATAACATAGAAATACGTATCCTCCGCTACTTTTTTGCACTTCAGTATTCGGTCGTCATTAATTTTTCTATCTAAAAGAAATTCGAGTTTTATGCTATTTTTCTGCACATATATCATGCCAAAATGCGCGGTAGCTCCCAGATTAATAGCGGTTTTCACTGAATCGATCCGTAAGGGTACGGATTCCCTGAGTTTAGCAATAAGATAATCAAATGTTTGCCGTAAATAATCGGGTTTTTCCTTAAAATGGTAGTCGATTGCGTATGTACCGCAGGAATGCCACTGTCCCTCCCTGGAAAACTCTCTCCCACATTTGGGGCATTCCCAGAGGTTTTTGTTGTTTACTTTTTCATTTTTCATTATTTTTAAAAATAAGTTCTAATAATTAGGTATCTTCATCATAATTAAATGCTTTTTCAGATTATTGAAAACTTTACAATCAATCTTAAGATATTTACAAAGATTAATAAGATGTTCTTGATTAATTGTATTTAGAAAGTAGAAATTATTCTTAAATCTATCTATCCAGATATAAAGATGAATCCGAATTTTTTCGTTTTTAATTCGACCCTCAGAAAATTTTCTATAAATAGGATACCTAGTACCATCTTCTGCAAAAAAATCGCCAGTTAAGATATTTAATCGATAAGATGTATCAATCGTATTATCATGATTAATAAATGCTAAAACATTTGGATATTCTAAGCTAGGATTAACTGCATCAAATTGCTGTACCGCTTCATGGATTTTATTAGAAAGGCGATTAAATACTGGATCCTTGCGGCCTCCTCCTACAATAATTCCAGGTGGTGCGTTTTTTAATTGATTATTAAGCCACCAGTCAGGAGATACAGTTTTTACTTCGCTGTAAAAAGCTAATTTATTTGTTTTATAAACTCGAAAATCAGGAGTTTTTGATTTAAGTTTTTCTTTATTTGAAAACTTTTTTGCAAGTAGATCTAGACGTTTTAGAAAATTGCAAACTTCTTTTTCATCAGAATCCATTTTTTTTCCATTGTTTATAAAAGCTATAAACAATACTTATAATAATGCATTTCAAGAATACTCTGTTTTTTTATTATATCATATACTTATGAATGCTTCTTTATTGATAAAACTATGCTTGCAAAGGGAAGCCGTGTAGGGACAGGCCTTGCGTCTTTATGCTTGGTCTATTTATAATCTAACTATCAACATCAAATGTTATTAAACAATATATAGATTAATGGTTTTGTATAATTACAAAGCGGCTGTGCCGCCTGTCCGAAGGAGGCGATGCCTCCTTTTTAATCCTGCAATAAATAATAGCGCCATAGCCGTTGGCTATAACGCTTTAAAAATAGAAAGAGTGTGCCTCACATTAGAAAATAAGAGAAAAGGAATTAAGTGCTTATGTTATTGATTATTTTCTCTCAAAATAAAGATAAGCGCCAATAATAGCTATAATTAAGATTTGAAGTAGCAGTCTTGTTGTATTGATTTTACATCTCTCAAAAATTTTTCCTTCATCTGTATTATAAATATGGATTTTCCCTTTAGATATAAAGCCATAGCCACAAATCCTTTTAGAAGAAATCGTGACATAATGGGGAAAAATTACAGATAGAACGATTAAAGCAATTGTTATTCCCACTATTATTTTTTGTTTTTTATTCATCCTTTTTCTCCCTAAATGTAATGTATAAAGCTTTCCTTTTTGGCTGCTATGGCCGAGCGTGCATCTTTGTCTCGATTTCCCTATACTCCTATTTCTAAAGATTTTAAATCAGGATAAGAATATATGTCAACCTCATATTAATTCTGGAGTTTCCCCAAAATTATTTAGTGTAGAGGGCTGTTGTTGACCATTAGACACATGAAAGCTCTCTCCCTGCAAAGGAATGTTATGTAGGGACAATTAGCACTGCCGCTCCGTTATTTTTTTCCAATGGATTCCTTGGTATAATCTTTACCTTTTATAACTTCTTTAGAAGAAAGCAGTTCAGCTTGGAGCTGAACCGCTCGGACAGGGGAGGCATAGCCTCTTTGCTATTGTGATGGCAAGAAGTATATTTATGCAACGGCTACGTGCATTCAAACAATCAAGTAGCAAAGCAACATTGTTGCCAGTCCCTACTTTTTTGAAAGAATTTCTTTGAAGCATTTCAATCAAGAGGTAAACATTTAAAATTCAGCGTCTACAAAATAGTACCGTGCAGGGACAGGCGGCACAGCCGCTTGGTTATTAGGTACATTTCAATCCTGGCATATTTGTATAATAGTATGAATATATTTAATTGAAACCAGGCAGTTGTAGCCTATATCGCTGTCCGGAGTTTTATGTAAAGGTAAACCTTGGAGGGACAGGGGAAGCGTGGCTTCTCTGTAATTATCATATTTAAGAGGTTTTGTTTTTATTGGCAAACATAGATTTAAATGGTAATGCACGTATAACATGGCGGTTGCATCGCATGTCGCTAAACGGGGTACCTTTGGAGTTAAGATAGCAAAGCAGCTTTACAACCTATCATTACCTTTAACAGTATCAATTCAGGTATTTTTTACCGGGGAAGGGGAGGGTTATAGTATCGGGAAAAATCTTTTTGATATTTCTTTTGTTTTTATGTGCTCTCTCGATACCTACGATGATTTCTAATATTGTCGGAATTAAGAAATATCTCACTACTCTCATATCTTTTAGATTAGATTGCCTGAGGAAATTAACCAATTCCTCAGGCGTAAAGGCAGAAGCTAAAGAATCGCAGGTCATCTCCCGCGATTTTTTCCCGGAGATGGCACGCAACATAAGCCGGTAAAATTGATACTGCAATTTTGTGCGCTGCCTTCGCACATCTCTTATCATGATAGCTGCATCATCTTTCGCAATCCGCGCTATTTCATTAAAAAGAGGAACCGGGCTATCTAAATGGTGTATCAAATGGTTGCAGGATACCAAATCAAAATAGCTATTCTGGAACGGAAGGTTACTGGCGTCTCCTACTAAAAAGGTTATTTTATTTTGCAGGTTGGATGCTTTTGAGTTTTCTTGTGCTTTTTTAATCATTTCAATTGAGAGGTCTAATCCAATAATTTCTAATTTTGGATTTTTTTCATACATTTTTATGGTAATTAATCCGCTACCTGTTCCTATGTCCAAAACTTTTCCTTTTTCAGGTCCAATGTTTAAAGCCGCATCAACAAAATTACTAATAATCCAGTTGGGTAAAAAAGATTTTTCGAACTTATCCAGTGCTTCGACTTCAGAAATCAAATCCATGCTTTCCTTTTCTTTTATTCTCTCCATCAGAGCTCTCTCGTTGACTTTATCTTATCTACAGATTTTGAATAACCTTGCGTAGTTTATCTTGAACCTGATTGGCGACCTCAGCTAATTGCGGATTATCAATAGCCTGCATTGATGCTATGGGATCAATGGCGGCAACTTCTATTATTCCCTCCGGAGTCTCCTGTACGATTATATTACAGGGCAGCATTAAACCAATCTTGTCCTCTGACTGTAAAGCCTTGAAGGCAAAGGATGGATTGCATGCGCCGAGGATTTTATAATTTCTGAAATCCACATCCAGCTTTTTCTTCAAGGTTGCCTTCACATCAATCTCCGTCAGAATGCCAAAACCTTCTTTTTTCAATTCTTCCGTTGCTCTTAAAACAGCATCATCAAAGTGTACTTCTAATAGTTTGCTAAAGTAATAACTCATATTAAAGTCTCCTTAATAATTTCTTACATTATATCATATGGTTTTTTCATTTGATTTCTCGTTTGAGTCTCATTAAACTAAATTAAATAATAATTCAATATAAAGGGAGGGTATTATGTTAAGTGCGAAAAGAGTAATTATAGCCATAATATTTGGTATTATTGCAGGAGTGATTTGCTTGGTTCTGGGGATGCTTAAATATCCGGAAGCTGAATTTGATGCTGTTAAGATTTTGTGGGTGTTTATTAACAGAACCCTCATTGGATTTGTGATAGGTATATCCGCATGGCGAATCCATTGGGTATGGCACGGTATTATTTTAGGAGGAATAGTTGGGCTTCCCTTTTCTTACTGGATGCTTCTCCGGGGAGCTGATTTCCTTAATTTTATTATGGTGTTGCTTATAAGCTGCTTTTTTGGTTTTTTCATAGAGTTGTTCACTTCTGCCATTTTCAAGGCAAAGGTGAAGAGTTCTTAATTGGCTAAAATAAGGCCAACTGCTTAATAAAGATCCTGTTTAGTAAATGAAAGACCTAAAAATTAAACATTGCCAATTTTGGTTAAAGAGAATTTAGAATAAGCTTCGTTTTACTGTCCTAATTGTTGAAGTTTGCTAATATATTCTTCCGGAATAAAGAGCCCAATTATTGTTAACAACCAAAAAATACCACCAATCAGTATCACGATCGCTTCTCCGGTAGAAAAATCCGTTCTCATCTCGAGTTCTGGCTGGAGAGTCTTCCAGTATTTATTTAATTTTGTCTGAACCTTTACAAGTAAAAAGGCTGCTGATACATATAGTATAAATTGAATCAGGTCGAAAATAGTGGTGAGTGGATAGGTTGATTCAAAAAAAGCTCGTTCATACAAAAAAACAAATAAGGATATATATTTAAAAGATATATATCCGAAAGTAATTAATCCCAATGTTAATACTGAATAACTTGCCAATCCTGCCTTTTTAGAAAAATCCCGGATATCTTTGAACTGTGTGCACATGAGTATAATATCTAATATGGGTATGAATAGCCCCAGTGTTCGCCAACCGGGTCTTATTTTTAAATTATGGTGAATTTTCAGGTGTTTCCAGTTGCGATAAAACCAATAGTAGTGGTATAAACCAAAAGAAAGTACATAGAGAAGAAAAAGCCGCCAGGGTGTTTGCGCATTGGAATATTGCGGGTATATTATCTTAGTTTCTATTGCTTGTTCTGATAACAACTTTCCACAATACTTACATATAAAGGCTGCTAAAGGAATTTCTTTAGAGCAATAAGGGCATTTTTTACTTAGCATTTGTTTTCTCACACTCTAAGATATCATCCGAAAGAATAAGCATACTATTATTTTATAAAACAATTATAAAGATATCCTTTCAATATGCAATTATTAAAATTCATTTTAATTATGTAAAAGCACTTGCTATAACAAAAGCTGATAGGATAAATTGCTTGACATGTTAGGATAAATTCATTAAGATTTATTTTCTAAGTAATTTTGGTTAGAATAGAAGCTTTCGCTTACGATTGTATTTTTCGTGGAAGCAGAGAACATTAAATAAAGGGTAACTAAATGGTATACATTATACCAACCATTATTTTATTTTGGATTGCTTTTGCTATTTATAATGATGCAAAACAACGATATCAGGATGATAGCTATGCCCCTATTCTTTGGGCAGTTGGAGTATTTTTTATATTGATTATTATTCTGCCAATATATCTAATAAATCGTCCTGCCAAACTTGATGAGAAAAAGAAATCCTTACCAATATCTTTATCTTGTTTGCTTGCATGGTTATTGCCTGGTGCAGGGCATTTATATTTGGGGAAAAAAGGCCGAGCCATAGCTTTCTTTTTGTGTATTTTCTTTTTATTTTTCATAGGGATATTAATTCAAGGGAATCTGTTTACCTTTGAAAACGGAAAATTCCTTAGAAATTTAGCTACTATAGCCAACATGGGAATAGGTCCTATTTATTTTCTGGCAAAATATGGAGGTCTGGAGAGATCTAATATATGGTCTTATACTTATGATTATGGCACAGTATTTATTGTCATATCAGGGCTTTTGAATATTTTGCTTATCTTCGATGCTTATGATATAGCTGTGGGTAGAAAGAGCTAATTATAGAGAGAGGAAAAATGGCGAGTCATTTTTTATACATGTTTCTGTATGCTTTAGTTGTCTCAATTGTTTTTTCCTTAGTAATGAAAAAAGAAAAAAAACAGAGGATTAAATTTGGCGTAATACTTTTTTTATGCTTTATTGGCTTTGCTCTGGTTCTTTCCTGGGTCATGTACCCCTTTCCTAGTTAAATGAATAATAGGAAGTTATCTGCCTCAATTATCTACTGGCTTCCTACTATTATCTATACGGGTTTCATTTTCCTCTTATCTTCATTACCTTCTCAAGAGATAAAAATAGACGAAGAAATTCCAGACTATATACTTCATATAATAGAATATTTTCTACTCTGCATTTTTTTGCTCTTAGGATATACTAAAGGTGTAAAAGAAAAATTTACAAAAAGATCTTATTTCATAGCTGTAATTATTTCCATCATTTATGCGCTATCTGATGAGTTTCATCAGAGCTTCGTTCCCACAAGAGATGCTAATATAAGGGACATAGTTGCTGATATAATTGGATCGTTTTTGGCTATAGGTATTATATATATATTTTTGCAGCGCAAAAAAATTTTTCACCTTAAAATATGATACTATTAATAGTATGATGTTATTGGTTAGAAGTATTAAACCAAGTGATTGAAATGCTACAATGGAGCCTGCAGAAAAGAATCAAAACAGTTCCTGGAGAAAAAGGATAGTAATTGCTTTTCAGGAGCATTACATATTCCCCCTTTTCATATGTTTGCTTATCCTATCACTTTATCTTCCTGCCAGAGGATTACATTTTGATTCCAATATTCAAGTAACCTATCTATCTATTATTATTGTTTCGCTATCATATAATCTCATTCGTTTCCTCATTGGCCGCAGCAGCAGACAGAGGGAATTAGAAGTGCTTCTTTTACTCGTTTTTGCTATTGATCTGATTATAAGAATAACGGGGGGGACAGATTTTTTTTTGCTGCCAGCTTATTTTCTTATAATTGTAACAGTAGCTTTTTACTATAAATTCATCTATACCGTTGGAGCTATATTTCTGATAGTTTTTTTAAATCTGCCATGGATTGAGTTTATTAAATATAATAATTATAGTATTTCAGCTTTAAAATACTTATTGGTTTTGGTAAGCTTTCTTATAGCTACTGGAGGAATTTCTAAAGCTATTAGCTGGAGCCAGGGAAGAAAACGCTTGCAGTTGGTTAGCGAGATAGCTCGAATGAAAGCCAGTCTTGATCAATTTGATTCTGCTACAGAGGAAACAACTCTTACTCATTTATCTGCAGAAGAGCAGCTTTCTCTTTCTGCTGCCTTTATCATAGAAATGGATAGGCTTTTAAAAGACTTAATGATGTTAGTGCGGAAGAGTTCAGGAGCATATTCAGCACTTCTTTGGCAACTTGATTATAAATCGCAACAGCTTTTACTAAGGACGTACGATTCACTAAGCACACATATTGGTTCTGAGGTAGCGATTAGTATCAATCAGGGCATATATGAAAAAGTGGCTCATAAAGGTCCTCATATTTTCCGAGCAAAATATAGATTACCTGCAGAGGAACTTAAATACTATCAAAGTAGGGAGAATATTACCTGTATTGCTGCAGCTCCTATCAAGGAAAAAGAAGATCTATTGGGAATTTTAGCCATTGATAGCAAATCAAAGGAAGGCTTTACTAATCAACAGCTTCTTGTGCTTTCTCACTATGCAGATCATATCGTAGATTTAATCAATCTTTATCGTCAAGCTCGTAGTCGGGAACAGCAAGCACAAGAAATTGGTGCTTTTTATCAGGCAGCTCAAAAGTTGGCTTCATATATAAATCTGGGAGATTTAATTAGCCAACTCATTAAATTGGCAAGCAATATTGCAGAATTTGATGCTTATGCTTTGATTCTTTTAGGCAGGGATCAACTTTACTATATTATAAAGAAAATAGAAGGATTTAGTCCATCTCTAAAGAATAACATGATTCCTAATGATAGCTATACCTGGCTCAGTTGGTTTTTAAGAAATCAGAAAGAACCATTGGTTATTTCTGATTTTGAGGATGAGTGTAAAGAAATGCCATTGCTTTCTTCAAATGAGGGAGATTTACCCATTTCTTCTTTTGTAGCTCTGTCTCTCAGGATTAAAGATAGACCAATAGGGGCGTTGATTCTTGGAGGGAGGGATAAAGGGCAATTTAGTGGTACTCAAGCCAGAATGCTTTCCATAATCTGCAGTCAGGCATCCCTTGCCCTGGAAAATGCTCTCATACATCAAAGGATTGGACGAATGGCAATTACTGATGGTCTAACTGAGCTTTATAATCATCGATATTTTCAGGAGAGCCTTAATAGGGAGATAATAAGACTAAACCGCATTCAAGGAAAATTCTCACTTCTTTTGCTTGATATTGATGATTTTAAAAAACTTAATGATGAATATGGACATCAAGCCGGAGATTTGGTTCTAAAAGGAATTTCGACAATACTTAAAAAAGAAGCGAGAGAAGCAGATATGCTTGCCCGATATGGTGGTGAAGAATTCGCTCTTTTGCTTTTAGATAGCGATAAAAAGGGAGCCTTGAGAATGGGAGAGAGAATCCGATATGCAATAGCAGAGTATAGATTTAAATTAAATAATAGAGTAGTAAAAATTACCATTAGCGGAGGAATAGCGTGTTGGCCATCAGATGCTGAGGATAAACAATTGCTTATAAAAAAGGCTGATATGGCTCTCTATTATTCAAAGGAAAAAGGTAAAAATAAAATATCACATATAAGTCAAGTAAAGAAATGAGCTGAGAGGTATTGATAGCATGCAGATTTAAAAGGATTTAGGTTATAATAATATTCCTTTGTATGCCATGATCATGTTTTTTTAAGATATATAAGCTCATTAATGGCTGATAACTTGTGTAACAAACACATTAGTTATAACATAAAAATAAACCAGGATAAGCAAAAGGGTGGTTAAAGATGAAATTACCACGTTCTTTAGGCCTCTTTGATCTTATTATGTTTAATATTGTAGCAATTCCCGGATTACGTTGGATAGCAATTGCTGCAGCGGCTGGTTATAACTCAATTTTTCTTTGGATTATGGCTTTTCTCATTTTCTTTGTTCCCCAGGCATTAGCGGTAATTGAGCTATCAACTCGATATCCCGAAGAGGGAGGATTATATGTCTGGACCAAGAAATCTTTCAGTGATTTTCATGGTTTTCTCAGTGGCTGGTGCTATTGGTCTAATAATCTCATATATTACCCCTCGCTTCTCATTTATATAGCTGGCATTTCAGTATATGCTCTTAGCGCTCCCCATTTGGAGAATAATAAGCTTTACATGTCTATATTTACCATTTGTGCTCTCTGGTTTGTATTACTACTCAATTTGATAGGCATGAAGATTGGTAAGTGGGTTCAAAATTTAGGTTCATTAGGTTTATGGATACCTATTGCTGTACTCATTATATTGGCAGTGGTGTCAGTAGCCTATTTTGGTTCAGCAAATGAGTTTTCTATTGATAAAATTTTCCCAAATTTCACGGACTATAAAACTTTTGCTTTTTTTGCTGCTTTATGCTTTGGCTTTGCTGGCTTAGAGTTAGCTCCCATTATGGGTGGAGAGATAAAGGACCCAAGAAAAAATATACCTAAAGCAATCATAATATCAGGTATAGTTGTTACTTTGATTTATCTGGCAGGAACTATTTCCCTGTTGGTTACCTTACCGGAAAAAGATATAAACATCATTACCGGTGTAATACAAGCCATCTCTAATATATGTAATAAAATAGGTCTTCCTGTTGCCAGTAATGTTGTTGCATTTCTGATTCTCTTGGGTGGTTTAGGTGGAGCAGGAGCATGGCTAATTGGAACAGCTCGAATTCTTTTTGTTGCTGGGCTCGATAGATATATGCCTCCAGCTTTGGGCAAAGTACACCCTCGCTGGAAAACCCCTTATCTTGCAATTCTGATACAGGGCATATTATCAACAGTTTTTATCATTATGAGCTTTGCTGGTTCCACCGTTCAAGAAGCTTATATGATTCTGTTAGATATGGTAATCGTGATTTATTTTATTCCCTATCTTTATATATTTGCCTCTCTAATTGCTCTTCGTAGAAAGGGAATAGAAGCAAAAAAAGCGATATTAGTTCCCGGAGGAAAAGTAGGAGCATATTTAACTGCTATTACTGGCTTTGTAGCAACGACTATTGCAATAATTACCGCTTTGATCCCATCAGAGGCTGTAAAAGTTATGTGGATTTATGAGATTAAAGTGCTTGGTGGGTGTCTGGGATTTGTACTCGTAGGAGCATTTATATATCAATTATCAAAAAGAAGAATGTAGAGAACATATCTTTGCTTCCTGATTGATGTTAGTATCTTCTAAATTTATATAATGTGAAGAAATAGATGAGTCTATTTCATAATTGGTTAATTTAGTGTGATAAATTATAAATATTTTTTCTACTGTCAGTAATACTGTAATTTTTATAATAAAAGAGAAATATTAAAGAATTTTTAATTAAAACATCAAAAAGCAGATATGATTTGCGTGATTATTATCACAATTAACCAAAAAGCTAAGTCATTTATTTTCAATTGGTTGCAATTATGACGAAAACAAGTGCAAAATGCTATAAGTTTAATATTTTATGAGCCTTATAGAAAATTTGCAGACTTTTTCCACAGGGTTTTCCACAATTTTTGTGCAAAAATATTAAAGCATCTAAAATAAAAAATTTAATCACTAAACATCATCCTTTTATAAATATTTCTCACTTTTTCCGCATACGATGAAAAGTCTTCTACTAATTTCTTTGCAGGATTACTTATTTTGTAATCCATGAACTTTGAAATCTCATAAAGAACATCCTCTGATTTTGGTAGATAATAAACCGGTCTATCATAATGTAAACGAAGCTGATGTTCTAAATAACGAAGAAAATAGTATGATTTAAGTAGTATGTTATAATCTTCATTATTAAGCAAATTATAGTTTTTTAAATCTTTGAGCATTGCGCTTACATCTTTGCATACTGGGAAAGGAAGCTTATGTTTTAGCCAGAGATATTGAATGATAAAATCTATATCGAAAAGCGAACCGGCACTGCTTTTTATTCCCGGCATTTGATTTCTGTCTTTTCCCAGCTCAGCTTTTAACTTTTCTCTAATGTTATTGATTTCTTCGGCTAAAGTGGATGGATCAATTTGAGCATATATGGCTTCTGCTATTCTCGATAATGCCATTTTACCTAAATTCTTATCTCCTGCCACAAATCGAGCTTTTAAAAAAGATTGCTTCTGCCATACTCTTGCTTTATCGCTTAAATAATCTAATAAAGAAGGAAGAAATTGAGCTAATTCGCCATCCATTCCTCCAGGTCGCAGACGTGTATCTATACGATAAAGGAAACCATCCTGTGTAATGCTTGATATTATGCGGATGATCAATTCAACTAACCTTTTGAAAAATTCCCGACTAGTAATTTTTTTTCCTGATGTTTCCCCGTGGTGAGAGTAGATAAAAATTAAATCAAGATCTGAATTGATGTCTAACTCTCCTGTACCTAATCTTCCCAAAGCAATTATGGCAAAAGAAGCAGTCCCTCCCTTACCATTTTGCTTATACTTGGGTCTGCCATAAATCGAGATCAATTGCTCAAGCGCAATTTTATACCCAACCTGCAGGCACGCTTCTGCTAAATAGGCTAAGTGGCGATAGACCTGTTTTTCGCTGATTTTGCTATTGACATCAAGATAGCCAAGGGTTAATTGTTCGTGATGGATATAAAGTCTCATGTGCTCCATTTTTTTTCTTAGCTCTTTAACACTTTGTACTCTCTCCCATAATTCATTAAAATATGTAGATTTCTTTTTAAGCTTTCCAATCAGCAATATATGATATAATCGTTGAATATTACTTGGTTTTCGAATAAGCATGTCGGATAGAAAATCACTTTGGCTAAATAAGCGCGAAAGTGATTGCAGAATCGCAGGATGGCTGAATATAAAATTTAGTTGTTTTGCATTATTAATTAATGCGATAAGAAAATTTTGAAAATTTTTTAATCCTCTATCAGGATTTGGTAAATTAACCAAATATGAAATTATAGTAGTCGCTAAAGTATCAAATTGCTCTCTTAAAAATTGTGAAATCTGGCTATTACTAAAACTACGGTAAATTGCTCTTAGATATTTGTTAGCTTGCTCTGGATATTTAAAGCCTTGCATTATTAGTCTTTTTCTACGAAGTTGATTACCTGGCAGAATATCATCCTTCCCTTTCACCTCTTTTTCTAAAATAGATGGTTGGGCATAACTTAAAAAAAGTTGATCATAAGTGCTTCTTACTATATTTCTATGATGATTAAGTTTCTTAATAAAAATATTATGAGCTTTAACTCCGTTTTCGGGGGAAAATCCCATTCTGCGAGCAAGTTTTTCCAGTTCTTGTTTGTTTGAGGGCAAACAGTAAGTCCAGAGATTATGTACAATTTGTAGTCTGTGTTCCACAGTGCGAAGGAAAGTATACGCTTCTGAAAGGAGGGAATATTGGTGATATGAAATAAAATCTTTATCAGCCAGCCGCATAAGGGCTATGAGAGAATTACCTTCTCTAATCCATTCTTCTCTTCCGCCATAGATGAGCTGGAGAGCTTGAATAGTAAATTCCAATTCTCTAATGCCACCGTAGCCAAGCTTCACATCCATCTTGGTTTTTCCTTTCAATGCTAACTTCCTATCAATTTGGTCTTTATGAGCTCTAATCTCTTTAAGCAAATCAGATTGGACTTTCTGAGGATATACTATGGTTGTGATCTCTTTGATAAAAGCAGTACCTAATTTATGATTACCAGCGGATACACGGCTTTTTATGAGAGCCTGTCTTTCCCATAAACGAGCCACCCTTCGATAATACGAAATACAGTTATTCATTGAGTTTGCCAATTCGCCTTCACTTCCCTGGGGTCTTAGCCTCAAATCGATTCGATAAGTTATGCCTTCCTCTGAAGGAGTGGTCAAAAGTTTTGTAATTTTTTCGGCTAATTTGATAAAAAATTCGTGATTGGTAATAAAGCTTTCTGGTTTGCTATCTACTCCCGATGTCTTTCCTTCTTCAGTGTATATAAAAATAATATCTATATCTGAGCTATAATTTAATTCCATAGCGCCTAATTTACCCAGGCTAATAATAGAAAATTCTGCCTCACTAATTCGGTTAGTTTCATCCTTGTACTGGGGTTTACCATATCTATTAGTAAGTTCTTGAAGAGATAACGCAAGAGCCTTTTCAAGAATTACATCAGCAAGAATTGAAAGTTCAGATGTGGTTTCTGATATATTGGCAAAGTGCAAAATATCCCGAAGGCCTATTCGAAGATACTCACGTCGTTTAAATTTTGCCACTATTGCTTCGGATTTCATAGTTGAGTAAGTAAGCATGAATTTTGATAAATCCTCCAGGAGGTCTTCTTTGGATTTTATAGAGGAAAGATTTTTGTCTTCGAAAAGCCAGGATAGGTACTGTGGGTTTTGAATGAGAGTGTCCGCCAAATCTTGACTATGGCTAAGAATAGCAAGCAAAAGCTGAAGTCGATATGGATTTTTTAGTATGGAATTTTTTAAATAAGCAGTAGAATCACAGCGATAAAGCTCTTCTAAATTTGAGAGTGCAGTGGACGGATCCGGAGTTTGCTGCAGAATTGTGAAAAATTTTTGCTTATCTTCCTTGGCTGCAAATTGCTTAAGGACTGTTGCATTTTTCAGAAATGATACACTATCACTTTGCAATATCTTTTTAAAAGGTAATTCAAATAATTCGGCCATTTTAATATAATAAACTAAAAAATCAGGGAACAAGTGCTTAAGTAATCTTATCCTCTCACTCTTGTTCCCTTAGTTAAAATATTTTTATAGCAAATAGATAAAGAATTTTGTTTTAACGCTTTCAAAAGTAAGCTGCAAAGCTATTAATTTGAGCCTTATTTACCTTTAAAAGATGCTTTTCGTTTTTCCAGAAATGCTTTGGTGCCTTCTTTCATGTCTTCTGTAGAACATAATAGACCGAAAAGAGTAGCTTCCAGAAAGAGACCTTCTTGCAAACTCATTTGCATTCCCTTATTAATTGCTTCTATTCCATAGCTAATTGCCAATGGACCTTTTGACATTATCTTTTTAGCCATGGCTTTCGCTGCTTCCATAAGCTCGCTTTGGGGTACTACTTTATTCACTAATCCAATTCTCTCTGCTTCGTTAGCATTTATCCTGTTACCTGTTAGTACTAACTCCATGGCTCTTCCGATGCCCACCAGTCGAGCAAGTCTCTGTGTTCCGCCATATCCGGGAATAATACCCAAGTTGACTTCCGGTTGCCCAATTTCAGCATTTTCAGAAGCAATACGCAAGGTGCAGGCCATGGCGAGCTCACATCCCCCTCCTAAAGCAAAGCCATTAATAGCGGCGATAACCGGCTTGCCTAAGTTTTCGATCATGGTAAAGATGTGCTGTCCATTATGAGCAAAATTTTTACCGTCAGTGGACGTTAGAACCGCCAGTTCGCTAATGTCGGCTCCGGCTATGAAGGCTTTTTCTCCGCTGCCAGTAATAATCACAGCTCCGATGCTCGCATCCTTTTTTATCTCTATGAATGCACGCCGTAATTCATCCAATGTCTGGGCATTGAGAGCATTGAGCACCTTGGGGCGGTTTATGGTAATATAAGCAATGCCTTCTTTTTTCTCAAATAGTATATTTTCATAGTTCATATAATGCCTCCCCATAGGAATGTATTATTAATTATTTAAAAATTTGATATTTTAGATTATACCACAGTTTCTTATTATTACTTTTTGCTATAGTCGTAAAATCCCTTCCCGCTTTTTCGACCTAACTGCCCGGCAGCAACCATTTTTCTAAGAAGAGGCGGTGCGGCAAATCTTTTTTCCTTGAATTCGTCGAACATTATCTCGCCAATGTATAGTATGGTGTCAAGTCCAATGAAATCCAGCAATGTGAAAGGACCCATGGGATAGCCGCAGCCCAGCTTCATTCCGCTGTCAATATCTTCTACAGTTCCCACACCTTCTTCCAGTGCCCTGATTGCATCTAAAAGATAAGGAACAAGCAGCCTGTTTACTATAAAGCCCGTTTTATCAAAAGTTTTAATTGGAGATTTTCCCAGGGATTTAGCAAATTGAAAGCCGGTTTCAAAACCCTCATCGGAGGTAATTATTGTTTTTACTACTTCAACTAATGGCATCAAGGGAACAGGATTGAAGAAATGAAGTCCTATAAAGCGATCCGGTCTTTTAGTAGCACTTGCCATTTCAGTAATGGAGAGAGAAGAGGTATTGCTGGCAAAGATAGTGTTAGAAGGGCAAATCTCATCTAACTGCGATAGTAATTTTTTCTTTATATCCATATTCTCCACAACAGCCTCTATCAACAAATCGCAATCGCTAAGATCTTTCAGCTCCATAGTGCCTTTGATTCGACTGAGAACGTTTATCTTGTCTTCTTCCTTTATTTTGCCCTTTTCTACTCCTTTAGACAAGAATTTGTCTATGATAGCCAGTCCTTTATCAATGAGCTCTTGTGAGGCTTCAGTGAAAATAACATCATAGCCCGCTTGAGCAGAAACCTGAACAACACCAGATCCCATCTGACCGCACCCCAGAACGCCAACCTTTTTTATTTCCATCATTCCCTCCTTTTGTTTTAATTTATTAAAGATTTTAAGATCATTTAAAGTATATCAAAATATTAAACTATAAGTACATAGAGGAATTTATACTATTTTGTCGTTGAAAGCAGGTTTTTATAAATTACTTTTCTTCTGGTTAAGAGATTTTCTCGAAATCGTTTAGAAATTATGCAAGGACTTTATAACATATATTCTGTTTTAATGTCAAGAAAAAGGGAGTACAGGCGGCACAGCCGCCTCGTTATTATGTACATTTCAGTGCTGACATATTGGTAAAATAGTATGAATCTATTTAGCTGAAATTATATAGCAACAGACAGCACTTATAGTATATTATTTTTCTCCAACGGGCTTCCGTGCAGGTACAGGCGGCACGGCCGCTCTGCAATTTACCTAACGGAGGACTCCACTGTAAGGAAAGGCCTTGTGTCTGTCCGCCATTCTACAAAGGCAAGCGGTGATAGGACAGCGTATTTCGCTGTCCTTCTTCTTCCCCCAAAGGTAAACAATATAAGGACAGGACTTGCCCCTGTCCGAAGGAGACGGAGTCTCCTTATTATTTGATTGATTCAAATTTCTATTCCAGTTAATCTCGTTATAGAATAATATCACCATAGTCTTCGACTATAACGATCGGACAGAGATAAACCCAGTCCCTACGTCACTTTGTTCCAAAGAAAAACATAGGGATAGATGGCACCGCCGCTTGCTTATTATGTACATTTCAATTCCGGCATACTGTTTTAAAAATTTAAATGTCCTTGAATTAAAAAATGTAGGGACAGGCCTTGCGTCTGTCCGCTATCCTACAAAGGTATTATAGCTTTAAGATGCGATAAGGTTAATTATTTATTTGAAAATAAGTAAACAAAAATTACTTGTTATTCCCCAGGTAAATTTTTATAATTAGTATAAGAAATAACAGAAGATATGAAAAAGATAACCGATCAAGAACTAAGCGAGAAAGCAAGAGAGCTTAGCCAGCAGATAATAGCAGCAGCAAAAAGCTCCAGCAACGAAACGGAGCTGCGGCTAAAGACCTATCCCTTATTAGAGAATTTTGCCGAAGCTTTAGACCTCAATATTGAATCAAAGCATGAATACCCCCTCATTAGCGGTCGCGCCGATGCCTTATATAATCGGTTTATAATCGAATACAAAGCACCGGGGATTTTGCAGAACGACAACGCCCATAAAACCAATCAAAAAGCCATTGAGCAAACTAAAGGTTATATCCTTGGCCTGGCAAAAAACCAGCATAAGCGCTCCGAACGATATGTCGCAGTTATTCTTGATGGATATTATCTTATATTTCTCCGATTCCGTCATGGTCGTTGGAATATTGATCATCCTGCAAAGGTCAGCTCTTCATCAATGGAGCGTTTCCTTCGCCTTCTGCTTAATCTCAGATATGGTCGAGCGCTCATACCCGATAATCTGGTAGCCGATTTTGGTGAAGACACTCCAATATCCCGGGCAGCAGTCAGCGCACTTTACCAGGCATTAAAAGCAAGCCAGAGCCCGCGAGTGCACACCCTCTATGAGCAGTGGCGCAACCAGTTCAGCGAGGTGTGCGACTACGACAAAGCCTCCAAGCTCAAGGTGCCGGAGCTGGGACTCAAATTCGGCATAAAAACCAGAGAATCCGACCCCTTCCCGGTCTTTTTCTCCATCCATACCTATTATGCAGTATTCATCAAACTGCTGGCACTACAGATTTTGCGCTTTTATTCCGCACCCGGCATGGGCACAGACCTGATGAAAGTGGCTTCTTTCGGCAAGGACGAGCTCAAATCATATATGCAAAAGATGGAGGGAGGCTCTATTTATCATGAGGCATTTGGCATTGCCAATTTTCTGGAAGCAGATCTCTTTCGTTGGTACCTCGATGCCTGGGATGAAAACATTTATGATGCAGCCAGAGATATTATCGGAAAGCTGGCGCAGTACTCCCTGCAATCGCTTCAGCAGGAGCAGGAGGAGGTGCGGGATTTGCTGAAGAAACTTTATCACCAACTCATGCCCCAGCGCATCAGACATAACCTGGGTCAGTATTTTACGCCCGACTGGCTGGCAGAGCGGCTGCTCAATATGCTGGAAGGCGGAACATTCAAAGGAGACCCCAATACCCGACTGCTGGACCCCTCCTGCGGCAGCGGCACCTTTCTGGTAATTGCCATAGAGAAAATCCGAAATTACGCCGAAAGCAACATGCTTCCCGAAACTGAGGTGCTGGAGAAGATACTGCAGAATATCGTGGGCTTCGACCTCGATCCCCTGGCAGTCATATCGGCGCGCACCAATTACCTGCTGGCGCTGGGCGACCTCATCAAATATCGGAAAGGAGATATAAATATTCCAGTCTATCTCTGCGACTCCATCCTTACGCCATCGGAAAAGGAGCAGGACCTCTTTCAAAAAGGCAAGATGTTATTCACTACCTCAGTGGGAAATTTCGCCGTTCCCACGTCACTGGTGAAGGCTCATTATATTGATAGACTGGCAAATTTGCTGGAGGAAGCGGTGAATCTGGAGCTCAATAAAGAGCAGCTCATCGAGCGCATAACCACCCGCTTCCCCCTGCTGCCTGATAAAGATAAGGATGATATTCAAACTATATGCGAACTCTATCAAAAGCTGTTGGATCTACAAAAACAGGGAGTAAATGGCATCTGGGCGCGCATCATCAAAAACGCCTTCGCTCCCATCTTCCACCGCAATTTCGATTACGTTGCCGGCAATCCGCCCTGGGTCAACTGGGAAAGCTTACCGGAAAATTATCGACGAGCTACCAAAAAGCTCTGGATGGATTATGGGCTCTTTCCCCACAGCGGCATGGATACTATTCTCGGTAAAGGTAAAAAAGATATAGCTATGCTCATGGTTTATGCCGCAATGGACTTTTATCTTAAGTCAAAGGGGAAATTGGGCTTTGTCATAACTCAGTCAGTGTTTAAAACATCTGGAGCAGGGCAGGGCTTTCGCACATTGAGTATAAAGGGAAAGATTCCAGTACGAGTACTTCATGTTGATGACATGGTGGAGCTCAATCCCTTTGAAGGCGCCAGCAACCGCACCAGCATTGTGATTCTACAGAAAAACATCCCCATGAAGTATCCCATGCCCTCCTATCTCTGCTGGAAAAAAATAAAAAAAGGTTCTATTTCCACCGAAAGCGAACTAAAGGATGTTCTGCAGATGACCAAACGTTTGAGCTGGTCAGCGGAACCGGTAAATGCAAAAGACGAAACCTCTTCCTGGCTCTCTGGTAGGCCAATGGCTTTAAATGCTATTAAAAAGGTTCTTGGAAAATCGTATTACACTGCTCATGAAGGTGCAAATAGTGGAGGAGCTAATGCCGTTTATTGGGTAAAGATACTCGATAATACACCCGATGGTTTAGTGATAATTAGGAATATTATTAAAGGCGCTAAAAGAAAAGTTGAGCAGGTGGAAGCTGCCATTGAGCCTGATTTACTCTATCCTCTCCTTCGAGGGAGAGAAGTTGCACGTTGGAAAGTTCAATCTACATCATATATTATTATGGCGCAGGACCCTAAAAGTCGAAGAGGAATTGGTGAAAATGAAATGAAAATGAGATATCCAAAAACGTATGCTTATCTGAAGCAATTTAAAGATATTCTTAAAATAAGACCAGCTTACAAACGATATTTTGATACTACTAAAGATGCTTTCTATTCGATGTTTAATATAGGCGATTACACTTTCGCATCATATAAAGTTGTTTGGCCTAATATTGCAACTGATATAAAGTCAGCAGTTATCTCCGAATATAATAATAAAAACCTTATTCCACAGCATATTGTTACTTTAGTTGCACTTGAAGAATTATATGAAGCTCATTATATTTGTTCATTAATGAATTCAAAAATAGTAAATTTCTGCTTAAAAGCATATTCAATGATAGGTGGAAAAAGCTTTGGTGATCCTCATGTTCTTGATAATATAAATATCCCAAAATTTGATTCTTCTAATAAGCTTCATGGGGAATTAGCAGAGTTTTCGCAGCAGGCGCATCAGGCAGCGGCAGAGGATAAGCAGGAGCAAGTAGCGAAGATTGAGGAGCAGATAAACAGGCTGGCGGCCCGGCTCTGGAACCTCACCGATGAAGAGGTCAACGAGATAACCCTCTCCCTGCAGGAACTGCAGGGAAAATAACCTACCATCTAAATACAATTTCGTATTAAATAATAAATGCAAAATAGCATTTACACATTATGCAATTTTTCTATAAAGGCAAGCCGTGTAGGGACAGGCGGCACAGCCGCTTGGTTATTATGTACATTTCAATCCTGGCATATTGTTATAAAATTATGAACATCTTTGACTGAAACCATGTAGGGACAGGGCTTGCCCCTGTCCGCTCGTCATAGCCGAAGGCTATGGCGATATCATCTAATAACGAGATTAATCGGAATAGAAATTTGAATATATAAAGAAAAAGGAGACTTCGTCTCCATCGGACAACCACAAGGGATTGTCCCTACGTCACTTCGTTCCAAAGAAAAACATAAGGACAGATGACCCAGTCGATTAGTTATTATGCACATTCTAATCCTGGAATACTGTTTTGATAGCCTGTTTTCATGTTCTAATGCAATAATGCGTTGTTTGAGTTCATGGAGATTATTGAGGGAATTATCTTTTGTTTTTTTATATTTTTTCATTTTGTGGCTATCTCCCTTCAACCTTAATCAAAAGACTGAAAAGCTATCTATGAAATTATTATGATATAAGAGATAGGAGTTAGCAAGTTAATCAGGAGAAAAACATTTAAATATATTTTAATAATTGTTAAAATAATACTTTGAAAAATTTTTCAAGATAAGTTTGACTTATATAAGGTGTTCAAAATAAAATATAGCTCAGCCGGAGTATATAAATGGAAATAATTTTCCTGAATAGCAATAGAACTTATAAATATGAGGAGATTTATTATGCTAAAGCAATTTTTTTGTGATAGGAAATTTTTTATATTCTTTATTATTGTTGCTTGCATAACAGCTTTTTGTTTTTCTGATATAGAGCAAGATCTCAAAAGAGATGCTGCCACAATAACAGGTGAGGTGTTTATTGGGAATAAGGTTTACCATACCTTGCGGATCTTGTCTGATGAACATGCACCTCGATTGACCGGTTCTGAAGAGGCTCATAAGGGAGAAGAATTTTGTCTTAATCTTTTCAAAGAATATGGATTGGAAAACGCACATCTTGAATATTTCGATTCGGTGGGCTGGCTAAGAGGTGAGAGCACTGCAGAAATGCTTGAGCCACTTCAAAGAAGATTAACCGTTGATTCCATGGGCCAATCCATAAATACCCCTACAGAGAGCTTAACAGCAGAAGTGATAGATTTAGGAGCCGGAACAGAGGATGAATTCAAAGATAAAGGAGATGCCATCAAGGGAAAGATCGCTATGGCTGGTGCAAAGCAGGCTCCCGAGGGACAGAGACGCGTGAGCTGGCTGGACATTATTAACCGGTCAGCCGAATTTGGAGCAGCAGCTTGTTTTTATATCTCACCCTTAAAAGGGAGACAAACGCAAGTTGGAACCTCCGCCTTTGGTGATTACAGTCCGCTTCCGGCAGCAGGAATCACCCATGAGGATGGAACCTGGATAAGAAGACTTTTGGAAAATGATAAAAATGTGAAGGTTAGGCTGGTGATTCAAAATAAGATTGTCGATAAGCTTCAAGCTGCCAATGTGGTTGCCGAAATTAGAGGTGTTGAAAAACCGCAAGAGATGGTCATTCTGGGAGGTCATCTCGATACCTGGGACCTTGGCACCGGCGCAGCGGATAATGGCCTTGGAAGCGCTATTACATTAGAAGTTGCTCGGGTATTAAGCACTCTGGGTATCAAACCCAGGAGAACCATCCGCTTTGTCCTCTTTTCCGGGGAGGAGCAGGGATTGATGGGCTCCTTTGCTTATGCAAATAAACATGAAGCTGAATTGGATAAAGTTGTCATGATGATGAACGTTGATATGGCGGGATTGAGCTATCCCGGTGGTTTTAATATCGGCGGAAGGACCGAATGTAAAGATAAATTAAGCGGTTTAATAGAACTTCTGGAAGGTTTTGGAGTCGAAAGGCTGACCAGCCGCCTTGGAATGGGCAGCGATGATTTCCCCTTTAATTGTAAAGGAGTACCTACTGTCTCACTCTCAGGTCGTGGTAGAGGTGACTGGGATTATTACCATTCATGTGGCGATACTTTCGATAAGATTGAAATTGATAAGCTCAATATGGCTACCGCCGCTATCGCTATTACTGTTTATTATGTCGCTAATTTAGATGAACCCTTGGCCAAGCGTCTATCTCAAGAAGAAGTAGTAAAACTCTTTAAAGAGAAGAAAGTAGATGTTCAATTAAAGAAACGTAACCTCTGGAAAAAACTCGGCTTTCCTGAAGATGAAGATAAGGAGCAAGAGAAGAAATAAACTAAAATTATGTTCAGTATAATAAATCTACAATTATTAGAGCGAGCTATTAATACAGTAAGCAACATAGTAATATAGAAATTGCTAAATAAGGATATGGTATATGTCCAAGCACGTGGTGGTTATAAATGGCTCACCGCGAGAGAATGGTAATACTGATGTCGTCCTCAAAGAGCTTATAAAGGGGGCTCAAGAAGCTGAACTTGATACTATTTATCTTAAATTGCGCGATTTAACTATTGCTGACTGCATTGGTTGCTGTAAATGTAGAGATGAATCGGTCTGTCACTTTAAGGATGATATGAATCAAATTAGATATTACCTTCAAGAATCAGATTTATTAATTTTTGCTTCACCTAATTACTGGTGCGAGATAACCGGCTTGATGAAAACATGCATGGATAGGCTCTATTTCTATCATCATCCACAAAACAGCTCGCTCATTGCTGGTAAAAAAGCGATCGTTATATCGACGATGGGAGAGGCAGATAATATTGATTATGAAGCTGAGCTTTTAGTTGAAATTTTCAGACGAGCTCTAAAGAGCCTTGGTATTGAACTTGTAGATATTCATTTATTTTATGACCTTATGGAGAAAGATGCCATTTTTAATAAGCCGGAATATTTACAAAAAGCTTATAATATTGGCAAGAGCATGCAAGAATTATAAAACCATATAAGCACAATCAAGTATTTTAATCTCATCTAAGCATTTTTTTAAGCCTTGGTGTAAAGTGATGAAATTAGAGGGTAAAGCTTTTTATCGCTTAGACTTGCAAACAGAACTTTTGCATTAGGATTGAGGTTCATTCGAAAGCTATCATAATTAGTTATGAATGCATGATTAATATAGGATAATATATCATGCAGATGCTTATATTAATGCATGTAGTAAAAGATATATAGCAAAAGAGCTGTAATCCCTCCATGCTTATATTTTCATAAGTTGTTCGAAAGTTTTAGAAAAAAGGCTTTAATCCATAATCATTTTTCGCTACAATTTATTTGGGCCATTTTTAAAATTATGCATAAATATTGTCTAAAATGGATATGCCGACTATCTTATTAATTGCTGTTGCATTAGCTATGGATGCATTTGCTGTTTCTATTGCTGGTGGTTTAAACATCAGGCAGTTTAAAATTAAGCATGCCCTGCGGATTGCATTTTTCTTTGGATTATTTCAAGGAATTATGCCCGTAATTGGATGGTTAGCTGGTTTTAACTTGAGACAATTTATTACCGCAGTTGATCATTGGATTGCTTTTGGGCTTCTGCTCATAATAGGTGTAAAAATGATGGTGGAATCTATAAGAAAAAGACCCGATAAGAAAAAGTTCGACCCATTAAATGTATATGTCCTCTTAATACTTGCAGTTGCCACCAGTATAGATGCTTTGGCAATTGGATTAAGTTTGGCATTTTTAAAGCTTTTAATAATAACACCTGCTATAATAATAGGAATTGTTACATTTATTCTATCCTTTATTGGTGTTATTCTTGGGAATAGAAGCGGAGATTTTTTGAAAAGCAAAGTTGAATTTATAGGTGGTCTTATTTTAATTATTATTGGATCAAAGATATTGATTGAACATTTGAGTTGAATAGCTTTGTAGGCATTTAGATTTAGCGTAAAAAACATTAATAATAATTTGGGGGATTAAATGAATGAGATTAGCATTAGAGAGGCAAAAGAGTCGGATTTGCCTGTGATCGAAAAATTGTCGCTGGAACTTATAGATTCTTTGTACAGTAAAGTGGAAATTGACAAGGAAAAAATTTTAAAAAATTGCAAAAAGTTTTTTAGTGATGTCAATTCTTACCTTCTGGTTGCCGAGATGAATTTATCTGTAGTAGGTTTTATCCATTTTATTACTCGAACGACACTATTGCATTATAAACTTTCCGGACTTGTAGATGAGCTTGTTGTGGCAAGGGATTACAAAAAAAAGGGCGTAGGAAAGGCTTTAATCCATGCAGCTGTGGAGCAATGCAGACAGCTTGGATGCTGTGAGCTGGAAGTAAGCACTGAATTTTCCAATACTGCTGCACGAGAATTCTATAAGGGATGCGGTTTTTCCGAAAGAGGCGTAATCCTTGAGCAGGAGTTGCTATAAAAAAATGATTATAGCTAATCAAGCCATTTGGTTTATTAATGTTATTTCAATACATAATAATATCTTATAATCTATTTATGTTTTTGTAGGTGCAGCAGGATCAATTATGGCAAAAATAAAAGTAACTGTTGATAAGATTAATGGCTACTGCAATCTTCCCATGCAGGTGGGGGATTATTTCTTCGTTGAAGGTTCAAAGCTCTTTGTACCAGAGGGAAAATATGTTTGCATTTGGGCTTTGCAAAGTATGATGCCCATCTTTCCGATATTGGCAGAAAGAGATAAATTGGATAAGGGAAATTGGGTGAGAGAAGTGAAAACTTTTTCCTGCCCCGATCCAAAAGGGTTGGTACAATTTCGTCTTGAGATTGTTGAGTAAGGTATTTCGTTAATTATAGATAAAAAATGAACGGTATATATAGGGTGATTAATGTTGATATAAGCAAATGCACCGGATGCAGAAGATGTGAGGTGGCTTGCGTTTTTTTCCACACGGGAAGGATTAACCGTCACTTAGCCAGAATAAAAGTATTACATCTTTATGAATCGGGGATTGATGGTCCAATAGTGTGCAACCAGTGCAAAGAGCGCTATTGCATGTGCTGTCCTGCAGATGCTTTGACCATCGGTCCACTGGGACAGATAATAGTTTCTCCAAATGCGTGCATACTCTGCGGCGCTTGTGAAAAGGCCTGCCCCATAGGAGCGATAGAACTGTTCAATGATTGCGTCTATGTCTGTGACCTTTGTGGAGGGAAACCCAAATGTGTTGATGCCTGCACAGAGGGAGCGATCTTTTATGAGGAAAAAGATAGTATCCATCCTTCATTAGCAGAAATTAAAGAACAAACTAAGAAACTGAATCTGAGCCAGAAACGCCATTTCTTTCTGAAAAAGCGTGGTACTGAGCTGCGGGAAAAATGGAGAAAGAAGCATGCTTAAATACGGCTATGGAGGCAAAATCCTTAGAGTAGACCTCACAAATCGAAGATACCAAGTTGAGACCCTTAATTCTTCTTGGATGAAACCAGTAATTGGCGGACGTCCCGCGAACACCAAGCGGCTCTTTGAGGAACTGAACCCAGATTGTGATCCGCTGGGTTCTGAAAATATACTCATTTTCGGCATAGGCCCTCTAACAGGATCTTTACTTCCCGCCTCGGCATATTATACCGTTACTGCCAAATCTCCTTTAACCGGAATCTTAGGTGATTCTGCTGCTGGTGGCCAATTTGCAGCGGAGATGAAACAAACAGGTTTCGACCAGATTATCATTACCGGAAAAGCGGATAATCTTCTTTATCTTGTGGTGACAGAGTCCGGAGTTGAATTTATTGAATGTCCCGAACTGAGAGGAAAGACAATCATAGAAACAACAGAATTTATCCGACAGGAAAATAATGACTATTCTATTCAGGTGGCAGCAATTGGTCCCGCTGGGGAGAATCTCGTCCTCTTCTCCACCATTGTTTCCAGTGGGAATAGGGTAAATGGTCGTACCGGCATGGGAGCAGTTATGGGCTCAAAGAATCTTAAGGCTCTGGTTGTAGGCGGTTCTTGCTCAATGGAGGTAGCTGATACACTGGCCTTTTTAGCTGAAATAGATAAGATTCAGAACGATATTTTGAAACATAATGAATATAAAAAACGTTACCAGCTGGGAACTACCATGTTAATGAAGGATTTGAATAATATTGGCATACTTCCCACTAAACATTTTCAAGAGGGAGTATGCAAGTATGTTGATGATATCTCCGGTCAGAGGTTAGCTGCTGAATATAAGGTGAAAAACAAAGCATGCTTTAATTGTAATCTGCACTGCTCTCGTTATTATATTGCAGATGGTTATGAGGCAGAAGGACCTGAATTTGAAACATTATGCAGCTTTACATCCAGAATTGGAATCTCAAACTTATCATTTGCCCTGGAGATGAATTATTTCCTTAATCAGATGGGACTGGACTCCATATCAACCTCAGAGGTAATCGGATGGATTATGGAATGTCAGGACAAGGGATTAATCCATCCAGATGATCTGGATGGGCTTCACCTTAAATGGGGTGATGTTGACAAGGTCAGGGATGTTGTGAAGATGATAGCTTACCGCCGCGGCATTGGAGATAGACTGGCAAACGGAGCAACGAAACTTTCAGAGGAATTCAACGAGGAGACGAGAAAGTTGGTGATGCAAGTTAAAGGATTGGACATTATCTGTGGTGACCCTCGTGGTATTAAAGCATATGGCCTTACCTACGCTATTGCATCTCGAGGGGCTGATCATCTTCGGGCCGAGCCATATTTCGAACTCACCAATAGAAAGGATGAGGCCAAGAGGCGGTTTGGCACAGAAAAAGCAGCAGATCGATTGGCCGAGGAAGGTAAAGCTGCTCTGGTAAGCTATTCGGAGAAAATTGCACTGCTTTGCGATTCCTTAACTATGTGTAAGAATATCGGGCTCTGTATGGATGTTTTAAATTTTGACAAAGCTGCTGCTCTTTTACGAGCAGGCACAGGAGTCGATTATTCTCCAGAATATCTGGAAAAAATATTGGGAGATTTTAGAAATATAGAATATAAACTCAATAGCAGATTTGGAGTAAAAAGAGAACAGGATACTTTACCAGAGAGATTCCAGAAAGAACCTTTAAAAGAAGGTGCAACCAAAGGCTCTACAGTGGATATCAAAAGGATGGTGGACGAATATTACGAAATATATAAATGGGAGTAATTTCTTTTTAAATTAATTTCATAATGACTAAAGGTTCAGTTCCAAAGCGAGAAACGTTTGCCACCAATTTTGGACTCCTCATGACTATGATTGGAGTGGCAGTAGGCTTGGGTAATGTCTGGCGGTTTCCTTATATGGTGGGAAAATTCGGTGGGGCTGTTTTTGTTATCTTCTACCTGGTCGCAGTTATCTTTATTGGTATTCCAGCATTAATGGCCGAATGGACTCTGGGTCGTTATACCAGACGTGGTCCGTTAGGTGCATTTGAAAGAGGTGGCTTCCCCGGTGGTAAATATGTAGGTGCATTTTTTTTCTTTGTTGTTCTATGTGCCGTGAGCTATTACTCCGTGTGCCTTGGCTGGGTAGGATATCATGCCGTTGGAGAGTTTGTTAAACCCTTCGGTGGTTCATTAAATAGTGGAGCAATACTCCCTCCAACTATTGGCTTCAGTTCTAAATCCTTCTTTTTACAACTGCTGATGACTGCCCTTGTCATTGTTACCTGTGGGATAGTCCTTGTGAAAGGTTTAAGACGAGGTATTGAAAAGATAAGCAAGATTATCATGCCTTTGCTATTAATCATTTTAATTATTCTGATTGTTCGTTCCGTTACCCTTGAAGGGGCAGTTGAAGGAATAAAATGGTATATAGGGGAGTTTCGCTTTGAGGACTTAAAGGGTTCTACTATGGCTGCAGCTCTCGGGCAGGCAATATTCTCCATGTCCCTTGGTGGTACCATGATGGTTGTTTATGGCTCATATCTTCATAAAGAAAGCAACATACCTAAGAATGCTCTCTTCACTGGTATGGGAGATATGGTAGCTGGCTTACTGGCAGGATTTGCCATTTTCCCTGCCGTTTTTGCCTTTGGATTAGAGCCTGCTTTAGGTCCTGGCCTTATCTTCTCCATATTACCAAAAACCTTTGCTGCCATGCCGGCGGGCTGGTTCTTTGGCCTTATCTTTTTCCTTGGGCTTTTTGGTGCAGCCTATCTCTCCGATGTAGCAGCCTTCGAGGTATTGATTGGTGGAATTGTTGATAATACAAAATTAAATAGAAAAAAAACAGTATATCTGATATGTACTATTTCTTTTATATTAGCCATTCCTCCACTCATTAATCTAAAAATCTTTGTCCCCTGGGATTTGACCTTTGGCTCCGGGATGCAGACCCTCGGTTCCCTTTTAGCAGTTATCACTGCAGTCTGGTGTGTCAAAAGAGCAAAAGCCTTAAAAGAACTAACAGAAGGAATTGCCAAACCTTTTCCGCTCCTCATTTATTGGTGGATGAGAATAGTAATTCCTATCGTCACTTTATTTGTCGGAATAAATTGGCTCTTGGAATCAGTATTTCACTTTAATTTATTCGGATAAATATAACCAATCCTTTTTTTAATCAATCGAAAATAACTGCCTAATAAATTTGATTACCATGCTTTTTATATATAGTATGTAAATGTAGTACTATCCATTAATAGGTAATATATAAAAATATATATATACATTAGATTGAATGCAGTTTTTTTTATCATTAATCCACTAAAGTGTAATTAATATGATATAATTATAAGATTTTTTCAATTATTATATATTATAATTTATTAATTTATTGGAGGTGTTGAAGTGGAAAAGAAAGATATCATAGTTATCGGTGGTGGACCAAGCGGTTGGATGTCTGCTTTCGTGGCAAAGAAGGAATACGGGGAAAAGAGCGTTTTGCTGATTAGAGCTGAGGAAAAAGTACTGATTCCTTGTGCAATTCCTTATATTTTCAGAAGGATTGGAACTATTGATAAAAACCTTTTATCTGATGAACCTTTGCAAAAAGCCGACGTTGAGATTATTAATGGAAAGGTAAATTCCATTAATAGGGAAAACAAAACCATCACTTTAGACAAGGAGGAATTTGAATACGATAAGCTTATCTTAGCAATAGGAGCTTCTCCTATTGTCCCTAAATTAGAAGGGAAGGACCTTGAAAATGTTTATACTATTGATAAAGATCCCGACTACATTCGTGAACTATCTAATAAGCTTAAGAGCGCTAAAAATGTTTTAATTGTTGGCGGTGGTTATATAGGGATAGAGTTTGCAGATGAGTTGAGAAAAAATGGGAGTAATGTGACTATCGTTGAAATGATGGCCCATTGCCTTGAAGCTGCTCATGGGGAAGAGTATTGTAATCTTGCTCAAGAGGAGCTACAAAAAACAGGTGTACAGCTTAGAGTTAATAAAAAAGCAATGAGATTTATGGGTAATGGCAAAGTTGAAAAGGTAGTATTAGATGATGGTGAAGAAATAGAGTGCGATTTGGTTCTACTTGCTATAGGAGCAAAACCGAATGCTGAATTAGCTGAAAAGGCTGGTGTTAAAACAAGCAAATACGGAATTTGTGTGAACGAATATATGCAAACATCAGACCCAGACATTTTTGCTATAGGAGATTGTGCCGAAACATTCTCCTTTTTCACGAAAAAACCAATTAATCTGAGATTGGCGTCTATAGCGTCTATCGAAGCAAGAATTGCAGGAGCAAATTTATATGAAAAAAGGAGAAAAAATGAGGGCGCAATAGCAGTCTATTCTACTTGCATTGGACAACCTGGAGTTTGTTTTGGTGCAGCTGGAATGAATGAAACAGAAGCTAAGAATGCTGACTTTGAATATTATAGCGGTGAAATGACCACGATTGATAAGCATCCCGGCGCAGTAGGAGAAGCGAGAAAAATGAGAATAAAACTTCTTTTTGAAAAAGCTACTGGTTATCTAATTGGGGGACAGGTAACAGGTGGTCCAACTAGTGCTGAAATACTAAATAGTATAGCAGCACTAATAGACGGAAGAAAAAATATCGAAGATGTTATTACATTCCAGGCTGGTACTCATCCTTTGAACACTCCCTCACCGCTGACTTATCCCTTAAACCGAGCAGCTGAAGATGCAAAATATTCTAATATGTCATAGCTTGTTTTAAAAATATTTTTCATATGCAGAAATAGGCTGTGTTAGCTCGTCAGATCGATTGAATAAGAAGTAATGCAAATATAATATTATGATAGATGTAAGGTATTAATAAAATTCAAAAGGAAAGCAATAATAATTTTATTGAAGTAGACTTATTTAATCGATTATGAATCCTTTTGAAAAAGGTGGCCTCTGTGGCTGATTGTAAGCTTAGCAGAGGCTATTTTTTTTTGAGAATTCAGAAAGAATAGGAAAATTACTTTCACCAGGAAGTTTTTATTCTTTAGCTATATATTATATGTAAAATCAAATTTCTTCTCTTCATTTCATTTGAAACCCGGATTTCGCATTAAAGGTTAAATTGAATAACATTTGCTTTATTTGAGTTAGTTCTTCATAAGATTACGCAATGTAATGGATAATTTTTTATTTTCAAAAGCATTTTTTTA
Organism: uncultured Acidobacteriota bacterium; assembly: GCA_964645975.1. GTDB lineage: Bacteria > Acidobacteriota > B3-B38 > Guanabaribacteriales > CAZYAF01 > CAZYAF01. The sequence continues at coordinate 212,487 of CAZYAF010000001.1, forward strand.
AAGATTTTCTTGATAATGGACACACCGACTCTTTCGCTGGGATGAGGGTTATGGTTAGTAGAGTCCGTTAATCTACTGGTGGTCAAAGCGTTAAGCACCATAGCCTCCTTTGCATATGGAGCAATTCCGTTTTAAAGAGATAGTCTTTGGGGAAGTTGAGTATTAGGTTTTTTCCTCTTTTGATGATATTTGCGGGCACATCGATGAGCCATTTACGGATGGTTCTGAAGGTGGCTCTGGCGAAGTGCTCAAGCAGCATGAGCTCTTTGAAATAGAGGATAAGGTTGTAAGCCAGCTGAACCAGCCTGAGATAGGCTTCATTTGCCAGAAAGGTCGATGAAGGCATCTTATCCAGGTGGAAGGACTGCTTGGCTTCTTTGATGCTGTTCTCGGAGTTGCAGCGGGCGTTGTAGAATCTCCATATCTCCTCGGCTGATTTATCCTCCATGTTGGTAACGATTACCTGATAGCAGTAGCGCTCCTCATCGAAGAGGTAGCCCTGCTCTTCGGCATCCTCTTTGAGCTTTCTCAGCACCACATAGCGGCGAGGCTTTCTGCCAGTTCGGGGTAAATGCTCCAGCATGGTAACAGCTATCTCCTCATCTTCGTCCAGGGCTTTGAACTCCTGCTCGTCAGTGAAGGAGATGATCTTTTTCAGGTAAGGATCCTTCCGTACCTTGATGGCATAGAAGATGCAGTCAGTTTCGAAGGTTTGCAGAAACTCTTCCTTGTAGAAGGCGGCATCACCCCGCACTGCGGTGAGCACATAGTTTCTGGGCAGCTTCTGCTGAGCCCTTCGATAAAAGCTCAAAAAGCCCGAGGTAGCCCTGACATTGCCCGGCTCCAGCTTAACCGAGAGCAGCTCTCCGGTCTCGGCCACAAAAGCCAGCTTGGGATAATAGCTGGCACGTACCGGCTTATATCTATTATAACCGATAGCGGAGCCCTCCTGCTGCCCATAGAGAGGGGGATAAGGGTAGAATCAAAATCAAGCGTAACCTCCACAGCACCTTTTATTTTAGAATACTTCTTCATCAGCTTCCTGGTTACCTCCTCCAGCTGCTCTACCTCAGCAGCACTAAAACTCTGAAGAAAGCGAAACAGCGTGCTGTCATCAGGAAGCCGAGGCAAATCCCTCAGCCCAGCCAGCAGAGCATCCTTGCTGAGCAGAGCAACATTGCTTACCCGCTCCACACCCAGCAGGATGATGTCAAGCAGTATCCTCAGCAAATCCTTAACCCGGTAGCTGCGCTCTCTCCTCCTCAGCTTCACCTGAGCAAGCAGCCTATCAAGACCAATCCACTTGAAAAAACCTTCCAGTAAGGCATAGCCACCATGCTTGGTCACTCGACGGTTATTAAAAGAAATCTTCAACTTAAGAGGATTTATACCACCAATGTGATTTTTTCCTTTTCTCTTTTTCCTTTTTGCTTTATAATACATCTCAGGTTTTCCTCCTTTCTTCTGGTAATTTATTGATTTTCAAAGAGTTATTAATTTTACCAGAAGAAGGAGGTTTGTTCAATTAAAAATACGAATATCTCTTTTATTGTCAAATAGTTACCTGCGATTTCCTGCTTCTTAATGCGAAATCCGGGTTGAAAAATAATTGCAAAAATATTCCTTAAACAATAGGAATATTATAATATTATCTTGATAGGGATAACGCGTTATGATATTTATAAAACCAGGTTCGTGGATATAAATCATGACCATTTTCGATTGGATCGTAATAATTATTTATATTGCCATTATTGTTGGAATGGCTTCTTATTTAGCCAGGAGGCAGAAAAGCTCAGAGGATTATTTTTTAGGTGGTCACAGAATGTCATATATGAGTGTGGGATTCTCACTTTTGGCTAACCAGGTAAGTGCCATAAGTTTAATTGGAGCACCTGCCTTTGTTGCCCTCAAAAGTGGAGGAGGACTGAAATGGTTGCAATATGAATTGGCCATTCCTCTTTCTATGATTTTCCTTATGCATTTTTTAGTGCCTGCATTAAGGAAATATTCCATTACTTCAATTTACGAATATCTGGGAAAAAGATTTGGCAAGGGGAGCCGCTTAACGGTGAGCATCATTTTTCTCCTCAGTCGGGGTCTTGGTACTGGAGTTGTGCTTTATGCTTCAGGTGTGGTATTGGCAGCCGCTCTGGACATATCTCTCTCCGCTACTATGATTTTAATGGGAGCAATTTCTATCCTTTACACCACAATTGGCGGTATTCAGGCGGATATATATTCAGATATTATTCAACTGGTCATTATCTGGATAGGTACAGCTGCTTGCATAATTGCAGCAATAAGCTTATTGGGATCTAATTGGTCTTTTTTTTCCCATGTTCCCGCAGATCGTTTGGCAACTGTAGATTTTCATCATCATGGCTTTGGTGATGGAGAGACCTATTCCTTTTGGCCCATGTTGATAGGTGGATTTTTTCTTTATGTATCTTATTATGGCTGTGATCAGAGTCAGAGCCAGCGTCTTTTGACTACTCCTACAAGTGATACAGCACGAAAGGCTCTCTTTATAAATGGATTGCTGAGGTTTCCCTTGGTTGTGGGGTACTGCTTTCTGGGGTTGTTAATGATAGGCATACTGCAAATGCAGCCGCAGCTGCAAGCTGCAGTGCCACAAGAGCATCCCGATTTTCTCATTCCCCTTTTTATTATTAAGTATTTGCCAGCTGGTCTTACTGGGCTTATATTGGCCGGTCTTTTAGCAGCAAGCATGTCTTCTTTAGATTCGGCTTTCAATTCTCTCAGCGCGGTAACTATGAGAGATTTTGTTCAGGAGAGTCGATTAAAAAAATGGAATAAAAGAAAGCAACTATTTGCCTCCCGTGCCTGTACCTTTGGTTGGGGCGTATTTTGTACAACTGCTGGCTTTTGCTTTGCTCGCTCATCAGACACTGTAATTGAAATAGTAAATAAAGTAGGCTCTATTTTTTATGGACCCGTGCTTGCTGCTTTTTTGATGGGAATATTTTTCCGTAAGCTTAAGGGTAGCGTAGTTATTACTGCTTTGATGGGGGGTGTATTTTTGAATATAAGCCTATGGCTTTTTTTCCCTGATGTATCCTGGATGTGGTGGAATGTAACTGGATTTCTGTTCTCCTTCATTACGGCCTTATTCTTTACCCTATGGGTATTATTACCTAAAATAAATTTTAAAAAAATATTTATAACAGAGAGTCTCAATATCTCTTCCATTATCTCTGCTAAAACTTTTCATTTATATTTAATCCTCTCAATATCTTTTATCGTCATCTTTTTCCTGTTAGTTTTTTTCCAATTTACCTCACATAATTAGGGTTTGCTGAAAAAGGTTTAAAGCGCTGTTAACTTCTTGATTTTATTAGAGTTACATGGTATAGTGCAGTGTTATTTGGGAGTTAAAATGCAAGGTTTTTTAAAGAAAGACCTTAAAAAGCGTGCACTTTTATTGGGAGATTATTAGCCATGTATAAGAGGAAAGACCGTAAGACTCTACCACTGTTACCTGAATTATTTCCCTTTGGTGGGAAGTTGGATGAGAACAATCGCTGGCTGAGGATTTCGGAGTTACTACCCTGGGAGGAGTTGGAGGATGAGTATGGCCGGTATTTTTCTGCTGTAGGCAGGCCGGCCAAGGATGCGCAACTGGTGATAGGTTTACTGCTGTTGAAGCATATGAGCGGCTTGAGTGATGCGGATGTGGTTTTGGCGGTGAGGGAGAACCCGTATATGCAGGCTTTTTGTGGCTTTGAGCATTTTGTGACCTCTGACATCCTGGATTCCAGCAGCTTGACCAAGGTGCGCAAGCGCTTAGGGGTGAAGTTTTTTCGCCAGTTAGAGGAGAAGACATATAGGGTCTTGATAGAGCGAAAGATCATAAAGGCGAAAGGGATGTTGGTGGATGCCACGGTATTTCCGGAGCATATAAAGTATCCCCATGATGTGGGCTTGCTCAACGATGTGAGAGGATGGCTGGTGGATAACATAAAGAAATTGGGCACAGCAGTGGGCAGAACTTATCGCACCTATTGTCGGGTAGCCCGGAGAGAATATCTTAATTTTTCCAAGAAAAAGAAGAAGAGCAAGAAGGCGATTAGCAAGGCGAAGAAGCAGATGCTGCAATATGTTCGTCGTAATCTCAATCAGTTTAAGGAAGTGATAGAGGAGCGAAAGGCTAAGGGATACGAAGTTAAGCAGAAGATAATAGAGCGCTTAAGGGTTGTCGAGGAGATTTACCGTCAGCACCTTTATATGTACAAACAGAAGGTTAATCGGATGAAGGAGCGGATAGTGAGTTTTCATCGCCCTTATGTTCGGCCGATAAAGAGAGGGAAGCTGGCGCAGGTGGGTAAGTTTTTGTTTTTAGATTATTTCCAGCATGAAGCCTTTTCCGAGGCTGAGTTAGCCGAGCAGCAGCTTAAAGCCTATGAGGAAAGATTTGGCAAGCTGCCCCCTTATTTTACCGCTGACAGGAAGTATGGAACACGAGATAACCGCAGGCTGTTGGAGGAATATGGAGTTCGGCCTTGCTTCAAGCCCTTAGGGCGCAAGGCAAAGCTGGAGCATAAGGATGAGCGCTGGTTCAAGCGCAAACAGAAGGAGCGCAACCGGATAGAAGGAAGCTTTGGTAACGGTAAGCAACATTATGGGTTGGATAGAGTGCGATATTCCATTAAGAACGGCTCAGAGATGTGGATAAGAGCAGGCATACTGGCAATGAACCTGAAAACAGCAGCCAAGAGATCGTAAGAGATAAGACAAATGATATAAAATAATAGCCACAAAAAAGAATAACTCACGGCTTTAAAAAATAAATTGTCTAGAAAGAGAAACTAAATCATTTTTCAGCAGACCCTACTTAATTTACAGAAAATATGTTACACTAGCAAATCCGAATGAACTATTCGGAGATATCACGAACTAAAGTAGAGAGCTCATTTCTTTATTATTTAGCTTCAAAGATGGTGATTTCTTCAGATATGGAAATTACCGGTTATGATGTCATATTCTTTATAGAGGGAATACCTTCTCTTCGTCTATCAAAGAAAAAATTGAAGTCTTTGAAACATCTGGAAAAGAGCGGGTTTGAATTTAAGAGTATACGCTTTGCCAGCAGTCAAGGGCTTTTAACTGGAGTTGGTTATCATTATAAAGGTTCTGGTTTATTTTCCAATCATACGGATTTATATTATCAAGAACGAGGTTTATTAAGGGGAAACTACACGCCTGAAAGAATCGCCAGGATAAGTAATCAAGCACAATTTAGATTTGGTGAAGATGATGATGCACTGTTCTCGTCCTATTATGATACGGCAGCTGGTTGGTGGGGTCGTTTACGGTATAGTCATCGATACGCATCGGCAAATTTCAGCTCTATAGAATTTTTCCATAGGAAAACCTTCAACCAGCAACCTGAATCCTGGATTATAGTTAATCATATTTTCAAAATTGCCAAAAGTGGAAACCTTAGTACTCAATTAAGATATGAGCTTCAGCGCCAATATTCAACCGATCTATCTTACTCACAAAGTTTACCCGCTGGCTTTTCTTTTAATTTAATCTCATCATATAATAGACGTCAGCAGAGAGGCTATTTAGGAGAGAGTAAAATATTTAACGGGAACTTTAACCTAAATTATGATAATGAATATGTAAATGTTCAGACAGGTTACAGCATGAATCGTGATTTGTTGGCAGACCGTACTCTCACCCAACCGAGCTTGATAATGCAAGCAAGCCCTTTAAGATTTTACGGTGATTTATTGATTTTTACTGCTTCGAATGCTTATTATTATAGTACTTATCATATATCTGGAATGGAAGAGCAAAAAAATTACAACAATAATCTTGCCTTAGATTTCTCCAATGTTCCCATTAATATTTTTAAAAATACTACCATAAGCCTTAATTTCAGGATTGAGCAGCTGATGAGGAGTGAGGGAGAACATACATCCTCAGGTGCAATGTTCGCTTCCTTACAAAGATGGCTTTCGCAGAAAAGTTATTGGCGTATAATTTACAGCTACCAGACACGCCGACCTACCAGAAACTGGCTGATTGAAGGCATGAATTCACAGGATATTACTGCGCAAATCAGATTTCAGCCATTGCCGAAGATATTGACCTGGCTATCCGTTAGCGCTGATCCCGAGATGGGAAAGATGAAGAGCTCGAACACCAACATTATTTATGAAATTGGAAGAAGGTGGCTGAAGGAGGTCTGGGCGAGTTATGATTTTCAAATGGGTAGTTTGAACAACCTCGACTTCATACTGGCTAAAGACTTTCACCGAGCTGAGCTCAGATTTAAATGGAGACATTTAACCCATGAATTTCTTTTCGAATTTGTACCCAAGTTTTAAACTTGCAAGAGCAGCATATTATTTACGTTTTTTGGGTGCTCTTATATTTATCATAAATATGTGTGCATGTGCAGCATTTAATTACACCATACCTCAATCTAATATTCCTACATTGCTCTCGATAACGCTATGTAAAGGTGTAGTTTCTGGAGAAACACCATCAGAGGTTCAACCTCATAAGCAAGGAAATACTTTTAAAATGGGAGAGGATGAAATATGGCTGCTGGTATGTCTGGGAAATTTGGAGGGTTATCATACTATGAAGTGGAGATGGTATACTCCTGATGGAAGCCTATTTTTAGATACTGGAGATTTTAACATAAATCCAGACGGAGGGTACCATCGATTGGTTACTGTCTGGGATAATCTAACTCTCAATAATATTGAAGAGAAAAAATCTTCAGGAAAGTGGATGGTGGCTATTTTTCTTGATGAAAAATTAATAGATACTAATTATTTTTTTATTAGCAAAGAAAGTTGAGATCATTTAAATTATTTTCTGTCAGAGCTTAATTAGAGTGAAACCATACTAAATTAATTACTAAATATAGATGGAAAATATTATCTAAAGAATTAAAGAGGAATATATTTTCATGCCTACTAATTTCTGGTTAGCATTGCTTATAACGACATTAGCAGGCTTATCCACTACTATTGGCAGTGTGATTGCCCTTTTTTATCGCCAACCTGGACCGAGGTATATGGCTTTTACCCTTGGATTTTCTGCAGGTGTTATGGTTTTGATCTCCTTTGTTGAGCTTTTACCTCAAGGGATTGAAGCTGTAGGCTTTCTAACCGGGTACATAGCATTTTTTTCAGGTATGCTTATCATGCTGATAATTGATGTTAAGGTTTCTCATAGTTATATACTGGAAAATCACAACCAGAGTAAAAAAGCAAATGCACGTTTACACAAAGCTTCTCTATTAGTTGCTTCAGGTATTGCCATCCATAATTTTCCAGAGGGAATGGTAGTTTTTGTGGGGACTTTAAATGATGTCCATCTTGGTTTTGTTTTAGCCTTAGCGATAGCAATTCACAATATTCCAGAGGGGATAGCTGTAGCTGTGCCGGTTTATGCAGCAACAAAAAGTCGTAAACAAGCTTTTATCTGGTCTTTTCTTTCCGGCTTGAGTGAGCCATTGGGAGCTTTACTCGCTGGACTATTTTTATATCCCTTTTTGAATCCCACATTTATAGGATGGCTTCTTCCTCTGGTTGGCGGCTTTATGGTATACATATCCTTTGACGAATTACTTCCGGTGGCCAATTCATATGGTAAAGAGCACTATTCCATAGCCGGGCTTATGGTTGGTTTTCTGGTTATGATGCTCAGTTTATATTTACTTAAATAGAGAATCGAGACAATTTTCTTGTCCATAAATATTAAATATTCCTTTATTTTTAAGTTCTAAGTTATATAATAAGAAATATAGAGAACTTTTGAGGAGGATTGCTATGAGTAAAAAAAATCGGAAATTTCCAATTCGTTATATCATTCAAATTTTATTCTTCATATTTATCAGTTACATTGCAATTAGACATTTGGTTATTGGAGGAGGTCCGGGAGGCACTTCAACAATTCACGCTTATTGTCCTCTTGGAGGTATTGCATCGCTCTACTCTAACATCGTTCATGGTACCTTCGTCTGGAAAATCCAATATTCAAGCTATGTTCTGCTGGTCGCAGTATTAGCAATAGGACTCGTCTTTGGTAGAGGATTTTGTGGTTGGATTTGCCCTTTTGGATCGCTGCAGGAATGGTTAAGAATTTTGGGAGAAAAGGCTCTAAAGATTAAAAAAACTATCTTACCATCTTCAGTGGATTGGAAAATGCGTTATTTAAAATATGGCGTTTTATTGTTGATAATCATCTCTACTTATATTACTGGTCGCCTTGTTTTCGAAAATTATGATCCTTTTGTAGCCTTCTTTCATTTTGGGAAAAATATTACTACTCATTTGAAGCCTGCTTACATAATTTTGGGAGTAGTTTTGGTTTTTTCTCTATTTATTGGTCGTTTTTGGTGCCGATATTTTTGTCCCCTTGGTGCCATATTGGCATTAATCAATAAGATAAGCTTATTCAAAATAAAAAGAGATTCGAAAACTTGTAGTGATTGTGGTTTATGCGATAAAAAGTGCCCGGTTGATATACCACTATGTAATATTGACACAATCAAATCAGCTGAATGTATAGGGTGTCTTGAAAGTGAGGAAGCATGTCCACAGAAAGGCTGTTTGAGTGCATACGCCGGAAGATTGAGATTTAATTTAACAAGCTATGGAGTATTGCTAATAGCATCATTCTTTATATTTATTGGCTTAGCAAGAGCCACTAATTATTGGCAAACTAAAGGAAGCAGTGGTACTCGAGAATACAGGGTTGGTGGAAGAAGAGGAAGAAAGGCTACTGGTGCTGTAAGAATTCCGCAATATAAAGAAGGAGAAGGTATTTCTGCATCCAAAAAACAGGAAGAAGCAGGAACTCAGCAAGAACAGGAGCAAGAAATCAAAGGAGAGGGAGCAATTCTTCGGGATGATGTAAAATTAAGAGGAAGTATGACTTTAAGAGAAGCTGCACGACTTGCTGAATTAGATTATGATGAGTTTTGTCAGAGACTTAAAATTCCAATTTCTACTCCAGGCTCACTTTTATTAAAGGACATCATGATTAAATATGATATAGATATGGGAGAAATTACAGCAAGACTCAGGGGTGAGGAACTAAGTCAAATTGAAAAAGCTCAACATAGAGAAGAAGAAAAAGGTCAAGGATCCTACCTCAGAGAGGGAGTGTGGTTGAGAGGAAGTATGACATTAGAGGAAGTGGCGGAAGCAGCTCAATTGGATTATTCTGAATTTTGCCGTAGAATGAAAATACCTGCATCTACTGCAAAATCCACTTTGCTGAAAGAGATAATGGCAAAGTATGATTTAGATATGGGCCAGCTTATTGAGAAACTGGGTGGTGAAAAGGTCCCTGAAAAAGGAAGATATGAAGAAAGATCGGGAACTCAAAGAGGAAGAGGTCGCAGAGTATATGGCAAAGGAAGAGTGGTATTAAAAAGTGGGGAAGTATTGAGGGGGAGCATGACATTGGAGGAGGTCGCAGAAGCCGCTGGACTTGCGCATGAGCAATTATGCAGAGTGTTAAGAATTCCAACATCTACTCCAAAGGAATCGATTTTGAAGGATATAATGATCGAATATAATTATACCATGAGCATGATTGGAGAAATGTTAAAGGGAAAATAGCAAAATATAAAAGGAGAACGAAATGGGAAAAAGAATAAGCATTTCAAAAATTATAATAGCACTATGTTCTCTTTTTATTTTCTTAGCATCGGCTAATACAATAGAAAAAAATAGATTAATTGCGCAAAAAGGAAATCTAATAATTACAACTCTTTTTGATAATTATGAATGCAAGGAAGGACTGAAAACGGGGTGGGGATTTTCTGCTCTCATAGAGTATGATGACCAGAAAATCCTATTTGATACTGGAGCTTCCGATGAGATGCTTTTGGAGAATATAGAGGTTTTGGGATTAGAACTTAAGGAAGTTGGGGCTGTAGTAATTTCACATGACCATGGAGATCATACTGGTGGCTTAAAGGGATTTTTAAACAGGTGGGGAGCAAAAAAGGTGTATATTCCGAAATCCTTCTCTGCAAAATATAAGGACACTGTTGAAAAAAATGCTAAGCTTGTGGCCGTTAAAGAATCTATTAATATCATTCCTAATGTCTTTTCCACTGGAGAGATGGGAACATCCATTATTGAACAATCGCTCATTATTGAAACTAATAAAGGTTTGATTGTTATTACTGGCTGCGCTCATCCAGGTATTGTCGATATTGTAAAAAAGGCTAAGGAACTGCGAAAGAAGGAATTATATCTGGTAATGGGAGGATTTCATCTTAGAAATAAAAGCGATAAGGAAATGGAAGAGATTATTGAAGCGTTTCGTTTAATGGGAGTGAAAAAAGTATCTCCCACTCATTGTACCGGCGACCGTCAGATTGAGTTGTTCAAAAAAGAATATGGAGAACACTTTATAAAGAATGGAGTTGGTAAAAAAATAATAATAGACTGGAATAATTAATTATTGTTTACCTTAAATATGGATTCAAGAAAGATAGTACTATAAATTCAATTTATCTAAAATAATGCTATAAATAATTTGAGAGAAGCTCTTCTCTTATTCCATATTTAATAATGGAAAAAATAATATAGCTTTTATAGATCGAAGAGAATTAAAAAGAATCGATATAAATAGCTTATTCTGTTAGGAATAGAATAGAAATATTCAGAAGGAATAATCTTGACTTTTTCACTTATTTTTAATAAAATATCATACATATGAAGAGAAAATCATATCTTATAGTATTAGCTATTATTTTATATACGGGCATATTCCTATGCCATGATGCAATTTTTATAGAAAAAGATTCTCTTCATTTTACACCAAAAACTTCAACCTTCTTATCAAAATATAATGAATCGAGTGATTCTTCTGCTAAATGCATCGCAACCCATCATAAGTGTCCTTTTTGCGATGGATTTATAAACGATGCCGATATCCAAGAAATTATCCGTGTAGATTTGTTCAAAACAAAGATACGTGAGATTCCTATTCCTTCCAATATAATTTCTTTTCTCATTGGAAATCCTGCAAGAGCCCCCCCAACCATCTGATTATTTCCTTAACCACAACCTAATTCCAATTGTAAACCTTTATAAAAATAGTCTTATATTAATAAAAATTTTAAGGAGAGTAGTGTTAAGTTTTAGCAATGTCAGGCTTATATAATGGGATTCATTAGAGAATAAAAATTCTTTATTTAAGATAAAAATAATATAGGTTTTTAAAAGATGAACAAAAATGAAACTTACAGCAGAATTAAATTTTATGGGAGTATTGCAGTTGTTTGTATAATGTTTCCATCCCTGGTAATAGGAGCCGCAGTACTCCAGGAGGGATTTGATTCTTTCAATAGAGGAAATGCCTACCTTCGAGAAGGAAAAATTGATGAAGCTATTGACGCCTATAAAAGAGCGATAAATCAGCGTAGAGGCTTCCACGAAGCTTACTATAATCTTGGTGCTGCTTATCAATTAAAGGGAGATTTAGAGTTGGCCATTGATGCATATCATCAGGCAGTAAGATTTAATCCTAATAAACCACCTTATTATCTGGCGCTTGGCATTGCCTTAAGGCAAAACGGTCAGAATAAAGAAGCTATTACCTCTTTTAAACAGGCATTGCAGAAGACTTCCATGTTTGAAATGCCCAGGTTTGGGCAGGGTGAGCGCAGAAGGCGACATAGAGGTGCGAGAAAGAAGACAGATTTGCAAGAAGCAGGTGCAAAAGAGCAACTTATGGCAGATATCTATATGAATATGGGTTTAGCGCAGAATGCTGATGGGCACTTAGAGAAAGCTTTAAAAAGCTTTCAAAAAGCTGCTGAGCTGAATCCTGTCGATACTACAGTATTAGTTCATTTAGCCGAGGCTTTCAGGGAACTCGATAGAATAGATGATGCTATCCACATTTTTCAGAAGTCTCTAAGAAAGACTCCTGAGGCATCCGAAATCCATCATGCTTTGGGCATCTTATATTATTCCCAGCAGAAGTGGGATGAGGCAGCAGAAGCCTTCAAAAAGGCGGTGCAATATAATCCTAATTTCTACGATGCTTTGCTCAAATTAGGAAATGTATATAAACACCTGCAGAAATATCAAAAGGCTCAAAACGCTTATAAAAAGGCTTTAGCTATCAATTCTTCTGATTACCAGCTTTTCTATAATTTTGCGGTTGTGCTTGAGGATATGGGGAAAAAAGAGGAAGCTCTCAATCTCTATAACAGAACCATTGTTTTAAATCCCACATTTACCCCAGCTCTCAGCAATATGGCACTTCTTTTTATTGGCTTGAATAAACCTGATGAAGCAGCCTCTGCATTGCAGCGAGTCATTGAGTTAGAGCCAAACAACGCTGATGCATACTATGATTTGGGAAGTCTTTTGCTCAATCAGGGTAAGCTAAAGGAGGCTGTTAAGAGCTTAGAAAATGCTGTAAGGCTTGACCCTGCTGACCCCATTAAGAAGAAAGCTCTTGAGCAAGCTCTTGCTAAATCAGTGAATTATAACAAGGGTGAGAGTGGAATTAAAGCATCCCCTAATTCACAAAAAAATAAGGAAGTAAGAAAATGAAATGGATAGGTATAATTTTTATTATAAGTGTTATTTTTGTTTTTGTAGCTTTTGCGGAAGCAAAAACTACTATTATTTATGGCACCATTTTGCAGGAAATAGATAATTTGAGTCTACCAGCAGCTCAAATTACCCTGAAAAATCTGGATACTAATGAGTTAAAGGCCTATGTTTCGGATTTAAGAGGAAAATATAATATTTCTGATATAAAACCAGGTAAATATGCGATAACGGTAGAGGTTGGTGGTTTTGAACCTGTAACAAAAGAAGTAGAAATCCAAGCCAATCAACAGATAGAATTGAATTTCAAATTAAAAATTGCTTCTTTGCGCGAAACATTAGTAGTTACAGCAACAAGAACTGAGCGGCCATTGAAGGATGTTACAGTGCGCACCCAGCTTATAAGGAGAAGTGATATAGAGAATAAGATGGCTTTCTTTCTCTCAGATGCCTTGAACTATTCCAGCGGAATAAGAGTGGAGAATAACTGCCAGAACTGTGGCTTTTTCCAGATAAGGATGAATGGATTGGAAGGCAAATACACCCAGACACTGATGGATGGGATGGATGCTTTTAGCTCCTTAGCCCAGGTATACGGTGCTGAGCATATACCATCGGAGATGATTGATAGGATTGAGATAGTCAAAGGCGGTGGGTCCAGTCTTTATGGTGGGCAGGCAGTTGGTGGCACCATCAATATCATCAGCCGGAAGCCCTCCTATACCGGGATGGTTATCAATACAATGTTCGGCTGGCAAAAAGGTGAGCCTACCTATGACTTTGGTGGCTATGGTAGCTGGTTATCAGGCGATGGGACTATTGGAATGCAATTTTTTGCCAAGCATTTACGGCAAAATCCTACAGATAGAAATGATGATGGCTTTACTGATACGGTGAAGAGGGATTTATCTTCCGGTGGAATAAAATTCTTCAAACAGTTTGTGAGTATGAATGCCCAGATGATTGCTGATGTTCATTATATGCATGAGTTCAGAAGAGGAGGCAATAAATTAGACCTGGCTCCCCATCTGACTGATATTACAGAGCAAATTGAAACCGATAGATTCGGAGGAAATATCGTTTGGAACCATTTTCTTTCCCCCAAAACATCATATAAGCTCTCTGTTTCTTATACCGATACGAAAAGAGATACCTATTACGGAGCTGGAATGGATCCGAATGCCTATGGCTGGAGTAAAGGACCTCTATTGGTTTATGACTCTCAAATTAATCACATTATTGGCTCCCATACTATCACTACCGGAATGCAATTCAAGCAGGACAAATTGGAGGATGTCAACCCAGCTTATAAAAGGCACTTTGACGAATCTTATGATGATGTTGGTTTCTTCCTTCAGGATGAAATTGAACTTGGTGAAGAATTTACTCTATTGCTTGGAGGCAGGGTAGATAAGCATAGTGCAGTAGAAAACCTCATCTTTAGTCCACGAGCCAGTATTCTTCTTCACCTCTTGGAAGACCAGCTTCATTTACGAGCAACAGTAGCAACTGGGTTCCGGGCTCCTTCAGTATTCATAGAGGATTTGCATATTCTGATAGCCGGAGGAGAGGCAATAATTAGAACTAATGCCCCAGACCTTAAGGAAGAGAGATCAACCAGTTATAGTTTTGGAATGGACTATGTCGCACCTGAAATGAATAATTTTAAGCTGGAAGCAAGCCTCTTTTATACCGATTTGAGTGATGTGTTCGAGATAGAGGAGATTGATGACCCAGCTACTTCTTACACCGACTTCATTAGAATAAATAAATCCGGGGCAAAGGTATATGGTTTTGAGTTGAATGGGGGCTTAGACATTGTTGAAGGTCTGAATGCAAAGGTGGGATTTACTGTACAAAGAAGTAAATTTGATGACCCTGAAGGTGACTTTGGCTCCCTCGATTTCTTTAGAACTCCCAATGTCTATGGATTCGGCCTTCTGGATTATACACATTTTCGAGCAGGTGATTTTCGAATGGCTTTGCTGTATACAGGTTCGATGAAGGTTCCCCATTATGCCGGTTATATTCTGGAGGACAGGCTGGAAACCTCTGCTCCCTTCTGGGAACTAAATCTGCATTGGTCCAGAAGATTTCCGATTGGGGAGAGCATGGGATTAAAATTTTATGTGGCCGCATTTAATCTTTTGGACCAATACCAGAATGACCTCGATAAAGGACCTGACCGCGACTCTGGATATATTTATGGCCCAAGTCGACAGCGTTCTCTTTTTGCTGGAATTCGATTCGAATTGTAAACCCGGCGGATATATCTTCTCTCAGCCAGTAGATTGTGAAGCTATATATTATTTATAAAAACTTTGCTTTCTGCTGGATGTCTTTTCGTAACTATTATAAATGTATTCAGTAGCAATAATATTGCCTAATTTGCTATTATACATCATATTTGAAGAAAAAAATGATACTGCTATGATATAATTAGTAAGAATTTAATAATATTGTTGAAAGGAGGGTGACATGCATTTGCTTAGAAGGCAACTGCCAAAGATATTTTTGCTTACTTTAATCTCGGTTATTATACCTGCTCTTTTATTAGCTCAGACTTCACCGGAGAAATTCTTGGGCTTTAAGGTAGGTGATGACAGGAAATTAGCAGATTATAGCCAGATAAAGGGATATTTCGAACAGTTAGCTCAAGAATCTCCCAGATTAGAGCTATTAAACATAGGTAAATCCACCTTAGGCAAGACCATGATAATGGCTATCATAACTACTGAAGATAATATGGCTGAACTTGGACGATATAAAGAAATAACAAAGAAATTGAAAGATGCACGCACTTTATCCTCTGAAGCAGCAGCTAAACTTGCACAGGAAGGAAAAGTTATACTCCTGATAACATGTAATATTCATGCTACAGAAATTGCATCTTCCCAGATGTCCATGGAGTTAGCCTATAAGTTAGTTTCAGGTAATACTCCTTTTGATGCGGATAAAATGCTGAAAGAAGTTATCGTTCTATTAGTTCCAACTACCAATCCTGATGGTGAGCAGATGGTTACTGAGTGGTATAGAAAATATGTTGGCACAGAGTATGAAGGTGGTCGTATGCCCTGGCTCTATCATCACTATGCCGGACATGATAATAACCGTGATTGGTTTATGTTTAATTTAACTGAGACTCGAGCAGTAAGTAACGTGCTCTATCACGAGTGGTTCCCACAGATTCATATTGATGAGCACCAAATGGGTTCGACGGGAGCTCGTCTTTTTATTCCACCTTTTATGGATCCACCTGTTCCAAATGTGCAACCGCTGCTGTGGCGGGGAGTTAATCTCTGTGGTGTAAACATGGCTTATGATTTAGAGAAGGAAGGGTATACCGGAGTGGTTCATGGTAGAAGTTTCACCGGCTGGTGGATTGGAGCCTGTGACGATACTTCCTGGCTCCATAATGTTATTGGATTGCTTAGTGAGATGGCAAGTGTTAATGTTGCCACACCAATATATATCGAGCCTAATGAAATACCAAAATCATATTATGAGAAGCGGATGAATTTTCCCAATCCCTGGCCAGGTGGTTGGTGGCGACTGCGAGATTTGGTGGATTATGAGCTAACGCTTAGCTTCAGCTTAATTAAAACTGCTTATCTTCATAAAAAGGATCTTCTCCATAATTTCTATGTAATGAATAAGAATGCAGTAGAAGGAAAAGAATTTGATGGTCCATTTGCTTTTGTCATACCCAAGGATCAGCATGATTACCTTACAGCTTTACGTATGCTGAATATCCTTATGATGGGTGGAGTTGAGATTCATCAGGCTGAGGAGGATTTTATAGCTGGTCAAAAATTTTACCCCGCTGGCTCTTTTGTAGTTCTTATGACTCAACCATATAGACCGTATGCCCAGGCATTGCTGGAAAAACAAACATATCCTGATATGCGCCAGTATGAGGGAGGACCTCCTATTCCACCCTATGATAATGCGGGATGGACCCTTCCTTTACAGATGGGGATTGCCTGTCATAAAATAGATAGACCTTTCGAGGCCAAACTCAAGAAGATTGATAAATTAACCTACCCAGAAGCTGCTGCACCTTCAGAAAATTCTGCTTATCTTGTGTTAGATTCTGCTCTAAACTCCTCTTATGGAATGGTTTTTGCTCTCTTAAAAAAGAAAGCAGAAGTCCACCGTGCTCTCCAACAGATTAAAACTGATGATTACAATGTTCCTGCAGGTAGTTTTATTATTAAGAATGATTCCAAAGTGCAAAAAATCCTTTCCGAATTAACAAAGAAATGGCATATTATACCCCATCAATTGGAGAGCATAGACGGTATTAAAGCAGTTCCGATCAAAGAACCAAGAATCGGAGTATATCAGTCCTATATGAGCAATATGGATGAGGGGTGGACGCGTTATGCGCTCGATGATTTTTCTATATCTTTTATTACCTTGCATAATAAAGATATAAAAGAATCTAAAAAAGATGGGTTAAAATCCAAGATTGATGTTTTGATATTTGCCAGTGAGATGCCCGAGCTTATAATTAATGGAAAACTCCCGCCAGGCCATCGTTGGGCGCGGTATTTTACTCCTTTGCCACCTGAATATCAGGGAGGAATTGGTAAAGAAGGAGTAGAAGCAATTAAGACCTTCGTTGAAGAAGGTGGAATTTTAGTGACTTTGAATGAAGCATGCAATTTTGCTTTTAAGGAGTTCAATGTTCCTGCGAGAAATGCTTTGGAAAAAGTGAGCCGTTCCAAATTTTTCTGCCCCACCTCATTATTGCGTATAAAGGTTGCCCAAAACACTCCTATCGGATTTGGCATGAGTGAAGAAACCGCAGCTATGTTCTCTAATAGTTTAGCCTTTGATACCTGGATCCCCAGCGGTACTGTGGATCGTAAAGTAGTTGCCCATTTCCCTGCGGATAATATTTTATTGAGCGGGTGGCTTTTGGGTGAGGAGTATCTTGCACGCAAAGCGGCTGTTGTTGACGTTAAGTATAAAAAGGGACGTATTATACTGATTGGCATTCGCTGCCAGAATAGGGCACAAACTCATGGAACATACAAATTTTTATTTAATGCCATGCTTTATCCTGAAGTGGAATAGAGGATTAGAAACTATAGATAAATAAGAATAAAGGGCTCTATTTAATATTATTAAATAGAGCCCAAAGTTTTTGTGTTTTAAGGTTGAACGCAAATAATTTTTGTCTCTTTGATTTTGCAATAATATCATAATTATTTGCATTTTCTATCCAATGTTGTCATGGCCTAAATTTTGAAAAATAAGGCGAATTTTGGTTTTTCATTTTTAGCAATCAAAAGATAAGGCAGCATAACTTATATCTTGACAAAAGTTGATTGTAGCTATATATTTAATACGCTAAACTTAGTTTGATATATTTAACTTTTTTAAAGGTAATATAATGAGTTTAGATTACAGCACCACTATTCAAGAATACGTGGAAATAATCTACGATCTACAAAAAAAACACAAAGTAGCTCGGGTTAAGGATATTGCTGAAGTAAGGGGAGTTACGCTATCCAGTGTAACAGCTGCATTAAATTTACTCAAAGAAAAAAAGCTGGTGGAACATGAGCATTATGGGCTAATAGTACTGACTAAGAAGGGCGAAAAACTTGCGAAACAATTACTTCGTAGTCATACTACCATAAAGAATTTTTTAGTGGATGTATTGGGTGTTTCTGAGAAAACCGCGGAGATTGATGCTTGCGTTTTAGAGCATCATATTAGTTCGATATCTCTTAATTCACTTATGGATTTTCTTAATTTTATTGATAATTGTCCTAAAGGCGAACCAGTATGGTTACAAAATTATAAGAAAACCAAGGAAACAGGCAGGTTGCCTGAAACCTGCGTACAGTGCAGAGGTAGAGCGTAAGATTATAAATTTATAATATAGATCAGATTGGTTGCATTTTTTTAGTGAAGGTAACAACTAAGTAGTGTAGAAGAGAAGGGATATGGTCGGTTCACATAATGAAATAACTTTAGATTTAGTGCCATTAAATTCGCGAGTTAAAGTTTTAGAAATATTTGGAGGATGGGGAATACGGCAGAGGCTGGGTCAACTTGGTATTAATCCTGGAGACATAATGATGGTTAAACGGAGTGGAATATTTGCTGGTCCCATTATGGTTAATGTTCAAAATGCTGACGTGGCTCTTAGCCGAGGAATGGCACGAAAGGTAATAGTACAACTCTTGTAGAAAGATAATATAGAGGTTGATTTAAAGCTGAAGGAGATAAAAACTATTTGAAAAAATCAGAGCATAAGAATATTGTTTTAGTGGGTCAGCCTAATTGCGGAAAAAGCACTTTATTCAATAGAGTAGCTGGCTATCGATCAATCTCCTCTAATTTTCCCGGTGTCACAGTTTCTTTTACTCAAAGCCATATAAAAGTAGGTGATCAAACCTTTGATTTAATAGACCTACCCGGAATTTATTCTTTAACCTCTTTTGATGAAACTGCAAAAGAAACTCAACGATATCTAATTAATGAGCATGTGGATGTTATTATTAATGTGGTAGATGCTTCTGTATTAGCCCGTAGTTTGGATTTAACTCTCCAGTTGCTAAAGCTAAATATCCCCATGGTTCTCTGTCTTAATATGATAGATGAAGCAGAGCGCAAAGGAGTAATTATTAATGCTGATGTGCTTTCTGAGCATTTAGGAATTCCTGTTATAAAAACTATTGCCTCCAAAGGTATGGGGATAAAGCAGCTCTTTGACGAAGCGCAAATAATGATTTATTCAAGGAAATTACCAAAGCACGTTAAAGTTAGCCGTGATGTTGAGTCCATTATAGAGGAAATGGCACAATATTTAGAGAAAAAAATTGGTAAAAACTTCAGGGTTCCTTACAGGCTTTTAGCTATTAAATTGCTCCAAGGGGATGACTTTTTTGAGCAATTAGTGAAAAATTATGATTCTGGTTTTTCCAATAAAATTGATAGATATAAAATCAGATTAGAGAAGTCCCATGGTCGCCCAGCAGATGTGGTAATATCTTCAGAACTTCATTCTTTGGCATTGAATATTTTTGAAGAATGTTGTGAGATCAAAGACTCTGAAAGAACATTACGGGATAAAATTGATAACATTTTGATGCATAAGATATGGGGCTATTTTTTTATGATTCTTTTTCTTTTTATCTTTTTTAATCTTATTTTTAAGATTGGTGGTCTTATTGAAGGGCCTTTTATGGCATTTATTGCGAATAAAATACAAGATTTAACCTTAATTTTTAACCAAAATAGCCTTAGTTTCATCATATTAAAAGGTATCTTACAGGGAATTGGGGGTGGTGTAGCGATTGTCCTACCTTATTTAGTACCTTTTCTTCTTGGTTTAGCTTTTGTAGAAGATATTGGGTATTTGCCGCGAGTAGCTTATCTTATGGATGGTTTAATGCATCGCATTGGATTACATGGGTCTGCGATAATACCGGCAATATTAGGATATGGCTGCAGTGTTCCTGCAGTAATGGCTACCAGGATACTCAGCTCTCCTCGTGATCGATTTATCGCATCAATGGTGGCCATACAGATTCCTTGTGCTGCTCGAATGACAGTGATTTTTGGATTGGTTGGCTATTACCTTGGAGGTACTGCAGCGTTGGGCATATATTTATTTAATGCAATAATTATTGCATTATTGGGTAACTTTCTCTCACGATTGATGCCAGAAGATACACCAGGAATTATTCTGGAGATCCCTCCTTATCAATTGCCAAGTTTAAAAAACCTTTTAAGTAAAAGCTGGTTGAGAATTAAGGATTTTATAATTATTGCTTGGCCTCTTTTAATAATTGGAAGTGCAATTTTAAGTATAGCAGAATATTTTAATTTCGATTTTTTCATTAACCGCTTAATTAGTCCTTTAACCATGATATTAGGGCTTCCGCCAGAAGTAGGTACTACTCTAATTTTTGGAATTCTGCGCAAAGAACTCTCAATGATTATGCTATTTCAAGCATTGAATACTACAAATGTTCTTTCTGTTCTGAGCGCTGGGCAAATATTAGTTTATACAGTCTTTATTATATTTTTTATACCTTGTGTTGCGACTATAGGTGTATTGGGAAAAGAGATAGGATGGCGGCGAACTACTTTAGCCGTTCTTATTACCTTTTTAGTAGCATTAGTAATGAGCCTATTAGCTCGCCTCTTATCTGCGATAATTTGGTAAATGGAATATTTATTGTGCAGGTTACTGTTAAGGATATTATTGCATTACATATAAGAGGTAATTATAGTGATTAAGAGAAAGCAGAGATTAATTTAAAGATATAAGACGCTCACCGAGTTCTTTTAGTTTCTCGCGATCAAGAATATTAATTTCTTTCTTGCCAAAATCAATAAAGCCAATCTTTTTAAGACGGTTAAGAAAATGGCTCGTTGTTTCTCTGGTCGACCCTATTAGATTTCCAATTTCTTGTTGGGAAAGACGTGTTGGTATTCTAATTTGGCCATTAAGCTTTTGACCATCAATATCAGCCATTTGCAGCAAGACCCGTGCTAATCGAGAGGGTACATTTCTGAAGGCTAAGTCCTCTATCTTATTCTCCAAATTCCTTTTTTTCTCGGCAATGTATTTCAGCATATTAGCCGATAGTTGTGGAAATTTATCGAGAAATCTCTTAAAAGTCTTAGCTTCAAATCTTAATACTAAAGACTTTTCTAAAGCAGTTGCCATATTTTCTCTACCATTAGCAGAAAAAATGGCTGCTTCTCCAAATACCTCACCTGTGTTGATAATCTCGATTATAATTTCTCTTCCATCCTCAGATAGACGGGAAATTTTAGCTTTGCCTGAGGCAAGAAGGAATATTGTTTTATTTTCTGAAGCAGGTAGGTATATCATCTCTCTCTTTTTAAATAGCAAAATTTCTGTCTCATAAGCTATGGACTCCAGTGCTTCCTCAGATAATTTATTAAAGATAGGAGATTGTTTTAATAAGTTTATTTTATCCTTATACATGGTTAATCACTACCTCGGTTTATTGCTAAGTTACTTCTTGCAATATTATATATGCAAAATACATGCCAATTGGTGCGCATTTAAGAATATTTTATTGTCGTATATCTCCTTTATTATCTTATAATTACAAGCTCTGAAATTTTTAGAGGGAGGGCTTATTGTTGTATAAAGCTACTTATTGTAAAAATTTTTATACATATTGATGGTATTGAAGCGGGATACCCTATTGATAGTAAGAAATCTTAGTGTATAAAAAAATACACAATATTACATTATATTATACAATCTCTGTTTAATAAACAGTAGAAATTATTCGATATGATTATAAATTGTGATGCCTTATTTTATTATAGAGAGAACCTCTGCTTATTCCGAGTTCTTTAGCAGCCAAGGACTTATTTCCATTATGCATTTTTAGAGCTAATTTAATAAATTGTAATTCGATTTCTTCTTTTGCTTTTGTGAGTTTATCCTCTAAGCTTCCGCTTGATTGGGAATCAATAAAGACTGTTTGTGGAACTTGAATTTCCGAAGGGAGACAGTCAACATTAATTTCATTGCTTTCAGAAATTAAAATAGCTCGTTCAATAACATTTTCCAGTTCTCTAACATTACCGGGCCAATTGTAATCAGTTAGTAGAGAGAGGGCTTTCGGAGAAATTGTTTTGATCTTTTTAGCATTAATTCTGCAATATTTATTTATGAAATGCTCTACCAACAAAGGGATATCTTCTTTCTTTTCCCGTAAGGGTGGGATGGAAATAGGAATAACAGCAATACGATAGTATAGGTCTTCTCGGAAAGTTTTTACTTTTACGGCTTCTTTCAATTCAGTATTAGTGGCTGCAATGATTCTAACATCTACTTTAATTATTTCATTACTTCCAACAGGGCGTATCTCTCGTTCCTGCAAGACTCGTAAAAGCTTTGATTGCATTGCTAAACTTATATCACCGATCTCATCCAGAAAAATAGTTCCACCATGAGCTTGTTCAAAAAGTCCTTTTTTGGCCCGGATTGCTCCTGTAAAGGCTCCTTTTGTATGGCCAAAGAGCTCGCTTTCAAGCAGTGTTTCAGGTAGTACACTACATTCAATAGCAACAAAGGCTTTATCTCGACGAGTGCTATTGTAATGAATGGCCTTAGCGAAAAGCTCTTTTCCAGTGCCACTTTGTCCTTGCAGAAGGATGGTGGACATACTATCCGCGACTTTTGTAACAAGATTATAAAGAGAAAGCATTTTTTTACTGCGTCCGATAATATTTTGGAATCTGTATTGACCCCGTACTTCTGATCTGAGTCTTTGCAGTTCGCTGCTTAATTCTTGCTGCTCTATTGCTTTTTTAATAGTGATCTTTAATTCTTCCGTTTGAAAAGGTTTTGCCAAGTAATCATAAGCTCCCATTTTCATTGCTTCTACTGCTGATTCCACTGAAGCGAAAGCTGTGATGAGTATGAAAGGAATATTGGGCATGTCTTTTTTGACTGTTTTTAAGAGTTCTATTCCATTTATTCCTGGAAGGACTAAATCTGCTACAATAAGATCATAAACTTTTCTACCGAGTTGCTCTAAAGCTTCCTCTGCAGTAGGGCAGGTGGTAACTTCATAGCCTTCTTTACTCAGAATTTTTTTCAGCAAATTGAGCATATTAATTTCATCATCTATCACTAATATTCGATAATTCAAGTTGTCTTCCTCTCTATTTCTTTAAGGTCAATGCTGGTTTAGCTATAGGTAAGCGAATTATACATTTCGTACCTTCACCAATTTTGCTTTTAATATCAATAGTTCCTTGGTGTCCTTCGATAATCTGTTTAGATATGGCCAGTCCTAAGCCAGTTCCAAGAGGTTTGCGCCTACTGTAGAAAGGATCGAAAATTCTTTTCAATTCAGATGAAGCAATACCTTTCCCGGTATCGGTTAGCACAATAGTAATTTCATTTGCAGTCTTACCCTTCACATCATAACTGGCTGATACAGTAATCTTACCTCCATTGGGTATTGATTGAATACTATTAAGCAAAATATTAATAATTACTTGCCTCAGTTGCGTAGTGTCAGCTTTTATTAAGGGAAGATCTGATGGTATATGTTTTTCAACATATATCTTGAGTTTTTTCATCTTGATTTTCACTAATGAAAGGCTACTCTCTAATAAAGAATCAACTTTAATGGGTCTTATTTCCAGCGGTCGACTGCGGGTAAAATCAAGCATATTTTTTACTACTTCAGCACAGCGGGATGTTTCTTGCTCTATGATTTTAAGATTTTTGTGGATGTTGCTTTTTTCATCTGCTTCAGAAAGTAAATCCTGAGTGAAGCCTAATATAATGCCCAATGGATTATTAATTTCATGGGCTAAACTTGCGGCAGTCTGTCCCATAGAGGCTAATCGTTCTGTTTGTATCAGTCTTTTTTCCAGTTCAATTCTTTCACTTATATCGGTGATGGTTCCTACAATACTATAAATTTGATAATTCTTAAATAAAGGAGCTAAGCTTATAAGGACAGTGGCAGCATAACCTTCTTTGGGCAGAAGAGTTATCTCCTGCTGAAAGGTTGACATACCAATAGCAGCTGTTTTTTTTATGCTTTCTATTATTTCATCAGCTTTTTCGCTAGTAATTAGCTTTTCGAAAGGCTGATCTTTAAGTTCTTCGTTAGTGTATTTTGTTAGCATTTCCATTCTTAAATTAACAAAGGTAAATCTCCCTTTTAAGTCAAGAGTAAATATTGCATCACTGGAGCTTTCTATTACTCTTCGCAGAAGATCTTCAGAAGTTTTTACTTGCTGCATCTGCTTCTTAAGAGAGATTCTCATGTCATCAAAAGCATTAGCCAAGAGCTCTACTTCTTCCCCTCCTTTGACTTTAACTTCATGATCATAGTCTCCACTTTTCAATCTGTTTACACCAATCATCAATTTATTTAAGGGATTTGTAATAGTTTTTGAGATGGAAAAAACAATACCCAGTGAAATTATTAAAGCTATAAATCCAATAGTAATTAATCCATTTCTTAAACGCTTGACAAAAGCCATAGCTTGGTCTATGGATTTTTGGATTAAACAGAGACCAGACTCAGGAGGTTTATCAGGATTAATAGGAATGACTAATGAAATATAGTGTTCTTTACCAAGGGTTATATCGTGGTCATAAAAGAATTGTTGAGCATTTTCTTGCTTAAAATAGATCTTCAAGCGGGGTATAAGCTGTTTTTCTAATTGTTCCTGAAAACCGAGGGGTATAGTAGAAGCGATAATCTGTTGATTTACTATAAAGCTAACTTCACTCTGAGTTACTTTCTTTAGCTCGAGAGCAAGCTTTTTATCAATCTCATAGCCAACACTTACTGTACCTATTATTTCATTATTCAACTCAATAGGCACAAAAACCACCTGGAAGATTTTATCCAAATGGCTGATGCTTACTATCATCTCCTTACCTTTAAGAACTTCATCGATGATGGAAGAATTAAATAAATTATCACCATATTTATAAGGTTTATCAATAATCTTCAGAGCAGTTCCAGATTTGCTAATAATAGCAAACAATTCGCTATTTATTAATTTATGATATTTTTCAGTTTCGTAGGCGATTGCTATAGGATTATCCGTTAAAATTATCTCTTTTATTTCATGCTGCTGGGCGAGCATTCGACACTCTGAAAGAAGTTTTTGATAGCGACTATCTTGGAATTCTTCCAGGACCATTTTCGTATTGAATAAATCTTCTTCCAGATTGCTTTGCACTTGATTGAAAATAAAGAAGTTTATAACTATTAAAATTGCTATAATTATGCTCAGGATTATAAGACTGGTAAATAATAATATCCTATTTCTTAACGAAAGCTTACTAAAAGATAATTTTAAGGTTTCAAAACTTATTTTTATTTTTTCTGCTATAATATTACGCTCTTCACTCATATCACTAACATTATAACAAATCATCTTATCAAAAAGCAATGTGCACACTTAAGAGCATCAAACTGGAATATTTTTTTAGAAGAGCTAAAAGAAGGTCTTGCCGATAAACATGATAAATAGAGAGCATTTTTATTTGAAATAAAAGTTAATTCTTGATTTGTAAAGCTAACAATTTATCCTTGACAAAAAGAGCGGTAGAATGCTATAAGTTATAGTTTAATTAATTATTTATTGTTTGAGAGTTCGATAATAATAGAGAGAGTGGAAAAAGTCCAATGACAAAGCAGATAATTTTAAAAAATACTTTGAATCTTCCACAAACAGAATTTCAGATGAAAGCCGAATTGGTGAAGCGTGAGCCAATATTTATCCAGCAGTGGGACAGAAATAAAATATATGAAAAATTAAGAAAACTTCGCCAGGATAGCCCTATTTTCGTGTTGCATGACGGTCCTCCCTATGCTAATGGAAAAATTCATATGGGTACCGCTCTGAATAAAATTTTAAAAGACATTGTAGTTAAGTCCTATAATATGATGGGATATAACACTGCCTACTTACCTGGATGGGATTGCCATGGATTGCCAATTGAGCATGAAGTGGATAAGCAACTGGGCGAGAAAAAGAAGTCGATGAGCAAAATTGACATTAGAAAATTGTGCAAGCAATTCGCTATGAAATTCATCGATATTCAACGTGAAGAATTTAAACGTCTTGGTGTCTTAGGGGAGTGGAATAAACCATATCTCACTTTAGACTATAATTATGAAAAAACAGTTATACAGCTTTTAAGTGATTTTGCTGCTAAAGGAAGTTTATATAAAGGATACAGGCCAGTACATTGGTGTATTCATTGTAAAACGGCCTTGGCAGAGGCTGAAGTAGAATATATGGATCATCAATCACATTCCATCTATATCAAATTTCCAGTGAAATCGGATTTATCAAAAAAATTTCCTGCCTTGGCTCATAAGAAGGTTTTTATTATTATTTGGACTACTACACCGTGGACTATTCCAGCTAATCTGGCCATTGCTTTTCATCCCCATCTTGATTATGTAGCTTTTGAGAGTAATGGTGAGGTTTATATAACAGCTAAAGCCCTGATGCAGGAGACAGCTGAGAAGTGCAGTCTTAAGAATCCAAAAATTGTAGCTGAATTTAAAGGAGATATTCTCGAAGGCCTCTCCAGTCAACATCCCTATTTGGAGAGAGATTCTCTTTTAGTGTTGGGAGATTATGTAACACTGGAGCAGGGTACCGGTTGTGTACATACAGCTCCGGGTCACGGCATGGATGACTATTTGACGGGTCTTAAATACAAACTTGATATATATACACCCGTGGATGAAGAAGGTAATTTTACCAATGATGTTCCAGTTTTTGCTGGTATAAATGTCTTTGACGCTAATGAGAAAATAAACCAGCATTTAGCTGAAAATGAAAATCTTTTGTGTCAAGAAACCATTGTTCATTCTTATCCACATTGTTGGAGATGCAAAAATCCCGTTATTTTCCGCGCAACCGAACAGTGGTTTATCTCAATGGATAAGGCAGATCTTCGTCAAAAAGCTCTCGATGAAATTAATAGGGTTAAATGGATTCCTAACTGGGGAAGAGATAGAATCTACAGTATGGTGGAGAATAGGCCTGATTGGTGTATTTCCAGGCAGAGAATCTGGGGAGTTCCCATCCCTATTTTTTATTGCCAGAATTGTAAGAAACCTTTAATTGACCAAAATATTATTAATTATGTAGCAGAAATATTCGGTAAGGAAGGCTCTGATGCATGGTTCTTAAAGGATGCAAATGAACTGATGCCTTCAGATGTTGATTGCCGCCACTGTGGCGGGAAAGAGTTTTTCAAAGAAATTGATATTATAGATGTGTGGTTCGAGTCAGGAGCCAGTCATGCAGCTGTATTGGGAAAGAGAAAAGATTTGCCCTGGCCATCTAATATTTATTTAGAAGGGAGTGACCAATATCGCGGTTGGTTCCATAGTTCACTTTTAATAGCAGTCAACAGCAATAATAGAGCACCCTATGATTTGGTTATAACACATGGTTTCATGGTAGATGGAGAGGGGAGGAAAATGTCCAAATCATTGGGCAATATTATTACACCACAGGAAATCATTGATCAGAATGGAGCGGAAATAATCCGTTTGTGGGTTGCCATGATGGATTATCGAGAAGATATGAGAATCTCTAATGAAATCCTCAGTCGTATTACAGAAGCTTATCGAAAGATTAGAAATACTTGTCGTTTTATGTTAGGAAATTTATATGATTTTAATCCCGGAGAAGATAGTGTTCCTCCCGACGATCTATTAGAGTTAGATCGTTGGGCTATTAATAATTTTAATAAGCTCGCTTCACGATTAGTTAAAGCCTATAAAGATTATGAGTTTCATATTGTTTATCATTCTTTGAATAATTTTAGCACTGTAGATTTGAGTTCTTTTTATCTCGATATTATTAAGGATAGGCTTTATATTTCTAATGCTCAGTCCAGGGCGCGTCGTTCAGCTCAAACAGCCATATATTATATCCTTGATGGTTTGACAAGATTAATGGCACCTATCCTTAGTTTTACTGCTGAGGAGATTTGGGGCTTATTAAGAGAAATGAATGAACGAGAAGAGAGTGTACATTTGTCGACTTTTTTTAACATAGAAGAGGAGGTGGATAAGAAGCTTCTCTCACGCTGGAACAAAGTAATTAAGCTTCGCGAAGAGATTAATAAGGCTTTGGAAATTGCTCGTAATGAAAAAGTCATTGGACATTCTCTTGATGCCAATGTAATAATTTCTATCAACAAAAAATATTTGGAATCCATTGGAGATTTAGTAAATGATTTTTCCGCTCTTTTTATTGTATCAAAGGTAAGCTTTCAGCAAAACTTAGAAGAAGTTACCTTTAATTCTGAAGAAATCCCTGGATTAACTATTAAGGTTGAAAAAGCGCCAGGAGAAAAGTGCGAACGCTGCTGGCACTATTGTCCTACAGTAGGAGATGATGAGGAATTTCCATCTATTTGTAATCGATGCAAGAAAGTTATAGAAAAGTTGAAACTTATATAAAATAAACGAGGTTAAAATTGAATAGACGAATTTTTTATCTTTTAATAACTTTGATATTCCTGAGTTTGGACCAGTTTAGCAAATTATGGGTGAAGGGCACGCTCTATTTTGGCGATCGAATAATAGTAATTCCGGGCATTTTAGATATTACCTATGTGGAGAATAGCGGAGGTGCTTTTGGCATATTTGGCGGTCTCAGTGCACCATATAAAACCATAATTTTTACTGTTTTTGCCTTAGCTGCAATTGCATTAATTCTATATTACATAATTAAAATAACACTTGACAGCCCCTCAATCTATTGGGGATTAGCCCTTATACTCTCAGGAGCAATAGGCAATTTTGTTGATCGACTGAGATTAGGCTATGTTGTAGACTTTATTAACCTACACTATAAGAACTATCATTGGCCCGTCTTTAACGTGGCTGATATGACAATATGCATAGGTTTGGCTGTTATTGGCATAAGCTATCTGTTTTTATCATCGAAAGAAAAAAAAGAAAAAAAGGCTCTATCCAATGTTTCCTAAGCTTCTTCAGTTAGGTCCTGTTACCATCCATTCCTACGGTGTAATGCTGGCGATTGGTTTTTTTGTGGGAATTATTCTTGCTATTCGTCAGGCAAAAAAAGAAGGTATTAAGCCAGATACTATTTTAGATTTAGGTTTAATTATAATACTATCTTCACTGATCGGAGGGAAAACTCTGGAGATAATAATCAACTATAAATATTATTTTAAGAATCCAAAAGAAATTGTGACCAGCCTCCGCTTTGGTGGAGTATATTATGGCGGTCTTATTTTAGCAATTGTAATTTCTTTATTATACCTGAGATGGAAAAAACTGCCGCTGTGGAAAATATGTGATATTTTTGCGCCATCAATAGCATTAGGCGTTGCTATTGGTAGATGGGGATGTTTTTTTGCTGGATGCTGTTGGGGTAAACCTACAGACCTTCCATGGGGTGTAACTTTTACAAATCCTTATACCCATCAAATAGTAGGTACACCCTTATATATTTCCCTTCATCCAACGCAACTATATCATTCTCTTACCAATTTCTTAATATTTATTACCCTTATAGTTATGCGGAAAAAGAGAAGTTTTGAAGGTCAGCTTTTCTGGTTTTATTTTTTATTTTATTCTATAACTCGATTTTTCCTCGAATATTTGCGTGATGATCCACGAGGTTTTGTATTCGGAGACACCTTATCTACTTCACAATTTATTGGAATATTAACGGCTGCTTTATCTCTTTTTATGCTGCTATATTTAAAAAAGCGTGCATCCCACACTCAGCCGAAAACAAGCTGATTCCTTCAGTTGCTTCTGCATAAATAAATAATATTTAGCCCCGTAGAAAATGTCTGATAATTCCTCAGCCTCTGGGAAAAAATTGCTGTCTTAGAGGAATTTTTCCGGTTTCTCATAAAATTCCTTAGTTGCCCGGGCAATTACCCCGCTCAGTAATAGTAAAGCGATAAGGTTGGGAATAGACATTAAGGCGTTCGCAATATCACCGACATTCCAGACAATAATGAGGTTCTTCTGCTGTAAGATTGCCCCTATAAAAGTTAAGCACACAAAAACAATACGATAAATTTTAGTTATCTTCAGACCAAAAATATATTCAAGACACTGCTCACCATAATAAGCCCAAGCAATAAGTGTAGAAAAGCCGAAAAGGGCAGATCCCATAGCAACTATTAATCCACCCCGGGGAATTACCGTATTAAATGATGATGCAGTGAGGGCAGCACTGTCAAGGCCACTATTCCACTGTCCACTTAATATAATTACTAAAGCAGTAAGAGTACAAACTATAATGGTGTCGATAAAAACCTCAGCTATAGCAATAATACCCATGGAAACAGGGCTTTTAGCTTTAGCTGCACTATAAGCTATGGGCGCGCTACCCATTCCTGCTTCATTAGAAAGAAGTCCTCGGCTAACACCACGGCGAATCACTTCCCGAATCATGGCTCCCATAAAACCACCAGCAGCAGCTTTTCCGGTAAAGGCACTTCTAAATATGAGAGAAAAAGCAGCGGGAATATTTACATAATTAGCAAAAATAACAACAATTGCTCCCAAAAAGTAAAGGATAATCATGGTGGGCACGAGCTTCTCAGTCACTGCCCCAATACGCTTTATTCCGCCAATAATAACTAAGCCCGCTAATATGGTAATGACGATTCCAGTGAGCCAAAATGGTATGTTGAATTCGCTATTAAAAGCCAGAGCCATTGAGTTGGATTGAACCATATTCCCGGTACCAAATAAACAGCTAAAAGCTCCAACGCCAGCAAAGATACCTGCCAGTATTTTTCCTAAATGTTTGTTTTTTAAACCATTCTTAAGATAATACATAGGTCCGCCAGCCATGGTGCCATCTTCTTCTACCTCACGGTACTTAATTGCGAGCACAGCTTCGCAAAATTTAGTAGACATGCCAACAAAAGCAGAAAACCACATCCAAACAATAGCTCCTGGACCTCCTAAGAAAATGGCAGAGGCTACTCCTGCGATATTTCCATTACCTACCGTTCCCGACAGAGCAGTAGATAATGCCTGGAAAGGACGTATATCTCCCTTTTCTTTTTCAGATTTATCCTTTCGGAAGGCTCCTCTGAACATCTGCTTAAAAGAGGTTCCTAATCGGCGGAACTGAATAAATCTCGTGCGAAAACTGAGAAGTAGTCCAGTTCCTAAAAGAAGGAAAATCATCCAAGTACCCCACATAAATCTGCTTAGCTGAGTGGTCCATTCAATCAACTGTTGCATAGTTATTACCTCTTATCCTCTGATTGGTTTTAGTTCTATACCCATTATCCGTGATGTCTTAACTTATGTAAGCGTTTATTAAATATCTCGGCAACTTTTATAAATAATTCAACATTAGCTCGCTATTGCTATGAAGATTTTATGAACATGTAACGACAGCTTGTGGTGCGCCTGGAGAGACTCGAACTCCCGACACGGGGATTAGGAATCCCCTGCTCTATCCTCCTGAGCTACAGGCGCACGTTAGTGCTTTTGAGCTTTAAGAAAGATATGTAAAAGAACAAGGCTGAAAATAAATAGTGCAAAGAACAATGATTAATATATTTTCTTATAAATCGTTTTTATAGCAGAAATTAATTATATTGTCAATTGTTCCATCCATAAGCTTTCAATCTTTTATAATAAAATGTGAAGTAACTTCAGATATTTCTCTCCGTGTTTTCTTTTGGTCCCAT
Source organism: uncultured Acidobacteriota bacterium (assembly GCA_964645975.1). Taxonomy (GTDB): domain Bacteria; phylum Acidobacteriota; class B3-B38; order Guanabaribacteriales; family CAZYAF01; genus CAZYAF01. The sequence goes on from CAZYAF010000001.1 coordinate 244,296, forward strand.
CCTAATTCCTCGGCCATTATCTCAGCACAGAGGCTGATGCATCTATCTCCAGGACTTCCCAAAGTCCCTAAACCGGTGCGGCGAAAAACTACATCGCTTAGCTTTTGTGCCATTTCTTCTCTTACAGCGTGAACAATTTCAGCTTTTATGGTAGGCCGACAATCAGATACTTTTTTGCCTAACTCAGGATTTTTCTCAATATATTTCAAAATCTTATTATATTCTGACCCATAATTACGCAGAAGATCGTGGAGAATATCTTTTTCAAAAACTACCGATTTTGTTTTTTCTGCTCGATTTAAAAATTCTTTTAACCGATGAATCTCTCCACCTTTAAGAGGAGTAACATCGGTCAGGCAGGTAGCTGGTTTTTTAGCCAATTTTTTGAAACAGAGGTCTATCAATCTTTTCGAAAGGCTTATTGCAGTGGTATACTTCGCTCCGATTACGCTGATAAGCCCTTCGATTCCATCTTTTTTCTTATGGTCAAGAATCTTGTTCTTAGCTGAATATTGGTAAATCCCTTTTTCTATGCTGATATCAACCAGTGGATAGAGTCCAGCAAAAGCATGGATAATATCATCAATGCTAAGTTCTGCGCATGGTAATGCTTGGTTGATTTCCTCTAAAAAATCACAAATATCTTGGCGGTCTATTTTTAAGCTGTCTGGTGGAGCATTATAAGGGATATTTGCAGTTCCTATAAGAGTGTGTCCGCGCCAGGGAATAAAAAAGATATGCCTCCCTCCTCGATCTAAAAGCGATACTCGCTGCTGCTTGCTTGTGAGCGCAAAGGCATGATTGGCGGTCAATTTTTGTGTTACCACATGAATGCCTTTGGCAAAGCGCATGGTATGCTTTGGCTGATAATTTGGTAGGAGCTCTAATACCTTAAAAGCCCAGGGACTTGTTATATTAAGAATCAGCTTTGCCCTGATATCAAAGCTCGCTCCTGAAAGGTTATCTTTAGCTTTAATCCCAATCACTCGATCTCCTTCTTTTAAGAAATCGACAGCCTCAACATAATTGGCCACGGCAGCACCGATCTTCGCTGCTGAGAGAACAAAGGAAAGAGTCATCCTCTCTGAATTATACATATGGCACTCATAGTAATGGATGCCACCTGTAAGATTTGCCGGTGGTATGCGGGGTTCAAGTTCTAATATTCTTTCTCTGGATAAGATTTTAAAGCCGGGTATGGACAGGGTTGGATCTAATGCTTTATTCCGATCAAAACCGACTAAATCATATACAGCCATAGCCAGAGACAAAATTTCTTTTCCCTTCATAGCATGACCATAAGTAGGAATTAAGAAGGGTAGGGGGTAAACCAAATGAGGTGCAATCTGCATAAAAGTACGTCTATCCTTCAGAGATTCCCTGAGCATGAAAAGGTTTCCCTCCTGCAGATAGCGAATCCCTCCATGTATTATTTTTGTCGAGGCAGAGGAGGTGGCTTCTCCGAAATCACCTTTTTCTATCAGGGCTGTTGATAATCCTCTAAGTGTTGCATCCCAACAAGCGCTAACGCCACTTATACCACCTCCGATAATCAGTAGATCAAAAATATTGTTAGATAATTCTTTGAGATTTCTTTTCATGAACGCTTTATCCTAATAAAGAGCGAAATTAATTCTACCAGAGATACTATTTTGCAGTCAATATATAAAAAAGGTCTTGGATACATGAGTAATTATTTTTTTGCATTTAAGCAAGGGAACATAAAATGCTGATTCTTAGCATGGGATGCTACGGATGTAAAAGATGCAAAATATGTATTAGAAACATTCAATAAAATATGTTAATATTCATATTATGAGATTATAATTCATTATTTTGTATTTTTATCCAATTTATTGTATTTTTATACGTGTTTTTGGAATTGTGATGAAGCATCATGTAAGGATTGTTGTTGTTTAACTATAAACATATCAATAAGATACAAAGTATTATTATTAATTTCGCTAAACAAGAATTTATGGCATGAAATTTGCTTTTTTAATTATACTAAGGTTAATTTAGCTTAGGCAAAAGTTGTATTAAATAATCAGAGCCACTTTTAATATCAAAGTTAAAAATTAATTAAAATAAGTTATTTGGCATAATGCATTAGAGCATTTTAGTTCGTTATTATTCAATAACTTAGGGAGATAATATACAATTTAATTGTATATTATTTTCATATCATATTTTTGAAGGAGGTGATATATAAAAATAAAAAAGCATTTTAGTTTGTGACTTAAAATTAAATTAATAATTTTAAGTCAGAGGGGAAAATCCAAAAATTTGGAGGGTGAGATTTTATGTATAAGAAACTTTTGCCTCTGTTTGTAGTTTTAGCCCTTATCATTTGCTCCACAGCTTTTGCTCAACGCTTAGTAGGTTCAATTTATGGCGTAGTAGTGGATAGTACTGGTGCTATTTTACCTGGTGTTACCATTACTGTATCAGGTCCGGCTCTCATGGGCATTGCAGTATATACAACTCCTGAGACAGGAAGGTATCGTTTTCCCACGCTGCCACCTGGAAGTTATACCCTGAAAGCTGAATTATCAGGATTCCAGACTACCGAAGTTACCGGCATAATTGTTAACGCAGGAAAGAGCACCGAAGTTGATATCGTAATGGCTATCGCGGGTGTAGAAGAGATCATTACAGTTACCGGTGAAGCACCGGTGGTTGATGTTAAGAGCTCAAAGTTAGCTATTACCCTATCAAGCGAATTGCTCGACAATATACCACTTAATCGAGACCTGTATGATATTGTTAATTCCGCTCCGGGTGCTGTTTCTGAAAATGTTACCTATAGAAGAACTACATCAGTTCATGGTGCAACCGTTCGATCCAATACCTATGCTTTTGATGGTGTGAACATGAATGACCCGGTAGTCATGTATCCTCTCACCAACATCAATTATGATGTTATGGATGAGGTGGAAATTATTACCGCAGCCCATCCGGCAGAAACCGGTTACACTGATGGGGCTTATATTAATATCGTTACCAAGTCAGGTGGAGATGATTTTCATGGTGCAGGAACGGTCTATTTCACCAATCAGAACCTGGCTCAGGTCCTCTTTACTGAAGAACAATTAACAGGGCTCGGTGTTGTCGCCCCAGAATATGATAAGAGCTGGTTTGATGGTTCCTTCGCCATAGGTGGACCGATAGCGAAGGAAAAGCTGTGGTTCTTTGGTAATGCGCGATATATCAAGCAGCAGACCTTCGCTAATTTTGTTCCCTGGACTGATCCCTTAGGTACTTTCCATGATGCCTACGAATGGACCCACAATGAGAAAATGGCCTTCATCAAACTCACCGGTCAGTTGTCAGAAAAGCTGAGAATCATGGGGCAGTATAACTACGTTCTGCGTTCTCGTCCCATGTACGAAGAACCTGCCTGGAACCTTCCCTTTGAAGCTACCAGGGTTTGGGATGGCGAGACTGGAAACACTGCTAATGCAATAGTCACCTATGTTTTCAATCCCGATATGTTCATTGATGGCAGGTTTGGTTTTGTCCGCCGCTGGTTCCCCATCCCACTGCAGGATGTGGCACAGAGTCAACCGTGGGAATATGAGGCTACAACCGGTCACCTTTTTACCACCGCGAGATTTAATGAGACCTATCTACGCAAGCGCACCCAGACAGGTGCTTACATCAGCAAATTTATGGATAATGTAGCAGGTGGCAGCCATGAGATGAAGTTCGGATTTGAGATAGAGAAGGCTTATGGTGATTGGGATTGGTGGAGACAGGATCCTCTGCTACGCTATTGGAATGCTGGAAGCCCCTATTATTATGGATATGAAGATGGAGTAGGTGTGGGAAGAATTTACTTTTACATCTGCGGTCCGGAATCAGGCTCAACTCATATAAAGGATAAAGCTGATAGGCTGGGCTTCTATCTGCAGGATACTGCTACCTTTGGCAGGTTAACCATAAATGCCGGTATCAGGTTTGATCGCACCAGTGGCTGGAAGCCGGCTGTTACCAAGCAAGCATCCGGTAGTGAAGTTGCACGCATGATAGGTGAGACTCTGGTAAAACCGTTGTATGGATTAAATCCCTTTGCCGATGCGACAGCTCCCGAGTGGAAAGACATAATGACATGGAACGCCTGGTCTCCCAGAGTAGCCCTGACTTATGACCTGACGGGTGATGGTAAGACCGCTTTGAGGGCTTCTTTTGCTCGTTACACCGAGTACATGATGCTGCAGTATTTCTCTACATTACATGTCTTCTATCCCAGGAGTACACGTTATTACTGGTATGATACCAATGCCGACCAGCAGGTAGATGTAAATGATACATATACTTTGTATCCTTATGACTACCGGGTATTTGATCCCAACTTCTCTAAAGATAAGCTCGATCCGAGCACCAACTCACCCATAATGGATGAGTTTATCATTGGATTCCAGCGAGAGTTGAGCAGAGATTTCTCCATGGGTGTCGCCTATATTTACAAGCATAAGAAGAATATTTTTGAAGATGTTCAATATGATCTCGATACGGGCAGATATTGGTATACTTATGATCAGGCACCGGATTGGTACGTGCCCTTTACCACTATCGTTCCAGGTTCTGATGATTATCCGGATTCTCAGGTTACCTTATATGCCAGGAGCAATAATGCTCCGGATATCTACTACCGAGCAACAAATGCGGATCCTCTCTTCCGTAAATATCAGGCTCTGGAGTTCATCTTCAGTAAAAGGATGTCCAACCGATGGCAGTTCTCCGGTTCGTTAGTCTTCAGCAAGGCAACTGGTAACATCGGCGGTTGGTATGGTGAATCATGGGGATGGTCCGGTGGTGCGGATGACGCAAACTCCTGGGTAAATGCCGAGGGTAGAATTAATATTGACCGACCTGTGGCAATTAAGCTCTTTGGAACCTATGAGCTTCCTAAAGGCTTCTTGCTTAGCGCAATATACCGTTTTGCCAGTGGTGAACCCTTCACCAGAGAAGGATACGTTGTTCCACCCAGCTCCTGGTGTGCGGCGAATAATGCTCAGCGCGACTACTATTATATAAATTATGAATCTACGGGGACCTATAGGCGACGATCGCAGGATATACTTGACCTGCGGCTGGAGAAACAGTTCGATTTGGGCGGAGGCAGACGGTTAGGTGTATTTCTCGACGCCTTTAACGTGCTTGGTTGGTCTAATGTGCGAATAGGCGAAGATGATATCTACATCTGGTATCCTTCCGGTGAAAATACTACTGTTGGAAGTGTTTCCTACGAAGGTGACTACAATACGCCTCAGAGAGTTGAGGGTATCAGAGTAGTCAAATTCAGCTTCCGCTTCATTTTCTAATAGATGCCTGAGTTTCAAAATAAATGGGAGGAGAGCAATCTCCTCCCTCTTTTTTTGTTTAAAATCGAGATATAAAATGTTATTAGCAGATTAGCTTGAAGGTTATTTCTTTAGATAACTCGAGCATTAAAAGAGGTATCTTTTTTGGTGAATATTTATCCACAGCAATAGTAATCTCAACTGATTGGAATTCTTGCTGTGCCTTCTCTACCTCGCCATTATGATAATAAGCTCTACCCAGATTTATATGGGCATCGTTGTCAGCGGGGTGCTGCTGGATTATCTCCTGCAAGATTTCAATGGCTTTTTGATAATTACCTGCATTGTATTCTAAAAGGGCTAAATTCTTTTTTGCCAGGAGAAAATCGGGATTAAATGAGAGAGCCTTCTCAAAAGATGCTTGTGCCTCTGATGGCTTATTATTCTGATTGTACATGTATCCCTTTAAGAAATGGATGGTGGCTTCATCAGAGCTGATTTTCGAAAGTTTGTTAACTTCTTTATTGGCATTTTTATAATTTGCTGAATTAATATAGAGGTCTATTAAATGAAGTCTGGCATCTGACTCCTCATAGCCAGCTTTGATAGCGGCTTTGAATCTTTTTTCTGCATCTTTTGATTTACCCTTGTGTTTAAGGAGAATACCATCGGTAAAATAGAAGAGTCCTAAATTTTCTTGCGATAGCACACCACGATCGCTGCTTTGTCTGAGTCTCAATGCATCTGCCACATTTCCTGATTCTCGAGCGGGGCTTTCCTGGCTGGGGTCTGAAACGTTCACAAGCGGCCGATCAGAGCCTTTCAAAGCTCCAATCTGCTCTGCTATTTTTTTAAGCAGCTCTGAAGCAGTTTCGTTATCTCCTTTCTTGAAATAAGCAATTGATAAATAAAGGCGAACATCATGATTCCAGGGTCGATTTTTCAGATCTGTATTCAAGATTTCAATGACTTTATCTAAATTTTTTCCTTCTTTAATATGGGGGCAAATCATTTTGAGCACCGGATCTTGCTGAAAGCAAAGCAGGGTAAAACTAATACCTAATAGAATAAGGGAAATGGAAGCAAATAATCGTTTTCTAAAGATATATCTCATCTTGCCCTCCCTTGGATGATAAAACGATTTAAAATAGTATCCTATTTTGAGTGCGGAGTTAGAAATGTTTCTATTGCTCTTTTTTAAGCATAGTAATGAATTCCTGAGCAACCGGTGCATCGGGAGATTCAGGATCAAGCTCAAGAAATTTCTCCAGATATTGCAAAGCTTTTTCGTTATCTCCTTTGTTGAGATAAGCATAACCTAATTTCAGATAAGGAGGAGACCAATCTTCTTTGATTTCGGCAGCTTTTTGGAAATAGGTAATGGCGGTGTCTATTTCTTGATTGGCAAAATATATTTCTCCCACGTTATAAGCAAGCACCTCATCTGCAGGTGAGATTTCCAATGCCTGGGCGAAGTAGTCCTGGGCAGATTTAAGGTCATTTTTTTTGAGTGAAACTTGGGCTAATGCGGAAAGGGCTTTGCTTGATGAATTGGGATCTTTTTTATATTCATTGAACTCTGCTTTTATCGCTTCGAGAACCTGATTAAATTGTTCTTCAGCCTTATCTATTTCATCTTTTCTCATGAAGCATTCACCAAGGTTCAACCGAACCTGATAAGCAGTGGGATAGGTATCTAAAAGCTGCTGGAAGATTGCGATGGCTTCGTCATACTGTTTTTCTTGCATTAATTGATTTCCCTGGTCGAGAGTAGCTCGTGCCTCTTCATCTACCAAAAAAACAGCGGCACCTTTGGCTTTTTTAAGGGTAAAAGTAATAGGAGGATTTCTTTTGACCTGACTCACGTTGAGCTCAACGAAGGAGCTTCCGTAAGCGGGTTTTGTTGCTGTTATTCTCCAATATCCGGTGCCAAGACCTCCAATTGCCCAGTTTCCTTTGGCATCACTGGTGCTTTTGACTTTGGTTTCTTTGTGCTTAAGGCTTTGGGCAACTATAGTCGCACCTTCTATTGGATTCCCTTCTCCATCTACTATTGTGCCATTTATTCTTCCTTTACCCATGCCAGCCTGGGAGAAGAGCAGTGGGCTGTAGAATATCAAGAGAAAAGCAAAGATAAGAATACCATAAGAAAATCGGAGTTTTGCCATTTTCAATTCACGCCTCCTTTTTATGGCTATATCATATTACTATTATACAATATTTTTTGCGGACATTTCATCTTTGTTTATTTACATTTTTAGCTTAAGGAGTTTTTTAACGTCTTGCTCTGCAGAAAGATTTTGCAGGTGAATGTATATTGAATATTCACCTTTAGATAACCACTGGTTTACAGGTATATTCAAAATCCACTTTTCTCCTTTTTGAGATTCTAATTGGTTGCGGTGCAGGCTGAGCTTATGGACTTTCTTATAATCCCAAATAAATTCCTGATCAGCATTTTTAATTTCAATAAAAAGGTCCATATCAGCGAGCAATCGATCATTTGCTTCCTGAAAAACAATACGTTCGAAAGGTATTTCTAATTGTAATGTAAGGTTGCTATTTTTTTCTTTATTCTCTTTTTTTATAAAATTCCACTGGAAATTAAAAAGAATGCGCTTTTCCAATAAAGCACTCTGCTTTCTCGCTTCAGCCTCCTGTTTAGCTATCTCATGAACCAGATAAAGGTTGGGATTTATTAGGGCGCTTATCAATCCCGGAACCAGCTGATCAACATTAGTGGCAAGTTTCATGTTTCCAGTACCATAAACATCAGCGAAATCAATATAAAGTACCTGTCTGGTAGCAAGCAGGTCATAATATACCCATCTCTCCGAGGGTTTCTCGCCCAGGCTTTCACTTGGGCGTGATTGTATCTCATAAGCTGGTGCATAGCCGTCTATGGGTCTTCCGCCAGGGTTAATTATTCTTTCATTGGGTTTACCTAATAGGATATAGATTCGTCCTCTATCTTGCAGCCACCCTGCTATACCACCTTTGAACATTTTATTGGCATTTCTTATTCTATTAAAATATTGTTCTTTAAATTCATTTCTTACTGTATAGGCTGTGGGGTCTCGCCGAGCCCAGAATTTTTCGATGAATTCTTCTCTTTCCAAAGGCGGATATTGCTTATACATATCTTTTTCTTCGTCAGATAATATATATCTTACCAGAGAAAGAAATTCTTCTTTTTCGGGCACATATTCATATTCTGTTTTCATGGTAGAACATGCCAGCAAGGTTAAGAAGATAAAGCAGATGATAAAAATTTTTCTCATTTTTTGGCTCCTTAGATGATAATTTTTCACAGCATTTTTTATTTATTAAAATCCCGCTATATTTATATTATATATTATAGTCATTGAGAATCTTTTACATTTTTAGATTTAGTAGTTTTTTAACCTCCTGATTTGCCGAAAGGTTAGTTAAATGCATATAGATAGAATACTTTCCTTTTTTAAGCCAGGTGGTTACGGGTATCTTGAGAATCAAGTTGCTTTTCTTTTTTGAATCCAGGTCAATTGGTGTCATGCTAAGATTATACGTTTTATAAAAATCCCAGGTAAGATTCTGTTCAGAATCTCTGATTTCAGCAAAAAGCTCGATATCTGCAATTAATCGGCCATCAATTTCCTGATAAAGCATTCTTTCAAAAGGTATCTCTAATTGAATAAGAAGGTTGCTGTTCTCTTTTCGATCTTTCTTTTTAATAAAATCCCACTGGAAATTGAAAAGCGTTCTTTTCATTAATAAGGCTTGTTCTAATTCAATCTGGGATTCCTGTTTGGCTAATTCATGGATGAAAGTCAGATTGGGAGATATTAGAGCTTCTATTAATCCCGCTGTCAGGTTCTCAATACTGGTAGCTAATTTGTAGTTTCCTGTATTATATGTATCAACAAAGTCAATCTTGTTTATCTGTGAGCTTGCTAAAAGTTTATAATAGACCCAGGTTTCCGATGGTTTTTCTCCAGCTTGCAGGCTACTGCGGTGTTCTTTATTCATCGGATCAGGTACTTGCTCATGAGCTGGGGCATAGGGATCAATATTTCTACCTCCTCCTGGATTTTGAATCTTCTCATCTGGAGGGCCAAAAAGGATGTATACTTGTCCTCGGTCTTGGAGCCAACCTGCTATGCCCCCTTTAAAGAGATTGTTTGCTTCTTCGATTCGCTTATAATATTCTTCTTTAAACTCATTTCTGGGAGTAGCTGGAGTGGGATCTCGCCGTGCCCAAAATTTTTCAATAAATTCTTCTCTCTCAGAAGGTGGATATTGCTTGAATATACCTGTTTCTTCATTAGTAATAATATATCTTACCAAAGAAAGGAATTCTTCTTTTTCTTGATATGTTTTTATATCCCCTTTCATTAAAGTAAAGGAGATGAAAAGAATGAAAAAAACTATAAGTAGATATGCTTTTTTCATTTTTTTTGCTCCAAATTATGGTTATATATCTTTTAAGTAGCCAAGATTAGATAAAAAGCAAAGCTCTTTTTTAAGGTTTTTCCCTGAATACTATTTTTTATTTTAATTATTATATATATATGGAATATTTTCAAATAAAATTTACATTTTTACAGTAAGGAGCTTTTTGACTTCTTGTCCAGCCGTAAGATTTGTTAAGTGTATATAAAAAGTATATTCCTCCTTTTTTAACCAATGCGTAACTGGAATATCTAAAGTCCATTTGCTGTTTTTTATCGATTTTAATTCGCTGGCGGGGGTGCTCAGATTATATGTCTCATATAAATCCCAGATGGGATTTTTGTCAGCATCTCTGACCTCTATAAAGACATTCATATCTGCAATTAATTGGTCATTTTTGTGGCTGAGAAGAATTCTTTTGTAAGGAACTTCCATATGGAGAGTAAGGTTGCTCTTATTATCAATTTTCTTTTTATCAAATTTCCATTGGAAATTAAAAAGAACTTTTTTCTTTAGAAGAGCTTCTGTGAAGGCAATTTCATCTTCCGGTTGTCTAACTTTATAAAGCAATGAAAGATTAGTCGATACGAAGGCATTTATAACAGGTATCAGGAAATATTCTACATCAGACGTTAATTTTAAATTCCCGATGCCGGTTTTATCAAAGAATTGAAGCTTTATTGCCTGAGAAGTAATAGGTGGATGATAGTAGACCCAGGTTTCTGAACGTCTTTTCCCGAGTTCGGTCTTTTTTGCATTGGGATCTGTGTCTCCGGGTCTTTGAGGCTTCACCTGCTCTTTGCCGGGCTCCATTGGTTCCATCATGTGAGAGGGTATTTTTATATCAAATTCACTTCCTTCGGGATTGATAATTCTTTCGTCAGGAGGTCCAAGTATAATGTATACTCTTCCTCTATCTTGCAGCCAACCAGCCACTCCACCTTTGAAAAGCTTATTGGCCTCTTCCATTCTTTGAAAGTATTGTTCCTTGAATTCGTTTCTTTCAGTAGTAGGAGAGGGATCCCGTCTTGCCCAGAATTTTTTGATAAATTCTTCTCTCTCAGATGGTGGATATTCATTGAACACGGATCTTTCCTCATCCATTATGATATACTTAACCAAAGCAAGGAAATTTTTGCTTTCCTGGTTGGGTTTTGAATTGTTTGAAAAGATATTCCACGAAATTAATATAGAAAATATGAAAGAAACAATAATTATTTTTCGCATATATTCCCTCCTCATGAATCTTAACTATTATATCTTATACTATAAATTTAATCAATTCATACATGTCTTTTTTAAAAAGATTTTTGTTGTTTATATAGCTAATTGTAAAAGGCTAATAGATTTTATTAGTCCAATATCTTAAAAGGATGACAGAATTCAAGATCGTAATCTAAAATAGCTTAAAATTTTGATATAGTAAATTGATGGAACAATCTAATTTTTTTGGCGCTTATATTATTAAAGGCTAAATAGTTGCCTTTAGATACTTATTTATCGGTTAACTTTTTCACAGAAGGGTAGGGCAATGAAAAAATATATTAAAATTTTTAGATTTTCCTGTTTCATACTTTTTATTCTTTTAATCATTTCTTTACATGCGCAGGAGGAACTGACACCTCAACAGCAGGAATGGTTAAAGAAATCCATAAAATATGAGAAAAACGGTTGGATTTATCTAACGATAAATGGCGAACCTTATGAAAGAGGTTTTCAGCACGGTTACAATCTTTCCAAAGAGATAGAGGAAAGTCTTTCCGTGGCAAAAATGACAGTTAAAGTGATTATAAATTCAGAATGGGAGAATTTTTCTCAACAAGCATATAAGCTCTTTTGGGAAAAGACACCAGCAGAGTATCAGGAAGAAATAAAAGGTATTGCTGAAGGTGTTTCAGCGGCGGGGACTGAAATTAGCGTTCAGGATATCTTAGGGCTCAACAGTTTGATTGATATGATGGCATATTTACAGTCAATAAAATTGGAAGAGAAAGATCAAAAGTCTGAAAAGGAAAAACCCTTAATGGGATGCAGTGCTTTTATTGCCACGGGAAATGCCACTTTTGATGGAAGAATAGTAATAGCTCACAACACCTGGGCCCCCTATTTTCTTGCTGTTAAATTTAACCTTATTCTTTTTATTAAACCAGATAAGGGAAACCAGATTATCATGCAGTCTATGCCGGGGATTATTCATAGTATGACTGACTTTTACATCTCTAATGGTGGATTAATGGTAACAGAAACAACTATTAGTAATTTTGAAGGTTTTGATATTAATGGTATACCGGAATTTGTTCGTATTAGAAATGCAGTGCAATATGCTAATAGCATTGATGAATTTGCTAATATAATGAGAGAAGCAAATAATGGAGCGTATGCTAATGATTGGCTTATTGGAGATATTAAGAGTGGTGAGATAGCATGTTTAGAGTTGGGATTAAAGTATACGCCACTTTACCGCACATATGACGGATATTTTGTGGGAAGTAATGTAGCAATTGACAGAAAGCTTCGTGCCGAGGAAGCTAAAAGTGATTATTCCAAGGTCGATAGAGGGCATATAGCACGGTGGGCTCGCTGGCAGCAACTGATGCGCCAATATTATGGAATGATAAATATTCCTCTGGCAAAACAATTTTTAGCAGATCATTATGATTCTTATTTAGAGAAATATTTTCCGGGTCCTCGTTCAATCTGTGGTCATTATGATTTGCATGGAAAAGAACTTATGGGTGCAACAGATGGCAAGGTAAGTGATAGTGAACTTGGGGCGAGAATGATACTGTGGGCGAAATTTGGCCGCCCATGCCATACTCCTTTTATTGCAGAAGAGTATTTAAGAAAAAATCCTGATATGGTAAAGTTTAAAGATTATATAAAAGATTTACCAGATTTACCATGGACCCTATTTCAGGCTAAAAAATAATTAAGGCTCAGCATTTATTGCTGAGCCTTAGAAAAAGATGGCCAAATCTATTTAAAAAGGGAGATTATTTAAAAACTATCAAAACGACTCTTTGGTCTTCTATATCCACTTCTTTCACTTCTCTCCCGTTGTGGTCTTGCGTCATTTACTATTAAGTTTCTTTCTTTTAAAGAATACCCATTAAACATCTCCTTAGCTTTTTCCGCCGACTCTTCTTTTGTCATTTCTACAAAGCCAAAACCCCGAGAGCGGCCGGAATATTTGTCCTTAATGATTTTTACTATTTCTATCTCCCCAGCTTGCTCAAAAAGAGACTTTAATTCTTCTTCAGAAGCGTTATAGGAGATATTGCCGACATACAATTTTTTAGTCATTTAATCCTTCCTTAACATAAAAAAGCCCATTCAGGATAAGGGATCCTTTGAAGGCTAAAAATGAGAAAAAAACATACTACTACTCTAAAGCCGAAGCTCAATATCCTATCGCAAAAATGATAACTCTAAAAGCTCTAATTTGCAAGTAAAAACTACATTTTTGCTTAAATTTTATTCCGTAACAAGGTAGGTATAAACGTTAGTTTATGACTTCATATTCTCGACATTAGTATTTTCAAATTTCCTTTTCAATATACTATTTAGGACTACGAATGAAATGTCGCAAAGAAAGTACAATATCATTATTAAAATCAGTAATATCTGAGCATATATGGTAGTATTCTCAAGTATAGTAAGGATCACAGCAGAATAAAATAGGAATTAATAACTTATGTGAAGTTTCATTGTTTGAAGATATGAATTTATTATTTTGTTATCCTTTTATCACTCCTATCGGTCTGAGTCGTGCCACACGTGGACTGATACCAGCTCTATCCATTACTTCTACCACGTCCTCCACATTTTTATAAGCATCTGGCATTTCTTCGGCCAGAGTAGACCGTCCTTTTGCTAATACAAGTATACCTTTATCTTTAAGCTCTTTTTCGATAGCTCTTCCTTTTGCTATCCGAATAGCTTTTTTGCGGCTCATGAGCCGACCTGCTCCATGGCAGGTGCTGCCAAAGGATTGTGTCATTGCTCCCTCGCTACCCACACAAACAAAGGAACAGGTACCCATATCACCGGGTATGAGAACAGGCTGACCTACTTTTTTATACACCAGAGGTGTTTCTGGGTGAAATGGAGGGAAAGCCCTTGTAGCTCCTTTGCGATGAACACAAACTTTAACTTTTTTGCCTTCCCATTGGTGATCCTCGATTTTAGCTATGTTGTGACAAACATCGTATATGAGCTGCAGTCCTAATTCCCTGGGGCTTATGCGGAGAGTCTTCTGGATACTTTTGTGTGCTAAGTGCATGATAGATTGACGATTTGCCCAGGCATAATTGGCAGCGCAACACATTGCCGCAAGATAACTCTTGCCCTCAGGAGATTGCAGGGGAGCGCAGGCTAATTGTCTATCTGGTAGATTAAGTTTATACTTATTTACTGCTTGCATCATTACTTTTAGATAATCATCACATATCTGATGCCCTAATCCTCGAGAGCCTGTATGGATAAGTAGAGTTACAGTTCCTTCCCTTAATCCAAAAGCTTCAGCAACATTAGGTAGAAAAACCTTATCAACCACTCCAATCTCTAAAAAATGGTTTCCGGAGCCAAGAGTTCCCATTTGGTTGGCTCCGCGTTCCAGAGCTCTATGGCTTACCTTATTAGGATCGGCTTCTTTCAAACAGCCGCCATTTTCTATATGTTCAAGATCAGATTCATTTCCAAAACCTTGTTCTATTGTCCACAAAGCTCCTTTCGCCAATATTTTTTTCTCTTCTTGATGGGAAAGCTTTTTTATGGCGCCTGAAGAACCCACTCCACAAGGTATGGTGTTAAAAAGGTCAATTAGCAGTTCTTTGATCTTGAATTTGATTTCATCAAGAGAAAGATTGGTGCTTGCTAGACGGCAGCCGCAATTAATATCATATCCAACCCCTCCGGGAGAGATTACTCCATTATCATAATCAAGCGCAGCAACTCCTCCAATAGGGAAACCATAGCCCCAATGTATATCAGGCATTGCTAATGAGTATCCTATTATTCCAGGTAAGGTTGCTACATTAGCTACCTGCTTGGGGCTTTCATCTACTTTTATGTGCTTTATGAGCTTTGTGGAAGCATAGATCCTTCCGGCAACACGCATTTGACCTGTTTTAGGTATTTCCCATAAAAAATTATTAATTTGCTTTATTTCTATATCTTTAGCAGTCATCTAATATCACCTCTTTTGCAATATATTGCTATACATCAAAAATTATTTGTGCACACCATTTATCATTTTCTTTTTTAACTTCAAGCTGATGGTAAGTAGCTGCCTTTATTTCATTATGTATGGGGTGTTGAGAAGGTTTGTAGGGTTCACCAATGGCATGACCTGCTAATTTGTGCGGGGAGATTTCCTGTATTTCAAACTGACAAAAGAGCATTGATTTAACTTCCCATAAATATATAAGCTCTCCCAACCAGGTAACGAGCAGTTCTTCGGCACTATTAGCGGTTAAAGAAATTTTGTACTTATTAATCGGCTTGATTTTAAGGATATCTGTCATAATATCAAAAAGAGACCAGGCGGCGTTAGCAAATAGTTCCTTTAATGTTATTCCACAGACTATAATTCCCAAATCGGCAGTATGGTCGATCATTTTATATTTATCTGAGGACAAATGTTCTATCATACGTTCAATTGTTCATAATTTAAATTTGTCTTTATTTTAAATAATGTCATAATATCTCGGCGGGTAACAACTCCTATGTATTCTCCTCTATTATTTAGAACAGCTAAACTTCCTTTTCCAGTATAAAGCATTTTTTTTAAAGCTTCCACTGCTTCTTTATCGGGATAAATAATATCCTCGTTGCTAGCATGAGTGATGACATCTTTCACATTCACTTTATTCCATTTAGCTCTGGGGATATTTTTTATATCACTAAGGGAGATCATTCCTTTAAAATTTTTTCCCTCGACCACAGGGAAGCTGGTAAGCCGAAACCTCAAGAAATAGTTTGTCGCCAGGTTATCTATAGTTTCTTCTTGATCAACATTTTTTGTGTTAGAGGCTATTAATTCTTTGACAGTTATGTCCTTTAGAGATTGGTAAATATTTACCAAACGGAGGCTTTCTACAGCAGCTTGACGGAGAAAAAGTCCGATTAAAACAAACCAGAAACCATTTAGAATATGATTAGCGAACATACTATAAAGTCCCAGCATTATCAGTCCTGTCGCAAATACTTTTCCTACCTTGCTCGCTGAAATTGTAGCTTTATTATAATCACCAGTACGATGCCAAAGATAAGCTCTCAGAATTCGGCCACCATCTAAGGGGAATCCAGGAATCAAATTAAAGAAGGCTAAAAGTACATTTATCAAGAAAAGATAATAAAAAATTGTTCCGGTTAAAGATGTTTCAAAAAGTATTTTAAAAACAACAGTATATACAAGGAAAACTGCTGCGAGAAAGAAACTGCTTAATGGACCTGCAATAGCAATTTTAAATTCTGTCTTTGCTTCTGCAGGCTCTTCACTCATAAGGGCTAAACCGCCAAAGATAAAAAGGCTGATCCCTTTTGTTTCTATTCCATTAGCTTTTGCCAGTAAGGAATGGCAGAGTTCATGAAATAATACCGAGACAAAGAGGAGTATGGTTGTGATAATAGCTGCAATCCAGCTGGTAGAGCGAGACATTTGAGGTAGTTTTATTCTAAAGTATCCTTCAGCTAAACTATATACTATTAGAGCAAAGATTATAAACCAAGAATAATTAAGAGTTATGCGAATCCCAAAAACGCTGAATAATTTTATACCTTTTTTTAGAAAACCAAAGTCCATATTATGAGCTTATGTAAATATTAAAAAATTAATAGGTCTTAAAACCTTTTAATTTTTTTTAAAATACCTCTTGCTGCTAATAAACCGGTTGCGGCAGCAGTAACTAAACCACGAGATAGTCCTACGCCATCTCCTGCGAGAAAGAGATTAGTTATGCTGCTTTCCATATTTTCATTTGTTGCAAGCCTTAAAGAATAGAATTTGATTTCAGGAGCGTAGAGAAGGGTGGAGTCAACTACTACCCCAGGAATTATATTGTCTAATACTTCTAAACCTTCAATAATATTTTTTACTAATCTATGGGGTAATGCCATTGATATATCACCCGGTGTAGCTTCTTTAAGAGTATTTTTTACCGGATTACGTTTTATACGTTCTGGAGTAGATCGTCGGCCTCTCCTTAGATCTCCCAATCGCTGGATTATTGGGAGACCGCCTCCTATAGTAGTAGCCATGTGGGCGATGCTTTGACCATATTTACTGGTATTTTCTTGGGGTTTAGTAAGCTCAAGACGCATAATAAAAGCGAAATTTGTATTTTCTGACTTTTTCTCTCTAAGTGAGTGACCGTTGACGCCTATGAAGCCATCGTAGTTTTCCCTTACGACATATCCATTATAGTTTGTACAAAATGTTCGCATTAAATCATCATAGTGGCTTGTGCGAATATAAAATTTAGGATCACGATTTATTTTGATAACTGATTCCATTATAATGCTCAAAACTTCGACCCTCACTCCTAAATCTATAGGGGCAAATTTTGCTTCTATATTGTGTTTCTTTACTAATTGACCTACCCAATCAGCTCCAATCCTTCCCGGTGCAAGTAAAACATAATTCGATTGAATATTTTCACCAGTTTTTTTTATTACTCCAGCACATTTGTTATTTTTTACCAAAATATCGCCAATTTCTGTATTTAGAAGAAATTTTACATGCTGTTTTTCCAGATCTTTTTTTATGTTTGTGATGAGAGCATGGGTGTGATCACTGCCGATATGTCTCTGATTAATATCAACAAAATGAGCACCGCAGGAAGCAGCTCTTCTTTTAAGCTGATTAATTTCTTCTTTCGTTGCTAAAGTGATCTTGGGAAAATTCCAATATTCCGCAAACAGTTGATCTACTTCTTCGACTAAATCCCAGGCATCATTCTTAGCAAGGAATTGAGTTAAATCTCCTCCTATTTGAGGATGGACATTAAGAGTACCATCGGAGAATGCTCCTGAACCACCAAGACCGCTCATTATATCGCAGGGAGTACAATTCAAGCATTTTCCTTCACGGAGCATAGGGCAATTTCGTTCTTCTATGCTCTTTCCTTGATCTACCACTAATGTTTTTAATTCTTTTCGACTTAGTTCTTTTGCTGCGAATAAACCAGCAGGACCTGCTCCAATGATAATTGCATTATATTCCAAATGATTTCTATCCTTTATAAAATTATAAATTTATGGTTATTTATTCTATGTCCTGATATATTTTATCAAATAATCTCCGCAAAAGAAATTTAAATCCATATTTTGTTTAATATTATAGTAATATAAACTAAAGTATAATTTTAAATAAGATTTAGAAGAGCCCAAAAACATTTTGTAAAAAAGTTCTTTATATATGAATGTTCTCTGTGTTCAGAAAAATGAGAACATGTAGTATTTAACAATAAATTTTGGTTTGATTGGGGATGACTTTGCTAAAATGTTTAATCTTACAGGTACGTTATTATCTCAGAAAAAATGGAATTATTTTATTGTACCCTTAATTTTGCATTTAGAATCTTTCACCTTATTTATTATAGCAAAATATTAGCATATCTATTGATTTTTATAATGATTTGCTTTATTATTATCTTTCCTATATTATTCTAAAAGCTAAAGGATAAAAATATACACCGGGAGCAGAGAGCATGCTGAGAAAAGGGCGGTCATGTACTATATCTATTGTTGCTAGTGCTGCTTTTTTATTGATGGGGACTCTGTTTTATAAAGAACAAGAGATAAAAGAAAAATATATTTACGATGCTAAGACTGGTAAGGTTACTTTTTCCCATATAGCGCATGAAGATCGAGTGAATAATGATTGTCAGGTTTGTCATCATGAGGTTACAGAAAACAATACTGCCCAGGCTTGTAGTGACTGTCACAAGATGATTGTGCAAATTACGCCTATAGGTGAAGCTATGCCGTTATCAAAAGCTTTTCACACTAAATGTATTGTATGTCACCAGAAAATGGTAAAAGAAGAGATAAAGGCACCTGTTAAGTGTCAGGATTGCCACATTAAACAAGATGTAGAGGTCAAAGCAAATTAGCATATTCTTTATAATTTAGAATCATTATTTTATTATTTCGTCGAAGCTATATCTTCAAAAAATTTTTCCCAGTATAGAGAGAGGGAAATTTTTATGTCAATTATAAGAAAAAAAAGGATAATTTTTGCATTAGATATTTTCCTTGTATTACTCTTCGCTCTTATGGAATTCATCTGGTTCAACAAGGGTATTAGTTTCTCAATTTTTAATAGCCAAATAGATATCAATAGAGCAGCCTATCCTTTAGGACTGTTTATTATATGTGCAGCTATACGTCTTTATTTGAGTGGCTTTTCTCTTTCTAAAATTAAAAGAAGTATGCATTCTTTTTTCCAAGGAAAAGTGCTATTTATCTGCTTGAGTTTATTTCTCATAGCTCTCACTATAGTGTCTTTTTATTTATACGAAAATTATTCTTTACCCAGAGGTTTAGAAGGTCAGTATTTTAAAACAATGAACTTTAAAGACCCTATTTTTACTCGTGTTGATCCGGAGATAAATTTTGCTTATCCTCTGCTTATGGAGGTAGCAAAAACAAATTATTCTATTCGATGGGAAGGGTATATTTATATTCCAAAAACAAATGAATATACCTTTCTTTTAATCTCTGATGATGGATCTTGGCTTTATTTAGATGATAAGCTCGTTATCGACAATGGAGAAGAGCATGCTTTACGTAGGCGTATCAATACTATCAATTTGCATAAAGGTTTTCACTCTATTAAAGTTTCTTATTTTCAGAAAGATGGTAATAGCCAGTTATATTTATTATGGAAACCACAAGGGAGTTTGCAAAAAGTTGTACCAACAAAAAACCTATTTGCACGCCTTTATACTTCTAAAGAATTGATTATAGATAAGCTAACTTCTATATTTTGGAAATTAGTACAATTGTTATGGATTATTGGACTTATACTTTTAGCCTGGAAAATCTGGAAAAACAAAAAGCTAAAGAATAAATATGCCGTTCCCTTTCTCCTTTTTCTAATAATTGGTCTTTCTTTAGTGCTCAGATTATTTTTATTGCAATATTCTCTTGGATTTACCGATTCAGACGAGGCTGTAGAAGGTTTAATGGCTAAGCATATTTTGCAAAGAGGAGAACGACCCGTATTCTATTATGGTTTGGCATATATGGGTAGCTTAAAGTCTCATATTGCAGCCATAATCTATGCTCTTTTTGGTGTTTCAATTGCTGGCTTGAAATTTGCGAGCGCTTTATTTTTCTATGGTTTCGCTTTCTCTCTTTATTACTTAACAAAACAATTCTTTGATGAAAAGGTTGCTTTGCTAAGCACATTAATAGTTGCTCTGTCACCATTGTATCTTACTTATAGAAGCTTGAATGCAACTGCAGCATATATGGAGACTCTTTTTCTTGGAACGCTATTATTAATTATATTCCATAAATTAATTTATAAACGGCTAAGTTCGGAAAAAGAAAATAGACTGTATTGTACAGCTGGTTTTATAGCCGGACTTGGATTCTGGTTAAATGCATTGATAATTAGTTATATTCTCATAGGGCTTATATTTATTCTTCTTAAAAACCATCGTTTTTTTATCACCAAAGGTTTTATCTTAGCGCTCATTTTTTTCTTGGTTGGCTGTTTTCCATTGCTAATATGGAATTATAATAACAGCTGGCATACAATTTCGTTCATTCTCGGGAGTGGTCAAATTCCCCTATTAAAAAAGTTAGTTAACGTTCCTCAAAATTTATTGCAGATTTTCACAAAATCAATACCTATACTTTTAGGTATTAATCGTATTAATTCACCTTATTCTCTTATTGGGGATTTTTCTTGGTTGGTTCTTGGTATCTATGCAGCCTCTTTTTTCTTCATTTGTTATAAAAGAGAAAAAGAGCTTTCCAAGATACTTAAATTATCCTTGAAGGAAACTAAAGGTGTAGATATTTTAATCGTGCTCTCCTTTTTTGTAATTATATTATATTTAAATTCTGAATTTGCAGACCGAGCTTTATATCCTCGATATTTATTGCCTCTTTACAGCACATTGCCAATTTTTGTGGCTGTATTTCTATGGTGGATTAAAAAATATTCTCATCTCCTTTTTGTCTTTTTATTGCTATCGATTTTAGCTTGCAATATGTATGGGAATATATATTTTCTTGATAAAATCAAGTTAGAAAATAAAAAATTCAAAACCTTTTTAAGTATATTAGAAGAGAGTAATTTAAATTTAGCATATTCAGGATTCTGGCAAGCGTATAAGATAACTATAGCTACTAATGAAAAGGTAATTTGTTCTCCGAAGATGTATGATCCACGTTTAGATCGTTATCCATATTATAGCGAGCTGCTCCGCCGTTCTAAGAGAGTAGCTATCATAGTAAAAATGGATTCCAAGAGGGGTGAGGCTTTAGAATCTCGCCTGAGAAAAAAGAATATTAGCTTTAAGCGTTTAGATTATTACTATTCAATATACCATTCATTTTCAAAAAGATTTTGGGGAGGAGAATTGAAGAAAGCATTAAGACGTCAGCATAAAAAATAGCAATACTGGATAAAGAAGGAGTTGTGTTGTGAAAATAAAGCTTTATCTGAGAGTTATGAGGCTTGACCACTGGTTTAAAAATGTTTTTGTATTAGTGGGTTCAATCGCTGCGATTTATTATTTACGAATCGAGATTACTTTTAATATCATCTTATATATCTTGGGCGGTATATTTTTGGCTTGCTTAGCCTCTTCAGCTAATTATATCGTAAATGAAATACTGGATGCTCCTTTTGATAAAAATCATCCTACAAAACGTAATCGACCAATTCCTAAAGGTTTGATTAAATCTAACACTTTAATCTTACTATTTTTCATAATTGTATGTTTTGTTATGGCAGTTTCTTTAAAGATTAGATGGCAACTATTTCTCGCTTTAGCAATGCTTTTAACAGCTGGGCTTATTTACAACTTACGCCCTATTCGGGCTAAGGATATACCTTATGTAGATGTCATTTCTGAATCAGTTAATAATCCTATACGCCTCTTTATTGGCTGGTTTATTGTATATCAGGGAGAAAAATGGCCTCCCTGGGAGTTATTAATTCTATTATGGTGCTTTGGAGCTTTTTTAATGACCGGTAAAAGGCTGGCTGAATACCGGTTTCTTGGTGTTACTTCTTCACAATATAGAAGTGTTTTTAAGTATTATTCTGATAAGATCTTATTAATTATTATGATTGTTTATGCTCTGGTCTCAGTCCTTTTATATATTCAATTAGCTATAAAATTCCAAACTGAACTTCTTTATAGTATACCGTTGGTGCTTATATTTATTATCTGGTTTTTAAAGCTTTGCTTTGAACAAGATAGCATTGCAAAAGAGCCAGAAAAAATATATAAAAGACCATTCTTTTTTATCTACACACTTGTTTCTTTCGTGTTAATAATCTATTTTTCCTTTATTTAAACATTTTTATTATGAGATGTTTAAATTATATCTTACTTAATTATTAATAATCATTATCCGATTCAATATTTTTAAAAACAATTATTCCAGCTTTTTCTAAAGCTCTAAAATACTCCTCAATCGTATCCAGAGGTAGCGGTTGAAATTCCGCACTTACTGCATTGCGGATTTGCATTATATTTCGCTTACCATCAACAAAGTTAAGAAGCTCATACATGATGCTATTAAGGTGCATTATTTTGTTCGGGCCTAATGTAAGTAATTTTAAACTCCCTAATCCTTTGCCTCCCATATGTCTATCCAGAAAATCTCCATCTATAGGTCCGCGGTATGTGTTAGCTCGATAAGGCAATAAAGGATGATTTTCAGCGATAGTAAAGGTCATTTCTACAGGCTTTAACTCATATTTCTGGCAAAGAGCTGAGTAATAGTAAAAAATATTCTTTTGATTCTTTTTTTCCTCTTCAATAAAAGCATTTTGCAGTTGTTTTGTAAGATCATTAAGCATATTATCTTCTGGTGCAATTTGAGCAATTGATCCCAGCATTTTAAATTCGCGATGGTAAGAATATTTAAGAATAATCTTTGCTTCTTTATAGTTTTTTGTTAAATTGCTTTTTGAACTAAGAGATATTATATCGGAAGCTTTCTTAAAATCACGAGCTAATCGTTCCTTAGCCTTAGAATAGCATTCCAAAGCTAATCTTTTGGCATTGTTACTATCTATATTAGCAAGACAAAGTGCTGAACTCAGCCCAATAAAAGCCACTCTTTTAAGTGAAGTTGGATCACATTTATCAGGTGTATCTTCACTACTATGGTAAAAAACATCTGGCCAACAAATAAAAGCAACGGCTGGTATCCTAATACTGCCTTCGTTGAAAATATAGTGGTCGCTTCCGCCCATATGAGGTTCTACAGAACAATCAAAGCCATCTCGTGTTCCATTTGCCGAGATAATGAGATTTGTCAGGTCGCCAATAGAATCTTCTCTATTGGTTACTTTAGCATAATCAAAAAAGTTTTGCACTACATCTGATAAATAGTGTGGCAAGGAGTCTGATGTTCGATAAAGATGAAGAGATGATTTACACTTCTTTAAATCTTCTCCTACCATATCCATATTGATGACTACCTTGGTTTTTTCAAAAGCTTTAGGATGTCCGGCTAAATAAGCCATTGTTCCATTTATCTCTGGAACCCACATAAATCTTATTGTTTTCTGAGGTGGGTTAATCTTTCTTTCTTTTAATAGTTCTATAAAGGAGCGAGCAATTTCTAAAATAGCTGTGCTTCCACTGGCATTATCATTAGCACCTGGTTTATAGTGGTCTAAATGTGCAATAAAAAGAATTTCTTCTTCTGTCTTTGATCTTCCAGGGATTTCAGCGGTTACAATTTCATAATTTCCTGAAAAAGTACGAGCTTTGATCTTTGCTGCAATTGTTACCTTTATATTTCGATCGAGCATTTCTTTCAAATCGAGGGCCATACGATAAGAAATCATAAAAGCAAAGGTAGGTTTTTTGCCCTTATAATCATTAAACGGAATACTACCCCAGGTTATTTGATTTTCATAATCTGCTGGTCTTCTCGTTTTTTGAAAGTCGATAGTATAATAAGATATCACTCCTAAAGCTTTTCTTTGAAACACAGCTCGAATTAGTACTGAACGAGGGTGTCCGGATGCAAGCACAATTTTGCCTTCAACGTCTTTCCCGTCGTAATCGGTCGAATAGATTCCTGAACCAACATCTATTAGCTCGGTTTCTACATTGTCATCCCTGCTGTAGGTAGCTAGGCATAGTGGAATTTCCTTATAGCTAACTAATTTCTTCTTTTTTGGCGTTATTATCCATAGTTCGCCTTCGCTTGCTTCCCACGCTGGTCGAGTGGTGAAGGTATAATTCATTTTTGTACCATCGGCTGGAAAAGACTCAATATTGACATTTTTCAGTCCATATTTTTTTGCCCAATTAGCAA
The DNA here is from genome assembly GCA_964645975.1 of uncultured Acidobacteriota bacterium. Taxonomy (GTDB): domain Bacteria; phylum Acidobacteriota; class B3-B38; order Guanabaribacteriales; family CAZYAF01; genus CAZYAF01. The sequence goes on from CAZYAF010000001.1 coordinate 268,562, forward strand.
TATATTGAGCAGCACGATGATATTCAGGCGAAGGCTGCAAACGATGAAAGTCGGCTAATTATCGGATATGTTCTAAAGCAATATCGCCTGATACCTGGTTTATTAATCATTTGATAGTCTCATCGGGAAGCAAAGGTTGATGTTGTGCAATGAGGAGCTGAAAAGTGCAAAAGAATAAAGCTACTATAAGGCTTATAAAAATAGTAAAACGTTTTAATAACCGTGCTTTTTGCATTATATAATCCTCCTGTTTAGAATTATTATAAGTAGTTGATTGGTAGAAAGGAAAGAAAAATGAGTATAAAGTTGATTTTATATTTAGGATTTCAGCAAGAGATTATTGGATTTATTTTAATTTCAGCTTTGTGCTTTCAATTTTATCGGTTAACCAGGCGCACCATTCATCAAGACCCGATTCGAAACTACACGACAGTTCAAAAATACTTAGATCAGGATTTATTGATAATGCTCTTTTAATAGCTTTGGATAAGGAAAAATTAGTATATTCTAACAGGTCAATTTTGTTAATTATAAGCACATCCGCGGAGCGGAAAGTAGAGGGATATTTATCTGGTTTATCGTCTCCTTCAGTAATACTGAGAGTTAATACTCGATAATGTTCCCCTAAATCGAAATAACCAGGGCACGCCAAGTTGCCAACATTTTCAATGATGAGCAGGTCAAGATTTTTCAAATCGAATTGCTGTATAGCTTTTGCAACTGAATGTGCATCCAAATGGCAATCGGCACATTTAATTGCTTGAGTGACGGGAATCTGATATTTAGAAATTCGTTCCCAATCGGTTTTTGTTGGTTGATCACTTACAATGACACCAAGCTTAGCTCTATCCTTGAGTTTTTTAATTGAATGTTCAATAATGCTGGTTTTACCAGCACCAGAAGAACTTATCATATTAAGGGCTAAAACTCCCTCTTTTTTTAATTGGAGGCGATTTTTTTGTGCAGCTAAATTGTTAGCTGTTAATATTTCTTGGTTTATATCTAATTTTGCCATTTATTTAATCTACCTCTAAAAAATCTATGCGAAGCTCATCTCCCGAAAGTAAGGTGAGATCATGTCCTTGGCATGTAGGACAAAGAAAGGTAAAATCTTTAACCTCAAATGTATCCTTGCAAATATTGCATCGTGACGTCATAGGAGGTTGTATTATTTTAAATTCAAAGTCATCGTCCAAAAATTTATCTTTCGCAGCTACTTTAAAGGAATGAATAAAAGCTTCAGGATTAAAGGGGTAATATTTTCCCACAGTCATTTGAATTTTTTTAAGTGGAGGATTATTATTAAGAGCTAATTGCTCCTCTATGATCTCAATTATGTTTCTAATAAGATAAGCTTCAAGCATTTATTTTATTCAATCTCTTTGATAATTTTTTTTACAGCATGAGGAATGGCTTTTTCTACTTCAGGAGAGCAGGTCTCAGAAAAAGTAGTATTATCTTCCACCTCAATAGCATAGACAACAATTTCGTCAGGTATAGAAAATCCCAACTTTTTACCACGCTTCAAGGTATCAATTATTCCAAGCTGATGGGAGGTGGCCGGAAGATACTCCTTTACTAATTCTTCTGGTTTTAAACGATATATACTGCCGGCCTTATCTTTTCCAGTTATAATCGAATCTATAATAATAAGCTTATCATATCCGCTTACTATATCCCATAAATAGTGACTAATAGCTGATGTCGCTTCAACCTCTACATTTGAATAGACTATTCTTTTTTTAAGTTCCTTAGCTACAAGAATACCTACCGCATCATCACCCAGAATAGGGTTACCTATTCCCAGAATGAGAGTTTTCATCGACGCAAAGTCTTTATTAGATTTTGCTCCGCATCAAAAATATTAGCTTCTAAAGGCATATTACCCGGGAGGCTGTGCGTAGCACATGCAAAGCAAGGATCGTAAGACCTGAAAGCAATCTCGACCATATTGAGCAAACCTTGATCAACCTTAAAGTTATGGATGAGCTTTTCAGCTGCTCGTCCCACATCCATACACATAGAAGCATTATTCTGTCCACTTGCAACTAAAAGGTTTATTTTTTCAACCATTCCCTCTTCATCTGCCCAATAATGATGGTATAGTGTACCCCTCGGTGCTTCAATTACACCAATGCCTTCACCTGGTTTTTCAGTAGGTAGAATTCTGAATTTTTCGCTGGTGACTTCCTCATCTTCAGCTAACTCTAAAACCCTCTCTGCTGCATAGAGATTTTCAATAACTCGAGCCCAGTGCATTGCCAGAGAGTGATGAACGGGCTTTCCGCCGAGAATCTCATACATACGCTCATAAGCTTCCTGAGCTTTTGGAGTCGCCATTCCGCTGGCAACGTTTAAGCGTGCTAAAGGAGCAACCCGGTAGATACCGCTGTCTTTTCCTCCGACAATACCTTTCCAACCTACATTTTTCAAATAAGGGAACTTAAGATAAGACCAGGGTTCAACATGTTCTGCTACATGGTCAAGATACTCATCTGCATCATATCTAACAAATTCATTTCCATCGGGATCTACTACTTTCAGTTTGCCATCGTAAAAAGTGACTTTATCATTTTTATCCACCATTCCCTGATAATAGGATTGATGGTAATAAATATCTCCTGTTACTATATCCACATAATCCTTATTGGAAAGTATAACATCATCAACTACAGTCTTTAATGTAAACTCAGCAAAATCCACCAGAGCTCTCGCCATCTGCAAGATTTCCTGTCGCTGCTCTTCTGTAATACCATGAGAAACACCGCCAGGAAGACCAAACACAGGATGTATGGTTTTGCCACCGATCATGTCCTGTATTTTTTGCGCATAGTACCGATGCTTTATAACTACTTTACCGACTTCTATTCCTACCTTTCCTATAACTCCCCAGAGATTGCGTTCTTTGGCAGGAGCTGTAGGCCCTACTACAAAATCTGGTGCTGGTCCTAAAGCATAAATATGAGCTAAGTGGCTGTGCTGCATATGAGCGCAATACGCCAGTTCTCTCAATTTCTTTGCTGCTGGAGGAGGATCCACCTTAAAGACTTTGTCCAGTGCTTTTGCAGATGCTAAGTGATGAGGCCAAGGGCAAACACCACATATTCTGGGGGCTAATCTTGCCATTTCTTCTACAGGTCTACCTACGCAAAACCTTTCAAAACCTCTCAATTCAGTAACCTGGAAATACGTTTTTTCTACATTTCCTTCTTCATTGAGGAATATGCTTATCTTCCCGTGCCCCTCAAGTCTGGTAATTGGGTCAATATGTATTACTCTTTTATTTTCTGCCATTTTATTCATCCTTTCACTTCTTGTCTTTTACTGTTCTTCTCAAAAGGGACTTAGCGAGAGAGAAGCGATTGAAAGTCCCCAAGGGGTCTTTGATTTGAGAGACCAATTTTTGAATCTCTTCTTCGCTTATTTCAGTTTCCTTATCTGTGATATTCAGAACTGAAGCGAGAGCGCTCAGCATGCTTGCGCCCTGCTCAAGAGCAGAAGCTGTTGCTCCTAAGCAACCGCGACAGGGCATATTTGCTTGAACACATTTAGCTTCGCAGCCTGCTCTGGTTGCAGGTCCTAAGCAGATAACTCCCTGTTCCAAGAAGCACTTATCTGGATCCAGCATAATCTCATGAGGACGAAAGATTTTGGTAATGTTAATAGTTTCGCTTTTCTCTCTGGGGCATTCATCACATAAGGTTTTCTCCGAAGCAAGGACTGAACCCTTGGGTGGTAACTCTCCGCTGATAATGAAATCCAATGCCTGATTTATCTGGGTAACTAAAGGTGGACAGCCAGGTAGATAATAATCTACATCTACAAAATCATCCAAAGAGAATACCTGATCAAAAAATCGGGGCAATGTAACTGTATGTCCCTGTTCATCGGTCCATTCAGGTTGGGGCACTACTTTTTCTGGATTTACCGTAGTCGGTGTATCCATATATGCAGTTTTAAAGATCTCTTCTTTATTTGATACATTAGCCAAACCCGGAATTCCTCCACTGCATGAACAGGAGCCAAAGGAAATCAAGGTTTTACTCTTTTTACGAAAGAGTTCGGCAATATGTTTATTTTCCGAGTCTCTGATTGCACCATGATGAAAGGTCAAATCTATATAGCCATCTGGCCAGTTCTCAACTTCTTCAAGTTTTGTGTCCATTAAAACTGCTGCATATACGATTTCAGCTATTTCCAACACTTCTAATATACGTTCATTGATATCGACGATTTCAACATCACAGCCAGAACAGGTGGCACCCCTGGCAATTGCTATCTTTAATTTTTCAGCCATTTATTTTCTCCTTTCTCTTTAAGCAGTAATCTGTTCCCGTGTAGGCTGGCTCCTATAAGGATTGGGTCCAAGGTCTGTTATCTCTTTGGTAAAAGTGTTAATTACCTCGGCAAATTTTACTGCTTCACCTGCTGAAATCCATTCCAGACGGAGCCTTTTGGGATTTAATCCGAATTGCTGCAACATTAAATTAAGCAATGCCATTCTTCTTCTGGTGCGGTAGTTACCCCCGATATAGTGACAATCTCCAGGATGACAGCCCGCAACAAGTATCCCATCAGCTCCTTTTTGGATTGCTTCTAAGACGAATTCAGGATCAACTCGTGCAGAACACATAACCCTTATTACTCTGAAATGGGGTGGCATTTGAAATCGGCTGACTCCCGCTAAATCAGCTCCAGCATAGGAACACCAGTTGCAGCAAAAAACGATTATTTTGGGCTTAAATTCTGTGCTCACTAGCTAACCTCCTTATATAATATCATTATTTTCTCCGTTAAAATTAATATCTCAATCTAAGGAGCCACTTCTTCCAGAGCTGCATCAATCATAGCCAGGACTTGACTACTCTTGAATCCTTTTTGCTCCATAGCTCCGCTGGGACAGGCGGCTACACATCCACCACATCCCTTACAGAGGGCTTCTGTCACTTTCGCTTTTTTAAGCTCCTTACCATCAGCTGTTTCAGTGATAATCTCGATGGCTCCATATTCGCAAACTGGTTCGCAGATGCCGCATCCATCACATACATCTTCGTTAACCACTGCAATAGCTGCTTCTGCTTCGTATTTATCCTTGGAGATTATCGTACCGGCTCGGGCTGCGGCAGCACTTGCTTGCGCTATTGTTTCTTCTATTGATTTTGGATTATGTGCCATTCCTGCCAAAAAGACACCCTCCGTAGCGAAATCTACTGGACGGAGCTTAACATGAGCTTCTAAGAAAAATTTCTCGTCATTCAATGGAACTTTCAGCAGCTTGGAAAGCTCTTCATTTTCATTGATACGCGGCTCTATTGCAGCGCTCAGTACTAAATAATCAGGTCTGATTCGTAATCCTTTTTGTAGGACTGGATCGACAATTTCCACTTTTAAGTCCTTATTGTCTTTAGATACTTTCGGTTTATCATCTTTATCATAGCGAATGAACTTGATACCTTTACGCCGTGCTTCTTCATAGTAAATTTCTTTGAAACCGTAAGTTCTGATATCTCGATAGAGGATGTAAATGTCTGTTTCTGGGCTTTGTTCCTTTATCTTCAAGGCGTTCTTTATTGCATCAGCACAGCAGACTCGGCTGCAATATGGTCGCTCTTCGTCACGAGAGCCAACGCATTGGATCATAGCCACGGTTTTTGGTTGTTTCTTCTTTATTTCTCCACCGGCAATCTTTTTCTCGAACTCAAGCTGTGTAACTACTTTATCGTCTTCTCCATAAAGGTATTCTTTTGGTGTAGATTCCTTAGCACCTGTGGCTACGATTATAACGCCGTGCTCCAGTTTTTCTTCTTTATTATTAAGCTTTATGGTGGTGACATAGTTACCAATATAACCTTCGATGTTCTCTAATTGAGTGGAAGTGAATATATGGACTTTAGGATCTTTTTCTAATTTTTCTTTTTTCTCTTTCAGAAAGGCCTGTACATCAAGTCCGTCAAGCGTATAATGAAGCTCTCGCAGATTACCGCCAAGTTCTTTTTCTTTTTCAATGAGATATGCATCGAATCCCTGTTCGGCAATCTTTTCAGCCGCTACCATACCCGCTAAACCACCACCAATTATAAGAGCACTTTGGATTACATCCAGATGGAAGGTTGGTAGTGGTTCGATCAGTCGGGCTTTTGCCACTGCCATCCGAACAAGGTCCTTTGCCTTATTTGTTGCTTCTTCAGGTTCTTTCATATGGATCCAGGAACATTGATCACGAATATTGGCCATTTCAAATAAGTGAGGATTTAATCCAGCATCCCGCAAAGTTTCCTGAAAGAGAGGCTCATGTGTACGTGGAGTACATGATGCTACAATCACTCTATTTAAATTATGTTCTTTTATTGCTTCTACCATTCTCTGTTGCGTATCGGTAGAGCAGGTAAAGATGTTATTTTCAGCATAGACCACATTTGGCAGTGATTGAGCATAGTTAGTGATTGCATCAACGTCTAAATAGCCACCGATATTGATTCCACAGTGACAGATGAAGCAGCCAATGCGAGGTTCCTCTCCAGATACATCTCGCTCTTCTGGATATTCTTTGGTGACAACCTGGGTTCCGCGAGCTGATGCCAGTAGCGCAGAAGCTTCAGCAGCGGCTCCACTGGATTGGAACACCGTTTCCGGAATGTCCTTAGGTGCTTGGTAAGCACCAGCAACATAGATGCCCGGTCGAGAAGTCTGAAGGGGTGTTGATTCGTTGGTTTTAGCGAAACTATATTGGTTTAAGTCAATTCCCAATTTTCTTGAGAGCTGCTTTGATCCATAAGGTGCACAGAGGCCAACTGAGAGAACTACGATATCAAATATTTCTTCTTTTATTTGGCCATCTTCAGCTTCATATTTAATAAGAAGGTCATTCGTTCCTGGCACCTCCTCTACATAGGCTACTCTGCTTCGAACGAATTTGACTCCATGCTCATTCTCCGCTCTTTCGTAATATTTATCAAAATCTTTCCCGTGGGTGCGCATATCCATGAAGAATATGGTTGCATCTAATCCTTGAGCAACATGTTCTTTGGCAATGACCGCTTCTTTAACCGCATAGGTACAGCATACGGAGGAGCAATAATCGTTGCCTACACTTGCATCTCTGGAGCCAACGCATTGCAACCAGGCTATCTTTCTCGGAACCTTACCATCGCTTGGTCTGAGAACCGTTCCAGCATACGGTCCAGTAGCAGAGAGTATACGTTCGAATTCAATACTACTTAATACATTGGGAAAATCATCATAGCCATATTCCGGCTTTAAATTAGCATCAAACTCATCAAAGCCAGGAGTTAATACAATTGATCCAACATTAAGCTTAACCGTTTCTTCTTTCTGGTTGAAATCAATAGCATCGGCTTCGCAAGCATCAGCACAAAGAGCACACCCTAAACATCTGCGACAGGAAAGACATCTCTTCGCCTCCTCTACTACCAATTCTTGGGTATAAGGAAGCTCTATTTCATCGAAACTCTTTAATCTTTGCTCCAATGAAATCTTGGGCATATCTTTTCGGTATTCGCTTTCCACATCTTTTCGAGCTACTTCCTGGTCTGTATTCACATCTGGCTCGACGCTTATAAAGCGAGGTCGATCTTTAAGCAGATCCTCACTTCGTAAAGAACGATCGATCGTTATAGCAGCTGAATGACCTGTGGCAACAGCTTCGATAGCAGAGGCCGGACCATTAACGATATCGCCTGCGGCAAACACCTTATCAATATTAGTGGCCATAGTGTCTGGATCTACTTTAATAGTGCCCCAGGGTGTAGTTTTAATTTTATCTCCTACTACGGTGAAATCGGCATCCTGTCCGATGGCGATTATAATCATATCGCAGTCCATCTTAAATTCGGTTCCTTCATGAAATTTGGGATTGAATCTGCCATCAGGATCAAAAACCGATTTCACTCTCAGGCACTCAAGATCCACCACTTTGCCATCTTTGCCCAGAATGGTTTTGGGACCAACACTACAATGAAGTGTAATTCCTTCTTCTAATGCTTCCTCTATTTCCCATTCGTGAGCTGGCATCTCTTTGCGCGACTCAAGACAGGCAACATGTACATCATCGGCGCCCAGTCTAACTGCACTGCGGGCACAATCAATAGCCACATTACCACCGCCGATGATTAAGACTTTACCATGAAGCTCCATTGGATTTCCTTCATTGAGGGCTCTCAAGAAAGGAATCCCAATAATAACTCCATCTAAGTCGGTACCGGGAACTCTCGGAAGTTTTTTACCTTTTTGCAAGCCGATAGCCAAAAGAACTGTATTATAGTCTTTTAACAGTGGATCTAGCTCCTTTATTTCAGTATTGGTTTTGAGCTCAACACCAAGAGCTAAAATATTGTCTATTTCTTGTTTTAGTACATCTTTAGGAAGCCTGTACGCTGGGATTCCGTAGCGTAACCAACCTCCTGGCTCAGAAGCACTTTCGAAAATAGTTACTCCATAACCCATCTTCACCAGGTCATGAGCAGCGGTTAAACCTGCTGGACCAGAACCTACTATGGCAATTTTTTCTTTTTTAGTTTGCTTTATTGGTTCAACTTTTAGGCCTTTTTCAAATTCGTAATCAGCAGCAAAACGCTTGACCTGTCGAATAGATATGGGTGTATCAGCAAATCCACGTTTACAGGCTTCTTCGCATGGATGATGGCATATCCTACCGCATATAGCGGGTAGGGGATTAGTTTCTTTTACGAGCTGTATAGCTTCGAGGAAGCGTGCATCAGCGACTAAATTTACATAATCACGAGCATTAGTATTGGCTGGACAGTTACCTGTGCATTGGGGAATTTCTTTGTCGATATAGTAGACCGCCGGAATTCCCTGAGGGTAGAGGATAGAAATGGCATTTCGTTGAATTAATCTTTCATTATAATTATCAAATACCTCTACCGGACAAACTTGGGCACAAAGACCACAGCCAGTACATTTCTCTGGGTCAACATACTTAGGATGCTTCCTTATTTGGACGGTAAAATTGCCTGCCTCTCCTTCGACTTTCTCAAGTTCAGAATATGTGAGAAGCTCAATGTTTGGATTTCTTCCAACTTCTACCAATTTGGGAGCCATAATACACATTGAGCAGTCGTTTGTAGGAAAGGTTTTATCTAATTGGGCCATTACGCCGCCAATACAGGACTTGCTTTCCAATAGATATACCTTAAACCCTAACTCAACAAGGTCGAGAGAAGCTTGCATCCCCCCTATACCGCCACCCACTACTAAAACAGCTCCTTGTTTTTTATTTGCCATTATTTCACCTCGCTTTCAGCTTCTGGTATAGCTAAATATTTTGGTATATTTCCTTCAAATTCCTCCAGTTTTATTAAATTTTTTTTCCTTAACACTGCTATATGATCTAATGCTTTAGCAGAAGAGATATTGATTTTCTTAGCTATTTCTTCAGATGTTAACGGTGTTTCTTTTGTTAGTTCCATAATTTTGCAGCGTTGATATTCAGCTTCGATTATAGGATCAACTGCCATATAGAATTGCCGGGGGCTAAATTTTTCCTCGTGTTTATTCCCCTCATCCAAGAATTCTTTTTCTTTTTCTAAAAGATTTTTGATCTTCGTGCTGGAGGTTTGACTAATTTTTTCTATGTACTCTATCATTTGCTGCCTTGTTTGGCTATCTATTATCTCCATTATTTTTAGCCTCCCAAAATATTATCTTAATTAAATAGCTGAGCAAAAAGCTCTTTAAAACCCTAATTGCTGTAATAAGTTTTTTGTCTTTATTTTGTTAAATTGTAATCCCAGCTCTTTTGGTTCCATGCCTAAAGCTAATCCGAGAATCTGCGGGTAATAGAGAACTGGAATATCATAGCTCTCTTTAAAGTTTTCTGCTATAGTATTTTGGTTATCATCGTACATAACACCGCAGAAGGGGCAGATCAGGTTTATTGCATTAGCCTGTGCTTCCTTGATATTATGTAGTTTTTCATTAGCTATAGATAAAGACGCATTTTCATCAATAGCGAGAACGGCTCCACCACAGCAAAGCTTATTGTTACTGTAATCTACTACTTCGGCTCCAGTAATCTTTATGAGTTCATCGAGGCTGCGAGGGTTTTCTGGATTATCAAATTCATCAAAGACTTCCGAAGGCTTTAGATAATGACAGCCATAATGATTAGCAAGCTTAAGCCCTTTCAGCTTATTTTTGATCTTTTTTTCTATCTTTTCTAAACCAACATTTTCAAACAGAATACGGCTGAAATGACGTACTTCAATTGTGCCATCGAAGGGTCTTACTCCCACTTCTTTTAATCCCTTGTTTACCTTGTCTCGTATTTCCCGATCAGTCTTTAGCAGATGATTAGTTTCTGTAAGAACAGATGAACAAGCACTACACATGGCGCAAATATCTAAACCTTTCTCTTCTGCTAAGACAATATTACGAGCTGCCATGAGCATAGCAGTATCTTGATTAACTGCTTTTACTGGGAATCCGCAACAGGAAAAATCTTCTATATCAACCAGATCGATATCAAAAGCTTTAGCTACCTTTCGTGAAGATATTTCATATTGTCTTGATCTAGCTGGGATTGTACATCCCAAGAAAAAAGCATACTTCATTCTTCTTCTCCCTCTATGAAGTTATAATTGTTGACTAATTTACTGTGCAAGATTTCTCCGCTCTATAACTCATTTGCTCAAATAGTAAATATTATCCGATCTAATCAGAGGATGTTTTCAGCCCACTTACTTTAAATATTCTCTCAACAACATCTATTTTTGGTTTCACCGGTGGTAGTCCAGCTTTTTCTCTTTTTCGATTATCAAATTCATCTATTTCATAGATTCTACCCAATTTTCTAATCGGGTCCATTTGCTGCGCCAAACCTGGATGCATATAGCCATTTTTAATGGCTATGTTTTTTAGTGCTGTCATTATTTCGGTAATCTTAACTCCTTGGGGACAACGTTCCTGGCAACTATAGCAAGAGGAGCACAACCAGACAAAATCGCTTGATAATACTTCATCTTTCATTCCCAGCAGTGCCATTCGAATGATTCGGCGTGGATTATATTTCTCTTCAACCGCACGCACAGGGCAAGAAGCAGCGCAGGTTCCACAGGAAAAGCAGTAAGCTATCCTTTCTCCACCATGTTTTTTTGCGATCTCTTCACAAAATTTGTTATCAAGCTGGTTTACTTCAATAAATTCTTTTGTTGAAGCTGTTGACACCTTCTTCACCTCCTTGTATTATTCTTTTTTCTCTTCTTCGATTTTTTTGACTTTTTCTAATTCTGCTTTAAGCCAGGGTGTTACTTTATCTTCACCGTGCATCAGTTTTTTCAAATCTTCGTCAAGATTTGAGGGCTCAATCAATGCAATCCATCCTCCTCCATAAGGATCATTATTGATGAGAGTTGGATCTCCTTCTAATTCTTCATTCACTTCTACTATTTCTCCGGAGATGGGAGCAACTAATTTGCCGATCCATTTTCTGGATTGAATTTTCCCGCATACTTCATCTTGCTCTACTTCATCACCCTCAAAGGGAAGATCGACATAAACAATGTTACCAGCGGTTCCCTGGAACATATCGTTCATGCCTATTCTTACTTTTCCATCGTCTTCTTTACGAGCCCAGCTATGCTCGGTATGATAATATAAATCATCCGGAAAAGTATATTCTTCAATGGTTGCCATGATATCCTCCTTACAAAATATTATTTAAAATTGTTTTTAGCTAATAGCTCCATCGGGCTTACTAAATGCTTATGTAAAGCTAAAGTCTCAGGTGAAAGCCCGAAAGCTAAACCTAATAATTGCGTAAAAAAGAAAATAGGAAGCCCAAGGCTGATATTGTATTCCTTTTCAATATCTGATTGGCGCATATCAAGATTACTATGACAAAGTGGACACGCTACTGCTACTGCATCTGCACCATGATCTTTAGCGTCTTGAAGGATTTTGCGTGTAAGTCTCACTACCATTTCTGTAATAGTAAGGGAAAAGGAGGCACCACAGCATTCTGTTTTGTAGGACCAGTCAACAGTCTGACTTCCTGCAGCTCTCAACACGCGATCCATGATCATCGGATATTCACAGTCGTCGAGTTTAGTTACCTCGGGAGGTCTGGTAAGCAAACAACCATAGTAGCAGGCAATTTTCATGCCGGAGATATCTTTTGTTATTAATGACCTGATTTTTTCTTCACCAATTTTATTTAGCATTACTTCAAGAGGATGGACTACCTGTAATTTATTGCTAAAGTGCTCGCCAATGGCCTTAGTAACTTCGTAGAGAATATCCGGATCTTTTTCAATCTCATATTGTGCAAATTTGAAACGAGAAAAGCAGGATGCACATGGTATTATTATCTCATCTAAATTCATTCGTTCGGCAATTATCATATTTTTTACCGGAAGAGATACTGAAAGCAGCCGGGAGGTTGAATGGGCTGGGGTAGTACCACAGCAGATCCATTTCGGCATTTCTAACAGCTCTATACCCAATTTTTTGCAGACTGCCCGGAAGGAAATATCGTACTCAGAAGCCGTCGAATGTAGTGAGCAGCCTGGATAGTATGCATATTTCATTTCTTGGCTTTCTCCATTTTCTTGATTTTGAAGAGCATTTTATTAACAGCTAATATATTCACCCATTTGGGAAAAATCTTAAGCTTTCTTTTGCGGAACATTCTCATCCCTAATGCCAGGTCTTGAAAAAAATTCCTGGTTCTCAACTTAAGCTCTCCGATTAAACCTAATTCGTATATACGACCAAAACGCTGTATGGCTCCAATAGACGATTTGTAAAAAGCTACCACTTCTGGCACTTTTGGCTTTACTTTTTCTTTTTGGGCTAATATCCGAGCGGCATCCATTACCTTGGCAATATCGACATCCTGCGGACATCGGGTGGTACAGGTTTCGCATGATAGGCAAAACCATATGGTTTTGCTATTGAAAACCAGGTCTTTTAATCCCAACCGAGCTGCATGGATTATTTGTGTGGGTGTTAAATCCATAGCCCATACTGCTGGGCAGCCAGCGGTGCATTTTTTACACTGAAAGCAAAGATTGACATTTTGTCCGCTTTCCTTCTCAATTTTTTGAAGGAAATCAGGGTCGTAATTTTTACCGCTCAGATGAAGCTCCATTTATTTCTCCTGATTTTTATTTTTAATGCAGTAGGCCAGGGGAATTGTTCCTTCCCCTATGCTAAAGCTGCTACTGCGTCTTCATTATCAATAGCAATTATGTTAATTCCCTTTACTCCTTTAAGCCCTTTTACTTTATTTATGATATCTTTAGCTATTTTTATACCTTCGGCCTGGGCATCGGAAGCTTTTTCTATCCGATTAAAGATGGTATCTGGTAGATAATATCCTGGTCTTTCTTTAATTTTTTGAGCCATCTCTTTTGATTTCAAGGGAAGAACGGATACGATAAGGGGCACATTTTCTGTAACTCCGTTACTCTCTAACGCTTTAATCCATTCAGAGAATTTGCTGGTGTCGAAAACTGGCCTGGCAATAATAAAGTCTGCACCACTCTTTATTTTCTTTTTCAGCAGGATAATACGTAGCTCTAATGGATCGCTGAAAGGATTATCTTCTGTGCCAATAAGTATAGAAGGGCTTTCGTTTAATTCTTGCCCATTAGAAAGCTTTTTTTCATCACGTAATTGCTTAAGCATCATTATTTCTTGTGTGCTGTCAAGGTCATAGCAATGTTTGCTCTGAGGGAATGGCCCCAGTTTTTGGTGATCGCCGGCGGTACATAGAATATTATTTATGCCTAAACTTGCTGCTCCCAGTACCTCGCTCTGAATGGCAATTCTATTGCGGTCGCGACAACTTATTTCCAGAATTGGTTCTATATTGTGTTGCTGCAGGAGGATTGCTGCGGCAAGATTTGATATATGAACACCTGCATTTTTTCCATCGCTTGCAATAACTGCATGTACTTTTCCTTTAATTTTTTCGACGTTCTTTTTTAGGGTTTCGGTATTAGCACTAACAGGTAGACCTATTTCTGCAGTAACAATAAATTCGCCTTTTTCTAAGAGCTTTTTCAGATTTGAATTTGTTTTCATAATGTCATATCCTCCCTGCTAAACTTTCTAAAACCTCCTTCGGCGCTTTTTGACCAATCTCTTAAAGGTATTATTTTTTCTAAATCACTAAGCCTGCCAAGGGCTTTGAGTCGATCATAAATGATCTGCCACACGCAATCAAGAGAGGGGTCGACTTCACATTTTCCTTCTCGAGAGCCTTCGCAAGGACCATTAACGAGCCCCTTGGAGCAACGAGCAACAGGGCAGATGCCTCCCGTTAGGTGGAGGATGCAGTTTCCGCAGGCGACACATTTTTCTTCCCATATACCTTGTTCTTGAGGAATTCCGATAAAGCGTGTATTTAGAGCAGGAAGCACAGGAATATCTTTGAATCGTTCGGCTAAAGTATTAACTCCTGCACCACATCCCAAGGATAAAATAGCCTGGCATTCTTCGGCTTTTTCTTTGAGTTCTTCTACAAATTCCCATTCGCATTGCCGCTCTATAATCGCTTCTACGGTCTCGATTTTTTTCCCTTGCAATTTTCGAGCGATTCTTAGCTGGGAAGCTAATACTGCTGTTTCTTTTTTGCCACCAGCATAACAAACGGTAACACATGTGCCACAACCGACTAGTAATATTTTATCATAATCGGCCAGCATCTCTTGGATTTCTTTAAAGGGTTTACGTTCTGCGATAATCATTCTTCTTTTTCCCTTTTCTTTATTGGGTTAGGTCCTAAAGCCTTTATTCTTTCTGTCATTTCAGTAGCTATCTCTGCAAATTTCGGTCCATCAGAAGAAGAAAGATTATACATCTCCACTCGATCAGGTTCTAAACCAAGCTCCTGTAAAAGCTTCTTAGCTCTGCCTACTCTACTTTTTGCTCTGAAATTACCTTCCAGGTAATGACATTCTCCCTCCATTCACCCAGCCACGAAGACGCCATCAGCACCCGCCTCAAAGGCATTGAGGATGTAATTCATATCTATCTTGCCGGAGCATGGAACTTTAATTATTCGCACGGAATCAGGGTATTGAATTCTCATGGAGCCGGCTAAGTCGGCTGCAGCGTAGGCACAATAATGACAGCAAAAGGCTATAATTTCAGGCTTAAATTCTTCCATTTTTATTTTCTCTCAGCTAATAGTTCTCTTGTTTTGGCTATTATTTCTCTATCAGTAACATGGAGCAGCTGGATGGCATTGGCCGGGCAGGCATCAGCACAGGTGCCACAACCCTGGCATTCAGATATTTCTATATATGCCACTCCATCTTTAATTCTCGGCACGTCATATGCACAAACTCTTATACAGGTTAAGCAAGCAGCACAGAGATTTTCGTCTACTACTGATACCTGACCGCCTACAGTTAGGTGATCTTTGGATAAAATCTGATTGGCTCTCGCTACTGCTGCACTTGCTTGTGCTATGGTCTCGTCAGTGAATTTGGGGTAATGAGCTAATCCACAGAGAAAGATACCATCGGAGGCAAAATCTACTGGCCGAAGTTTTACATGGGCTTCTAAGAAGAAACCATCAGCATCTAAGGGGAGCTTGATAAGTTTGGAAAGCTCGCTGTTAGTTGGGTGCGGTCGGGTGGCCATGCTAAGAACTAAAAGGTCAGGCTTAATCACAATTGTTTGGTTGAGCATTTGCTCCTTAACTTTTACTTCCAGGATGCCACTTTCATTAGTTACCTCAGGCTTATCATCTTCGTCATAACGGAGATAAATAACTCCATTTTCTCGAGCCAATCTATAGTATTGCTCTTTAAATCCATAGGTGCGTATATCACGATAGAGGATATAAATGCGTGCATTCGGATTTATTTCTTTTATTGCCAATGCGTTTTTCGTTGCTTCTGTACAGCAAATTCGGCTGCAATAAGGATGTTCTTCATCTCTGGAGCCAACGCATTGTATCATTACAACTTCTTTGAGCTGTTCTATCTTTTTTTTGTCTGTGTGCATGAGTTCTTCAAGTTCGAGCTGGCTTAATACCCCTTCGTCTTCTCCATGGAGGTATTCTATGCCTTTGTATTCTTCAGCTCCGGTAGCTATGATTACTACGCCCATGTCAATTTCTTCTTTTTTCCCTTTATCCGTTTCTAATGTGGCGTGAAAATTTCCTACTGTGCCGGAAAATGTTTTTAATTGAGTTTTGAGGTGCAATTTGATATTTTTATTTTTCTTAACTTTTTGTGTCAATTCTTTAAGCAACTTTTGTGGGTCCTCACCGGTAATTATGCGATGAAGTTTGCGCAGGTTTCCTCCAAGTTCTTTCTCTTTTTCTATCAAATGTACAATGTAGCCTTGTTCAGCAAGGTCGAGAGCGGCTGTCATTCCTGCAAGGCCTCCTCCTATAACGAGAGCATCCTTTACCAGTGATAATGATATTTTATAAAGTGGTTGTAAATAGTGGGCTTTGGCTACTGCGCCCTGAATAAGCTTCTCAGCTTTTTCTTTGGCTTTTTCAGGTTCATAGCTGTGTACCCAGGAGCATTGATCACGGATATTAGCCATTTCGAAAAGATAAGGATTTAATCCAGCTTCTCTGATGGTATTCTGGAAGAGGGATTCGTGTGTTCTTGGTGTGCAGGAGGCAACTATAATGCGGTTCAGATTATGTTCTTCTATCATGTTTTTTATTCTTTCCTGGGTATCAGTGGAGCAGGTGTAAAGATTATCTTCTGCATGTACCACATCGGGCAGGGTTTTTGCAAATTCTGCTACAGCAGGTACGTCTATTACGCTTCCTATATTAGTACCGCAGTGGCATACAAAAACACCTATTCTCGGTTCTTGTCCTGAAATATCCTTTTCTTCCGGATATTTTTTTTCCTTTATGAGTTTTCCTCGCTCTGAAGATAAGAGCCCCATCACCTTTGAAGCTGAGCCGATAGCTTGAATAACAGTTTCTGGGATATCTTTTGGTTCGGTAAAGGGCCCACAAACAAAGACACCTTTACGAGTGCTTTCCAAGGGAGTAAATCTTTCGGTTTTGCAGAAGTTGAATTCATTGAGGTCTATTCCTAATTTTTCGCTGAGCTCTATTACATCCTTTCTTGGTTGTAAACCGCAGGAGAGGACGACTAAATTATATTCATCTTCTACAACTTCCCCCTCTTCATTCTGGTATTTGATCATTAGATTTTTACTGCCTGCTTTTTCTTTAATAGATGATGGTCGGCACCGAATATATTTTATCCCTGCTGCTTTAGCTCTCTCACAGAAGGCGTCGAAACCTTTGCTAAAAGCTCTGAGGTCAATATAAAATATATGGCATTCTGTTTCGGGATGATGCTCTTTTGCTATGGTAGCATGTTTAGTAGCATACATGCAGCAGACCGAAGAACAATAATTTATATCTGCTTCTCGGGATCCCACACATTGTATCCAGGCAATTTTGTGAGGTATTTCACCATCAGAAGGTCGCAAGATATTGGCTCGATAAGGACCTGATGCACTCATTATGCGTTCAATGTCGAGACTCGATAGCACATTTTTATAGCGGCCATAGCCAAACTCTCCTCTTAAATGTGGGTCAAAAAGCTCAAATCCGGGTGCTGCTATGATAGCTCCAACATGTAATTTTATTTCTTTGTCTTCTAAGCTATAATTGACGGCATCAACTCCACAGACATTGCTGCATAGCCCGCAGCCAATGCATTTTTCCCTATCGATGGTATAAACCATAGGGATGGCTTGCGGATATAATAGATAGGATGCTCTACGTTTTGATCGTCCCTCATTGTATTGATCAATGGCTTCGACCGGACATCGCTGAGCACAGATGCCGCAGCCTGTGCACTTATCCTCGTCAATGTATCTGCTTTTTCTTTTGATTGTCACCTCAAAGTTTCCAGCTTTTCCTCTGACGTCTTCAAGTTCTGAATAAGTCAGTTTTTCGATGTTTAGATGGCTGCCCACTTCTACTAAACGAGGTGCGATGGTACACATTGCGCAGTCGTTGGTGGGAAAGGTTTTGTCTAATTGTGCCATAATTCCACCAATGCTGGTGCTTTTATCCAGGAGATAAACATAGAATCCGGAATTGGCTAAATTAATGGATGTTTCCATACCGCCAATACCGCCACCTACAACTAATACTGCACCTATTTTTTCATCCTTTTTGGGCAATTTATTCGCTCCTTGCTTCTTTATATATTGGGGTTGAACCTTCTGTATTATCTAAAAGCACGCTCCCTTCTTTCCATAACACAACAATTTCTTCCAATACTTTATCTTGGGGGAGCTCTATTTTTCGTGAGATTTCCTCAGTTGACTGAGGTTTTTCCTTCAAACATTGTAGAATTTTATGGCGTCTGAACTCTGCTTGGAAAGCATCATCTATTATTTCATCATATGTTTCCTCAGGTATTTTTTCCCCATAGACATTCTGCTCACTAACCAGGTCTATTTCTTTGCTGATTAGCCATCGTATTCTTTCATTTTGCAGCATCGTTTTTAAAATCTCCATCCTGTTTTTAAGCTCAGAAGCACCAAATCCTGTCTCTTTGCCCAGAGGACCTAACTGCTTTAGTCTTTCGTAAAACTGACCTAAAAAGCCTATTAATTTTTGATCCTCAGCGGTTGATACCCAATCGTTGAACAATCTTTCAGGTGAGAGCCCTACAACGCTTTTTAGGAGTTTGCGCAACCGATGCATTCGAGCTTTGGCATGATAGTTACCCGCGATATAATGGCACTCTCCTAAATTACATCCAATAACTGCAACACCATCTTTTCCGTGTAGAAAGGCTTCTACAACCATTAAGGGATCAACTCTTCCGGAGCACATAACTCTAATAATTCTTATATTAGTCATATATTGTCTTCTTGACACTCCTGCCAAGTCTGCAGCAGCGTAAGCTCACCAATTACATAGGAATGCCAGTATTTGAGGTTCAAACTCTTTTCCCTGGCTCATATTTATTTTTCCTCCTGTGGGTTTAACAATGACCTGCTAATTATGCTGGTAATATCTTCTATATTAATGTTCATTGTTATATCAGTACTGGAAAGAGCACAACGAAAATGTATCTGACATTTGGGACAGCTTGTAATAAGAGTTTGTGCACCGGTTCGTTGAGCTTCTTCCAGTCTGGCAAATTGTGTTTGCCTATTGCAGCTCATACAATTTATCCAGGAATTAGTACCGCAGCACAGTGATTCTTCTTTATTCCTCTCCATTTCTTTAAATTCAAGCTCAGGAATAGCGTTAAGTATATCTCGTGGTTGCTGATAGATGTTTAATTTCCCTAACCTACAGGGATCCTGATAGGTTGCTTGTAATGGAACCTTATGCAACGATAGCTCTCCTGAGCGAGCTTTTTCTGCTACTAATTCTGCCAAATGCATTGTCTGGAAGGGAAGGGTAGGTGCAATATAAAGGTAATCTTCTTTGAAGGTCTTGTAACATTCAGGACAGCTAAATATTACTTTTTTAGCGCCACTTTCTTTTATGAGCTTGAGATTTTGAACTGCTAATTTTTTAAAACCTTCCCAGTCTCCCGACCAGAGGAGGTCATGACCACAGCATTTCTCTCCTTGGCTTACAATGGGCTCAATTCCCATATGGTTTAAAATAGCTATGGTATTTCTGGCTATATCTAAACTGGGTACTTTTAAGTCATCAAAAATTATTTCAAAATAAGGGAGACATCCAGTAAAATAGAAGTATTCACCATTTTCGCTTGTTTTCAATCCCTTGTCCAGCCAACCTGTTCTATTCTGATTTATATTTTTTGTCATCAGACTCATAATGGTTTGTAAGAGTCCATGGTGTGAATATAAGGGTCTTTTCCCTTTCTTGAAGGCTTCAATTCGTGCTTGCTTAACAAATTCTGTAAATTTTACGCCATAGGGACAATGTTGTTCGCATCGTCCACAGGTGAGACAACTCCAGAGACCTGTGGTACTCAATGTCGCATCGTCAAAGTGAAAAAGCACATCACGTACCAAACTGCTTGGAGAAAAAGCTGGATTGGTTTTGGCAACTGTGCAAAAATCCCAACATTCTTTGCACTCCAAGCATCGTAGTATATTAGTATCTTTGGCAGCTTTTTCTAAACTCATTATTGTTTTCTCTTTAATGGGCTTGGGCCTATTTTTTTTATTTTTTCAGTAAATTGGCTCATCGTCTGACTAAACTTTAAACCTTCAGCAGCCGAAAACCATTGAGTTTCAAGCCTCTGTGTATCCAACCCTAAGAGCTCCATTAACTGCTTGCTTTTCTCAACTACTTTCTGGCACTGCTGGTTCCCTGAGGAGAAGTTGCAATGACCCGGTGGACAGCCAGCTATTAATACTCCATCTGCCCCACTATCGAAACTTTTAAATATAAACGTAGGGGTAACCCTACCGGTACACATTAGCTTGATAATTTCGATATTTGCTGGATATTGAAACCTCGATTCACCAGCTGCATCTGCGGTTTGATAACACGATTGGCAAGCAAAAAGAATTATTCGAGGCTCAAAGGATTTCATTTTTTATCCTCTTTTGCTTTTTCTTTTAAGATATATTTTGAGGAGCTTGCAGTTATCATAGCCTCAATCTGGGCATCGGTAAAATGAAAAGCGGTAATAGCACCGCTAGGACATGCGGCACAACAAGTACCACATCCTTTACAGACTGCTGGGTTAATACGGGCTACTGTTCGACCGGTCTCTAATTTTACTAATTCTGGGGCATGATATTCGCACACATCAACGCAACGCCCACAGCTTCGACAAATATTTTCATCAACCTGGGAGATTGTGGGCTCTACATTAACTGATTTGTTGGTCATAGGGATGGAAGCTCGGGATGCCGCTCCGTAACCCTGAGATATGGATTCTCCAAAATCAACTGGTCCTCGAGCGCATCCTGCAACAAATATACCATCTGTTGAGAAGTCTATCGGTCTCAGCTTTACATGAGCTTCTAAGAAGAATTTATAATTATCTACAGGTACTCTCAGTATCTGACCTAATTCCGCAGCTTTTTCATCAGCTTGTAATGGTGTGGATAGAACGAGAAGATCATAAGGTAGCTCTAATTCTTTTCCTATTAGTTGGTCATATACTTTTACTGCATTGTCCTCCACTTCAGGAGGTCTATCTAAGTCGTATCTAATGAACATAACGCCTTTATTGCGAGTTTCTGTATAATATTGCTCATAGCGAGTACCATAGGTTTGCATATCCCTGTAGAGTATAGAGACAGATGTATCTGGATATGCCTCTTTTATGAGCAAAGCATTTTTTATTGAATTCATGCAGCAGATTTTTGAGCAATAATCTCTCTCTGGTATTCTGGAGCCAACGCATTGGATCATAACAATTTTTTCTGCGTCTAATTTTTTTTCTTTTAAAATTTTTTCCAGGTCCAGATGGGTTATTACATTTTTTCCATTATAGCCATACATACCTTCTGGAATAAATAGCTTAGCTCCTGTAGCCACAATAATGGTGCCGACATCTAATTTCCTTTCCTCCTCACCTGTTTTTATGGTTGCTTCATAATTTCCTATAAATCCCTGGACATCTGTTACTTCAGAGGAGGTGAGCACTTGTATATTAGGGTTTTCGTTTATCTCTTTTATTCTGTCTTCTAATAAAAGGGAAGCCTCAATATTTCCTGGATATAGTTTATATATGTGACGGAGCATACCTCCTAACTGTGCTTCTTTTTCAATTAGCCAAACCTTAAAACCCATTCTTCCAAGTGCAAGGGTAGCGGACATACCAGCAATTCCACCGCCAATGACAAGACTTTCTGGTCTAACCTCCGCGGTTATTTCCTCTAATGGCTGCAGGAAGGCGCTTTTTGCTACTCCCATGCGTATGAGGTCTTTTGCTTTCTCCTGGGCTCTTTTCTTATCCTTCATATGCACCCAGGAGCATTGTTCTCTAATATTAACGAATTCGAATAAGAAAGGATTTAAACCTGCTTCCTTACAAGCGCTGCGGAAGGTGGGTTCGTGGGTTCTTGGAGTGCAAGATGCTACTACTACTCGATTGAGATTATGTTCCTTTATTCCATTCTTTATCTGAGATAGGCCGGTTTCTGAGCAGGTATATAAATTTTCCTCGGCATAAGTTACTCCTGGTAAACTTTCTGCGTACTCTTTTAGCTTAGGTACGTCCAGGAATCCTCCGATATTAGTGCCACAATGGCAGACGAATACTCCTATCCTTGTTTCTTCCATAGTGCTTCCCTGAATATTATTTCAGTAGCCCCACTGGCAGCGGCGCTAGCCTGAGCTACTGATTCTGGTATGTCTTTTGGTTCCTGGCAATAACCGCAGACATAGATACCTTCTTTACTGAGGCTAATTGGATCTTCTGGCTTGGTCTCAAAGAAATTATTTTCATCCAATTTTACTCCCAGAATACCTGCAAGCTCCCAAACATCGCTGTGGGGTATGAGGCTCACATTAAGTACCACGAGATTGACTTTTTTTTGTGCTACTTTTCTGGTGGTAGTGTCTTCATACCAGATGATGGGATTGCTATTTTCATCTTCGGTTATTTTAGGAACCCTACTTCTTATATAGTTAACTCCATAATCTTTTTTTGCTCTTTGTGTGTATTCATGAAAACCTTTGCCGAAAGCTCTCAGCTCGGTATAGAAAATATGGCATTTACAGTCGGGGTAATGTTCCGAGGCCAGAATGGCTTGCTTTGTAGCATGCATACAGCAGACAGAGGAGCAAAAGCTGTAGTTTCCGGTGTCTCGTGAACCAACACACTGGATAAAAGCGATCTCTTTAGGTTCTTTACCATCAGATGGTCTGATAAGATGTCCACTTGTTGGTCCGGATGCGGATTCGAGTCTTTCATACTCCATTGATGTTACTACATTTTTTAATCGTCCATAGCCGTAAGCAGAAAGAGGTGTCGGATCGAACATTTCAAAACCGGTGGCGACAATAATAGCATTGCTATCTAAATCTATAATACTTTCTTTTGCCATGCTATGGTCTATAGCACCTTTCTGGCATGCTACTTCACATTGAAGGCATTCACAGCAGACAGAACAATTTAAACATCGAGCAGCCTCTGCTTTTGCTTCTTCCTCGGTAAAGCCTAAGTTAGCCTCATCGAAGCTGCCTTTTCTTTTTTCCAGCGAAACAGTAGTTCCTTTACGACGAGCACTTTTTGCGGTTTTCTTATCTATTATGGGTTTTGCTATCGGTGCAGTTTCTTCAACATCCTGAATAGGAGGCTCTCCTCTTAGATAACGGCCTATTGATCGAGCAGCTTTCTTGCCAGCAGCTATTGCTTCTATTACTGTTGCTGGACCGGAGACGGCATCACCCCCTGCATAAATACCTGGTATATTGATCTGCAAGGTATTGGGGTCTACTTCAAAAGTATTCCATCTTGTTAATTTGAAAGTGTGATCCTCGCCAAAGGGTGCAAGGTCAGGTTGCTGGCTAATAGCAGGTATGATGCAATCAGCCTCTATAGTAAATTCGCTTCCTTCTATAGGAAGGGGTCGACGTCTACCGCTGGCATCGGGTTCTCCGAGCTTCATTTTAATGCATTCCATTCCTGTTACTTTACCCTTTTTGC
Source organism: uncultured Acidobacteriota bacterium (assembly GCA_964645975.1). Classification (GTDB taxonomy): domain Bacteria; phylum Acidobacteriota; class B3-B38; order Guanabaribacteriales; family CAZYAF01; genus CAZYAF01. The sequence continues at coordinate 292,153 of CAZYAF010000001.1, forward strand.
CTAATATTTTAACGGGAGCAGCTAAATAATGGATTTGTACGCCTTCATGTTCAGCTTCTTCCACTTCTTCTTCGTAAGCCGGCATCTCTTTTCTTGAACGACGATAAAGGATATGTACTTCTTCACAGCCGAGGCGTAGTGCTGTTCGTGCTGAGTCGATGGCAGAATTTCCTCCACCAATAACAATGACTTTATTACCAGGTTTGGTTTTGTCGCCTAAATTTACCTGGCGAAGGAAAGTGAGGCAATCAAGAAGGCCTTCATGGTCGTCTTCTCCCGGAACGCCCAGTTTTAAACCTTGGTGAGCGCCTATTGCAATGAAAACAGCTTTATAACCTTGATTTTTGAGCTCTTCCAGGGTTAGTTCTTTCCCTATGGTTGTATTGGTTTTAATTTCAACACCTAATTTGCGGATACGTTCTACATCTGCCTCAATTATCTCTCTCGGTAATCTGAAAGCAGGAATACCGGTGTAAAGCATACCGCCAACCACGGATAATGCTTCAAATACGGTAACCTGGTATCCTTCAATAGCCAAATAATAAGCCGCAGTAAGTCCAGCTGGTCCTGAGCCAACAATGGCAACTTTGTCTTCCTTTTTCTCTTTAATTTCTGGCAGTGGTGCACCTTTGCTCTTTCCTTTGCTAATTGATTCTCTTTCGTAATCAGCAACAAATCTCTTGAGCATGCAGATGGCAAGCGGTTCATCAACTTCGTTGCGGGTGCAATCGCTTTCGCAAGGATGAGTGCAGATTCTTCCGCATACTGCAGGGAAGGGATTTTCTTGTCTTACTATTTCTAAAGCTTCTTCGTATTTTCCCTGTGCTATAAGTGCGACATAAGCATGGGCATTAACATCTGCTGGACAGGCTACTCGACAAGGTGAAACCCCTCGTTTATCAATTCTAAAAATATTTGGAACTGCTTGATCAAAAGCTCGGAATACGGCTTTTCGTTTATTTAAACCCAATTCGAATTCATTTGGTACTTCCACGGGACAAGCTTGAGCGCAATCGCTACATCCTGTGCATTCTTTTTCATTTATGTAGCCATGGTGTTTTATGATTTTTGCCTGGAAATTGCCAGCTTTTCCCTGCAGAGAAACAAGTTTGCTGTTTACCAGGATCTCGATGTTTGGATGTCGACCGACATCATTAAGTTTTGGCGACAATATTCAGATAGCGCAGTCATTAGTAGGGTAGGTCTTATTGAGCTGTGTCATACGGCCACCGATGTAGCTGTTTTTATCGAGCAAATAGACCTTTACCCCTTTATCAGCCAAATCTAAGGCTGCTTGTATTCCTGCAATACCTGCGCCTATGATTAGAACACTTCCCTGCAAAGCGTTATCCTCCTAAATTTTATTTAATACTGATTCGAGTTTTATTTTATGTAAATTCATCCCCATCTCCTCTGCTGTAAATCCTTGCGCTAAACCGAGGAGTTGGAAATAAAAGATTATTGGCAGATTAAAATCCTTATCAAATTTTCTTCTTAAGGTCATTTGACCCACATCAAATTCATCAAAGCATGAGGGACAGATAAGTCCCATACAGTCAACACCGGTTTTAATCAGGGAGTCAAGCACATCGGAGGTCATATCAGCTCGGATGTCAGTATCCAGGCAGGATTTTCCGCAGCATAGATTAGTGGTTTTATGTGGTACTACAGTAGCTCCCAGGATTGAAATGAAGTTCTCCATTACTTCCGGGTAGTCTGGATCATCTACCTTCATAACTTTGTTTGGCCGCAGGAGATGACAGCCGTAGTGTACTCCGACCTTTAATTCTTTTAAAGGTTTAACGACACTCTCTTTTACTTTTTCTATTCCTATGTCATCCCTTAAGAAGGGAATTATGTGTTTTACCTGTTGGGTACCGTCTATTTTTCGGTTAATTTTTTTGAGTTCTTTATTTATTTCCTTTTTTAGTTCTGGCTCTTCTTGGAGTAAATGATGAACCTCTTTTAGGGTAGCAGTACATCCGCTGCAAGCGGTAATTATATCCAGTCCTTCTTTTTCGGCGATAGCAAGATTACGAGCTGCTACAACGGCCCATAATCTTTTATCGGTTGCTTTGAAAAATATTGGGTCAGGGCAGCAGCTAAATTCATCAAAATCAACTATCTCTACACCTAAATTAGGCATTGTCTTCCTCAAAGCTGCTTCGAATTGGGGATACTTACCCTGAATCATGCAACCCCAAAAGAAGGCATATCTTTTGTATGGCTGAGCCATGTTAATTCCCCTTATTAGATAAGCTTATTAATTTCTTCCATATTAATTGGTTTTAAAGGTTCCAAGCCGAGGTTTTCTCTCCTTCGATTTATGGCATTGGTGACGGCTACAGTTCTTCCCGTGCTTTTAAAGGCTTCCGATATTTTTGCTACTTCATCGGGTGCCCGTCCTATTTGGCCCAGATAGTTTTTTATGGCTAAAATAACTTCGATAGGTCTCACATCCTGGGGGCAACGGTCATAGCAGGTATAACAATTAGTACATAGCCAAATGACTGATTCTGTGGCTTCAAGAAGGCCTTCGAGACCCAGAGAGGTATTTTGCATAATTACTCGTGGATTGAATTTACCATTGGAGTATCGAGCTGCTGGGCAATCAGCTACGCAAGCTCCACACTGAAAGCAACGTTTATACAACTCTCCACTTATTATATTTTCAAGTCTTTTTTTGAAATCTAATTCGATTTCTGCCATTTTATTCTACTCCAAAGGGATTGTGTTTATATTCATAATTTATTTTAAGGGTGATGGTCCAATATTTTTTATTGTCTCGTGCATTTGATTTACCATCTCTGCGAAAGTAACGCCCATATTAGGACCAAAATTGTAAATCTCTACTCGCTCTTTTTCTAATCCTAATTCTTCTAATACTCCTTTAATATATTCCACTCGTTTTCTTGCCCGGTAATTTCCGCTTAAGTACTTGCATGCATCTTCGTGACAGGCCATTATCATTACTCCGTCAAATCCCATTTCAAAGGCTTTAAGGATATATAGGAGGTCAACTCTCCCGGAGCAGGGTACTCTTACTATTCTCAATCCTGCAGGGAAATTAAGCCTCATCATTCCTGCCATGTCTGCCGATTCATAAGCTGATGGATAGCAACAAAAGGCTATAATCTTTGGTGTAAATTCTTTTGCTGCGCTTTTACTTTCTTTTTTATTTTCAACTGTGAGCTTTTCTTCTTTCATGGGATTTCCTTGCTATTTTTTAAGCTGATGTATTGACATATTATGAATATCGTGAGCTGCTTCCATTATGGCCTCAGATAAGGTGGGATGTGAGTGAATCATATCCCCAAGTTCTGAGGAAGTTAAACCCTCTTTTAAAGCTAATGCTGCTTGATGAATAAGATCAGTAGCATGTGGTCCAATAATATGAGCTCCCAAGAGTTTATCAGTTGATGCATCAGCGATAAGTTTTACTTCCCCAGCAATTTCTCCTAAAGCGTGAGCTTTTCCTAAGGCTCTAAAGGGAAAGCGACCAATATGATAGCTAATTCCTTTTTCTTTTGCCTCTTGTTCTTTTAAGCCCACACTTCCAATTTCTGGATGGGTGAAGATGGTTACCGGGTTTACATTGTAATCCATCTTTACATTTCCTCCCATAGCATTTTCTGCTGCTACTAAACCTTCTTTGGAGGCAATATATGCCAGTAAGGCTCCTCCTACTACATCGCCGATGGCATAAATACCTTCAACAGTAGTCTCCATCTGTTCATTTACTTCAATGGCTCCCCGAGCGGTTTGTTTTATGCCTACTTTCTCCAGACCCAAATCTTCTATATTAAGACTTCTGCCAATGGATACTAAAATCTTCTCTGTTACTATTTCTTCACCGTTTTCTAAGGTGGAGACCATCATCCCATCGTCTCTTTGCTGTGTAGAAGCTACTTTCTGGCTGGTTATTAAGCGTATCTTTGCTTTTTTGAGTTCTCGTTCGAGAAGTATAGATATATCTTCATCTTCAAGGGGTACGGCATGCGGTAGCATTTCTACTATGGTAATTTGACAACCTATGGAGCTGAGAATAAAAGCAAATTCGCAGCCAATGGCTCCAGCTCCTATAATGAGAAGGCTTTTGGGCACTTCTGGTAATTCTAATGCTTCATTGCTTGATATTATTTTTTCGCCGTCAATAGGAAAGGTGGGAAGACTTGCTGGTCTTGAACCTGTAGCTATTATAATCTTATCAGCTTCAATTTTTTTCTCGGCTCCATCAGTTTTAATTGCTAAGATATTTTTGTCTAATAAGGTAGCCACACCTTTATTTAACGTCACACCATAGCTTTTGAAAAGCGTGTTAATACCTCTAACCATGATATCCACCACATTTTTCTTTCGCTCTAACATCTGCGGCCAGTTTGCTTCTATCGTTCCATTAATAACAATACCGTATTTAGTAGCATGTTTCATTTTATTAAAAGCTTCAGATGAGGCGATAAGAGCTTTTGTGGGGATGCAACCACGGTTTAGGCATACGCCTCCAACTTTATCTTTTTCGATAACACATGCATTTGCACCAAGCTGTGCAGCTCGAATGGCTGCAACGTAACCTCCAGGGCCAGCTCCTATTACGGCTATGTCATATTTCTCCAAAGTTTCACATCTCCTTGTTTTTGTTTAAAGATTCTCCATTTCAACCATCATTTGGTTAGAGGTATAATTTCTTATCTCTATAGCTGAAGCAGGGCATTCACTGGCGCAAATGCCGCAACCCTGGCATGAAGCTTCAATAATTACAGCAGCTCTATCATAGCTTATGGCACCATGCGGACAATGGCGAATACAAGTAAGACATAAAGCGCACAGGCCTTTATTTATAACTGCTTTGGATTTTGTAACTAACTGCGTTTCTTGCGATAGATAACGATATATATCTAAAGCTGCGCTACTGGAATCTGCTAATACTTCTGGTATGCTCATAGTGTTTCGGGCGCTGCCAACAACATATACACCTTTAATATTTGAGTCTGTGGGTAACAAATTGACATTTTCTCTTTGGAAAAAGCCGCGTGAATCAGTATCAATACCAAGCCAATGCAAAATATATGCTGCATTTAAATCAGGAATAAGTTTTTCTTCTAGTATTAAGAGATCACAAGGGATTTTTATTTTAGGATTTTTTACGTCACTACTGCTCAACAGAGGGTCAGAAAGCGTGATAACAGGTTTGGAATTTGAGCTCTGTAATATTGGATACTGATGGGTGTATTTGAAAAATATAATACCCTTTTCTCTGGCTTGTCGGTACATTCTTTCTAAGGGCTGAGATGCGACTTTTACCTGCTGACTTGCAATAAAAATATGACAGTTATATTTTTCTTTTAATAAAAGGGCGTTTTTAATGGTTGCTGCCGTTGTGAGCTTACTGTCTTCGCCAATCATTCCTGTTAAAAAGATTACCAGGCTTTTCTCCTTAAGTTGTTTTAAGAGTGGATTGTTTTCTGGGTTTTTTAGTATTTCTTCCAATTGAAATTGGGTAATTACTTTTTCTGACAAAGCTATATGGTATAAATCATCAGGAAATAGTAGTTGATAACCTGTAGCTACTACTACAGCCCCAGCATTTATTTCTCTTTTTTCTTCTGACTGGCTTATAGTAGCAGTAAAATTACCCGGATATCCTCCCAATTTTATTACTTCTGCCTGAGTCAAAACCTGGATATTTTCGTTATTTTTAACCTCATCTATTTTGCTATTAATGAATTCACCAGGATTCATATCGCTCTCATAAAAGGAATTCAGTTTGAGTATTTTTCCGCCTACTTTTTCTTCCCTTTCAATAATCATTGACTTTATTCCCAGTGCTGAGAGCTCCAGAGCGGTTTGCATACCGGCAATTCCTCCTCCAATAATCAATACCTGCTGATTTATTGGAAGCTCTTCTTCTTCGATTGCTTCTAATGCAGTTGCTCGAGCAATGGAAGATTCAATAGCTGGAAGAATATCTTCAATGGTTTTTACTTTATTACCACTTGGCCAGATGATATGCTCTCTGAGATTACAGCCAACCAAGAGTTGAGGATTTAGCTCCAATTCTTTCATGATTTCTGTTAGTTTCTCTTCATATAATTTGGGTGAACATCCAATTACAATTATTTTTTCTCCTCCCTTTTCTTTGATTTTGGAGAGAATTTTCTTTTGCTCTTCAGGTTGGCAAAACCATGACGTTTCTTCAATAGTTAATATTTCTTTTTTATCTTTGATAGCTTTGGTTAGTTTATTCCAGTCGAGCTTTTTAGTTAGGCTATTACCGCAATTGCAAAGTATTATACCGATTTTATTTTTTTCCTCCATATTATCTCTTCTCCACGGTAGAAAAGGCTTCTGCTGCAGCTTCAATAGCTTGAGCTATGGAATTGCTGATATCTTTTGGTCCTGCACATGTGCCTGCCAAGAAGATACCTGGTCGGCTGCTATTAACAGGATTTTCTAAGTTATATTCTTTAAAAAAGCCATCTTCATTGAGTTGTATTCCCAATAATTCGGCTAATTTTTTATTATCGTCATTTGGTGTGATGCCCACAGATAGCACAACTAAATCGAACTCCTTTTTCTCAACCTTATCTTCTTCATTTAGTTCATAATTAATTAATAGACGATTATCTTCTGATTCCTCAATATTGCCAGGCATTCCACGAAGGAAATGTATTTCATCTTTTGCTTTCTGATAGAATTGGTTGAAATCTTTACCGAAACTTTGTAAATCCATAAAGAATATCGTAATTTCTGAATCAGGTATATGTTTTCTTAAAAACCGGGCAGATCGTATGGCATAACCACAACAAACTTGGGAGCAATAATTATTGCCCATCTGCACATCACGACTCCCCACGCATTGGATGAAGGCTATATTTTTTGGCGATTTTCCATCAGATGGTCTTTTAATACCTCCGGTAAGCTTTATTTGTTCTTCTAACTCAATGCCAGTTATTACATTTGGGTATCGACCATAGCCATACTGCCCTTTTCTCTCTGCCTGGAAGGGGGTAAACCCGGTGGCAACAATTATAGAGCTTACATCCAATTGGAGTTCCTCAGCTTCAGCTTTTAAGTTTATTGCTCCTGTGGGACATATATCATGACAGATTTGACATTTCTTACCTTTTAATGCTATACATTTTTCTTCATCTATATAATACACATCGGGGATAAGCTGAGGGAAAGGTGGGAATATGGCTTTTCCTTCAACGGGACAGTTTTCATAACATAGACCGCAACTTATGCATTTTATTTGGTCAACATAAACAGGTTTTCGTAATATCTTTACTTTAAAGGCCCCATCTTGTTCATCTACATTTTGCAGTTCTGCATTAGTTAAGAGATTTATTTGGGAATAGGAGCGGACTTCCTCTAATTTATGATTCACAATGCAGACTGAGCATTTATTGCATTCCTCTGATCCTTTGCAACCAAACCGTGCTGAGCGTCCTCCAAGGTAAAGATTCTTCTCCAAGATATATACATGTGCTCCACTTTTAGCCAACTCAAGGGCAGAGGTAATGCCGGCAATTCCACCTCCTAATATTAAGATTGGTATTTTTTCTTCCACTGTTTATTCCCCTACTGTTATGATGCTGTTTCTCCTGCTAATTTTTCTAACAATTGTTTTGTTTTTATAACGTGCATTTGGAGTCCCAGTTCTTTACGGTCGAAGCCCATAGCGAGACCAAGAACCTGAGGTAAATACAGTACCGGGATTCCATATTCTGTATTAAATGTTTGCTCGACTGACATCTGGTTGCTGTCATACATGACATTGCAGAAAGGGCATATTAATACTATTGCATCAGCGCCTGTTGTTTTTATATGGTCTAATTTTTCTTTAGCAATCCCCAAAGCGATTTTTTCTTCCATGGCTAAGATTGCACCACCACAGCACTGCATTAAATTTTCATAATCAACTGATGTTGCCCCTGTTAGCTCAATTAATTTTTTAAGAGATTGAGGATTTTCTGGATCATCGAATTTATCATATATTTTCGTTGGTTTCATATAATGACATCCATAATGAGGGGCAAATTTAAAATCTTTTAGCTCTGTTTTAAACGTAGACTTGATCTTATCTAATCCAACGTCTTCATAGAGAATACGGGCGTAATGTTTAATTTTTACAGTTCCTTTATAGGTGTGACCAATATGCTTGAGTTTATTATTTACTTTTTCTTTTAGTTCTTCATCATGATTAAGTTCTTCTACTGTTTCGGCAAGCACGGAAGTACAAGCGCTGCAAACCACAGCAATGTTTTCTATTCCTTGTTCCTCTGCCAAACACAGGTTGCGTGCGGCCATCAACAGGGTTAATTCCTGATCGAGGCCTTTAATAGGGAAACCGCAGCAGGAGAATTCGCCTATATCAACTATCTCAATTCCTAACTTTTTAGAGATAGTTCTTACTGATAATTCGTAATTTCTTGCTCGTGCTGGAACAGTGCATCCCAGGAAAAGGGCATATTTCATCAGAATTAAGTCTCCTTTTTATCTTTATCTTCTTTGGTGTCTTTTTCTTTTTTTTCTTCCATTAATTTTCCTGCCAAGCACATTTTAATGAGCTTAGCCACCTCATCTATTTTAGTGGGGAGGGAAGGGAGCTCTATTTTCTCTCTTTTTTTGTTATCAAAATCTTCCAGAGCATACAATCGCCCGGTGTCATTAATGAGCTCTGCTGTTTGGATATATGATGGATGTGCATAACCTGATTTTGTTGCCACATTTTTAATTGCATTCATCAAATCTGTAATTCTCACATCCTGAGGACAACGCTCTTGGCAAGAATAGCAAGTAGAACAAAGCCAAATAAATTTGCTTTTGAATACTTCTTTTTTCATACCAAGCAATACCATACGGATAATTTTTCGTGGATTGTAGCTGGCATCAACCCATCTTACTGGGCACCCAGCTGTACATGCGCCGCAAGAAAAGCAATAAGCGATTTTCTCTCCCCCTGGTTCCTTGGCTATTTCCTCTTTAAAATTGAGGTCTAAATCTTCAATTGTTATTTCTTCTTTCATTTAAAACCTTCCTCCCACAAAGCACATAACAAAACATAAAGAATTTAATGCAATATTCATACCAGTTAGATAGATTTCATTGATACAATTATGTTGTTTGTTTGCAGTTAGTTAGCTCAACACGTTATTTGTCTAAGTTTTATTATTTAAAAATAGGGTGAAATAACCCAAATGGAATGAGTTAAATAACCCATATTTTAATCGTATCAGATTTTTTGCAAAAATACCTTGACAAAACCTGAAGTCATTTTATAATAATTTTTGCATCAATTTTAATGAGTCTTTAACAATTTTTATTAAAGGTGCCTCTGTAGCTCAGTCGGTAGAGCGAGGGACTGAAAATCCCTGCGTCGGTGGTTCGATTCCGCCCGGAGGCACCATTTTTTTAAAGCCTACAGTGAGTTATTTCCGATGAATAAAAAAGCTTTTATAGAATTACCCCCAATAAAATTGAAACTTTTCCGACGTGGTAAGGTGAGAGAGGTTTTTGAGCTCAATGAAAATCTTCTTATTGTGGCTACAGACAGAATCTCTGCTTTTGATTACGTTCTTCCAAATGGTATCCCAGATAAGGGTAAGATCCTTACTCAGCTCTCTTTATTTTGGTTTGATTTTTGTAAGGATATTGTTCCCAATCATGTTGTAACTGGAAATGCTTCCGACTTCCCAATTAACGTGAAAGAACATATTCCAATATTAGAAAAAAGATCGATGTTGGTTAAAAAAGCGGAGAGATTTGATATAGAATGTGTGGCTCGAGGCTATCTTGCAGGGTCGGGATGGCTTGAATATCAGCAAAAAGGGAGCATATGCGGAATAAAACTTCCCTCAGGATTAAAGCACTCTTCTAAGCTCCCTGAAGTAATTTTTACTCCAGCAACCAAATCTGATTCTGGCCATGATATTAATATCACTAAATCAGAAGCAGCGGATATAGTGGGGTATGATGTTATTGATAAGTTAGAGGAACTTAGTATTAAAATTTATGAGGCTGCTGCTCGTTATGCTGAATCCAAGGATATTATTATTGCTGATAGCAAGTTTGAATTTGGAAAGGCAAATGGGAAGTTGATTTTAATTGATGAATTGCTTACACCTGATTCTTCACGCTTTTGGCCCATGAAAGACTATTGCCCGGGAAGGTCACAAGTAAGCTTCGATAAGCAGTTTGTGCGTGATTATCTTGAGAGCATCAATTGGGATAAATCACCTCCGGTACCAGTTTTACCTGAAGATATTGTAATAAAAACAAGAGAAAAATATTTGGAAGCGTTTCGTTCGCTTACTGGTAAGGAAAATATATAGCAAATAAACTTCTAAGTTCTTTTAGAAGTAGCGAAAGATGAACTTATGTGCTAATAATGTAAAAAAAACTTGACATTGATTTTCGAGTTATGATAAAAATTGAGATATAATTACCTGATAAAATTGAGTGAATTAGAGTTATTATTATTTATTAGATAGTACATTTATTTGTTTATATGGATTTATGATATATAAGAAGTTAGATGCACTGGTGGAAGATATGGCAGAGAAAGGTATAACTCTGGATGATGCTTTAGCTGAATTCGAAAGAAGATATATTACAAAGATACTTAATTTATGTGATAACAAAATGTGTAAAGCCGCCCAAGTACTAGGCATCCACAGGAATACTTTAAGCTATAAGATCAAAAATTCTCGCTCAAAAATTCCCTCCAATCGTAAAAAGAAAGGCCTTTCCAAAAAACGCTAAGTTATTTTTTGCAAATCTAAGCTGAATAAATTCGAATACACATAAATAGTCAAAATAATGGATGTTTTTGAGCTGTATAGAAGCTATTTTTTCAATGTAAAATAATAGCTATCGCCAAAAAAGAAGCGATAGCTACATTGAGTCATTAGCAAATTCAAAAGTTGAGCTCAGAAAAAGCATATATACTTTAATTGATATATCCCAAGCTTTTGAGTACTTTAATATCTTTTTCTTTTAATAGAAGATATTTATTTTTTGCATAACCAGAAGATTTAGTCTTATTAAACCATAAGATGAGCTCACTGGTTAATTTTTTTGAAAGCTCATCATTTTTTTAGCTAAATTTTCTATCTCAGGTAGATCTGATTTAATATTATACATTTCTAATGTGTTATCATTCGCTGAATAGATAACTTTGATGTTATCTTTCAACAAAGCAATTCTTTCGGGGAAGCTTTTTGCAAACTGGCCACGCTTCATGTTGCTTAAAATAGGTATATTTGCAAGGTCTGTTTTAAAGGTGATGAAATAGTGCAGCCTATTATATTTTCCCTGGTCATTTCCTGTTATTAAAGGAACCAAGCTTTTCCCCAGAAGGGTTATTTTTGTTGGGATATCTAAGAAATCCAAAATAGTAGGCATAATATCTAAAAGGCTTACTTCCCTTTTTATTGTTTTTCCTTCAAGTATTTTTTCCGGGTGTTTTATTATGAGGGGTATATAAAGAGAAGGTTCACATAGATATTTACCATGACCGGTATAATCGTGCTCACCCAAACTTTCACCATGGTCGGCAGTAAAAATAATGATAGTGTCCGACTCGAGGTTCCATTTTTTAATGACATCAAACAATCTACCAATATAGAAATCTGCAAAAGCAATTTCTCGGTCGTACCTGTAAATAATGTACTTTGTTTTGTTTAACCTCTTTTTTTCCCCTTTCTTTTTCAGCTTAAAGGACAGATTATGTAGATCGGAGTGTTCATAATAAGGGAAGTGAGGATCAAAATAGTGAATCCAAAGAAAGAAATTTTTTTCTTTATTTTTATGAAGCCAGTTAATTGCTTTATTGGTAGCTTTGTCTGCAAACTGTTCTGCTTGCACTCCTCTGTAATAGTTTTTAAAGCTGTCTTCATAAAAGTCGAATCCTTTCTCAAGGCCTGAACCCTCTTTTTTGAGGGGCCAGGCACTGACAATTGCAGCAGTGGTATAGCCGTTTTCTTTCAAAATGTCTGCTAAGGTCATAATGTTTTCATCCGTGGGTGCTAAGTTTATAATCACATTATGGTTCTGCGGATAAAGCGAAGTCATAAGCGTCGCATGTGCCGGAGAAGTGGTAGGAATAGGAGTTCTTGCAGAGAGAAAAAGAACTCCTTTTTTGCTGAGGTTATCTATATTAGGTGATGTTGGGAACGGATAACCATAGCAAGATAGATGGTCTGCTCTCAGAGTATCTACAGTAATCACAAGAACATTCTTAGGAGTATGCCCGTAGACCGATTGCTGAAAAAAAACGCTTAATAGAAGGATAAGCAGGATAGTAGTTTTTCGACTTGTTATAAATTTAGTATCCCTCCTGTAAATATTCATTTTAGTGGCCTCCTTTTTTATTCTATATCGCTGCTTATTTGGAACATTTTTATTTTTCTTAATTATGCTTTAGCTTTTCCTTTTTTTCCTCTAAAGTATTCATCTAATAAGCTGTATATGGTGGGGATAATGAGCAGGGTAAGAATCATGGAGGTAAATAAGCCACCAACAACAGCGATTGCCATAGGAGATCTCATTTCAGCTCCTTCGCTTCGGCTGAAAGCCATGGGTAGCATACCAAAAATAGTGGTAAAGCTGGTTATTAGGATAGGTCGCATACGTATGGAAGCTCCCTGAATGATGGCTTCCATTTTTTCCATTCCTCGTCGTCGCAGTTGATTGATATAGTCGATCATAACTATGGCATTGTTAACTACAATTCCAGCCAGCATTATTACACCTAAAAATGAAGGAGTAGAAAGGGTTTTACCACTAACAAGAAATCCTAAAATAACTCCCACGAGGGCAAAGGGTAGGGAGAACATTATTACAAACGGATGTATTAGGGATTCGAACTGAGCTGCCATAACCATATATACCAGTAGGATGGCCAAAGCTAAAGCCTGGGCCAAGCTGATGATCATTTCAATCATGTCTTCATACTCGCCCCCAATTTCGTAAAAATAGCCAGAAGGTAATTGTAGAGAAAGCAACTTTTTCTGTATATCTCGAGTAATGCTTCCCAAATCTCTACCGGAAATATTGGCTGTTACTGTGGCTTTTCTTTCCTGATTCTCACGTGTTATTTCAACGGGACCTAAGTCGAAATTAATATTAGCGATCTGTTTTAGCTGAACTTGCCTGCCAATCGGTGAAGTAATGGTATAATTTTGAATATCTTCAACATTTTGCCGATAGGAAGGATGAAACTGTACCCTGATGTCAATTTCCTCTCCGGATTTGCGATAAATAGTTGCTACTCTACCCTGGACAGCTGTTTGCACAGTTTGTGCAAGCATACCTGCAGAAATCCCTAAATTAGAGGCCCTGTTTCTGTCAAGTTTAATTTGAAGCTCAGGCTTTCCCTGTCGAAGGCTGGTATCAATATCATATACTCCATCCACTGTAGAAATAATGGAAGCTATTTCCTCTGATAGAGCTTTTAGCCGTGCTAAATCTTTACCGAAAACTTTGATTACTATAGGATTCTGTGCACCTGTGGGATTCGTCATCATGCTTCCCATATCCGCGAGGTTCCATTTAGCTCCTTTGACCTCTGGCAGTTGCTTACGTATTGCATTAATTATATCTTGTGAACTTCTTTTTCTATTTTCTACATCGGTTAGTCGAGCATAAATGGAGCCTTCATTCACTCCGCTCGCTCCATATCCAAAAGCTGCATCCATTTTACTTTCAGCAGATAGGCCAATTTGTGATCCCACAACTATAACTTCTGGTTGAGCAAGAAAAATATCTTCTACTTGACTTAATACTGTGTTTGTCCTTTCAAGAGTAGTACCCACCGGCATCTCTGCCATCATGAAGAAAATACTGGTGTCAGAAGCAGGCATAAATTCTGTACCAATAAAAGGTATTAAAAATAATGAGATACTAAATATCGCTAATGCGGCTAATATCGTTTTTGCACGATGTGTAAGCGCCCATCGCAATACTTTTTTGTAGCGTTCTCTTAGGTTATCAATCCATTTACCAATTTTTTTGAGCCATTTATTATTATCCTCTTTTATCTCTCTTATCTCAAAACCCTTCAGTGCTTTGGATGAGAACATAGGAACAATAGTGAGAGCTACAAAAAGTGAAGAAAAGAGAGCGAATGCTATTGTAAGGGCTAGACCCTGGGAAAGCTTTCCTGCAATACCTGTGCTGAATACTAAAGGTAAGAAAACTGCCATTGTGGTGAGTGTGGAAGCTGTTATAGCCATGCCAACTTCAGAAGTACCTTTAATAGAGGCTTCAACAGCTTTATTACCCTCTTCCATTTTTCTAAAGATACTTTCTATGACTACTACAGCATTATCGATTAACATTCCTATGCCTAAGGCTAACGCACCCAAGGTCATAATATTAAGAGTGTATTTGGCGAAATATATAGCAACAAAAGTGACCATTATCGATAGAGGGATTGCAATGGATATGATTAAGGTAGGGCGCCAGTTTCGCAGGAAAATAAAGAGAATAAAAATTGCTAAAATGCCTCCCCAGAGCGCATTATAAGCGGTTCGAGAAATTACATCTTTTATTATTTCACCCTGAAGAAATATGCTGGAAAATTTTGCTTCAAAAGGAATTTTCTCTTTTATTTCTTCAAGCGCTTTTTCTACTCGATTATGAACTTGAACTGTGTTAGCTCCAGACTCTTTCATTACTGCTAACATTAATCCACTTTTTTTGTTTGCTCTCATATAGCTTCTAATTTCTTTATGGGTCATAGTTATTTCAGCTACATCTTTGAGATAGATGGGCGTATTACTTCGTAAAGCCACTATTGTATTTTCTATTTCAGAGAGGTTTTGATATTGAGCAGTAGTTCTTAAAAGGTACTCGGTATCACCCTGGGTAATATGCCCAGCAGGTAAATTGAGGTTTTCAGCCCGAAGAGCCTGTGTTACTTCCTGCAACGAGAGATGTCGGGCTTTGAGTTCGTCTGCGTTTATATTTATCGAGATTTCTTTATCGTATCCCCCTATAACCCAGGCCTGTGCAACACCATCAAGTCTTTCTAACTGCGGCTTAACATTATCAGTAAAATAATTTTTAAGGTCTGACTGGCTGAGATCAGCGTTGATGGCATATGCTGAGACTGGCATTGCCGAGATATCGAATTTAACAAGAAGGGGGTCAGTGATATCGTCTGGTAAGAAATCCTGGATGAAGCCTATGTTATCACGCATGTCCTGAGCCGCAAAATCAAGATTGGTACCCCATTCTAATTCGCACATGATTATGGAAAGCCCTTCTTGAGAGATGGAGTTTACCGATTTTATATTTTTTACTCGGCTTATGGTTTCTTCTAATGGTTTGGTAAGCAGTTCTTCTATATCTTCTGGAGCAACTCCGGAATATTCGGTAATAACTGATACTAAGGGATAGGTAATATCCGGAAGCATATCAAGACCTAATCGGCTCAGAGCAATGCCTCCTAAAACCACAATAATTAAAATCATCATGGTGATAGTTACTGGTCTTTTAACTGAGAATTCAGGTAATTTCATTGCTTGCTTCTCCGTATAAATTTAAAATGTATAAAATCATATTTTCAACAATGGATTAGGATTCGACAATTCGTATTTTATTTCCTTCTACCAAGGTTTCTTGCCCACTGGTTACTACTTCATCTCCTTCTTTTATACCGCTTTTAATTTCAACTTTATCTATAGAGGAATAGCCTAATTGAACCTCTACTTTTTTGGCAACACCGTTATCATTAATATAGAGGTAATTTATATTCTCTTCGACAATCAGTGCAGAAGCGGGAACTATAAGGACGTTTGATTTAACATCTAATACGAGTTCAACCTCAGCAAAAAATCCCGGTTTTAACTCATAGCGTGGATTAGAAAATAATGCTTCTACGTTCAAGGTATGGCTTACCGGGTCGGTACCGGGGCTTACCCTACTAACCTTACCAGTAAAAGTTCTTCCTGGAAAGGTGGCTACACTTATTTTTGTGGTTAATTTAGGGTGGATATCTTTTGAATATTGTTCTGTAACAGCGAAGAGCAGTTTTATAGGATTTGATTGAATAAGCACAAAAATAGGCCCGCTCTTCATGGTTTGATAATATTCTCCCTCTGCAGCTAATTTGGCTTTAACAAAGCCATTTATAGGGGAGCGGATTGTACAGTCCTCTAACTTTTTACTGGTCAGATCCACCTGTACCCGGGCCGATTCTACTCCGGCTTTTGCTAATTCGTATTGGCTTTTTACTGCATCAAACATACCCTGGGGTATAGCTTCATCTTCTAATAGCTGCTTTTTTCTTTCAAATTCGAGCATTGCGTTTTGAAAACCAGCTTCTGCCTGAGCCAGAATCGCTTTTGCTTGTTCGTAATTCAATCTAATTTCCCTCTCATCTATTAAAGCGATAACCTGTCCTTCTTTGAGAGGATCTCCAACGTCAACAAGTAATTTTTTGATTATGCCCGAAACTTCAGAGCTAATTGGTACTTCTTTATTTGCCAACAATGTTCCAGTAGAGCGGATAATATTTTCCAGATTCTCTCTTGTTGCCGGAGTAACTTCAACAGGGATGAGACCCAAGTCCTCAGTGTTTACATTCACATTTTGCCTGGTTTCCTCTGCTTGCTCTCGATTGCAGCTCTGGGACGTAATAAGAATAACACTTAAAATCAAAAGAACTATTATGTTTTTTCTATTCATTTTTACCTCGCTTCTTTTTATATAATATAGTTTTCCGCAAAGGTGCCAATTGCTTTTTTCAATCTCAGGATAGCTAAGTTTCTATCGTATTTAAGATTAGATAGATCCTTTTGAGCTTTATCAAAAGCGGTAAGAGCTTGTGAAACTTCTAAGCTGGTAGCCTCTCCCACAGCAAAGAGTTTGGTGGTGATTTGATAATTTTTCTCGGCCAGTTCAATTCCTTTTTCTAAAGTTTCCAGTGTGGCAGAGAGTGTTTGTAAATCTAAATAAGCTTGGGTAATGTCGGTATTAGTTTGCTTTAGCAGCTTACTGCGAGCAAGTAAAGCTTGCTGTTCTTTAGATTTGGCTTCTTTAAGCGAGCCATAACCCAGACCACCATCAAATATGGGAATATTTACATTTATACCATAGGCAAGATATTCTTTGGTGGGGAAGGGTGCACTTTGGTTTAGATAGATTATTGATGCCGATACAGAAGGTTGAAAGAAACTATAAGCCTTTCTTTTCTCCAACTTTGCAGTGGATAATTGTTTTTCAGTTATTTGAATATCAAGGCTCCTCCTTTTTCCTATCTCTATAAACTCATTAAGCTTGTTTTCAGGTGGTTTGGGAGCTTCGGGCTTTTCCAAAATAAAATCGCCCGTTAATCCCACTATAGTAGAAAATTGTTTTTTAAGGATTTTTAGATTATTTTGCTGCTGAATGAGCAACCGTTCGCCATTAGTGAGATCGAGTTCCGCTCTTAAAACTGAGGTTGTGGTTACTTCGCCGGCATCAAAGAGAGCTTTTGCTATATCAAGCTGTTTTTTTGCCAGATCAAGAGATTTATTAGTAATTTCCAGCTCTGCTTCTGCTTTAAGGATTTGAAAGTAAAGAGCTGAAACGACAAAGAGGAGTTCCTGTTTTGCTTTTGCAGTGGATAATTGTGTCAGTTTATGGAATGATTTTGCTTGCCCATAAGAAGCCCACTGCATTCCACCCATATAGATGGGTTGTATGAGGGTTGTGGTTGCCGTATACGTATCCTGGGGGAAAATCTCAAAGGACACTCCTGTCATCCCCATCATTCCTTCCATTCCTGGTATTTCCAGAGTGATTTCTTTATTGTAGTGAGTTCTGGTGTAATCCAGATTTAGCTTGGGAAGCAGCATGGATCGGGCTTGGATCAGCTGTCCTTTTGATTGCTTTATATTTTCGTCAGCCATTTGAACATCTTCGCTTTTTTCCAGCGCAATGCGATAAATTTCCTCCAGAGTATACGTATTCAATTCCTGAGTTCGTGCGATGCAGCTCATTAAAATAAAGAAGGTTAATACAGCACATAAGGTCGCAAAACGATGTGCAATTTTTGTTTTCATAAGCTTTAATTCTCCTTTCGCAAAAAGCCGTTTAAAAAAATCTCATAAGCTAATTCTTCATCCGCAGAAAATGGTTGGGGCTCGTTAGTCATGATGCGATACATTATAAGATAATCTATAATACCACCTAAAATAAAAGCAATTTTTAAAGGGTCCATTTGAATGAGTGTTTCTGAATCTATAGCTTCTTTTAAGGTGGGTGTTACAGCATCGAAGAATTTCTTTAAATATTCCATTATTTTTTCCACATGAGAAGATAGGTCTCGTATGTAACATTCAACAGCAGAGGTGTGAAAAATGCGGAAAAAATCTTTATCCTTATCTAAAAATCTGAAAACAAAAGAAATAAGATTTTTAATTTTTTGCAGCGGTTCGCCTTTTTCCTGAATAATATCGAGGACACCTTTAAGCATACTATTTAGCCGTTCTTCTAAAGCTTGAAAAAAGAGCTGCTCCTTATTGAGGAAATAAAGGTAAATGGTTCCTTTGGCGATTTTTGCTCGTTCAGCAATCATATCTATGGTGGCTTTGCGAAATCCTTGCTCAGCGAAGATTTGCCGAGCAGCTTTAAGGATTTCGGTACGGCGAAATTGCTCTACTAATTGCTCTTTAGTAGTTGGTTTATCCTGGTTATTAGTGTTCATATTCCACCTTTTAATGACTGTAAATTCATTATGATGACTTTATTTTCAATTCAATGACTATAAATTCAGACAAGATTATAATTACTTCGTAGCTCTCTGTCAAGCAAAAAATGAATATGTCTTCAAAAAAATTGACCGTAAAGTCATTTCAATGACCATACATGTATCCATACGCAATTGCTTATAATTTGGTTCCACAAGCATTTTC
This sequence comes from uncultured Acidobacteriota bacterium, assembly GCA_964645975.1. GTDB lineage: Bacteria > Acidobacteriota > B3-B38 > Guanabaribacteriales > CAZYAF01 > CAZYAF01. The sequence continues at coordinate 311,058 of CAZYAF010000001.1, forward strand.
GGATAAGAATAAACAGCAATAAATTTAATAAATAAAATAAAGTTAGATAAATCAAACTAAGTTTAAGATGCAAAATTTAACACACCATTATCTTTTTGTCAAGAAAAAATGGTGCAGTGTTGATTTTATATTTAAACAATCATCTTAAAAGATGAGCGGAAGATAGGTGTAAGGGATTAAAAGGCTATTAGATAATTAAATTGCTTTTGTTCTCCTTACTTCGATAAGCTCTGCGATAATGCTAACAGCTATTTCAGCAGGGGTCTGGGCGCCTATGCCTAAGCCAATAGGCGAGTAAACTTTTTTAAGCTGTGATGAAGATATACCCTTGGCTTCCAGGTTTGCAAAGATTGTTTTTATCTTCGATTTGCTCCCGATCATGCCAATATATCGTGCCTTAGTGCTTAAAGCCCACTGCAAGACGAGTTCATCGGAGCTATGACCGCGAGTGACAATGACGATATAGCTGTGCTGATTAGGAGCAAGCTCTTTTGTTGTTTTTTCGAATTCACCCACGATAATCTCATCAGCTTGAGGGAATCTTTCTTTGTTAGCAAATTCCTCCCTATCGTCAACGATGGTGAGCTGAAAATTTACTGCTGTTGCCATGGGTGCAAGGTAATAGGAAATATGTCCTCCTCCGAAAACATATACTCTTTCAGCCGGGATTAGCGGCTCGATAAAAACCTCAAGCTTTCCTCCGCACAGAGCTCCTTCTTTAGCTGCATCGTCTGCATTAAGGGTTAATGATATTATTTCAGCTTTTCCGTTTTTTATTACCTTTAGTGCATTTTGGATAACCTGCGCTTCCATGAGGCCGCCTCCGATTGACTCCACAGTACTGCCATCCGTTTTTATAATCATTTTGCTTCCCACATCACGAGGAGTTGAGCCCCGGGAAGAGATAATAGTGGCTAAGGCAGCTGGTTCTCCCTGTTTCTTTAACTTGACAATTTCCTCAAAAATATCTGACATATCAAACCTCGCTAACATTTAAGTGTTGGATGATCTGGTGCTAAAATCTTAACGTAAATTTGTTCTTTAGAGCTTGATAATTTCCCAGAAGTCTTTATCTAAATCCACTAAGGCAAAGCTGCTTTGACCATACAACCAACCTCCTAATTCCCCTGGATTAACAATGAGTGTTTTTCCTTCTTTTTTTATATCAGCTTTATGAGAATGCGCATGGACAATAAGGTTGAAGTCTCCTGATTTTGCATAGCTGTTTAATAAGTAACCATCATGAAGCATTAAAATTTTGTGCCTATTATATGTAAGACTATAGGGAGGAAAGTTGATAGGGCCAATGGACGAATACTTTTCTCGCAATCCAAATTTCTCTCCATCGTTATTTCCAAAGATACCCACAAATTTTTTTGCTCTAAGCTTTACGAAAGCCTTTGAGGTGAACGGTGCTATAAAATCACCTGCATGGAGCACAAGAGCAACTTCTCTCTTATTAAGAATTTCAATTGCTTTTCTGAGCTTATCCATATTATCGTGACTGTCTGCCATAATTCCAATAAGCATGAGCTTTTTCCTTAATGATAATTATGATATAACTTATCTCAGATGAAAAATCAAAGATTCGTAGCTTTTTACATTTTTGATTGAATAGCATTATAACGTAAAAAGTATTTATTTTGCAATTATTTATTCATAAATCGGATTTCCTAAAGATGATATAATAGAATAGAAAAGGAGAAGTGGTCTCTTTTTATTAGACAGTTAGCCATTTTAATTCGTCTTATTTATTGACAGGTAGATTGAAAAGAGAAGAAGAAAACAGAGAGAAAATTTGGCAGCTAATTTGTCGAAGCCGAGATGGAGATGAGAGAGCTTTTGAAGAATTAGTAGTATTGAAAAGAGAGCCTATTTTCTGGTTGGCATATCAGATGTTAGGAAATGAGGATGATGCAAAGGAGATAGCTCAGTTAGCATTTATAAGGCTCTGGCGAGCGTTAAAGAAGTTTAAAGAGGTAAAAAGTTTTGATTTTTGGTTGCGGCGGCTCGTCACAAATCTCTGCTTAGATGAGTTAAGGAAAAGGAAGAGAGAGAGAGCATTAATATCAAGTGCCGTTGATAGAACAAAGGAATTGAGTACTCAGCAGCATTTAATAAATGGTGGTTTATTAATTGAAAAAGAATTACAAAGTATTTTTAATCGAATATCTACTAAGCTATCTCCTCGACAAAAAACTGCTTTCGTTCTAATGGATATGCAAGGATTATCTACTACGGAAGTTTCTAAAATAATGGGATGTAGCAAGTCCACAGTAAGGAATCATCTTATGTTGGCTCGGAGATTTTTGCGCCAGCAAGTTATTAATCATTATCCTGAATATATAAAGAAGCAAAAATAAGGGAGCTACTATGCTCAAGTCTTTCGATTGTGAATATTTTAAACAAAAAATTGAGGATTATTTTTCAGGTAAGCTCAGCGAAAAGGAGAGAGTACTATTTCTTAAACATAAACAGGAATGCGAAAAGTGCTTTCAACAGCTTGTAAATAGAGAGCCAAGTCAGATTTTTTCCCGCTTATTTTCGATAAAAATACAGCCTTCTTTCTGGCAAGGTTTTTGGCCAGCTATTAAAAATGGAATTGAAAAAAGGAATCTATTAGGAGAATGGTTTCTTTTTCCACGACGATTAGGAGGTGTTGCAGCATTAACTATTTCTTTTCTCATCATTTGCGGATTATTGGTCTGGTTTTATGTGGCTCCTAAATTCATACTAAGCAATAGAGACAGCGAGATATCTCGAATATCTCTAAAAGTACCGGAGCCTCGCTTAAATATTATTGAAGAGCTTCGATCTCAATATCCCGTTATTGAGCATGTAGAGAGCAAAGATGCTCGACTTTATAGTTTTAAAATGGAGGAAGGAGTAGAAGTAGTAATGATATTTGACGAAAAGCTTAAAGAGGGAAAATAAAATGCTTAGAACCACTTCCTTCTTCCTGGGAGCCTATTTAATTGTATTATTACCTTTTTTTGTTTTTACTGAAAGCGCTTTTATTCAGAAGAAAGAGACGCAAACTTTTCAATTACGATATAGAGATCTTTCAGAAGTAACAAGTAAGATAAAACCGCTTTTAAGTAACCATGGTAGTATTCTTATAAAGCCTCATGATAATCAAATTATAATAGAGGATTTCTCGAAGAATATCAAAGCTGTAGCAAAACTTATTAAAGCAATAGATATTCCTCCCAGAAAGATACGGCTTAATATATATTTTATAAAAGCGAGCAAAGATTCAGATAAGAACAACATCTCAATTGAGCTAAAAGAAATGGCCGCTAAATTGGGAGATTTCCTGCACTTCAACAATTATCAGCTATTAGACAAACACAGGATTATAGCAGAAGAAGGTAAAACAAGCAGCATCCAATTAAGTGGACTATATATAATAAGTTTCTATACTCAAGTACAATTTGATGCTGCTGAAATAATTAAGCTGAAAAATTTTCGCCTTTATAAAAGAGAGCAACTTGCTGATGGAAGATATGAACTAAAAAAACTTTTAGTCACTTCAATTAATTTAATTGATGCAACACCATCAATAATAGGTGTTTCTTCATCAGAGAAAAGCAATAAAGCGCTTATAATGGCTTTAACTCCTTTCATTGAGAAATAAAAAATGGCTACTTTCCGTTGTAGATTGGGTACATTTGATGGAAAAGTAATCGAACAACATTTTAATGCATTAGATGAAGAAACGCTTAAAAAAGAGTTAGAAGAAAAAAAATATTATATATTCAAGATTAAAAAGAAAATTTCACTGCTTGATTGGATTACTCATTCTCGGCGGAAAATACCGATAGATGATTTTGTGGTATTTAATCAGGAATTCATAGCTCTTATTAAAGCAGGATTAACTATTTTACAGTCACTCGACATTTTAATTAGACGTCGGAAGAAAAGTTATTTTAGAGATATGTTAGAAGCTGTTCGAAGCAAAATATATTCAGGAGCTTCTTTATCAGAAGCCTTCCGCCTTCAAGGTGATATTATTCCAAAGATTTATATTTCGTCTTTGATTTCTGGAGAGAGGAGCGGTAATCTTGTTGGAGTTTTGAATCATTATATACGATATATTCAAACACTGGCAGCAGTAAGAAAGAAGGTTATATCCGCAATTATTTATCCGATAATTTTAATTACGTTATCTATTGGTCTTATAACTCTTTTGCTTTCATATGTGATACCGCGATTTTCTGATTTTTATGCTGATTTTAATGCTCAATTACCCTTACTTACTCAAGCACTGCTCAGCATATCATTGTTTATTAAAAATAATTTTATTCTTTTAATAGGGATATTAGTACTTGTGTTAATTGGATTATCATTATGGAAGAAGACCATTAATGGAAGATTATTCATTGACCGACTTAAATTAAAGTTGCCATTTGTGGGGCAGGTTGCGCATAAATATGCTCTTACTCAGTTTATTCGCAGCTTAGCAACAATGTTGGAAGGAGGGATACCGTTAGTTCCTTCCTTTAAGGTTGCTTCAGAATCAATTGGAAATTATTATTTTAGTCATCTTTTATCCAGTGTAATTGATCGGATAAAAGAGGGACAGAGTCTTCATGAATCTCTTGAAGAAACGAAGCATATTCCCCATATGGCTTTAGAGATGGTTCAAGTTGGCGAATCTACTGGCTCGTTAGTTGAAATGCTTAATAATGTAGCAGACTTTTACGACCAAGATATAGACCATCGTATTACAAGATTGCTATCAATAATGGAGCCTGTACTCCTTATTGTTATGGCCCTTATAGTAGCAAGTATGTTATTGTCAATGTATCTTCCCTTATTTACCATAGTTTCAAGAATAGGATAAGAATAGATGGACGAAGACCTGAATAAGAATTTAAATCTAAATAATATTAAAAACAATCAAGAAATTAGAAAGAAGAATAGTAAAGAAGCCAGAGATGTAGCTGCTCGTTTCGGTATACCTTACATAGATCTTTCCTCAGTGCAGATAGATGCTGAGCTATTTCGAAGTATTCCTCTACAGCTTATGCTGCAATATAATTTCATTCCATTAGAGAAAATTGATGGAGTACTTAAAATAGCTATAGCGGACCCTTCCAATATTATGGATATCGATGAGATAGAATTACAGCTTAATCAACCTATCCAGATAGTAGTATCTACATTACAGGAAATTCAGGAAGTTCTAAAAAAAGGAGAAACTTCACAGAGGATTTTAGAAGAGGCAAGCGAGGATTTTAAATTGCAATTAATGCCGGAAAGTAGTGAAGAAGGAGAAATACTTTCTATCGACCGCCTGACTAAAGATTCCAGCCCTATGATAAAGTTGGTGGACACAATTATTTTAAATGCTATTCAGAGTCGCGCTAGTGATATTCATATCGAAAGCCGAGATCGGGAGGTCATAATAAAATATAGAGTTGATGGGGCGCTCTATAAAGCAATGGAGCCCATTGACAAAAAATTTGCTGAGACCGTAATCTCACGCATAAAGATCATGTCAGAATTGGATATTGCAGAGAAGCGAATCCCTCAGGATGGTCGATTTCGTATGAATTATAAAAAAAGGCCTATAGATTTTCGTGTATCTATAATGCCAAACATCTATGGTGAGGATGCTGTCATAAGGATTCTGGACAAAGAAAGTATTAAAAAAGAATTTACCGAGCTCAATCTTGATGTGCTTGGATTCACACATTATGATTTGGAAAAAATTCGAAAATATATAAAAGAGCCCTACGGTATGTTCCTGGTAACTGGCCCAACTGGAAGTGGTAAAACAACCACTCTTTATGCTGCTATATCAGAGATTAAGAGTGAAGAAGACAAAATTATTACCATTGAGGATCCGGTTGAATATCAAATCCCAGGTATTATTCAGGTACCGGTTAATGAAAAGAAAGGTCTGACCTTTGCTCGTGGACTTCGATCAATACTAAGGCACGATCCCGATAAGATAATGGTAGGAGAAATCAGAGATCCGGATACAGCTCATATAGCAGTTCAATCGGCCTTAACTGGACATCTTGTATTGACAACAGTTCATGCTAATAATGTGGTTGATGTAATAGGAAGACTTCTCCATATGGGCTTAGAACCATATAATTTTGTATCTGCTTTGAATTGCATTTCTGCACAGCGACTTGTTCGGGTGATATGCCCCAGTTGTAAGCATAAAGTTAAATATACTTCTAAAATGCTCCAAAAGGCTGGATTAGATGTGGAGCAATATAAAAATGTTACATTTTATGAGGGAAAAGGATGTATCGACTGCAGCGGTACCGGTTTTAAAGGACGTACAGCCATAATGGAGCTTTTAGAGATGAGCGATATTATCAGAGAAATGATATTGCAAAGAAGGCCAGCTGCAGAGATAAAGAAAGCTGCCAAACAGCAAGGTATGGTTTTTTTGCGAGAGGCTGCAGTTGATAAAGTGAGGCGAGGAATAACTACCCTTCAAGAAATAAATAAGGTGACCTTTGTTGAATAATTTTAGCATGAAAAAAAGATTTTACTATACTTATCCTCCAGCAGCTCTGGAATTATCACAGCATTGGTTTGGATTTGTAACATTAAAGAGGGCTAAAGATGAATTGAATATACATAAGAGTATTGTCAAACAGATTAGAGAAGATTTAATTCCATATTCTTTGAGCGACATTACTACATTGAAGAGTGAAGAGATTAAGCGGTTTATTTCTGGTATTTTTAACGAATATACTATTTCTCTTAAACGGCTATCATTAGCGATACCCGATAGTTTAGCTTATATTTTTATATTCCAGGATATACCAGAAAACACCCGCTCAAGAGAAGCTATTACTGAATTCATTAGATGGAAAGTTGAGAAGAAACTTCCTTTTAATTTTAAGGAAGCAATAATTGGATTTCAATACTTTATAGATTTTAATAAAAAAAATTTATTAGCAGTAATTAGCCCTGCTAATATAATAAGGCAGTTTGAAGAAATCTTCTCCTCATTGGGAATCCATGTTGGACTTATTTTGCCCTCCAGTTTTGCCATGGTAAATTTTTATCACCATGTATTATCCCATAGGAACGACAATAAAGATTATTTATTTATTAATTTAGCAGATTATTATATTTCTTTCTTTATTATACAGGAACAAAGGCCTATTTTGTTTCGTACGAAAAATCTCATAAATAAAGAGGAAGTAAGAAAAGGAGATTATTCATTTTTAATTGAACAAGTTCGTCTTACATTGCTTTATTATCAGAATAGATTTCAGAGAGAAGAAGATCTATCTATTTATTTAGGGGGAGTGAGCCCGGCTGTGCATAATGTTAAATCTTTAATTGAGAGCAAGTTAGATTTGAAGGTAGATATAGTAACTCCTTCTGCAAATAAAAAATTAAAGGTATTCTCGGAAGAAAGTGAAGAGCGTATCTATTTTCTCTCTTCGGCAATAGGTGCTGCTTTAGGGATGTAATTAAGATGTTAATAAAAGTAAATTTATCCACAAAGCCTTTTTACAACCGACTATTAATCGCTTCAATTTATATAGGGCTCATTGCAGCTACATTACTATTTAGCGTCTATAATGGATATCATTCATTTAGCTATATAGCAAAATCGAAGGCATTAAAATCAAAGATAGCTCAGCATAATTCTGAGATAAAAAAGGCGGAGATGAAATTAGATAGGATTTTACGTCAAATAAAGCGAAAAAAGCAAAAAAAACAGGAAGCGGAAATTGTTTTTATTAATACTATAATTGATAGAAGAACTTTTTCCTGGTGCGAAATGCTTAGCATTTTTGAAAAACTTTTACCGCCTAAAGTAATGATGCTTTCCATCAGTCCCAAGATGGAGGTGGAAGGCATAATAATTGAGCTCTCTATTGCTTCAGATCATTATGCGGAGCTATTGAAATTTATAAACAATTTGGAAAAGTCCCCACACTTTTCAGATGTCTTTCCTTTGAGGGAGCTTAATGAACAATATGAGACAGATATGGTCACTCTTCAAATAGAAGCGGGTTATCACCCTTAGTAATGGAGATAGAATGATATGAGCAGTAAGTACTATTTTATTAATAGAACATTCGTTCTTATTTGCTGCTTTTTATTAATTGTAAATAGCGCACTCTATTTCATTTTTGTAAAAGATATCAATACTATTATTCGAAGATTAATAAAGGAAGAAAAGTCACTGAGAGAGGAAATGGAAATAACTTACTCAAAAAGCTCTGAAGCAGAAGAATTGGAGAGTAATCTTCAAAAAGCTAATGAGGAACAAGAACATTTTTATAACCACATTTTGGGTACTAAAGAAGAAAGATTATTAAAAATAATGGAAGAGATAGATTCATTAGCATACAGATATAATCTTCCCAAAAGCGATATAAGTTTTAGTAATAAGAAATTAGAAAAAAAGAATATTATTCAGTTCGATATTGTATTTCCGCTGAAAGGGAGATATTCAGATATAAGAAACTTCATAAATGAAATAGAAGGGTCATCTAATTTTCTCATAATAAATAGAATCGAACTTATAAGTATTGATATAGATTATATAAACTTGAATGTACATTTGCAGACATATTTTTCTATGCCAAGTTAAAAAAATGGAGCATTGCATCAAATGAATGTGAAGAAAATAGCATTGTTAGTTCTTTTGATAGTTCTACTCGCAGTAATTTCTTACCAAATAGTTCATATTGATAGCAGAAAAAATAAAGAAACATCTATAAACAGAAGTAAATTCTCCAAAGAACACAGCCAAAGCCAGTTGAGATTAGAAAATACGGAGATTCTTCGCATTAATCTAAATAAGCTAAATCAAAAAAGAACTAAATCAGAGAATATAGAACGCAATCTTTTTGTAATAAATCAGGGAAAAGCAAGGCAAGATGAGGTAGCAACTCTTAGGGAAGAACAAGGTGAGTTAGAAGAAGAAGACCCGAACTATGTAGAAAAAGTTTCACCAATAGAAAAGACTGATCTTAAATTACGGTATTTTAGAAATGTGAAATATATTGGATTAGGAATAATAAAAGAAAGAAGAATTGCAGGAGTAATAATAAATGGCTATTTATATCTTAGCTTAGAGGGCGATGTTATTGCCAATAGATTTACTATCTTAAAAGTTACAGATAAATTTTTAGAGATTAGTATTGCAAAAGACAATATAAGCCAAAAGATATATTTAGAAAGTGGATAAATTTATTGAAGCGTATGCAATATAAGGAGGAAAATGTTGCTAAAGGAGGAATATTATTTAAAGGTATTTAGAAAAATTGCATATTATATTTCTATTATTGGATTAATTATTTGTCTGATAGGATGTGCTGCTAACCAGGCATTAAAAAAAGGAGAAATAGCAGCGGAATATAAAGATTGGGATAGTGCTGTGCTCCATTATTCTAATGCGTTAAAGCAAGATCCGGACAGTGTAAAATTGCGCCTCACCTTAGAGACCGCTCGGAGAATGGCATCGCATCAGCACCTTACAAACGCAAAGCAAATGATGGAAGAAGGCAAATATGATCAAGCTCTTCTCGAATTTCGTTTAGCAGTGGATATAGATCCGCAAAACCAGCTGGCCGCCTTTGAATTAGATCAGGCGCGCAAACAGATTCAAAAAATAGCTGAAGAACAAAGGGAAAAGAGTCGCATTGAGAAACTCAAGGAGAAAGCAAAGAAAGAAGCCGGCAAAGAAGTATATCTCCTTCCTCGGTCTACAGAGAAAATAAGCCTTAACTTCCCCGATAAAAGTGTCAAGGAGATATACAGGTATATAGGGGGATTAGCAGGTATTAACATCTTATTCGACCCCGCTATTGTTGACCAAAAGAAAATATTTCAAGTCTATGATCTTACTTTTATGGAGGCGCTTGATGTTCTTACCCAGTCGAGCCAACATTTTTATAAAATAGTAAATGACTCGACCATAATAATTGCTCCTAATACTCCCGTAAAACGAAGACAATATGAGGAACAAATTATTAAAAGTTATTTCCTTTCAAATGCTGACGCAAAAGAAGTGGCCACTCAAATAAGGGCCCTCATCGGCGTTAGAAACGTGGCGCAAAATCTACAGCTTAATTCAATTACACTGCGGGATACTGCAGCTAAAATTGCCTTGTCTGATAAAATAGTTGAGCGACTTGATAAAGCCAAAGCGGAAGTTATAATCGATTTAGAGATTCTTGAAGTAAATCGATCAAAATTTAATGAATTTGGTGTTTTATTAAGCAATTATAGCATTATCCAAACGCTTAATCAGGAGGAAAAGGGGATACCTCTGCATCGTGTTCCCTATATCACTCAAGCAGATTGGTTTCTCTCCATACCGAGTTTTGCTTATAACCTGCTTAAGAGAGATAGCAATACAAAATTGCTGGCTAAACCTCAGCTCAGAGTAAGCGAAGGTGAGAAATCTAAGCTTTTTATCGGAGAGAGCGTACCCATTAGGATCACTACTTTTAATCCAGCCCAAACAATTGGAGGAAATGTAGTACCTATTGATTCCTATCAATATCGTGATGTGGGGATAAACATTGAAATCACTCCCCAAGTACATCATGATAATAATGTGACTTTAGAGCTCGTTATTAAGATAGATGCTATTGCAGGTGAAGTTTCAGATCAGCCCATTTTTACCAGCCGAATTGTAGAAACAAAGATTAGGTTGGCTAATGGTGAGACCAATTTGTTGGCTGGTCTGATAAAAACAGAGAAAAGGGAATCGCTTACTGGAATACCGGGATTAAGTAGCATACCTATTTTGGGGAAAGCTTTTTCCAATACAAAAAAAGAAAATACTAAAACGGATCTTGTAATTACTATGACACCCCATATTTTAAGGACTTCTGAAATAACTGAGGAAGACTTGAAAGAAATATGGGCTGGTACTGAACAAAATTTGGCATATAGAGGTGTACCCCCAGCAACTGAGATAAGTCCAGAAAGACCTGTTAGAGAAATACCACCTGAAAGAAGAAGACCACCTATCGAGCCTGAATTGACGGAGGAAGAAAGGGAAGAAGCGATGGAGGAAGAGTTAACAGAGGAAATGGCTGAGGAAGAAGAAGAAATGGAAGAAACGCCCCCTTCTGAAACGCTGATTTACCCTGCTCCTTCAACCAGTACTGTGTTAAGAGATAAAGAATTCATGATATCCATTCAAATATCTCAAGCTGCAGCCATTGGTCAAATAGAGTTTGAGCTTTCTTATAATTCGGAGGTTATCGAGGGAATTGAGGCCAGGGCAGGTGATTTTATGCAGCAAGATGGAGCAAAAATTACTTTGGAGAGAGAATTTAGCCAGGAAATGGGTTTAGTAAGAATAAAAATAGCCCGTTTGGCTGATGAGAAAGGAGCAACGGGAAATGGGTCTCTGGTTGTTTTAAGGTTTAGATCTTTGGCTACTGGAGAAAGTCCACTCGATTTCTCATTTATAGATGCCTATGATCCAGAATCGCAGCCTCTTCAGATTAGATTTTCTAATGGAAGAGTAGAGGTCAGATAGGATGATTGCAAAAGAAAAAAATATTAAATGGGGAAAAAAAGGTTATTCTCTTGTTGAGTTGATGGTAGTAGTAGCTCTTCTTTCAATCTTGGCCGCGACTGTTGTCCCTGTTGCTAAAGTAAGTGTAAAACGAGCTAAAGAGATAGAGCTCCGCAGAAATCTTAGGATTATACGAAATGCTATAGACCGTTATAAGGAGTTGGCAGATAACAATATGATTGAGGTTAAACATGGTACAGAGGGTTACCCACCTGATTTAGAATATTTGGTTGAAGGAGTGAAACTATTGAATCAAACTGATAAAACAATAAAATTTCTTCGCCGTATACCACGAGAGCCCATGACAAACAGTACAGATTGGGGATTAAGATCTTATCAGGATGATCCAGGTTCTACTACCTGGGGAAGGCAGAATGTTTACGATGTATATAGTAAAAGTCGGGAAAAATCTTTAAATGGCACCTGGTATAAAGATTGGTAGATAAAGATATGAGTTATGAGGGAAAAAATAAGGGTTTTACCCTGGTTGAGTTAATGATTGTTATAGCAATAATTGGTATCTTAGCCACTTTGGCTATCCCAACCTATAAATATGCTAATATTCGTGCCAAAGAGGCGGTATTAAAGGAAAATCTTTTTCGTTTAAGAGATACCCTGGATCAGTTTTATGCTGATCGAGAACGTTATCCTGAAACGCTGGAAGAATTGGCTAAAGAAGGATATCTGAGGAAAATTCCCCTTGACCCCATGACTGAAGCAACTGATACATGGGAATTAATATATGAAGAATTAGCTGAGGGTGAGGAGGATAAGATCCCCGGTATCTCCGATGTACGCAGTAGCTCATATGAGACCGCCTTGGATGGTACTATTTATAATAATTGGTAATCAATGTGTTGATCAAGAGGGTAGCTATGACAAAGAAATTTATACTATTTATCATTTTTACAACACTCATTAGTTTTATGCTAACCTGTCAGAAAGTTGATTTGACCGCACCTGTAGATGCGGTTCTTTCTATTGTAGCCAATCCTTCAATAATTGACCTTTATGGTGATACATCACAAATAACAGTATTGATATCCAAAGCTGACGGGACACAAGTACCTGATGGAACGGTAGTAAATTTCACAACAAATTTAGGTGAGATTGAACAAAGCAAGGAGACTAAAAAGGGGAGGGCAAGGGCTATGCTCACAAGTGGTAATACCCCTGGAACTGCCACCATCACAGCACGTTCTGGTGTAACGGCAACTCAAGTCTCCGCTGATGTTCAGATTGGCTATACTGTACTTAATATATCAGTAAGTGCCAATCCTGCTTCTCTTCCTAATGAAGGAGGCACCTCTAAAATAACAGCTGTTGTCTTTGGTGAAAATTCTGCACCGCTTTTTAATATTCCTATATCTTTTTCGGCAGATGCAGGCAGTTTGACTTCTGGAGGCAAAGTAATCAGAACTAACAGAGCAGGAGAAGTAAAAGATACCTTTACTTTATCTCCAAGTTCAAGTCAGGTTAGTACTGTAACCATTACAGCCACTTCAGGGGCAATCTCAGGAAGTACTGTAATAACAATAGGTGAAGCAAATGAGCCGCCTATACCGGCTTTCAACTATTCTCCTCTTAATCCTGAGCCTGGAGAAGAAGTATTTTTTAATGCTTCTGAGTCTACCGATTCTGATGGCTATATTGCAAGCTATTATTGGGACTTTGGAGATGGAGGCAAAGGCTCTGGAAAAGAAGCTTCGCATAAATACAGCGCAGCTAATAGTTATATTGCAACCCTAACTGTTACCGATGATAAAGGATGTTCTGGGGCTACTTCTCAGGAAATAGTAGTGGGTGTTCAAGAAAATAATCCTCCAGATGCAGTGTTAGAAGCCACTCCCGATTCCTTAAAAGCACCAGGTGGTACCGTTAGCCTTAATGCAGCTAGTTCCAGCGATGAGGAGGATGGGAGTAATTTGACCTATGAATTTTCTGGTATTATTACTGGTAGCGGCTCCGTTAGTATAAGCTCTGGCTCAGCAAATAGTGCACTTAGGACGGCAACCATTTCAGGAGCTTCTGATGGTGATGTTGCTACTTTCACTGTGAAAGTAACCGACAGCGATGGAGTTTCTTCAACTGCTGTAGTTACTGTTGATATTACTTCGTAATAATTAATCTTAGCATAGATAGAAAACAAATAGTTTGCGAATAATAATCTTATAAAATGATTATCTATTTGAAGCAAGAGTTAATCCCAACGTGGAATGATTTGATAAGCTTTTGATAAATAATTTGTTGCACTAAAATCAAATAAAGCGGGAATAACGAATAGCAAGAAGCAAAATACTGAAATTATATATTTCTCAGATTTAAATTAATAGGCTTTTAAGTAAATCAAATATGAGCGCACAATTCTTGTACTTTTTAATAAAGTAATATCTATTATTTTGGTGGAGGCGAAAGACTTCTTAATTTATTAATTAAAGCCTTGGCTGATGGGTGACCAAGTTTTTCCGAAATTAATGCATGATGCCAGGCTTTTTTATAGGCTTTATTTTTAATGAAAGAAAAAGCGAGACGGTAGTCTACCTGTAAATATTCCGGGCTAATAGCTATTGCTTTTTTATAAGCAGCGATCTCCTCATTTTCCATACCCTTTAATCCATAAGCTCTACCAAGATTAAAATATGCCTGCGCATCTCCCGGATATAATTCAATTGTTTTTTTGAATTCTGTAATAGAATTATCTAATTGACTACATTCCATATAAGCGCTTGCTAAATAAAAATGTGAATCGAAAGATTTCGGATTTAACTCTATAGCTTTTTTGAACGTTTTTATAGCCTGTTCTAATTCACCTCTACGAAAATAAATTAAACCCAGGTTATGGTAAACTCCAGAGGCAGATGGATCAAACACTAATGCTTTGCGATATGATTTTTCAGCTAACTCCATTTTAGCCAATTTAAAATAGGCAGTGCCAAGATTATTATGATATTCTGATACTTGCGGATTTGTTTTTATTGCTTTGCGAAATTCTTTTGCTGCTTTTTCATAGAGGCCTTGCTGCAAGTAGTCAATTCCCTTATTGTTGTAATCTTCTGCAGTTTGGCATATTATATTAAAAGTAGAAATCAAAGGTATAAACAATAGTATTAAAAGGGCCTTTCGAAAGAATTTATCTTTCTTTGAAACTAAAGTGTGCATGATAATATCCCATGATTTAAATTAATAATTTGGTCTTTTTCTAAAAGCAAATCTTGTTAAATTTTATTTTTAATTATAGCATATCCTGTTATTTTTCTACCGCACTCTTAGCCGATTCTAATGTACTATGTCTATTTTTTTTGCTCTCATCCCTACTCTTTAGGAATGACCATTGCCTTCTTTATATCAACATATCTTTTGCTGGTTAATGTTTCTTTAAAAGATTTGATTATCCTGAAATTGTAATTTTGTTAATTTTAATACTATTTTGATTAAAATGCAATTAAATAAGATAGATAATTTTGAGATCCGATAATAGCTGAATTTAATTTTTATCTTACATAGTGCCTTTTGACCACGGAGGTACAGGCGGAATTACTTCATGGAGAGGCTTAACTATTACTTCTACAAACCAGGTTTTTTGGCTTTTAAAGGCAGTTTGGAGCGTCGGTTTTATTTCTTTTGGATCAGATATTTTTTTTGCAGTACATCCCATTGCTTCAGCTACTTTGCAGTAGTTTATGTTACGAAAATCAACAGAGAAATAATCTCTATTACAATATAAATGCTGTAAAGCTTTAATCCAGCTGAAACATCCATTATTAAAGAGAATAAAGGTTATTGGAAGGTTAAGTCTTACAGCCGTTTCAATTTCGAAAGGGCAAAAAGCGAAGCTGCCATCACCTACTAAAGCAATTACATGGCTTATAGGCAAGGCTAATTGGGCTCCAATAGCTGCCGGAATGGCATATCCTAATCCTCCATAAGCTCGAGGAAAAAGAGTTTTTCTACCGGCCTTTTCAGGTCTAAAACACGCTGCAATAAAAGGAGTGGGTGTCCCGGGATCAACAACAAGGATGCTATTATCACATAGACTTTCTTCCAAATCTTTAACTAAACGGTAGGGGTTTATCGGGCTTTCATTAGAAGAAAAATAGGGTTGTAGGCTTTGCCACCATTTTTTAGCTTTTGATTCTATTTCCTTAGCTCTACTACTAAAAAGTGATTTCACATCTAATGTTTTAGCTTTAAATTCCTGGGTGATTTCTTCAAGGGCTGCTTTAGCATCGGCAGTTAGCCCAACATCAACTAAGTAATTTTTGCCGATTTCAGATGTGTCTATATCTATATGAATTATTTTGCAATTTTTGTTAATTAAAGACCATTTCTGAGTAGCCACAGATCCCGTTCTGCAGCCAACAAATATTACCAGATCAGCTTCTTTGACATAAGCATTTGCATATGGTCTACCACCATTATCTCCGATAACCCCCAAGCTTAGCGGATGATATTCTGATATAGACCCTTTCCCTGTGATGGTTGTAGCTACTGGTATTGCTGCAGTTTCAGCCAATTCTTCTATCTCATTCCAGGCGCCTGAGAGCAGAACACCTCCCCCTGCTATAATCACAGGATTTTTGGCTTTTAAAATAGCATTGATTGTTTTTTTAACTAAAGAACAATCAGGGCGAATCCTATAAGAAGGAAAGCGTATAAAATCTTTATCTTGAACAATTGTTACTTCAGCTTTTTGTTCTAAAATATCTTTGGGTAGGCAAATATGCACTGCTCCCCCTCGGTTGATTGTTGCTTCATGAAAAGCTTTTTTTATTAAGTTGGGTATTTTCTGAGCATCGAGAGCGACATCATTCCATTTTGTTATATGTTTAAAAAGTGCTGATTGGTCAAGCTCAGTAATAACACCTTTGCCTTTATATTTTAATTCTGTATCAGATGTTATCGCGATTAATGGAATTGAGGAACTATTGGCTTCTGCGACTGCTGGAAGAAGGTATGTTGCACCAGCTCCACTGGGCGCTTCACATATGCCAGCCTGAAATGATATACTGGCATAAGCTTGAGCCATGTATCCAGCGCTGCATTCATTGCGAGCTAAAATATGAGCTATTTTATCCTTAGCTTCGTTGAGAGCTTGATAAAAAGGAATACTTGTATCACCGGGCAAACCAAATATATGCCTAACACCATAGGCTTGCAGCATTTTTACCAGGATTTGTCCCCCGGTTAAAATTATGACCTCCTTTTAAAACAGAATATTTACTGCCGGAGATCATTCACAGAATAGCTCGGTGCTGAAGTAGCGTTCTCCTCTATCAGGAAGGAGCGTGACGATTATTTTATCCGAACCGATTTTTTTGGCCGTCTCTAAAGAAGCGAGCACATTAGCTCCAGAAGAAATTCCAACCATTGTTCCTAATACTTTTATAAGCTTATCGGTCCATTTTATTGCATCATCGCTCTTTATTTCTATTATTTCGTCGATGAGGTCCATATCAACAATATCTGGTATTAGGCCATCACCGATACCTTCTATTTTATGAAATCCGGGTTCCTTACCAGCCATTACAGCACATTCTGCTGGCTCCACTGCAACGACTCTAACATCGGGATTCACTTCTTTAATGACTTTTGCAATTCCCATCAGAGTTCCACCAGTGCCAACTCCAGCAACAACTGCATCTACATGATCAAGATCCTTTAATATTTCCTTACCAGTAGATAAATAATGAGCTTCGGTATTGTCTTCATTTTCGAACTGCCGAGGCAAGAAAATGTTTGGATCCTTTTCTGCCATTTCCTTGGACTGCGTTATCATATCAGGATAGCTATCTGTTTTTGGGCGTATTATCACATTTGCCCCAAATGACTTCATTAATTTTACGCGCTCTTGACTGGCATCTTCTCTTAAAAATATCTTTATGGGATATTTATAACAGGCAGCTACCATAGAAAAAGCAATACCGGTGTTTCCGCTTGTAACCTCAACAATAGTTGAATTTTTATTCAATTTACCTTCTTTTTCTGCTTTCTCAACTATATATTTAGCGATACGGTCTTTTATACTCCCACTGGGATTAAGAAATTCCAATTTTGCATATATATTGGATTCTATAGCAGGATCAAGCTGAGGTAGCTTGATTAAAGGGGTATTACCAACGGCATCTAAAACGCAATTAACAATCATTATAAGTCCTCCTTAAATATTAATGCATAATATTGCTTTTTAGCCTTATAATTTTAATACTGAGTATTTCATAAGTCAAATGATAATAGCTAATTTTTGCTTTGTTATTATAAATAAAAAATTTATGATTATATGGAGACGAAGAAGAGGAAAATAAGTGCTTAATATGTCTATTGTTTGAGAATATTGATGCTTAGGAAAAAAATATTAATCGAAAAAGTATACTTTCATTACCTAAGATGAAACAAAAAATAGATAAATCTGTAATGATGAAATTTTTATAAAGCAGTGAACGGAGTTGCAATTGATTTTATCATTACTACTAAGATATTGTATAATAATAGGAAGACCTTGTTTAAAATTGAGAATTTTTTTTGTTTCATTGAAATAAAGATTTTCTGGCTAATAAATATTAGAAGTATAAAAAAATTTACCATTACTTTTTTTCGGATAGCAATAGAGTATAATATATAGCTTCTAAATCATTATGCGAGTAATAAGCATTGAAAGAAGAACTTAATAATCGCAGGAGCATTTAATGAAGTTACAGCAAAAATTTAGTCTGGGAATCATAGTTGTGTTTATTGTTTTAGCTATTGGAATGGCTATTATGAGTGTCAGGTGGATTAATAAAAATACTATTCGAGAAGCTCAAAATAGGGTGGAGCTTTATATAAGAGGTGCATGGGAAATCCATAACAATGGAATTAGAAAAATACGTTCTTCTTTAGAGGTCTTAACCCACGAACAGGAGATAATTGATCTGTTAAACAATTCGAATAATAGTGCATTATTAAATGAAATGAAAAGCGATCTAGAAAAAGTCAGGGAAAGACTAAAAATGGATATCCTCAATCTTGTGGATTCTCAAGGTAAGGTTATTTTGCGGACGAGATTTCCATATAATACTAATGATTCCCTCTGCGACGATCCGATGATTAATGAAGTAATTTCAACAAATATTGGCAGCGAAAATAATATCATTCTTTCGTCAGAAAGACTGCGCATAGAAGGAGACGGGCTGGTTGAGCATTGCATAAAATTTGGTGGTGAGCCGAAAGGAATGTTTATGGGATCGGCTTTGCCAATTAAAGTTAATAATAAGACTCTTGGAATAATACAAATGGGAAGGCTTCTAAATGGAGCGACAGAGACGGTTGACAGAATTAGGGATGCAGTTTTTGAAAATAAAAAATATGAAGGGATCCCCGTTGGAACTGCAACGATTTTCATGGAGGATTTAAGAATTTCCACTAATGTATTAGATAGCCAGGATAATCGAGCAATCGGTACCAGAGTTTCTGAAGAAGTAGCTGAGCATGTATTAAAAAAAGGTTTATCCTGGACTGGAAGAGCATTGGTGGTTAATTCTTGGTATCTTTCCCAGTATGATCCTATTAGAGACTCTGATGGAAAAATAATAGGGATGCTTTATGTTGGAGAATTAGAAAAAAAATATCTTGATATGCGTACCCAAGCAGTAATCACATTTCTTTCCATTATTTTTGCTGGAATGATCTTCGCATTTCTTGTTTTCTTTTTGATTACAAAAAGTATTTTGGGACCTATTAGAAATCTGTCATATGCTACAAAGAAGCTGAGCAGAGGTGATCTTAATTCCCGGGTAGATGTGAGTCCAGGAGGCGAAATAGGTGAACTGTCTGCTTCTTTTAACCATATGGCTGAACGGTTAAAAATTCAGCGGCAGGAAATTCAGCATAACCAGCAGATATTAGAAGATATAAATAAAGAACTAAAAGCAATTAATAGAAATTATATGGAGATGTTGGGATTTGTTTCTCATGAACTTAAAAATCCTTTAGCATCAGCAATAATGAGTCTACACACTGTTAAGGATGGCTATTTAGGAGAGCTGAATCCTTCTCAGATTAAGTCGCTGGAATCTGTAGGCCATAATTTGGATTATTTTAAAGATATGATTAAAAACTATCTTGACCTTTCCCGACTGGAAAAAGGAGAGTTAGTATTAAAAAAACGAGATATTTCCCTTTACTCAGAGGGAATAAGCCCCGTTATTGAGGGATTGGAACATGAATTAATGGCGAAAAAAATTAAAGTAGAAAATAAAATACCCGAGGATATGATTATTAAGGTAGATAGAGACCTTATCAGGGTCGTATACGATAACCTCCTGGCTAATGCTATAAAATACGGAAAGGAGGGTGGAAAGATAGTACTTGATATCGAAGAAAGCAAAGAAAAAACTATCTTAAGTGTCTTTAATGAGGGAAAAGGTATACCAAAGGATAAGATGTCCATGCTTTTTAGAAAGTTCAGCCGTATTGAGAATCCCGAATATAAAGATAAGAAAGGCACTGGCCTTGGACTTTTTATCTGCAAAGAAATTATAGAAAAACAGGGTGGTTTTATTAGGGCGGAGTCTGAGGAGGGAAAATGGGCCAGGTTTATTTTTACATTACCTAAATAAAAAGGAGGTAAAAATCATGAGCGAGAAAAAGACCATTCTATTAGCTGATGATGATGTTCAACTTGTGGATTCAATAAAAACTCTTTTAGAAAGCGTTGGTTATGATGTTTATCATGTTTATCAGTCTCAAAAAGTTGTTGATAATGCCAAGGCAGTAAAGCCAGACCTGATTGTTCTTGATGTGATGTTTGCTGGTCCAAAAGGACCTGACGGTTTTGAGCTTTCAAGACAGCTTAGTAAGGAATCCGATCTTAAGAATATTCCTGTTATAATTCTTTCGGGAATAAGAAAGACTATGGAACTGCCTTATGCTTTTGAACCAGATGCAACCTGGATGCCAGTGAAAGCTTTTCTTGAGAAGCCCATTAAACCGGATAAATTGCTTTCCGAAATTGAGAAGATTCTCGGACCAAGAGAATAGAATTTTAGCAGCTTAAAATATAACGATCTTTGGCCAGAGTATTATAGACTTAAATTTGCCCTTAGTAAAAGGATCTGAAAGGAATATAGCATTTAAAGTGCAGAGTGGATTTAAGTTATTACTTTTAAAAAGAATAACCTATTATTGTATTTGTATGAGTTTATTTGTCGTTATGAAAAATTTAAGAACGAATGATGTGCGGTAGATCATATTATTACCTAAGTGTGATATCTATGTGCTTAATCATTTAGATAATAAGGAAATATGTCATTTTTCCCGTTCACCATTGGACAGGTTAAAAAAGCAATTAAAAAATCGATCCTAATATTGTATAGATTTATAGTGAATTCAATAGCTAAGTAGGATTCATCAAGGTGAAAAATCTTGACAAAATGAGTGCAAATTGATAGATTAATATCGAATTATAAGTATTTAAACAGTAGGAGTGAAATATGAAGATACATGAGTATCAAGCTAAACAAATTTTTGCTAACTATGGTATACCTATTCCTCAAGGTGGAGTAGTCTTTAGCGAAGAAGAAGCTTTTGAAATGGCAAAAAAAATTGGTAAAACACCCGTCGTTGTAAAAGCTCAAATTCATGCTGGTGGTAGAGGTAAAGGAGGTGGAGTAAAAGTGGTTAAGGACATTGATGAGGCTAAAAACGTAGCAGGTCAAATGTTAGGTATGAAGCTCGTAACCCATCAGACCGGACCTGAAGGAAAAGAAGTAAACAGAGTTCTTATTGAGGAAGGGCTGGATATTAAAAAGGAGCTCTATATTGGAATAGTAATTGATCGGTCCCTTGCTAAAGCTGTTTGTATTGCAAGTGAAGCTGGAGGTATGGAGATTGAGGAAGTAGCTGCTCGCTCACCGGAAAAAATTATCAAGGAGCATATTGAACCAACTTTAGGTATGTTTCCCTTTCAAGCAAGAAGGCTTGCTTTTAAATTGGGATTAACACCTGATCAAGTAAAGCAAGCATCAAAAATTATAATGGCCTTATATAAAATTTTAATAGATAAAGATTGCTCCTTAATTGAGATAAACCCACTGATAATAGATGCGCAAGATAATATTATTGCTCTTGATGCCAAGATTAATTTTGATGATAATGCACTTTTTAAACATAAAGATATTTTAGAGCTGAGAGACCTTCATGAGGAAGAACCATTAGAAATCGAAGCTTCAAAATATGATTTGAACTACATTAAGCTTAATGGAAACGTAGGTTGTATGGTTAATGGTGCAGGGCTGGCTATGGCAACTATGGATTTAATCAAATTAGCAGGAAGTGAACCAGCAAATTTCCTCGATGTCGGAGGAGCTGCCAGCGTTGAAAGAGTCAGCAATGCTTTTCGCATTTTGATGTCTGATAAAGATGTCAAAGCTGTACTCATAAATATATTCGGTGGTATCGTGCGCTGTGACCGTGTGGCTAAAGGTGTTATAGAAGCCCTAAAAGCTGTGGAGGTGGATGTTCCAATAGTAGTTCGCCTTGAAGGAACTAATGCAAAAGAGGCTGCTGAAATGCTCAAAAAATCAGAACTCAATTTTACCGTTGCCCAGGGTTTCGAAGAAGCAGCCAAAAAAGTAGTTGAATTAGCCAGGGTCTAAAGGAGGAGGTATTATGAGTATATTAGTAGACGAAAATAGTAGAGTAGTGGTTCAAGGTATAACCGGTTCTGAAGGTACCTTCCACACAAAGCACTGCTTGGAATACGGTACAAAAATTGTTGCAGGAGTGACTCCTGGCAAAGGTGGACAGAAGGTAGAGCAGGTGCCGGTTTTTAATACAGTTAGAGAAGCAGTTGAAAAAGAAGGAGCGAATACATCTCTAATATTTGTTCCTCCTGCTTTTGCTGCAGATGCTATTATTGAAGCCACTGATAGTGGAATTAATTTCGTAGTGTGCATAACTGAAGGCATTCCTACTATAGATATGCTTAAAGTTATGAGTTACTTGTCAGATAAAGAGACCAGGCTATTAGGTCCTAATACGCCTGGAATAATCTCACCAGGCAAGGCCAAAGTTGGTATTATGCCCGGTTTTATCCATAAACAAGGTAATGTAGGAGTAATCTCTCGCAGTGGAACGCTTACCTATGAGGCTGTCGCTCAACTGTCGGAGAGAAATATCGGACAATCTACCTGCATGGGAGTTGGTGGAGATCCAGTTATCGGCACAACTTTTATTGATGCTCTAAAGCTTTTTAAAGAAGATAGGCAAACAGAAGCTGTAGTGCTTATCGGAGAAATTGGGGGTACTGCTGAAGAAGAAGCCGCTGCATGGATCAAAGATAACCTTGATAAACCAGTGATAAGCTTTATTGCAGGAAGAACCGCTCCGCCAGGTAAAAGGATGGGACACGCTGGAGCAATTATAGCAGGTGGTAAGGGAACCGCTGCTGAGAAGATGAAAGCATTAGAGGACGCTGGCATTGCTGTATGTCAGAGTCCAGCTTTAATTGGTGAGGTAGTAAAAAATATCCTATGAGAAACCATTCATCAGGTAAAAACAATGTTTCATCTTTCTTATAAAGAGAGCAATGTTCTCAAAACATTTCCCTTGCAACAACAAGATACTGTAAAGATGGGACGCTCTTCTGAGAATGAGATTGTATTGCTAGATTATGGAAT
The DNA here is from genome assembly GCA_964645975.1 of uncultured Acidobacteriota bacterium. Lineage (GTDB taxonomy): Bacteria > Acidobacteriota > B3-B38 > Guanabaribacteriales > CAZYAF01 > CAZYAF01. Next base: position 334,248 of record CAZYAF010000001.1, read on the forward strand.
ATCAAGATTTCATGCAAAAATTGTACGAGCAGATGATGGATTTAAAATAGTTGATTTAATGAGCAGAAATGGTACCAAAATTAATGGAGTTTTGATCTCAGAAAAAGAGCTTAAGGATGGAGACACCATAGAATTAGGACGCTTTCCGATAAAATTCGAAAAAATTCCAGAGGAGAAAGTGGTTCTTTCTGAAGATAAAACATTAGCAGAAGGTGCTGGAACGATCATTCGTCCCCTTACTCAAATTTCTGATCGCATAACTCCAAAGCCCTTTGCCAAAAAACGAGAGACTCCCGGAATTAAGCGTCAGGATGAAATGTTTTATATGCTTTCGCAAATTGCTAAGACATTGATTTCTGCTGAGACTTTAGATGAAATATTAGAAAATGTTATGGACATTGTCTTTGAATATTTTCCGGCGGACAGGGGATTTCTTATGCTTTATGACGAGGACAGAAAATCTCTGCAGCCAAAGGTTGTAAAGCAAAAAGAAAAAGCACCTGATGGAGATAAAATTACCATCAGTAAAACTATCGCAGATAAAGTTTTCAAAGAGAAGGTTTCAATATTAACTGCCGATGCTCAAATTGACAGCCGCTTTAATGCAGCAGCAAGCATACGTTTTCAAGGGATAAGGTCTGCTATGTGTGTACCTTTATGGGATAAAGACGATGTTATTGGTATTATTCATATAGATTCAGCAATGCATACCAATGAATTTTCATCGGATGACCTTGATTTACTCAGTGCATTAGCAAATTATGCTGCAGTAGCAATTCAACGAGCACAACTTACGGAAAATATGATGCAGGAGAAAAAAGTAAGAACAAAATTAGAGAGATATCACTCTCCCGAAATTGTTAATTTTATTATTGATGAAGCAAGAAAAAGCTTTAGCACTGGAGGAGAGGTAGGAGAAAGAGAGGTATCTATCCTTTTTTCTGATATAGCTGGATTTACAATGATATCTGAAGGTTTAGATCCACATGACATTGCTTTGCTCCTTAATAAATACTTCACGTGGATGACCGATATTGTATTTCAATTCAACGGTACCTTAGATAAATATATTGGTGATGCTATTATGGCGGTATTTGGAGCTCCAATAAACCAGAAGGATCATGCCAAAAGAGCAGCTAAAGTAGCTTTAAGTATGCAGGAAAAAATTAATGAGATGAATGAGAAGGGTGAGAATGATTTTGATTTGCAAATTCGCATTGGAATAAACAGTGGACGGGTAGTAGCTGGTGACATTGGGTCTCCGAGAAGGATTGAGTACACCGTTTTAGGAGATTGTGTTAATGTCGCATCACGTTTAGAGGAGGATATAGCGAAGCCTGGAGAAATAATTGTAGGTGAAAATACTTACAAGTATTTAAAAAATAATTTCATTTTGGAGGACTTTGGAAAAACTTCTATACGCGGATTAACCAGAAAAATTGGTATTTATAAGCTATTAGAAGAGAAGAAGCGCTCTAAGGCTTCTTAATCTTTACCATCAATGTTACTTAATTCATTGCACGATTCTGGGGGATCCCTCAAATTAATCACTAATGTTCTTTCCACAATATTTACGGAAAGATAAGCACCAATAAAGGGTATATATTAATTTTACGTAATGTATGTCAGTAGAGAACAGGAGGATTACGTGAAGCATAAAATAGCTCATATACAAAACTTTATTAAATCCAAAAAATTGGATGGTTGGTTATTATATGATTTTAGTGGGCTTAATACTATAGCTTTAGAGATTACCGGTATTTCAGGAGTACAGACCAGACGTTGGTTCTATTTTATTCCAGCTGAAGACGATCCTGTTGCTTTGATTCATCGTATTGAGGTTGACACTTTTAAGGAACTTCCAGGTAATAAGATAATGTATGTTGGCTGGCGGGAGTTAGAGATAAAGCTGCAAAATATATTAAAAAATGCACGAAGAATAGCAATGGAATATTCTCCCAAAAACGCTATACCATATGTTTCGATGATTGATGCTGGTACAATTGAGATCATTAAAGGTTTGGGAAAAGAAGTGGTTTCCTCAGCTGATTTAGTTTCTCGTTTTCAGGCTACCTGGGATGAAAAAGCTTATGAAAATCATATGTACGCAGCAAAGAGCCTTATCAAAATAAAGGATGAAGCTTTTGAATTTGTGCGACAGAAGATGTTGAAAAAAGAGACCTTAACAGAATATCAACTGCAACAATTTATTTGGGAAAAATATGGTGAATACGGTTTAATTGCTGATGAATATCCTTTGGCTTCCACAAAACATAATACGGGAAACCCTCATTACACACCTACTGAAGATAATTCACTTAAAATCGAATTAGATAATTTAGTTTTGATAGATATTTATGCTAAAAAGAGTAAGCCAGGAGGTATATATTCTGATATTACCTGGATGGCATTTACAGGAGCTGAGGTGCCCAAAAAATATGCAGACATTTTTAGCATAGTAAGCCAAGCGAGAGATCAAGCGGTGGAATTTATACGCAAGCATCATCAATCTGGAGAGACGATATATGGTTGGCAAGTTGATGACATAGCTCGGGGAGTTATTACGGATAAAGGCTATGGAGACTATTTTGTACATCGGACCGGACATAGTCTCGGGCTTGAAGTTCATTATAAAGGTCCGAACATTGACAATTTAGAGACAAAAGATGAACGGGAGCTCATTAATAGGGTAGGTTTTACTATCGAGCCTGGTATCTATTTAAATGAATTTGGAGTCAGAAGCGAAATTAATGTTTTTATGAGTCCTGAGGGGCCAACAGTTACCACTGAACCAAATCAGCAAGAAATTATTCCTCTCTTAAAATAAGAAATAAAATTCCTATTAATAAATCTGTTCTTTTCTAAAAAATAATTATTTGCATTAAAGGATTTTGTTTATATAACTTTATTTATTTTGTCTTATGTGATTAAGCATAAAAAGAATAGCATTAACATTCTATTTAAGCAAATATGGTTCCCGACCTTTAACTATAATAGAATGGTGTTTCCATTGGCTCTCATCATGCGAGGGATAATCACTTCGATAATGTCCTCCTCTACTTTCCTCCCGGAATATAGCAGCGCTGGTAATGAGTTTAGCAATTTTTAGTATATTTAATGTTTCTAATTGAAATCTATTTTTTAATTGCATCAAAGAAGGTGGTTTTACCTGCTCCAATCTATTCTGGGCTTCTTTCAATCCAGGAGCATTACGGATAATGCCCGCTTTTTCCCACATTATACGATTTATCTCTTTCCGAAGGAGCTCAAATCTATCCGAGGGCCAGGCTATCCTTCCTTCTCCTTCTTCTTCAATCGTATATGATTTAGGTACAGGAGGAAGTTTAGGATTATTTTTTAAAATCATTTGTCCATATCGAGCACCAAAGACTAATCCCTCTAATAAAGAGTTACTAGCCAGTCGATTAGCTCCGTGTACACCTGTACATGCTGTTTCTCCAGCGGCGTACAAACCCTTTAAGCTTGTTTTGCACCATGTATCAGTTTTGATACCTCCCATCATATAATGTGCTGCGGGGTGCACAGGTATCTTTTCTTTAGTAATATCCAAATTATATGTAAGGCATGTATGGTAAATTTGAGGAAATCTGTTTTTAATAAAAGCTGCATCTAAATGAGTTAGGTCGAGATAAACCCATCGCGTACCTGTGCGTTCAATTTCTTGAATAATAGAACGACTAACTACGTCACGTGGAGCAAGCTCTGCCATGGGATGGTAGTTTTCCATAAAGCGTTCTCCATTCCCATTGAGAAGATAAGCTCCTTCTCCTCTTAAAGCTTCGGTAAGAAGAAAGCGGGGAGAATCTGGAAGATATAAGGATGTGGGATGAAATTGGACAAATTCCATATCCATCATCTCAGCTCCACCACTATAAGCAATTGCCATACCATCTCCAGTTGCGAAAGGTGGATTAGTTGTTTCCGCATAAACCCGACCGCATCCTCCAGTTGCAAAAAGTACTGCTCTTCCATAGAGCGCAAAGCAATCGCCGTTCTTTTCGTTAATGGCTACTATGCCATGACAATTATTTTCTTCTACAATGATATTTGTTGTATAGCAAAAGGGCATAAAATATATGTTTTTGTAAGTGTGAACCTTCTTAAGGAGGGCCCGTATAATTTCTTTACCAGTGGAGTCTCCATGAGCATGCAAAACTCTTTTTTTACTGTGAGCGGCTTCTCTGGTAAAAGCCAATTTAGTTCCCTCCCGGTCAAATTCAGTACCCCAGGCAATAAGCTCAGATGTTCGGGCTGGTCCTTCACTTACCAGAATTTTTACAACCTCTTCGTTACAGAGTCCATCTCCAGCTGCTATGGTGTCTTCATAATGGAAGCTAATTCGATCCTCATCACTTAAAGCTACAGCGATACCTCCCTGGGCATATTCAGTATTGCTTTCTGAAGGCTCATCTTTGGAGAGTAGAAATACATCACCTTGGTGCGATAGCTCAATAGCAGCTCTGAGACCGGCAATACCACTTCCAATTATAATAAAATCAGTCTTTTTGACCGGAATAGATGCGTACATATTCCTAACTTGCTGTATGAAATCTAAATTATAAACTTTTAGCTACTATTATTTTGGTTCTCCCACTTCCACTAATGGTTCGCCTTTATTAATGGGTGGCGTATTTAAAATGTATAATATCCATCCATCAAATGGAGCTTGTGCCGACTGAATTTTTTTGCCAAAATAGTCTGTTATATAACCAAGGAGCTCTCCCTTTTTTACTTTGCTTCCTAATTTGGCTACTGGATAGAATATACCATCGAAATTAGACCTAATTATCTCGTACCGATTTATCCATTGAATATCTTCATATTTTTTAGGCTCTCCCGGTATCATGTTAAAATATTTCATAAGGTTTTTAGCTCCTTGAATTACCCTGACTATATCTTCTTCACTCACTCCACCGAGCATTCCAGATTCTATGGTAATGGCTGGTTTTCCGCGGACTATAGCTGTATTACCCAAATATATTGATGCCTTTGGATCTTTTGGGCGTGTTTTATCATCGATAATAATATTTATTCCGAAATACTCTGCCATATTCTTGGAGATATTATCAATTTTTAAATTGCCATAATTAGTCCAGTAAGTATAAGGAATGAGAGCTTCGTTGCCATCACCGCAATGCATATCAACTAAATAATCGCACTTATCCACTACTTCTGTTGTTATGGCGTAGGCTACTCTCTCTGATACAGTTCCATCAGGTTTGCCCGGGAAAACCCTATTTAAATTGAGCCAATCATTGGGATTGTAATAAATAGTTCGTTTCTGAAAAGACTGAAGGTTTGCAATATGGACAAGGATGACTTTTCCACTCAGTTCTTCTGGTTTTAAATCTGCTCTCAGTCGTTGAAGAGCCAGAATGGGAGGGTATTCATATCCGTGAATACCGGCAACTAATGCGAGCGTTGGTCCTTCTTTGCTTCCGTTAATGATAGTAATGGGAATCTTAGTATCGGGAAATTTGCCTCCTTCTACCTCTAAAAATCCAGATACTTTTTCACCCGGCGGTGCTTTAATTTTACCTACCTGAAAAACTTTTAGTTGGTTTTGGTCGTTAATTACATCTGCAAAGACAAAACCACTTGCAATTAAGATAAGGTGTATTATTAAGAAAGAAGTAATCTTTTTTTTCATTTGGTTTCTCCTATATTTCATATATGTAATGGTTTTTCCATGGGGAATTGAGAAATAATTGATATTTTTTAATGCTCGAAAAAATCTTAGCATAAATATACCTTTTTATGCAATTAAAAAGGATATCTTTTAGTTTATTAATAGCTTTTTTCAATTTTGTTTTTTTGTTACTTTTATGATACATTCTGAATATTGTTTTTTCTTGCTTTGTTGAGGAAAAGTAACTTCGAGTAGAGAGAAGTATTCGTTTTTATCTATTAATCTTGCGCCACTTAACATAAAATGCTTCCAGGGAATGTGGAGCATGATATTATAACTTTTCGATTCTTGACCTTGCAAAATAAGAGAATAAGATCCATTTTTAATAAAAGAACTAATATATTTGAGCCCTTTAGTAGAATCTCCGAACGATATTTTTTGCTCAGGGATAATTAGATCAAAACCTGGCTGGTATTCGATTCTAATTAAGACCGTTTTTGAAAATGTGGACTTAATTAAAGGGTGAATATCATAGGTAGTAACTTTTATATTAAAATGATGATCTTTGCCATTCATTGTAATGTTTTCTATTTTTGAACCTTGAGGCAGGGCAGGGCTGTACAGCAAGGAATAAGTGCTTGATGTAGAGGATTTATTCTCAATATATAATTCTAAACAATTCTTTGTTTTTTCCATTTTAATATCAAATGTATCCTTCGCTGTATTAAAATTCTTTATCCTGACAATATCCCAGGAGGGAGGTAGGTGTGGACTGATAGTAAGTTTATTGTTGAGAGCGTCCGCTTTTAATCCTAAAAGTCCCCTGATAAAAGCCGTTATCCATGTGCTGCTGCTGAAGAGCTGGTGTGGTATTGAGCTGTTCAGTGGTCTAAAATAATCACCAGATAAAAGCTCTGTTATATATCCTGTTGAATCTTTGAAAGTGAGCATAGCATTTTGTTTTAAATGCATGAAGGCAGGTAGAGTCCGATGGTTATTATATTCAGATAAAGAAACAAATCCAGTCAAAAAAGGCCATACGGATCCATTATTATAGCTGATCGGATCGTAGAGCTTACTATTTTTGCTGAGCATTCTTACTCCCCAATCAGTGCTCATTTCTTCTTTGGCTATAAGACTCAGCATTTTATCTGTTTGTTTAGCTGGTAGAAGCCCAAATGCCATTGCTATAGTAGGCCAGACAGTTATTTCGTCGATTTTTTCTCCATCTTCTAAAAGTGCAAAAGAATATAAGCCCTTGCTTTCATTCCAGAATAGCTCATTTAAAGATTTCTTCGCTTTATGATATCTATTCTCTAGCTCTGTTGCCAAAAAGCACTTATCTAATGAGTTTGCCATATCAGCTAAAAATTTGAGAGCTTGGGTCCAGACTCCAGCTAAATAGATATCCTCTTTAATCTTCTGCAGGAGAGCACCGGTCTCTACAGCACCAAGACCAGCTTGACTGTTTTCCATGAGACCATCACCATCGGTATCAGTAGATAAGCAATATGTATATGCCTTTTCAATTGAGCTCCAGCTTGATTTTAGGAAATCAATATCCCCACTGGCATAGATATAATTATGCATGGCTATAATAAAGTAGGGAGTGGTGTCAGCATGATAAAAAGCATAAGGGTATTCTTTAAACCAGGGAATCATGGAGGCGCTTTGCGACATCTCGTGCATTATCTTTCCATCTTCACGTTGGTATGTGATAAAAAGCTTCAATGTATCTTTAATAATTTGGAAATCTCCATACCCGGTCATTGCTAAAGAATTGATAAAAGCATCACCTCCAAAAAACCAGCAGAAACCCGGTCGCTCACTTCTTCCTGAAAGCCCATAGCCTGCGATTAATCCGCTGCCCAGATAGGGATTGGTTACAAATCCCTTATTCAAAGCTATTTTCCCCCATTGGAAAGCAAGGTTAAGCATTTCATCGGGACATTCTATGCTCATTTTGTTTTTCAATAAATTTGAATAATAGAGCTGTGTTTCTTTATAGAGTTCTTTAATGGAGTAAAGGGTCTTATTGTAGACCTTACCAGCTTCTTCCCAATTCATTGGTCCCCCGGCAACAATAATTGGTATATAATTTTTTTTGGCATGGTCAGGACTTATATCTAATTCAAAACGATTAGGTGCATCAGCTAATCGATGAGCTGGGGCATAAAAGTATCTATTTGCCAAAGGGCTTCCAATGTAGGCAGCATATTTTTTTCTGCTCTCGGAGATGAGAAAAGCGTTTTGTTTATCATCCCATCGTGCAAATTGACCACCAAGACTGCCAGGCCACATAGGCTTGAGCTCAGGGAGGAATTCTACTTCTATAGTTAAGGGAATATTAGTATCGATGTCCAGAAGAATGATTAAGCTTGGGCTATCTATTGGAGCAAATAATATTTCACGCACAGTAAATTGTGGATAGCTATAAGTAATTTTAGTTACTTCAGGATTGACTTCTATATAAGAAGCTAATTGCTCTGCTGTAACTTCTGCACTTCTATTGTTAAATAGAAAACGAAGGCGTAAATTACGCAAAATCTTAAACGGATAAATCCAGCATTCACAAACACCATCTCCCGTTCCCAATATTGAAGACCTTTTGCCTGAGGCTTCAATGTATGCTCTCGGAGATATATCTTGGTGCAATGCAATGAACCTCTTTTTAATTTCAAATTTTTTAAGCTGGAAAGAAACGTTATCTTTTTGTTTAAATTCACTTTCTCCAGAAAGCAATAAGCTTAATAGTAATAATGGAGTTATTAAAGCCAAATAGAATTTCTTTTTCATAAACATCTCCAGTAAGCAAAAGACTAAGCACTGACATTTTGAGGTTTTAATGTATAATTTTCAGATTTGATAACTATTTTTTTAATTTTTGAATAAAATCCTAAACTCCTAACTCCATACGCAGTTGCAAGAATTGAAGGATATCAGTGCGGCAGACAATCCCCGTGACTTCTTCTTTCTCAACTACGGGCAATTGGTTTACATTTTTAGCTGTGAGCCGGGAAAGAACTGTGTTGCCATTGTCGAGAGGAGAAACAGTCTCCAGTTTATCTTTGGGAGTCATTATATCTGCAACGCGTGTAGTAGGCCATTCTGATTGCGCTACTTTTTTAATATCTTCCAAACAAATTATCCCTTCGAGCTGAGAGTTATCTGATACCATAAAAGCTCTGTCTTTATGTTTTAGCACATAATTTTCAACTAATTCTTTTATGGAAAGGTTCCTTTTAACAATAATGAAATCTCGATTCATAAGGTCTTCAGCTCGCAAATCTTTGAGCATCTCCTGCAGCATGACCTGCTGATATCCTCTAACTGAAGCACTATGTAGAAACCAACCTATAAATATAAGCCAAATGCCGCCGATTAAAATACCGCTCAAAAGCTGCCAGATACCTAAGAAAATAAGTAAAAAGGCTATTACCTGCCCCACAAGAGAAGCTATTCGTGTTGCTTTTTTTAAATTACCTGTAACTTTCCAGATAATTGCTCTTAGTACTCTGCCTCCATCCATGGGAAAACCGGGTAAAAGATTAAAGAAGGCCAGCACGATGTTGATAATGCCCAGATAGAGCGTCATGGCTCCGATTGACTCGCTATAATTCCTGACAAAAGCCCATATTATCAAAAATAGAACTCCTAAAACAAGGCTGGTTAATGGACCTACCAAAGCCATATAGAATTCTTTCATCGGCTTCTTGGGCTCTTCACTTATCTCAGCTACTCCTCCCAGTATAAAGAGTGTAATGCTCTTGACTTTTTCTCCCTGCTTTTGTGCAACAAATGAATGAGCTAATTCATGGATTAATACAGAAGCGAAGAATAAAATGCTGGTGAAAAAGCTAATGATCCAGCTAATCCGCCTTGGCCAGGAAGGGTACTGCTGAGGGAAATAGTAGCCTGCTAATATCCAGATCAGAAGGGCAAAGATAATGAGCCAACTTGAATCGATTTTAATGTCAATTCCCCATATTTTTGCTATTCGCCAAGAATGTCTCATTTTCCTTCCTCCTTTTTTTGTTTATGTGGAAAAATAGACATAATTGTATTTAGTAATGTTTTTATACTTACATAACTCATACGATTCAGATTTTATTTGATTTACTACAAATAAGAAAAAACATAATTAATCTTTTTTCATTTTAATATAAACTTCAGAATATCGCATTAAAAATATAGATATTGAGACGTCAACAGGCATTCCATATTTAAGGATGGCTTACAATGTATTTTCCTTAAATGCGGCTCCATCAGTACTAGAAAGAAGATAGACTTTTGCTGGGTGCCCGATAATTTTAGTATAGTTTTTGATTATCTCCTCTTTAAAAATATCAGAGCCCTTTTCTTTTACTAAGCTTATAGTGCAGCCGCCAAAACCGGCTCCCATCATCCGGGCACCATAGACATAAGGGCAATCTTGGGCTATTTCAACCATAGTATCCAGCTCTGGACAGCTTACTTGATAATCGTCCTTAAGGCTTTTGTGGGATGTATACATTAGTTGGCCTAATTTATTCAAATCATTTTTATTGAGACAGTTCACTGCTTCTGTTACTCTGTAATTTTCTGAAATTACATGTCTGCTCCTTTTTAATAAGAGAGAATCCAATTTGGAGCCATATTTTTCTAAATCCTGCATAGTAACATCCCTAAGGGAGTTTATATGTTTGAGGTAGATCTTTAGTTGCAAAATAGCCTTATCGCATTCGGCTCTCCGCCGATTATATTCTGAGTCAGCAAGTTCCCTCTTAATCTCAGTATCGCATAGTGCAATGGTAATGCCTTCAGGGATATTTATATATTCATAGTTCAAATCCTTGCAGTCCAATAAAATTGCTTTGCCCCTTTGAGCCAAACAGGAGGTAAACTGGTCCATAATGCCACATTTCACTCCAACAAATTCGTTTTCTGCCTTTTGGCATAATTTAATAACCTCAATGTTGGCAATATCAATATTGTTCATTTTCTTCAACAGGAAAGCCGTCGCTATTTCAAAAGCTGCAGAAGAACTTAAGCCAGACCCTATAGGGATATTACCTTTTATAGCTACATTCATTCCCTTGAGGGAGAAACCTTTTTGCCGAAAGAAATAGACTACTCCTTGAAAATAGTTTGACCAAGAGTATTGGGAATTATAACTTATAGATGATGGCTTAAATTCAATTTTTTCACCAAAATCGATTGAATATAAAGATATTATTTCATCATCCCTTTCATTAGCAACCAGCACTATTTCTCGGTTAATAGCGAGCGGGAGAACAAATCCTAAATTATAATCAGTATGCTCTCCAATTAGATTTGCTCGTCCAGGTGCTCGAGAAAAGGCAATAGGCTTGGTATTATAAATGTTAATAAATGTTGATATTACTTCTTCAACTAAATCAGTCAAATTATAATCCTTCTAAATTAGTTAATAGAATCACATTTTATTGTTTTATCAACTGAGCACCTAAACTTTTTAATTTCTCGAACATTTTTAATTCGATAATAGAATAATTAAGCTCGCAATTAATCTTCAGTTGAACTTATATTGATTTTTTATAGGTGGTGAGAATGATTAAGATTGAAATCTATATTGTTACTGTTGCGAAATACAATCTTATTTATTCTTTAATTAAAATATCTGGTCGGAGATATTTTGTGCCGTTCACTTCTACCTCAATCATGGGCCATCCCGGTATTTCTGTAATTACCTCAATATTGTCGCCGAAGACGATGATAGTATCCTCACTTTTTGTTCCCTCAATAGTCGGGTTCCAGGCAAAAGCTTGTTTATTGAGGACTTTTTCCATATGGCCAGGGACCGAAAACCATTCCCTCTCTGCGTAACCAATGGCTCCGCCTTGATGATGTTTTTGCTCCTGGCCGGGAAAACCCACCGAATCATAAGCTTTGGTTGCATACGTGAAGAGCTCATCTGCAGTAACACCGGGGCGAGTATTATGTATAATGGTTGCATCTACAGTGACAGTAGCTTTTAATTTATTTCTGAGTTCATTGGGAAATTTTCCAAAATGAACGAAACGAGTAAGTGCTATCACAAGCCCCCACTTACGAGCGCAAATGTTCACCATAGCATATTTCTTTAATTTTGCATCAGTAGGAGGATTATGCCGATAAGAGAGAATTCTATTATCTGTTCCAATAAGGATGACAGTTGGTCTAATGCCCGATTTCATGAGCTCATTGGATGTCATAGCCTCAATCTGCCGCTCACTCATACCAGGCTTTATGCTTCGGCAGACTCTATCAACTGCTGCTGCAGCTTCCTTTCCCAGCCAGCGATATTTTTTGATTTCGCTATCAGTTAATTGATAACGTAAGCGTGAAATCTCTTTTGCCATCATGTGGGCTCCCGGAAAAGGAGCATCGGAAGCAAAATCATCTCCATTAGTAAGTTCTTTGATTATCCTTGTTTTTTCCTGTGGCTCAATAATATCCTTATGCCAGTGATATTCTTTTACTTTGAATCCTAATCCTTTTAACTGCTCTTCCTGTAAACGTTTGTATTCGATATTATCCACAATTAAATACTTTTCCCCGTTATCAAGCAGAAAAAGTGAAGCACAACCCCCTTCGCTGGTGATGACTATATGACTATCAGCGCCTCCAGTTATCCAGGCAAAATTCGCTACTTTCGTTAAAAGAACACCTTTAAGTTTATTCTTTTTTAAGAAATCAAGCACTCGCTGATGTTTTTCTTTTAATTCTGCTTTAAATTCTTGAGGGGAGATAATATCTTTTGCCGCATACTGATCTAATTTCTGCGGATTATAGTTACCTGCTGATAATAGAGGAATAAAAAGAAATATCTCAGTTAAAAGCAATAAGGGTAGGATGGTAAAGCATTTTGTAATCATTTATTTTCCTTGCCTCCTCATTTATTAATAAGTATTAAACATTTACGAGAGCTCTATTTTGATGCTCTTTTTTCAGCTTCATGCAAGTCAATAAACATTCGAGCAATGATGCAATCCCAGATGTAGCCTTTGGGTGATTGCAGTTTAGTATAATCAGGGCTGAAGGATTCCCAGAAACGGTGATTATTACTTAATTGAAAGGCGACTGCATTGAACACTTTATCGACCAACTCTTTAGCTAAATCCACTCGATCATAATTTAATAAGCCGCGCATAACCATATAATCCCATAGCAGCCAGACCGGGCCATTCCACATGCAGCATCTTTTCACAAAGGGATCATAATAAGGGTCATCTGCTGCTAAAGTAGGCACTCCGAACCTCCTCCAGAATTTGTCCGTATTTGTGAGGTGAGTTATTAATGATTCTGCCTGTCTTTCTGAGACAATCCCAGCCCACATGGGGAGAAAGCCAATAATTTCCATTCGTTTAAGGTTTATTCCATCAGATGTGGAGAATCGGTTAGTTTCGCGGTCAAGATTATAATAGAAGCCATCCCAGGAGTCCCACATATGTTTATTTATTAATTCTGCCATATGGTTGGCTTTTTTCTGCCAGAATTCAGCCTGGTCAGGCATGCCAAGCTCTTGAGCCATCTTTACCAATGATTTCATTTCCATTACAGCCATGCAGCTCAAATCCAATGCTTCCAGCCTTTTGGGAGCAGCGGGGTCGTTGCCCATTTCTTCCCAGATAGCAGCATAGGAATCACGAACGCATTCCAGGACTGCATGACCGCCCCATTCCAGAAGTCCATCGCCATCTTTATCTCTGTACTTAAGCAAAAAACGACAAAATGCGCTCCCAGAATTAAAAGCTTCTTGAAGGAATTTTCGATCTTTAGATAGCTGATAGACTTCCCAGTTCGTCCAGCTAAAGAAGGGAGCAGAGGTGGTATCTTCTCCTTCAACCGGGAATGTTTTGGTTATATAAGGTCCGATACGGTAGGGGATGAATCCGTTATTTTTCTGGCGTTCTATAAAAATTCTCTGGGAGTCCATGGCACTCTGGGAGTCCATATATGCATAGGTCAGCATTGAAAGACTCTCGTGAAAGACTTGACCCTCATGACCCCAATTCCAGGTTGGTTCTCGGGAAAAAAGATAATAATTGTAAGATGCTTTACCCTCTGGTGGCATGATCATCTGTCTTACCAGATTAAAAGCGCCCCAATAAACCAGCTCTTTATCCTTATTATCAAAAGGTAATCGGGGAATATTGCTATAGCGTTCTTCATTCTGCCGTATGATATTACTCATAGAAAGAGTGAAGAGCTTTTGATTTGTTCTTTCCATTGAAGATCGGTTTTCAATCGCAGGTTGAACCACTCTTAACAGGCGGATTTTTATCTTTTCACCGGCTCTTAGGTTAATAGTTTTTTGCAGGGCGAAGCATCTAATGGTACCTTCCATCATTCCATGGAGCAAATCGCTGCTACCTGCTTGCTGAAAGAAATCGTTAATCCCTTTGGGATAACTGCCCCAATTATCAGGTCTAATGCTCATGATAAAGAGGTTAGCAAAACGCTCGCAATAGCCAGGTTGAGGTGTGGAGAACCAATTTTCTGGTGGTTCCATGTGATTGAACAGCACTCCTTTTTTAGATTTTAGCAGCTTAACATCGGCTATATCTTTTTGCGGCATGTTGAAGAAAGGGTAAAGAGTTATGCCTTCCTTTTTCTGAGAAACATTGGAAATCTCAATATCCCAGACGCATGCTCGTGAGCTGTATACCAGGAATGTCTCTTTAACCTTTATAGTGGTGAAAGGTTGATATTCCATCTGCACTAAGTCAGCATATGATTTGAGGATAACCGGCTTTCTGTACATATCTCTAATAGATGATATAAATTGTTTCTCAATTTTCCATACAATTCCCATTTCGCCTGCTGAGTCCGTTTCAAACTTGATGGGTGAGTCAGGGGAATAGAAATTGAGATGATAGGCCTCATCCACCATATATTCCGAACGGCTCAAATCAGCAGCATAGGTGGTGTAAATGGGATCATCCATTTTGGCTACCATATTTCCTGGACTAATTTGGCTGTTGGCTTGATGAACAAATAGACAAAAGATAGAGCATAATATTAATAAAGTCATTGGTTTTTTGGTTAGCATTTGAATAAGATTAACCGCCTTTTTTAGCATAATAAGAATCTCCTATATTTGCTTTCTTGAGGTAATTTAATTAGAACCATTAACTTAACACTATATATTGAAGTGATAGATGTGTTAACTATATAGCTGTTTCATAATAAAGTTGTTTCAAAGCAGCTAAGTGACGTTCATTATTATATCAGTCTAATAGATACAATTCAAAGTTTTAATATTTGAGATTAGATGTTCTTCTTATTTAATATCATGAGTACTTTCTTGACCTTTATTTTTATATATGATAGATTTTTAGGTAGACTCTTTTTTAAAATATGGTAATTAAATATAATTAGGGAGTAAGATGTATATGTTTTTGATAAAAAGGAGAATAGTTGATGCAAAAAATATTAAATAAAGGATTATATGGATTTAGTTTAATCATATTATTTTTATTAGTGATAACGGTTTCGATTTATGCGCAGCAGATTAAAAAGGAAAAAATCCTTGATATGACCTTCCCCTTTGATAATAATGCCATTAACTGGCCAGCGGCTCTTCCCTTTACTCTTGAGAAACTTTCCTGGGGTAAAACGGAGGGTGGCTGGTGGTATGCCTCAAATAATTACAAATCCTGCGAGCATGTTGGAACCCATGCGGATGCTCCGATTCACTTTGCCGAGGAAGGGCGAACTATTGATCAGGTACCACTCTGGGAGTGGATAGGACCAGCAGTAAAGATTGATGTTGTCAAGAAGTGTACAAAAAATCGGGATTATCTTCTCACTGTAGATGATGTCAAAGAGTGGGAGAAAAAGCATGGAAGAATACCTGATAAATCTTGGGTAATCATGTACACCGGTATAGACACTAAATATTATCCCGATAAGAAGCAAGTCTTAGGCACTGATAAGAGTGGACCGGAGGCTTTACCCGAGCTCAGTTTTCCAGCTTTCTCTCCTGAAGTGGCTGAATTTCTGGCAAAAGAGCGAAATATAACTGGCGTTGCCATTGACACGCCCAGTATCGATTACGGTAAATCCACAGATTTTAAGGTGCATAGAATTCTCTTTGCCGCCGATAAGATTGCGCTGGAAAACATTGCTAATCTGGATAAGCTTCCGGAAAAGGGTGCAATGCTTTACGTTATTCCCATGCTGATTAAAGATGGCACCGGCTCTCCTGCACGAGTTTTTGCCGTGCTTCCTTAAGATTTGGAATGTTAAGAATTAAATTTCTTAGATGAACTGCATAGATACTTGAATTTTGGAATGAACATCCCTACCTTCTTTTGATACTCAGCATATTCTTGAGCATATTTTTTTCTTAAAATATATTTCTCCTCAGCATGAGCCCGTATATAGAGGACAAAAACCAGGAGAGGGTAGATGATGCATAATGAATAAAGCCCTTTCATAAAGAGATAAAGCCCTCCATATGCCAATAGTCCTCCCAAGTACTGAGGATGTCTAACCCAACGATAGACTCCTCTATCAATTATCCGGGGAGGAGTCCAATTGTATGGTGCCAAAGGTATTTGATATCTTTTGAATACAATAAAAGATCCTACGATAAGGTAAAAACCGATTGCTGCAAGTATAGATGATAATGCTGTTAAAACAAGAGTGGATTTTTCATCCACATGCAATCTTGGCTGAGGAATAAAGGGTAGAATAAAAAGAATTATGCCCAAACTCAAAACTAATGGATTAATTATTGTAGAGGTCAATTTCCCGCTTTTGATTAGCTTTAAAAAGATAGGAATGATTATTATAAAGATGGCAGCGAATGCAAGAAAAAGATATAGCATATTACATTGAATATATGCAATTTTTTTAATTAATAAGAAGATTATATGCAGATATGACTGAGCATACTATTTTATTTTTGTTAGAATTTCTTCTCTTTTTTGTTCATCAGCTTTTTTCGAAGGTTTATTAAAATAATCGAAATTTTCATATTCCACATTATTAAAATCATTATTTTTACAGGTTACTACCATCATTCCTGGGGAGAAGGATGTTGGAAGATACTGCAGGCTTTTTATATTCCCTTTCCAATATTCACTGCTTATAGAGCCACAAATGAAATAGTTTATTTGACGGTTTTTCCCCTGGAGGCAACCTCTTTCAAATAAATGGAAATGACCAGCAATAAAGGTAATCTTGTTGTAGGATCTTAACAGCGCAGCAAGCTGATCAAAATTGGCAACAAAAAGGCCAGAAGCATTTCGCCCCTGGTAATCCAAACTATTTTCAATAATAGCCTTATTAATAAAACCAATGAATGAATAAAAGCTTGTAACCAGAGGAATATGAGTTAGAATTACTATATGATTATCATGTGGAACGTTTTTTAAATCCTCCTGGAGCCACTTCAATTGAGGCTCATCTATCCAGCCGAGATATTTCCTGATATTTTTTACCTGCTTTCCCTGAATATCATCTAAGACAATAAAATGAAAACCAGCTACATTGACAGAGTAGTATCGAGGTCCTATATAGTGCTCAAACATTTTTTTTCCATAAAGAGGGGATATGCTCTCATTTAATTCAGGTATATACCAACCAAATACATCGTTATTTCCCAGAACACAGTAGGAAGAAGCTGGCAATTTCTCCCTGAATGAATTAACTAAGTTGTATTTTTTCTCCGCTTCTGCTTGCTCACTCTTATAACCTTCATGCACTAAGTCCCCAAGCAAAAAAATCGCTTCGGGCTTTAATTGGTTTATCCTATTGTTTATCTTCTGAAGATTTTCTCTTACAAACGGCTTATCAATCAAATGAAGGTCAGCCATAAAAATTAAGGTTTTTGCCATATCAGGTTGAACTATTTCTTTCGTTACAAGGAAGTCATAATTTTTGCGTTGAGACTCTATTAAATAGAAATAGTTCTCTTCGGCTTTTAAATCAGGTGGAAGGGAGATCCAGACGAATTGGGCATTTTCACTTTTAAAGCTAAAGAGGCCTTTTTCATCAGTCCTCACGAGTTTGCTGCCATCAGTTATTAAAACATCAGCAACTCCCAATTCATAATTATCAGCTTTTCCATTTTTGTTTCCGTCTATAAATACTTTTCCAGTAATAATAAAGGAATTGTGAGAAAACGCAAAAGATAAGTAAGCAGTAATAGTAACCAACGAGAATAAAGTAATAATATAAAGAAGCTTGGAGTTAAAATATTTTGATTTCATAATTTTGCTCGAGTTCATATTATATATTCCTCAGATAACGTTTGTATTCAAATTTTATCCATCCAAATCAAATGCACACAAAAGAAACTTATTATTTTTTGTGATAAATAGCACATTCTTAGAAATAACGTATTAAAGAAGATAAATAGTGAGAAAAATAAAAAGCTTGTTAAATCTCTTGAAAGTATGTATCTATTTCTCTAAAAAGTGCATAATGCTTGTCCACTTGGGGAAAATAGCTCATATTTTGCTCGATACTTTCTTTTAATCCGCGAGATTCACAATATTTTAGAGCCTGATCGAAAT
>CAZYAF010000002.1:0-1972 GCA_964645975.1 uncultured Acidobacteriota bacterium
TTTCAATCCTTGTTTTATTGGACTATTTTCTTGGCTTCAGATAAGAAGATATATTTATGGCGAATCCGATATAATCACTTTTTCTGGCAAAGAAGCTGAAGCATTTCTAAGAATAGCAAGGAGCCTCGCAAAATGATATTCCGAGGATTTATTTGCCATCACCAATGGAAAAAAATCTGGGAAGGCTTTAAAGGATATGAGTTAGATTCTTTTGATATACATAAAGAAACTTATTATAGATGTCTAAAGTGTGGGAAGATAAAAATAGCCAAATGATTTTAAATTTTCTTCAAGGAAACTGATTCAATAAATGCATGGAATTTTATATATGGGTTAGGAATTTTAGGTTGTTATCATAGCTTAATTTTCCGATGTGTTTCAGGGTCTTCGAAATAAAGATCTTCAACATCAAAATATTCTGGATCATAATCAGCATATTCCTCTTGAAATTCGCTTTCACCCCGGCATATTTCCTCATATCCCCAAATACCTCCGCAATCCTCAGGTGGACATGCTCTTTTCCCTTTAAGACATTTTGGATATTCAGTATTTTTATCTCGAGGAATTATCTTTTCAAGTATTATTTTGTGTTCCCAACCATCGCCAAAGTCATAGGTATAATCTGCCGAACTGTTTTCCATAGAAAAATAGTCTGCTATTTTTTGTTCCCATCCTGGAAAAGTTTCTTCGCCCCAGTTAAATTCTTCATTTGGAATTCCTATTAGATTCTTTCTCTGCGTAGCTGGATTGATTATCTCAAATTCATGAAGATGACCATCGAACCAACCCATCGCATCTTGAATGGCAACATGCAAATCCCAAAATGTATAGCTCTCTGGAACTTGTATTCGACGCCAAATTGGTGGTCTTATACCCTTTAAAGTAATTTTGAATTGATACACAGAAACATAATCTTTTACCATTATGCTTCCTTTTTGTTCATATTTCAAAAATATCTATCATACAAGCATTTTATATATTACTATTTCTATCTTTTCTGGCATTTATTATACTATGCAAATTCTAAAAAAGAAAAGGCATTTTTGAGACATGCCCAGGTCTTGTGGAGATAAAAACTTTAAGTTACCTTGATATTCATCACCTGCTCTGAGGGTTTCAATCCTTGTTTTACTGGACTTACCTCTTTAGCTTTTATAAGGATGAAGATATAGCCGGTTTGACTCTTAAGTTTCAATCCTTGTTTTACTGGACTTACCTCTTTAGCGTTGCTGGCGAGTCCGCTTCGGGAATCTGCCTTTATGTTTCAATCCTTGTTTTACTGGACTTACCTCTTTAGCTATCTTGCTTATAGAGCTCCCAGGTGCTCCAGCTAAGTTTCAATCCTTGTTTTACTGGACTTACCTCTTTAGCTCCGGATGAGGAGCTCATGCGGGTACTGCATTATGAGTTTCAATCCTTGTTTTACTGGACTTACCTCTTTAGCGAATGACTGCATCAATGCGTTGAAAACGCTGATGATGTTTCAATCCTTGTTTTACTGGACTTACCTCTTTAGCGTTCCAAGAGGAACGTCCGTTTTCTTTTAACCAATTAGTTTCAATCCTTGTTTTACTGGACTATCTTCTTCAACTCGTACAGATAATGCTCAAATACCAGCATCACTTATGTTTCAATCCTTGTTTTACTGGACTATCTTCTTCAACGCAGGGTGGGCGAATCCTGCCAGCCCCCCATTAAAGTTTCAATCCTTGTTTTACTGGACTATCTTCTTCAACCTACTAATAATTCAGTTATTTTCATGGTTGACTTATGTTTCAATCCTTGTTTTACTGGACTATCTTCTTCAACATCTTCTTCTCCATGACCGCAGCAAGAGCCAACTGGTTTCAATCCTTGTTTTACTGGACTATCTTCTTCAACAACTTGGTTTTACAAACGCAAATATCGAGAAACAATGTTTCAATCCTTGTTTTACTGGACTATCTTCTTCAACAAGGAGATTTATGGTGGG
>CAZYAF010000002.1:2072-17708 GCA_964645975.1 uncultured Acidobacteriota bacterium
TTTAGCATACACGAAAAAGTTTCAATCCTTGTTTTACTGGACTATCTTCTTCAACATTTTTTCTGTCGTCTATAATAATGGGTTTCATATGTTTCAATCCTTGTTTTACTGGACTATCTTCTTCAACCACATGGGGCAATTTTATGATATTGCAATTTGGAAGTTTCAATCCTTGTTTTACTGGACTATCTTCTTCAACAGATTCCCTCAATTTAATGGTGGTATTGGCAATTTACGTTTCAATCCTTGTTTTACTGGACTATCTTCTTCAACATAACGAACATATTGAAGACCAATTAGAAGAACAGGGTTTCAATCCTTGTTTTACTGGACTATCTTCTTCAACTTCTTGCTCAGTCATTTCTCCTCCTTTTAATTAGGTTTCAATCCTTGTTTTACTGGACTATCTTCTTCAACAAGGAGATTTATGGTGGGTGAAAAACCATACATTAGTTTCAATCCTTGTTTTACTGGACTATCTTCTTCAACGCGTTATTATCAGTAACTATCCCAAAATGATTGTCAAGTTTCAATCCTTGTTTTACTGGACTATCTTCTTCAACGCGGTTGCTTTTTCTATATCATTCCAAGTAAGATTATGTTTCAATCCTTGTTTTACTGGACTATCTTCTTCAACAAAACCATTAATTACTTTATGGAAAAAGCCCCCAAAGTTTCAATCCTTGTTTTACTGGACTATCTTCTTCAACCCCGTAATAGACCGCTGTGCGTGGACAGAGAAAGGGAGTTTCAATCCTTGTTTTACTGGACTATCTTCTTCAACTTGTTAATGATATTTGCTATTTAGCATACACGAAAAAGTTTCAATCCTTGTTTTACTGGACTATCTTCTTCAACTGCGATATGTGGAAAACCCTTTGAAAGCGGTATGTCGTTTCAATCCTTGTTTTACTGGACTATCTTCTTCAACGTGAGGCTTGCCTGTTTGTTCTTCGATTTCTTTATTGTTTCAATCCTTGTTTTACTGGACTATCTTCTTCAACCACATGGGGCAATTTTATGATATTGCAATTTGGAAGTTTCAATCCTTGTTTTACTGGACTATCTTCTTCAACCCGTTTAAGGTTTTGTATCCCATTAAAAGAGAAGCAGTTTCAATCCTTGTTTTACTGGACTATCTTCTTCAACGTTTTAATGCCTCGGTAGCACTGCCGTATTCCTTTAGTTTCAATCCTTGTTTTACTGGACTATCTTCTTCAACCGCTTCAGCATATTCCATATAAGCACCTATTTCGATATGTTTCAATCCTTGTTTTACTGGACTATCTTCTTCAACCCACTTACCGTAAGAACAGTAGCGGTATTGCTATTAAGTTTCAATCCTTGTTTTACTGGACTATCTTCTTCAACGAGCATTTATAATCAGGTTGATACATTACTGAATGAGTTTCAATCCTTGTTTTACTGGACTATCTTCTTCAACTTTTCCAACCAGCACTAATAGAACAATAATAATAGTGTTTCAATCCTTGTT
This sequence comes from uncultured Acidobacteriota bacterium, assembly GCA_964645975.1. Lineage (GTDB taxonomy): Bacteria > Acidobacteriota > B3-B38 > Guanabaribacteriales > CAZYAF01 > CAZYAF01. The sequence continues at coordinate 3,568 of CAZYAF010000002.1, forward strand.
TTACTGGACTATCTTCTTCAACAAGGAATCAGAAATTAATTCTGGATATTCTGAGAGTTTCAATCCTTGTTTTACTGGACTATCTTCTTCAACACAGGGCTTTTGGTGGAGTGCTGGGAGGTGAAATCAGTTTCAATCCTTGTTTTACTGGACTATCTTCTTCAACTGCGATATGTGGAAAACCCTTTGAAAGCGGTATGTCGTTTCAATCCTTGTTTTACTGGACTATCTTCTTCAACGGTATTTTCACCAGAAATCTTTAATTTTCATAGGATTGTCTCCTTTTGAGAGAGGATTATTTTTTTTGTTTTTACGGGATATTTTGTGTAATTTAAGGCTTTTTTCCATTGTTTTACATGTTTTTTCTTAGCATTACTCTCTTAAAATCAATCATTTACAGCTAATCTGACTTCAGACGCAAATATTTTTGTAGCAGCAATCAATACAGCGCAAAGGATATGGTGTCTTTTTTGGGAATCGTTCATTCTGAATTATATCCAATGTCTTATTAACAATCTTTATGGTTTCTTTAAAATCTTTATCACTGAAAGGGATGCGCTTTATCTTGTTTTTGCTCCTCACATAGCAAACAAAGCCTTGCCGCACCTCTTTCTGGTAGTTATCTTTTATGAGCAGGCCGTACATGAGCGACTGATATTTGTGAGTGCGAAAGGTTTTTTCTCTGTATTCGGCATATTTATAGTCGAGCGGCGCTAAGGTGCCGTCTTTCAGATGCAGCACTTCATCAACAATCCCTTTCAGGTGGTATTTGGTGGATGAAAGATACACGGATATTTCTTTGGCCTGGCAGCCCACTTTTTTGCGCAGGTATTCTCTATTGATGTTTGCACGTTCTTTGTGAACTTCTCTTCCCTTGAGCACTTTGAAGCGCTGCTCCTCATGCTGAGGGATACAGAGGCATTTCATGAAATAGGTGAACCGGGGGCAAAAGAGGTATTCCATCACCTCAGAGGGGGTTATCATTACCTCTTGCTTAAATGTAGTGTCAGATAAATTTTGATATGATTTCATCGCTCACCAATTTTTTGTCAAAGGCCTGACCCAGCAGCCTTACTTTTTTGAAATCATCCTCGCACATGGGGAATATGTAAACCGAATCGGTTTTGTCATTGATGAGTTCCTGGCTTTTGAGGGCAATTTCGTCTATCTCGTTTTTGTTGAGGTTACCGAGAAAAACGCTCTTCTGTACTCTATAGAGACCATAGCCTTTGCACATCTTGGCAATCTTGCTGCGCTCTCTGTTTTCGGTTATGTCGTAGATAAACCACACCAGCATTGTTCACTCACCTTTTATAAGCTCATTGGCTATACGGTGGCACTCGAACTGGATGATGTTTCTGTTCTTGATATTGCGCCCCCGATAGCGAACGGTTTTTTCAAAAGTTTTGTCCAGCGCTTCGATGAGCACTCGCTTGCCTTGTTCATTGAGGCTGAGGCCATTTTTGAATTTATCGAATTGTTCTTTTTTTACCTTGCGCTGGCTGAAGAGGTAAATCACGGTCTCCTCTGCTAATATGCGAAATAGTTCGATGATGTCGAATACCAGCGACTTTTTGTTGTAATTGTCGGTATGGAGAAAACCGATATATGGGTCGAGGCCAGCGATGATGCAGCCTTTTTCTACCATGGAATAGAGGACTCCATAGCCGTAGTTGAGCAGGCAGTTGAACTCATCGCGAGCCGGGCTTCTGCTCCGTGCTTTAAACTTGAATCTGTTGGGCATTAAGAGTTTCAAGGCGCCGAAGTAATTTCTGCCTGCCACTCCTTCGAGGCCGATGAGGTTTGCTCTCGATTCTTCTAATGAGCCCGTGACGGCTTTGATTCTGGGGCAGAGCTGCGTTAGCTCCTGGATATGGGGTTGAATGAGGCCGCTTTTTGCCGGGCGGGAGCGGCTGAGCTTTTGCAGGAATTGAATCTGGTTGTCGATTTTGGTAGTAATCCACTGTTTGACCAGGTTCAGACCTTTGGCGCTTTCGGCATATTCTAACTGACGTCGGCGTATGAGGGCGGTGCTGCCCAGTTTGGAGTGCCATACCCGACCGTAGGGGTCGCCGAAATTGTCGAGAAAGATGATGTCGATGTTGTGGTCCATGGCTAATTTGACAGCATCGGTGGAGAGATAGGCGCTGGTGGTTATCATGATGCTCTCCACCTTTTTGGCGGAGACCTCAAATTCTCCTTCTTCTTTTTTTATGATGAAGCAATTTTCTCTCTTGCGCAAATAGGAGCCGTAGGTGTTGATGATTAGCTGCATGGCGCTATCCTCTTTATGGTGCCAAATCCGCGGGACACCGACTTCCCCAGACCTATGAGGTCTGGTAGGTGAAAATTTATCTTGAATTCTCCTGAGAATCCAAGCATAGAATTTCCTTTTAACGATACTGACAAGGAGGTTACATGTGTTTCTGCTTTTATTTCTTCTCGGATGGTGTAGCTAAGGGTTTTGGCCATGGAGATGATGTTACCGATAAGGATTTTGTTCAGCAGCTCCTTGCGCTTGTTTATTTCTGTTGATTTATATTCTCTGTATCTGTCTTGATTGAGAGCGAGCCAGGGGGTGAGAAATTTATAGGTATTGAATTCGTTGGATTCGCCAAAAGGTTCGTTTTTCATGATAATCTGCTTTTCATAAATGTGCTGTGTTTCATCTCTAATCGTGTATTCTTCAACTTTGTCGTAAATCTCTTTGAGAATCTTTACTCCCGAATGTAAAGCCAGAATCGTAGGGACTCCTTTGAGGTTTTTGTATTGGATGCAGGGATATTTGTAGAGCAATCTATCCTTCTCTATATGATGATGAAGCTCTACGTATTGAGGGAATTTTCTGGCAATGTATCCCCGCACTCTGGAAACATCGCTATACCGTATTCTATTATCGCTAAAACTTAACCTCATGGTCTGAATAAGCATGGCATAGCCTTATTTTAATAAAAAGCAGTTGTTTTAGGTTCTGTTTTACTTGGGTCAAATCCAATTTCATCATCATAATATTCTTTTCCGATGTATCTACCATTATTCTCTATTTGCTCAGAAAGTTCTTCTGGGTAATAAATCTGTCCCTTTCTCTTTATGCTCCTTTGAACAGAAATAGTGTTATTAAAGTAATCTTTTCTTAGACTTAATAATTGTTTTTTCCTCTCTTTCCAGTTTTTAATCTGCAGAGCTTTTTTATAATTGTCCAATATATCTTTGCGTTCATCATCTATATTGACAAAAATATCTATTTTAAGCTGATCTTTATCTCCTCTAAGCAGTTTTCTGATGTCAATCTCGGAGAACCTCATAATACTGAGATTATTAATAATAGCTCGTGCTTCATTAGAAGCCATGCGGTCTTTGACTTTGGAGAAATATTCATTATTTAGCTTAAGAAATTCGCTCTCGTGGATTTGAACTTTTCCTTTTAATAACTCTTCTGTGCAGCCCAAAAGAACTGAATCGTATATATAATCTGAAAAATATTTACCGCTTCCTTCATCTTTTAGCTTATATATCCAGACTTCTCCTTTATCCTTAAGAGCATGTCGGTTTGCTCTGCCGCATACCTGATTTATACAATCCAGCGGGGCAAAATCTCTGAGAATAATATCAGCATCTATATCTACTCCAGCTTCAACACATTGGGTAGTTACAATAATGCTGGGATATCTTTTAATTTCATTTTTTTTGCGAATATTTTCAATTCGGTTAATCCTTTCTTCAGGGATGATATTTGTAGAAAGGTATAGTAACTCTCTTTGAAGATTTAAAGCCTGTTTGTACTCTTTTATAGAATCATAAACATATATAGAGCTATTAATAGTGTTCATGACAATCATGATGTCTTTTTGCGGATTATCCTTAATCGTGGGCTCAACAATCTTTTTTACATAATCTTCCAAGGTGATATCGTTTTCAATCCGAGGATAAAGAATTATTCGATTGAGCTGATTAAAATAATACGGTACGTCAGGTACTAACTCTGTTATTTCGCCTTTATCAAAGATTAAAGGTTTAGTAGCGGTCATCAGGATGAAATAGGTGTTGCCGACTTTTGACAATATTTTGAAAAATTCAGATAACAGCAACCACAATTTATTGGGTATCGATTGAATCTCATCGAAAATAATAATCGAATTAAATAGATTATGAAATCGCATAAGAGTTGAGCGATCTCGAGAAAAAATGGAATAAAGAACCTGATCGAACGTAGTAAGGACTATTTTACTATCCCAGATATTTATAAGAAATTCGCTTTTATTAATATCATCTTTATCATATGAAGGGCTTTTATATTCAACATCAGAAAGTGAATGGTGCTTAAGCAACAGACTGTGACCATATTCTTTTAAAGGCTCCTCAAAAACTTCATGAAAAATAACATCAGTTTGCTCAATTATGCCTAAGAAAGGAAGGGAATAGATTATCTTGTAATGTTCACCTAATTTTTTCTGAAGCTTAAGAGCAAAAGAAAGGGAAGTCAGGGTCTTTCCCAAACCGGTGGGAAGGTTGATGGAATAAATTAATTCTTTAGCATCTATTTTGTTTATCTTTTGTGTAACATCGTTATAAGCATGTTCTCTCAATTCGTTTATTCCTTTATTGCTAATTCCGGCAAAGGCTTTTGATTTATAGGTGTCAACAATATTAGCGTCGGTAGTCAGCGCTCTTTCTCCTTTTTGGTATTCTTCTTCTTCCAGGATAAGCCGTGCCTTATCCGCCTCCATAAGTACGGAAAAGAGAAGTATTAATAAGATTATTTGCTCTATGCGTTTATCTATATTGAAATTTGTGGAATATGTTGCTTTCTCATCCTTTAAAAAATCATTAACAATTCTCTTTCTTAAAATTCTTGGAACAAAAGTATCCTTAAAATCTCCAAAAATAAACCTAAAATTATTATATTGAAAAGTATATTCCCATATATCTGGATGTAAATTGCATACCTGTTCTTCTAAAATAGCTTCATTGAGTTCTTTTGTGTTTTCTATATCGCATAATTCAGAATGATGTCGATCAATTATAAAAAAAACAGCTAATTTGATAAATCTCAACCAAGATTTAGAGTATCTTTTAAAATTTTCTTGAATAAATTTAGAAGCCACCGCATAGCCAAATAAAGCAGAAAGTTTTGAATGATTAGTTTGAGGGGTCCTCTTTTTATGAATGAGTCGTTCTTTTTGAAAAAACTTTGTAGATTTGGCAAAATCATGAGTAATACCGATAATATATGCTATAGTTTCAATTGTTTCTTTATCTATTTCGAAATTAAACTTTTTTTTATGAACAATATCTGCAGATATTATTCCTACATTATGAAGATGAGTATTCAATTCTAATTTGTTACCATTATTATAAATGTGTGAATATAATGTCATGTCATCCTATTATTCTAAAAATAATAGATTTATATCTAGATCTTTAATAACATAAGCAGAAGAGTCTAGCTTTAGCTTAGCTCTTATAAATCCACCATTTTTTTCAAATATCACTTTCAAATATTTAAATTTTCTTTCAGCATCCACTTCATTTGGCAAAACATTTTCTATATATTCTTTTTCAAAAAATTCCAATTTAGCTATGTATTTTTGAGGTACTATTGTTGCTATATCAATAAATTTACTAGCTGAAGACATTTTTAATTTTTTAGCAATGTATAAACCTACTAAATCTACTTCTGAAAGGAATTCAGATAAACCAAGATAAGTTGTATATACGCTTTGCTTTTTTTGTATCATTTGTAATAAATTTTCTAGCACCTCTTTTCGTGAATTGTTTAAAAATATTCGATACCGAGGTTCTTTTACAAGTTCTAATGGAACTCTTGAGATATTTTGCATTTCATAAATGTTTAAACGCTTTTTAATTATAATAGCAGGTCCAGCTCTCCAATTTTCTTTAAAAACCATTTTTTTTAAAGGGTTTAAAATTTGTATTGCTACTTTGCATTTATTAAGCAAAATGGCATATTTTTCTTTTGGGTAGCCTAGAATAGCTCCAATAAGACCAATTATATATGTTCTTGGTGGTATTAAAAATGTCAAAGGTGAGGTGGTTGTGTAACATTTACGAAAATGTGCAAAATCAGATTTAACATCAAAAACTAATATTTGCATTGTAGTTTTCCTTTTCAGAAAATATTATGAGCTAAAAGGCTTTTAAACTATAATTCAAGCTTTTTTAAGAGTATTTCGTTGAAATCAAAAATTTCAGTTAATTTACCGTTTTTAATTTTTAGATCTCCATCTATTAAATAATCAATCTTTTTAATTTTGTCTTTATTGCTTTCTATAATTTTTTTTAATTCAAATAAATCTAATTCGTAATCATCTGTTGTTCTAATAGCCTTATCTTCTTTTTTATTTTTTTTAATCAACTTTATTTTTTTATGAAGCTCTCCAATATGATAATTGTCTTCTTTATAATCAATTTTTAATAGAAATCTTGGTATCTGTGGAAACTTCGACCTTGTTATAAGATTTTTTGTTCCATTCCAAATTGCATCAAGGAGCAATAATACATCTTCTTCTGTCAGATTAGTATATCTAGCAGCATTTTCATTTATCACTCCATAAAATCCTATCAAAGAATATGGTAATACATATTGAACAGTGAATGTTCCTGCATGCTTTCTTTCAATAGAAGCAAAAGCAGCGGTTCCTTTTATTTCATTTACCTCTACTGCGTGTAATGAGCGTCCAATGTTAAATTGGACTGGTCCAGTTAAAGTAAGAGAACCCTTATTATATTTTTTTTCTTTAACTACATTTTTATCTTCTTTTTGGATAGTAATAGTACACCCAAACAACCGTATATCAATAAAAGAAAGCAAGAAGTTATTCATGTCAAATTTTTCCATTCTCTCTAAAGCTTCTCTAAAGCGTCTTGAGGCTGTTATAGTTTCTTCTTCTCTTCGAGATACAAATATATCCAATTGTTTGTAATCTGATAAATAATCCCGTATTGTTCGCTTTAGCCTTACATCAGTAACATAATTAATTTGTGTATCTTCATCAATCCTCGGTTTATTCTCATCAGGATCTCCATTTGGATTTGCATCAGTTATATCATAGAGAAATAGAATTTCTGATCGTGATTTAATTAAATCATTTTCTTTTTTCATTTTTTTCTCCTAATAATTTATATAGAATTTTAAATTTTCTTGGATGGTAAAAATTTCTTGTAAAGTACCCAACCGAGTGAAAAGAAAAATGGTATTTCATCTTTTAATAATTGCCATTCATTAATTTTTGTCCATTCAGAAGAAAGAAATCCAGCGATTTCCTGAGATTCAGTACTAAAAGCATGGTACTCCATAAATTTTAATCTAATAATTGGGAAAATACGTTCTAAATCTCTTTTTGTAATATTTAAACTTTTAAGATGTTTTTGAATTGGAGCTGTGCCTCTATCTGCTATCTGAATTGATTCTAATTTTCCAAAAAGTATACCTATTAAAAAACATACTATTTTTTCGGATCGATTAAAAAAGCTCTTGCGGTCGTTAATAAAGTCATTCAATGATGGAATACTTATTTCTGTTGCTTTATAATTCTCATTTTTGCATTCCATTTTTACCACCTCCAGTCTTTCTAAAAATTCAAATAAAAAAACCATCAAAAAAATTTCTTTTTCAATATTTAATCGTAGAAATTGTTTTTGATTAATAGAATTTAAATATACAGCTCGAAGTCTTGTAGAAAAATCTCTAATGAGAGTATGATATGATAAAATTTTTCCTGTAAAAATACAGTCCAAAAGAGTCAGTGCATTAAGCACATAGTGTTCTTTCGTATTATTAGACAATGAAGAAAACAAATCGATTAATATTCTAAATCTAAAGCTGACTATGTTGTTTATTTTAAGAAATTTATCTCTTAAAAACTTGTCATTGAGTAAATTAATAAGCTCTCCTATTTTATTAATTCTTGAAGGTAGAACGTCGGATATATGTCTTAATATTTCAAATTGCTCTTTCTCTTGTTTATAAAATAAAAACTCATAAGATGCTACAATTTTCATTTCATTTAGTTTTATTAATAAGCAACTTTCTCTATCCGGTATTTTTTCAATTTCATCAGGAAATTTCTTTTCGGCAATAAGACGAATTCTTTCAAAAACTTGTCTTTGAAAAATCTCTTGCAGATTATTTTCCAACATCAATAATTTAGTTATAATTTTAACATTATAACCTGCTATATTTATGCGTTTCCCTTGAACTGCAGAATCAAAATAGTTGTCAATAAAAATCCTGCCAAATTCAAGAAGAAGAGCACAATTTTCACAAACTGGGAAATTTTTCCAAGCATTTTCTATTTGTAAATCTTGAAAGTAGCCTTCGTTATCTACTGAATAGAAATTATACGGTCGTACAGCACCTAAAACATTAATTGGATATTTTCCACAAACAAAGCATTCTCCATAACCTTTTGAAACTCTATTTTTTTTTGGATAGCAGAATTTGTCTAATAAATTATCCAAAAATTTGTTTATTACTGCTGGAATTTTAATTAGATAATTGCCGTCTATTTTAAACGTAAAGAGAATTTTATTTTGAGGATTAGCTAACCATTTTTCTTTGATTTTATTGAGAAAGTGGGAAAATAGCTTATAAATAACATTGAAAGGATAATCGCTCAAATTAAAAGCTTCAAACTTTCTGAAACACTCCTTAATTTTTTCTGCTCTTACAAAAGTTGGCGAAAACCAGCTTTTTCTTCCACTGGCTTTTTTATAAAGATACTTATAATAATTTTGCTCATCATAGTCTTCTTCAAAAAATCTCCAGTTCTTTTCTTCGATAGACCCTTCATTAGAAAGAGTGAAAACTTGAATTTTGCCTTTCTTAGGCGGTTCTATTTTTTCAGAAATCATTTCAGCAATAAGACCTATATTATCATTTCTAAAATTAGCAAAAGCTTTATCAGAAAAAATATTTTGAGCGGCTCCTCTTTTTTGAATTGCTTTATTTAAAGCTACAATTCCCAGGTTTTTGATTGCTTCGATCATTTTATGTCACCATAATATTCTGTGATTGTCGGGTTTTATATTAAAAACTAAGTTAATATATTTATATAATATTATACTATAAAAATAAAGAAATGGTAATATAATTATATCATATATAGATAGAAGAAGAGTGTAAATATTTTTTAATATAGGGTTAAATTTATCTTTATTGAAAAGCTACGTAATGATGGTGTTCAGATTAAGATGTCTTTTTTCCAGCCGAGTTTTATTATTTCTATATTGTTGAGGTCAGCTATTCCTAATTTGTGTCTTTTCTCTGCTACTACTACGTGTTTGGGGGAGACGGTAAAGGGTTTGTCTTCTCCGAAGTAGGCTCGGCGTTTGGCCTGGAGCAGGTGGACACCAACGGAATCGGCTGCAACCGGGTCGAAGCTTACGATCATCCCTTTATAAGGCCAGAGGAATGTGCGGTTGAAGTGGTGAGGCCCTATGCCGTGGAACAGGGGAGTCAGGGCGACCAGGATGTTGAGTCTGGTTTTGTCCTTGACGCCGGTTTCGTTCCAGATGGTGGCCAGATCAGCGCAGGAATCGCCATGGTATGCAGAAGGTCGGGGAACAAACTGAACATAGTTCTTGATGCAGCCGCCTATGCCGGACCAGTGGTGAGTTCGTAGGGGGCGAGCGTTGATAAGAGCCGTGGCTTTCTGGAAGATTGGATTTCGCAAAAGGCCCCGGTCGGCTATGTCGATTTTGCTTTCAGCTACTCCCACTTCCATGACGCGCTTTTTAATTGCTTGTTCCAATTCTCCGGGGGTGGGAAGGCGACGCCAAACATTGGATTTAATTCCCACGGTATCATCGGGTTTGATTAACTGCTGCCATGCTTTGAGGGTTTCTGTTTTTCCGGTTAATGTTCTCACGGCTTCATCGATCATTGATTGGATCACTTCAGCATTTATGTTATTGTTTTCATCAATAACATCCGGATGGCGGATAAGGACGACTTTTGCTTTTTTCTCTCCCTGGAAACTCTCTCCTCCTTTTCCCATAAAGCCCACGGAGCCAATTATTGCCGCATAGGCAGAGCTTCGGAGGAAATCCCTTCGGGTGATTACCTTTTTTTCTTTTTTCATGGGTTTTCATACCTCCCAATTTAATTAAGATTATTTTCTACTTCATTAATAATTTTTTCTGCGATAGTTTTTGTTGGTGCGTCGAAGACTATAGCGAGCTTATCATTTATTAATTTAGCCGATGTCCATTTTCCGTCTTCCAGTTGAACTGTTGGTTCTTTAACGGCTTCTGGCAGGTAATGGCTGATAAAGCTGGCATACGCTTTTTCTGCTTGCTGGTTGCTTGGATACTGTATCAGTAATAAATGGCTTTTTGATTGGGCAAAATTGTATTCTGCCAGGACAACATCTACCTCTTGATTGAGGTTGAGGATATTTCCATCAGCAACGAAGTAATGATAGTTGAGTACAATATAATTATGAAAGAATCGGATTTTGTTCTCATTCAAATTAGCTCGAGGAAGATAGTTTAACAGTTGGGGTTTTGCTCCCTGCTCAGGTATGGCATTACTAATTGCTTTACCCAAATTCATGATAGCTTTCTTAGATAATTCCGTTTCTTCCTCGGTCCAGATATACACAAAATAGCGGCTTTTCCAGAAAGCCAGCGAGCCGGCAAGATAGCTTGAGCCCTGGCCAATACCAATGTGCTCATCCTGATAGTCGTGGGTGAAAACGCCAAAGGCATCTTCGGAAGAGCCCATATCGAAGAAATCCACCGTGATAGTCGGCTGTTTTGGTTTGTCATATTGTCTGACGAAAAGTATCTTGAAGTTGTAGGACCGATAGACTTCACCGGAGCCGTTTATGTAATCGAATATACTTTCCTGATCAAAGAAGCGGTCTTCTTCCATGGTTTTCCAGCCATTGATATTTTCGGGAAGGAATTTTTGAAATTCATATTTTTGCTCTAAGTTCATTATTGCACCATATGAAAGTAAAGTGATGATCAATATAAAAGTTATATGCATTTTTTTCATTTTTTTGTCCGTATTCTTTTATATCAAGATAGCAGAGTTGATAATTATCATCAAGCTACAAATTTAATTAAATGAATGAGGATAATAGTTAATTATCTCTTTTCCAGCCGGATTTTTTCACCATTTTTTACTTCTTTTAGCACCTCTAACTTTTCTGTTATGTTTCCGATAATGGAAACGGGGCTGGCAGCTCTTATCTCTTCGCCTTGAGAAACAGGAGTGGGGCCAAAGAAGAAACAGACAGAGTTTCCTAAAGGCCAGTAGCCAATCTCTCCTTTATTGATGATGTCTCTGCCATTTTCTAATTCCGTTTTAATGGGAACCTCGAAATATATTTCATTTCCCCAGATATTCGCTTTTCCTTCAAGAGGGAGTTTTTCCCAAATTAACTCGGCAGTCTTCGATTCATTGAGTTCGGCTTGTATTTCGTGATGTTCAGTTTTAATTATGATTTTTTTCATGTTGCTATACCTTTAATTTTCATGAAGATTTATGCAATTATTAAGCTGATGCTCATATCTTAGCTTTCTAAGTATATTGTACAGGATATTACGTAAGTTTAAATGAAAAAAATAGAATAGATAAAATAAGTGGAGATAAAGAAGATAACAAAAGGTTAAGTGGATTGCAATAATGCCAATTGCTTTTTTGCATCAATTATTTCAGGAATATCGGGATCAGCATCTTTCCAGAGGTCTAAAAATGTTTGATAATTATCTATAGCTTTTCCCTTCCAGTCTTTTTGCGGGTAGATTTTTCCCAACATATAATAGCTTTTAGCGTAAACATCACCCCAAATGGTCCTACCGGTTGTGAGAGAGGTTATTTTTTCATACTCTTTGCACGCTTTTTCTAAATCTTTTGTCTGATAGTATGTTGAAGCCAAATAGTTAATAAATAGTGCTTGCCAACTATCTGGATATCGTTGATGAGGTAATAGAGAAAAAGCTTTTTTAAAATTCTCGATAGCAATGGGGGAATGGTTTCTTTTAAGCTCTATAATTCCCATTAGGTGATAATAATATCTTATATGCTTTTTTTTCATTCCTTGTTCAATAAGTGCTTTAAGTTCTTCTGCAGTTTTTATTGCTTTGTCGTATAAACCTTTTTTCATATATAAATAAGCTAAATTTGTATAAGGGTGAGGGCCTTCATAGTCATTCTTTATTAATACTTCAAATCGTTCTATTGCTTCATCCCATTGTTCTAAACATATATACAGAGCTCCTAAGTTGTTATTAGTGGTATTGTCGTCTGTATAAAGCTTGAGCAATTTTGTATATGCTTCAATTGCTTCATTCCATTTTTTTTCTGACTGAAAGAAAGCATGGGCTGCTTGAATTTTGTATCGGTTTTTATCGGCTATTCGGTTAGCATGTAACAAAGCCTTTTGGATGAATTTCTTATACTCAGCTTCATTGCCCAAATTATAATAGACGTGTGCTATGCTTGCATAAGCTACAGCGCACTCAGGGTCGATAGCTATGGCTTTCTCATAAGATTGAATGGATTGAGGGTAATTTCCTTCTCGGAGATATTTTTCCCCTTCTTTATATAATTTATAAGCTTCGGGAGAGCTGGTGGTGATTTTTCCCACATTTCTATCAACATCCTTAGCAATGAGCTTCTCAGAGAATTCAAAATTGTTCTTAATTCTCTTCGTTAACTCATCCACCGAAGTGAAGATACTTTCTTCGCCTGTTCCTTGTGCGGTTTCCGAACCGATAATCTCTCCTGTTTTTGCTTCCTGAATCTTAATATCTATCCGAAATTGGCTTCCAGCTTTGTTAAAACTACCCAGTAGAATATATTCTACTTTCCCTTTTTTTGCCACATCTTGTAAAACTTCTAATGGGTACTGCTTTGAGTCAAGTTGATCTAATTGCTTTAAGATATAAAATAGCTTTTTCTCGCTTAATACACGAAGATATTTTGATTGAGCCAGATCCGTAATTAGTAGATCGGATAGAGCTTCTCGCCAGTGTTCTAAGTCTTCATCTCCTGTATTATTTTTGAAATACATAACAGCAATAGATTTTTTTGCTGTTCCCATTGCCGCAGTATTTATTGATTTCATATTTGTTAGTGCCAGAAAAATAACTAATCCAATAAGAAGAGCTATTGAAATTGAGAAAGAAAGGATTAATTTTTTATAACGCTTAGATAATTTATATGGATTTTTATCATCCGGGTATTGGGTAGAGATAAATTTAGTATTTCCTACTTTGCCTAAATCATATAGTTTTGCTATATTATCTTGACCCTCATTTATTGAAAAGCTCGATTTCCCATTTTTTTCTTTTCCTTCAATTTTTGGGTAATCTTAAGCCACCCATTTTCACTCAACTTAGGGCTAAAAATCCTTAAGGTAACGATTTTTTTCTGCTCTTTATCTATTGCTCTGTAAATTTTGCAAAAATCTTCCTGGCTTATTTCTTCCATTATTAGATATCTTTTCCCAAAAGCATCTCCAGGGGCAAAATCAAGAGGAGCTTTATTAGGAATTTCTTTATCATTTTTTGATTCAATTGTCTTAGATTTTTTTTCGATAATGCTTCCGTTAATGTCAATGCTGTAAGAATCTGAATAATCAGAACTCTCTGCTTTACATTTATATAATTTCATATGTAGCACCTGAATTATGGGATTTTTAACGTGGAGGATAAAAGATGATATAATTATGCAAAAAAAAGAATTCAAATCAAGTAAAATAATATTATAAATAAAAGAAAACTTTTCATAAGAAAAATAGTATTATTATCGTCGAAGCTAATTGCAGATTGAAATGAATAAAAAATAGAATAAAATTCGCCATGTTTCTTTATTGCTTAAGAACTTATTTCTTCTTCATCTTCTTCTTCATCATCTTCATCATCTTCTTCCCGTTCATCTTTTATCGCTGGTTTTTTAGTTGATTTTGCATCTTCAAGAGTAAATTGCCATTCATTGTAGAACCATTTATCTTTGTAAGGGCGCAGCGCTTTTTTTGTGCTCATGCTAACAACTCCAACTATGGTTTTCCCCGAGATATTTTTACTTTTATCTAAAGGCTGCGCTATTTTTCCTTTACTCATATTCAGACACCCTCTCCAATACGTCTATCTGTAGTGGTAATGCT
>CAZYAF010000002.1:17718-293245 GCA_964645975.1 uncultured Acidobacteriota bacterium
CATCTGTAGTCATAGGATCAGGGTAGAGCTTCCTTATACATTTGGTTTCACTGAGCTCTTCTAATGTCAAAGGGAGCCGCTGATATTTACGATAGAAACGACCAATGGCAATAACATATTGGTTTCCCCGGAATATCAATTCTTCCTCTCGTTCCCTCTGAGCCACCCTACTCCAGATGGTGGTGGCGACAGCTAACATAACAGTCATTACTCCGATAGCGACCATTAAAGCGGCTAATGTGAAACCTTTATTTGATTTGAGGTTAATCATTTTTTATTAGCTCCTCACTCTTATCTATCATTATACTATTTTTCATTAAATAGGCAAAATTTAGATTATGTTTCTCAAGTAGACTATTATATACAGGTTTTTGTTGTATAATTATATTTAATTTCTGCAGTGATTAATAAAAGGGAGTATTTTACATGATAAGCAAAAGGTATTATTTATCTGCATCGATTTTATTAACGCTGTTGTTCTGTTGCTTTGCTTTCGCTCAGAACATATTGGATGAAGGAAAAATTAAGAGACTTAGAGTACTTAATTATGATTGGCAAGTAGACATTGACTACAATCAAAAAACCTATACTTCTCACTGTCGGATAGAGGTAAAAAATACTTCAAAAGGACAAATTTATCACATCCCTTTTTTACTATACCGTTTGGTTAAAGTTTATTCGATTGCTGATAATAATGAAAGAGAGCTTAAATTTACCCAGGATGTGGTAGAAATCGAAGACGAACCGGCTTGGCAGATTAATCTGGTTATTGTCAATTTGAATTACCCCATTTCCCCCAATGAAACAAGAAGTTTTTCTTTTCATTATGGTGGCTATATGTTCGGTTATCAGGAAATAATGGGTTACACTAAGGATAGTATTAAGTCGGATTTTACTATTTTGCGAAAGGATTGTTTTGCCTATCCAGACCTTAGCTATCCCAGCTGGAATGCAATGAAGGAAAGAGGATTTGAAGCTTTTGATTACAAGATTGCGATTACAGTTCCCCAGGATTATGTTGTGGCGAATGGTGGCAGGTTATTATCTATGAGCCGAGCTGATGAGAAAGTGACTTTTTATTATACTAATATAAAGAAAGCATGGAGAATGGATATCGCAATAGCACAATATAAAAAAATAGAAGATGAGGGGAAAAAACTCAGGATTTATTGCTTTAAAGAAGAAGCTGAAAATGCTTCCAGAATATTATTGGAAATGGCAGAGGCATTTTCTCTCTATATAAGATGGTTTGGTCCCATAAAAAATTACCAGGGGTATACGCTAATTGAGATTCCCGAGGGCTATGGCTCGCAGGCTGATATAACCAGTATTTTACAAACAGCAGATGCTTTCACAAAAGAAAAAAATATTGTAGGACTCTATCATGAGATAGCTCATCAATGGAATCCACCGTCAAAAGACCCGTTGCCCGCGCGCTGGGAGAGTGAAGGTTTTGCTATGTTTATACAAAATCTGGCATATGATACCTTGAAAGGATGTAGAAAATTGGAGAAAGCCATGGAATTACTCAGGCAGCGATATATTGAAGGATGTAAACGGGAAGCAAAAGGAATCTCTATCCCTATAATCGATTATGGAAGAGAGAAGATATTCCATTTTTCTTATACTAAAGGAGCATGGCTTTTTTATGTACTATATAATCTTATTGGTCAAGAAGATTTTAATGCTATAATAGCTGCTTATTATAATAAATATTATGAAACGGGAGCAACTTCTGAGGATTTTGTAAGATTAGCAAAAAAGATAGCCAGAAGGGATGTGGAATTATTTTTTAAAGAGTGGCTATTTACTGCCAAGTCCTCTCAATATTTGATAGATAATATTCCATTACAAGATATTCTACAAAAATATAAATAATTAATAATATATATATTTATAGCTTATTTCTTATATACATACACTTGACATCTATAATACATAGTGTTAGAATTCACTTTTACATTATAATAATGCTGGTATATCTAAATGAAATTTTGGTAATATGAAGAAGATAAACTTTTTTTTTATTGCACTTTTATTTTTTCTTCTCTTGGTTTTTTCTTACAGTTGCAGTATTCGTCAGCCTATACTTCGTCCCGAGATTAAAGTGGCTAATTATAAAGAAGCAACTTTACAAGAACTCATTACTATGATAAATGAGCGGTCGCAAAAAATAGATACGCTCATAGCTTCTATTGATATAGATTTTCGTCCCATATCCGAGAGGAATTTTAGGTCCTGTAAAGGAAGGCTTATGGTGGAAAAACCTGACCAGATAAGGCTTAAAGGATATCGGAGTCTTTTACCGACATTTTTTCTATTGGTGAGCGATGGCAGCACCTATTGGCTTTCTGTTCCCTCAAAAAAGCGGGTGTATAAAGGACAAGTGGAGGAAAGAATAGTATCAGAAGACTTATCTCAGGAGGATATTTATTTTACACCTTCCCATATAGTTGATTCTCTCTTCTTAGATGAAATAAAATTAGATGCTTCTCAAAAGGCTTTTCTTGATATTTTGCCAGATATGTATATAATTAATATTGTAAAGACTGCAGATGATGGTATACTATTTAGTAGAAAGAGAATCTGGATAGATAGAAAAGATTTTACTATTTATAAACATGAGCAATTTGATCTTGAGGGGAAGCTTATAAGCGAAGTTAGCTTTAGGCAATTTAAAGAAATTTCAGGTATACTATTTCCGGGATTGATATATATTCGTAGACCGTGGGAAAGGATTGATACCAGGCTTTTATTCAATAAAATTACTTTTAACACATCCCTTGATCCTGAAGCTTTTACATTTTTTCCCTCGAAGGATCAGGAAATAATCAATTTATCAAAAGATGAGGCTGATAAAAATAAATTGATGCTTTATTAATAATTTATAAAGAGTTACATTGATGGAACAAATACTTAGAACTAAATCGCTAACAATGACATATCGGGTTGGCCCGATAGAGATACATGCTTTGAAAGGAGTGGATATTGAGATAAAGAAGGGCGAATTTGTTTCTATTGTTGGACCCTCGGGTTGTGGCAAATCAACACTCCTTTATCTTATGGGAGGTATGGCAAAACCAACTTCAGGCTGTGTCTTTATAAATGACATAGATATTTCTAAAGTTAGTGATAGTCAGCGCACAAAATTAAGGAAGGATAAAATAGGTTTTGTTTTTCAAATGTTTAATCTTTTTCCAACCCTTAGCGCCTATTCAAATTTGGAGATTGCGATGAAAATATCGCTTAACGGTGGATTTTCACCAAAGAGAATAAAGGAAATGCTGCATTTAGTGGGAATAGGTGATAGATATAAGCATAAACCTATAGAGCTTTCTATGGGCGAACAACAGCGTGTAGCTATAGCACGAGCACTGGTAAATAATCCAGCTATTGTTTTGGCAGACGAACCAACAGGAAATTTAGATACGGAAAATTCCTTTAGAATAATTAATCTAATGAAAAATCTCAATAAGGAATTAAACCAGACTATAGTTATGATTACACATAATTTAGAAGCAGCCAAGATGACAAACCGAATTATCCATATGAGGGATGGAAAAATAACCAACTCAACCTAACTAGCCAATCATATCCGGTTTTACTAACACCAAATTTTTTTTGTAAAAAATCAATATGAAGAATTTTATAAGAGTAGTTTTTCGTACTATTGGCAAATGGATATTTTGGTCATATGATAGAAAGAACTGGCAGTATGATGTCTTATGTCTTATTTTAATCTTAGCGTTAATTTTCATTCCCATAAAAGGACCGCAAGCTACTGCTTTAAAAAAGAGCGAAATGGTAGATAAAAGCAGTCTATTTTTTAGGAGTGAAGATTTAAACTCTCTTGTTATTATATTTTATAGCTCAAAATTTTTGCTGTTAGATAAAAAAAATGAGTTAGCTAATTTAATATCAGCAGTAAGGCAATTAACAAAAGTATAAAAAAATACCAAGACTTTAAATCCTACTGCTTCAGCTACAATCAAGAAGCAAACTTCCAGATTTCAATTTAAATATGATAAAGAGATAGCATTATATAAGAGTTTAAGGCTAAAAAAGAGCAATGAAATTAAGAAAAAAATCATTATCATTTTTACTTTTCTTTTTTATCTTTTCAGCAAGCGTATATTTTTATACAATTCATTGCTTTTCTATTTCCTTGCAAACGCAGAATATCATAGAAGAAATACAGGCTTTTGATAAAAAACTTAAAAGCTTTAAAGCCGATTTCAAAGAAATTAGAACTTTTGCTTATGATCCGGAAAAAGAAATTGCAACAGGGAAGATTTATTTTTCCAAACCTGCTCGCATACGATGGGATTATATATCTCCCAGCGAAAAAGAAGTTGTGCTGACGGAAAAGAAGGCATGGGTATATATACCTAATATAAAACAAGTACAGCTATTCAGTTTTGAGGGCAAGGTTAAGTATGACTCCCTTCCTATTGGTTTAAGGGGGCCTTCTAAAGATTTAGATAAGAATTACCAGGTTGATATTACTCCAGTAAAAGAAGAGGATGAAGAATCGCTTTTTTTAATGGAATTAATTCCTCGAAAAGACACCACAGCTGCTTTATATTATACGTCGATTAGGCTTTGGCTCAGAAAAGATAAATGGATCCCTGCTGAAAAGATTGAGCTCAAAGAGGTTGCGGGCGATATTACGCTATATGAACTGAAAAATATAATAATAAATGCAAAACTGTCATCTCGTCTTTTTAAATATAGTTTTCCTGCAGATGTAGAAGTTGTTGATCATAGTCGAAATGAGCAGGATTAAAAATTCTATAAAAAGCTAAAATTTTTATTTTAAAGTTTAAGATATTTATGTTAAAATGATTGGCTTAATTTTTTTTTTTGAGAATTTATTTATCAGCATAGAGCTTAGCTTTTAATAAAAAGATTTCATTAAATTGTAGGAGCAGCAGTATGGCTATAACTCTCGGATTGGATATTGGTTTGGTAAGCATAAAATTAGCCGCCCTCGGTGATGAGGAGGATCGGGCACTTTTTAGAGAAGCACTTAAAGAGAAGCCAGAACTTTTTTACCTGCCTTCTGATAATATATCTTCAGCTGATCATCCCGAATGCCCTTTTCTTGTCACTCGTTATCGTAGGATCAAAGGAAAGCCAGCGCAAGCTGCAGAAAAGATGCTTAAGGAATTCTTTAGCTTAGTACCAAAGGAGAAAATTAAGGGAATAAGGATTACTGGGAGTGCAGGCAAACTCATTAGCAGATTACTTGGAGTTAATCGGGAAAATGAATTCAAAGCTACAGGAGCAGGAGTACAATTCCTTCATCCAGATGTGAGGACTATATTTGAGATGGGGGGAGAAAGCTCAAAATATATTCGACTGGAGAAAGACCCCTATTCTGGTAAGCTAAGTATTGTTGATTACGAGAAGAGCGGCGATTGCGCTGCAGGAACTGGCTCATTCATGGATCAGCAAGCTTCAAGATTACGCTATGAAATTGAGGATGTAGGTGATATTGTTACGAGCACCAAGAAAGAAGCCAAGATAGCTGGTAGGTGCTCTGTTTTCGCCAAAACAGATATGATTCATGCTCAGCAAAAAGGCTACTCACCTCCGGAGGTTCTCAAGGGTTTGTGTCAGGCAGTAGTGAGAAATTTTAAAGGAACTATCACCAAGGGGAAGAAAATAGTACCAAAGGCGACTTTCTTGGGAGGTGTAGCTATTAATAAAGGCATCACTGAAGCTATAAGAGATGTTTTTCAGATAAGCCCTGAGGATTTCCTCGTATCTCCATATTATGCCTGGATGGGAGCAATCGGAAGTGCACTGGTAGAAAGAGAAACCAAAGAAAAAAAGATGGTAAAGGATTTTGTCAGGCTCCATGAATATGTAGATACTATAGGAAAAGAATTCCCTAACCAAGAACCGCTCGTAATGGATAAGGTTGTGTTGTTACGAGATAGAGTTAAGCCATATACTTTTAAAGTGAAAAAGGGTAAGGTGGATGCCTATTTAGGTATTGATATCGGATCCGTCAGCACGAATTTAGCCGTTATAGACAAAAACGGTGATGTTATAAAAGCAATTTATCTGAAGACCGAAGCCCGACCAATTGAGATTGTAAATAAAGGTCTTCAAGAAATCAAGAGAGACATTGGGGATAGGATAGAAATAAAAGGTGTAGGAACTACCGGCTCTGGTAGAGAGCTAATTGGAGAGCTGATTGGAGCAGATTCTATTAATGATGAAATAACAGCTCACAAGACAGGAGCAAGCTTCATTGGTCAGAAACTTCTTAACATAGAGCCTGATACTATTTTTGATATCGGAGGGCAGGACTCAAAGTATATAAGTCTGGAAAAAGGTATAGTAGTTGATTTTACCATGAATGAAGCATGTGCTGCTGGAACTGGTTCCTTTTTAGAAGAAAGAGCTGAAGAGCTTGAGGTTAATATCATTAATGAATTTGCTAAAATGGCCTTAAGTTCAAAAGCTCCTATAAGGCTTGGTGAGAGATGCACCGTTTTTATGGAGCAGGATGTTAATACATATCAGCAGCGTGGAGCCAAGAAAAAGGATCTGGTTGCCGGATTAGCCTATTCAGTGGTGTATAACTATATAAATCGTGTAGTCCGCGGGCGTAAGATTGGAGACGCAATCTTTTTCCAGGGTGGCACAGCATATAATGATGCTGTTGCTGCAGCTTTTACTAAAGTATTAAATAAGGAAATAATTGTTCCACCGCATAACGGAGTTATGGGTGCCATTGGAGCAGCTCTTCTGGTACAAGAAAAGATTAAATTGACGGGAGCCAAGACTACCTTCCGGGGGTATGACCTCAGCAAAATAAACTATACGTTAAAGGAATTTGTATGTAAAGCCTGTTCTAATTATTGTGATATTCAGATGTTCAAAGTAGAAGGAAAGAGGACCTACTGGGGTGATAAGTGCTCCCATATGTTCCGCCGTCGTGCTAAATCGGAAAAAGAACCAGTTATTCCAGATTTGCTAAAGCTTCGTTTAGAGCTGTTATTTAAAGGTTATGAAGAAGGTAAAGGAACGGGGCCAAAGATCGGTTTTCCCCGCGCCATGTATATGTACGAGAGATTTCCTTTCTGGAATACCTTATTTAAAGAGCTTAATTTTAGAGTATATCTCTCCGATGAGACGAATAAGCAGATTTCTAATGATGGTATAGAAGCATCAGTAGCAGAGCCATGTCATCCTATCAAAATGGCACATGGCCACGTGAAAAACCTTATAGATAAGGGCGTTGACTATATTTTTGTGCCAAATACCATTAATGCCGCAACTAAATTTCATGATGTAGAGTCCTTTATGTGTCCCTGGGGTCAGACCTTGCCATTCATTATCTCGAATTCGCCCAAATTTTTTCATTGGAAGGATCGTATTCTAAAACCAAATATACGTTTTCGCTTAGATAAAAAGTATGTTACTCGTGAACTGATCAAACAGATGAAACTTTTTAAGCTCTCTAAGAAAGCGACCGTGAAGGCCGTGGACAAAGCATACGCGGCACAAAACGAGTTTTATAGAACTCTCATTAAGATTGGAGAAGAGGCTTTAGATATATTGGAGAGAAAAGGAGAGGCAGGGATTTTATTAGTAGGCAGACCCTATAATATCCTTGATAAAGGAGTTAATCTGGATATTCCCAATAAATTAAGAGATTATTATAGTGCTAATGTGATTCCAATGGATTTTCTGCCTGTTGATGATGTTGAGGTCAGCGACATCAATTATAATATGTTCTGGAATTATGGAAGGAGAATTATAGCCGCAGCCAAAATTGCCAAAAATTATCCGAATCTTCACATTTTATATATCACAAACTTTAAATGTGGGCCTGATTCATATATAAAGCATTTTATCGTTCAAGCATCAGGTAGACCGTATTTATCTCTGCAATTTGACGGCCACAGTAATGATGCAGGCTTTATTACCCGGTGTGAAGCTTATTTGGATAGCAAAGGAGTTTTAAGATGGTGGAGAAGAGAGAGAGAAACCGCAATCCCTTAGCGGGAAAGAAGGTATTTATACCCCTCATGACCTGGTCGGGAGCTACAGCCTTTGCTGCTGCTATAAGGGGTATCGGAATTGATGCTCAGGAAGCTTTAGAAGCGGATGAGGAAACCATGAAAAAAGCTGGTCTCTTCATCTCGGGAGATGAGTGCTATCCAGCGAAAGTGACTTTAGCTGAACTTTTGCGTATTTTGAGGGACGCAAAGATTGAGCCTTCTAAATTAGTATTTTTCATGCCGACTTCTGGTGGACCCTGCCGCTTTGGACAATATGCCCCTTATATAAAAAGAGTGCTGGATGAGATGGGTTTACATGAGGTTGAGATAATGTCTCCCAGCAGCAGAACAGGTTATCGAGAACTGGGAGAAAATGCAGGGGAATTAATGAGGATTGGGTGGTGGGCATTAGTTGCATCTGATATTTTAAGAAAGATACTGCTGAAGACCAGACCTTATGAGGTTCACAAAGGAGATACGGATAAGGTTTATGAAGAATGTGTTGCTGACCTTTGTACTGCATTGGAAGACCCAGAAATTGAGCTTAAAGAGAAATTCGAAACGGTAAAGGCTTCCCTTATGAGATCCAGGCAAAAGTTCAGAAATATTGACGCACAGTATGATCAATCACGTCCCCTCATTGGTGTTGTAGGTGAGATTTTTTGCCGTTTAAACCGATTTAGCAATGAGAATTTGATACGAAGGATTGAAGAGCAAGGTGGGGAATGCTGGCTTTCCGATGTGGCCGAATGGATTTGGTACACTAATTGGGAGCAACAGAAGGACCTCCGTATTGAAGATAAGCGTTTTAGTAAAGAAATGCTGAAGGTTAAGCTAACGGGCTACGTACAAAAGAAATATGAGCATCAGCTTTACGAACCTTTTCATGAAGAATTTAGAGGTTATGAAGAACCAGAAGTAGATACTATGATGAAATATGTTGAGAAATACCTTCCTCCAATAGGTTCCTTAGGTGAGATGGTTTTAAGCTTAGGTAAGACTTTATATCTATATAATAAAGGAGCTGATGGCATAGTTGATATCAGTCCTTTTTCTTGTATGAATGGTATCATTTGTGAGGGCATGTATCCCAAGGTAAGTCAGGATTGCGATAATATGCCAATGAGAATTTTCTATTTTGATGGAACTCAGTCGGATTTGGAAAGAGATGTCGGAATATTTATTGAATTGGCTCGGAATTATCAACGCCGGAAGAAAATTGAGAGAGTATATCCTCATTATTTTAAAAAAGAGAAGCTGGCTGTATAGTTCTTCCTTCAAAATCTATCGCTATTGGTTAAGATAATGAATATAGTAAACTTCATGATTTCTTACTAAAAAGATTATAAAAAAGCGCAATAAGCCAACCAGCTACAAAGCCGTCTATAAAAGCCCAGAAGAATCCAACAAATGCGCCAGTTAGAGTTATACTATATCCAGGGTAAAAATGCTTGAGAAAAATTAGAAATGTTGCTTCTGCTTGGGAAATTACCAACATAAGAGTAGCTATTAATAGGTAAAAGCCACATACCAGTCCAAGAGATAAACCCAGAGATAATTTATCCAGTTTCATACGATTATTCTTTTCCAAAAATTAGCTTTCTGGTTAAAACGCATAGTCTTCACTTTTGTTGCAGAATGGCATTTTAAAAATGAAATTTCGGTTTGAGGTTGTTTTTTCTTAAAGACTTGATTGTTAGCTTATTAGCCTATTATAGAGTTCGCTATTAATATGTATTTTTCTTTTTTCGCGTAAGCGGGAAAGTATTTGTGATAATAAATTCATCTGTTTTTGATAAAGCATTTGTGCCTTTAGTTCCTCTTCTTGCTCTTGAAATTCGCTTACTTTAGCTTCTATCTTTTCAGCTACCCTAAAAATGAAGTATCCGTTTTCTAACGATATTACTTGGCTTACCTGGTTTGATTGTAATGCAAAAGATTTTTTGAAAAATTGAGAACTGCTGCCAAGCTGTGGAATGTATTGATCATAGGTGAATAAATCAGTCGATTTCATATCTAATTGGTTTTCCTCCACAATTTTTTCAAACAGCTCGGATGAATTAAGCTTTTCTTTAATAATATGGATTTTCTGTTGGGCAAGTCGCTCACTTCCTTCAATGCGGAAATCGCTTTCGACTTCATCTTTAACTTCATCAAATTTTGGCATATAAGATTCTTGTATCTCTAACAACTTAATTACTATATACCCTTTGGATAACGAGATAGGAGGAGAAATTTCTCCCACTTTAAGCTGAAAAGCTTTTTCTGCTATTGAAAAAGAATTAGGAATCTCTGCCGGACCCTCTTCCTGAGAGAAAAAAGCAGATTCTTTAGCTTCCAATGAGTAACTTTTTGCCGCCTTAGCTAATTTTCCTTTTCCTTTCCCTGATGTAGCTATTTTTTGTGAAATAGTTTCAGCTTCCTGGAAGCTTTTTGCTTCGGTTAAGTCCTTTTTTATTCTTGTTTGAACTTCTATATCATCGATGGATTTAAAATGGGGATTACGAATATCAACTAATTTAATAATATGGAAGCCAAATTGGCTTTTTACCGGTGCGCTAATTTCTTCTATGCTCATAGAAAAAGCTTTACTGTCGAATTCTGGTACCATTCTGCCCCGCTGAAAATACCCTAAATCGCCTCCTTCTTTTGCAGTAGCTTCATCTTCGGAATAGTTTTCTGCCAACTTTGCGAAATCTTCGCCAGCTTGAACCTTTTTATAAATATCTTCAGCCCTTTTTTCCGCCTGTTCAATCATATCCGGGGAAGCATCCTCAGTTAATTTAATTAATATATGACTTGCTCTTCTTTCCTCTGGTACCAGAAAAAGGCTTTTATTTTGCTCATAATACCTTTCTATCTCTTCTTCAGTGATTTCAAGCTTATATTTCAATTCTTCTGGATTGATTAAAACATATTCGATTTTTCTCTGTTCTGATATTAAATACTGCTGTTTTTTCTCCTGGAAATAGCTTTTCAATTCCTCAGCGGTTGCATTAACCTCTTCGATATAATCTTTTTTCCCTACATAGATATAATCTATCTTTACTTTCTCATTTTCTTTTTTATACTCTTCCCAGACTTCGTCCGGATAGATAAAGACATTGGTGAGAAGCAAATTTTGGAATTTTTCCATTATCAATTCTTCTTTTATTGCATTTTCAAATTCAGATTCAGCAATTCGATTGGCTTGAAGAATCTCTCGATATTTTTTAAGCCCTATAAATTTCCCATTTTCTTGAAATATGGGATATTTAGCCATTATATAATCCATAATTTCTTGGGGCGATACCTGTAATCCTCTTTTATGGGCTTCGCTAAGCATTATTCGTTGATTGATAAGGATTGATAAAGTTTGGCTTCCCACAAATTGTTTTAGCATTTTTTCGTTAATATTTTGATTCAGAGATTCTTTCTGATTATTAAGTTGTATGCGAAATACTTTAAGAAATTCCTGACTTGAAATCTCCTCGTTCCCAATCGATGCAACCGCATAAGGATTTTCTTCCACTCCTACTTTCCCTCTTCCCCATATAAGAAAAATTGTAGCAATAAAAGAGATGATCACAGCATAAAGGATAATTTTAATAATAGGTGACTTAGCATGTTGTCGCATAATCTTTAGCATTTTCCAACACCCCCGCGTATTGGTATTTAAACCTTTTCCAAAAATGTAAAGCTATTCTAAAATTAAATAAAATATTAATCAAGCTTTTTTTAAATATCTTGTGCATTATTGCTATAATATTCTGGGAAATAAAGAGACAAAAGTAATGGGATACTATGTATTATGATTTCTATTACTTTACTTTTTGAATTTAAATATTGGATAAAGTAGATATAATATAAAATATCAGGTTACACTATTTTTTAGTTTATTTGTCATAATTTAATAACAAAAAAATATTGAGCTAAGTGATTATATATGTTATAATTTAGCATCTAATAGGGAGGGGCGGTTTATGGAAGATAAAAAATTCAAATTAGGTCGGTTTGATTGGTTTACAGTTTCATACTCTACTATTGTTGCATGGATCATTATAGTAATTATTGTAATTGGAGCGGGTATATTTGCTTATTATTTTTATTTAAAAAACCCCTCCCCTGAAGAACAGGCGCGGAGAGCAATTACTAAAGCAGAAAAGCTCATATCAGAAATAAGGACGCAACAAGCTGGTAAAGCTACCGCTCTTGATAAGCCTCTTGAGTATTTAATGGAAGCAAAAAGATTTCGGGATCAGGGAGATTTTATTCAAGCAAAAAACCTTGCAGATGAATCTCAAAAATATTCGCAGGAGATATTAGATTCACTTCGCCAAGAAGAAGAAGGAGAGCAAAGAGCATATTTAACTTCAGTCGAGGGAAGAATAGAGGTTAAAAGAAAGGGTACAGTAGATTGGATTGAGGGCAAAGAAGGTATGGCGTTAAGTGCAGGTGATTTAGTAAAAACCGCTAATAATTCAACTTCTCATATCATGTTTTTTGACCATTCCTCTTATATTCTCAGAGCAAATACTATGATTGCAGTTCAAGAGAGCTATGAAGATCCTTTTTCCCGAACACGAAGAGTAACAGTAAAATTAGATTTTGGAGCAGTTGACCTGACAACTGGCAAAAAAAATGTCCCCGGCTCCTCCTCCACAATTGCTTCTCCCACAACAGAGGCTGTTATGGGAGAGGAATCAAATGCAGCCTTAAGTTTTAACCAAAATTCATCAGTTACCAGCTTCTCTCTTTATAGTGGAACCGCTGATGTTAATGCCGGTAAAAAAAAGATTCCAATAATACCCTTAGAGCAGATTAAAATTAATAGGAATGAAGAAGTGACCTCAAAAGTAAAAATACTTTTGGCCCCACTTCTTTTAAGACCCGCAAATGAGGAACAGTTTCTCTTTGAAAATCCAGAAGAGAGAAGTATAGATTTTATATGGCAGAATATTAAAGAGGTGCAAAGCTATAATCTGGAGATTTCTCGCACGTCATTATTTTCTCAACCTATTTTACTCCGAAGAGGCATAGGTGAAAATAAATTTTCATTGGGAAATTTTACCGAAGGAATATACTATTGGCGTGTATCTTCCTTCGCTCCAGGTAAAGGAGAGAGCAGATTTAGCGATGTAAACAAATTTCGAATAAGAAAAATATCCAGGAGGCTGACAAGCGAGGATACTACTCCACCTGTATTAGAAGTTGATGAGCTCAAGGTTTTGGGAAATATAATTTTAATATTCGGGAAAACAGAACCAGATGTATTGTTAACAATCAATAATAAAAGAGTAGATGTTGATAGTGATGGAACTTTTAAAGACGTAATTGAATTGCATAAATTAGGGAAAAATAAGCTTATAATAACTGCACAGGATCCTAGTGGAAATAAGGAGGTCCTTGAAAGAGAAATTTATATAACAGAATATTAGCTATTTATCAACACCTTAGTTTCTATATCATTTGCTTACCAAAAAATTTATGAAATTCTTAGTAGCCAAATAAATTACAAAAGGATACTTCTTTAAGGAGCTCACAAAAAGAGAAACCAAGCCTTACAGCAAGAGGAAGCAATTGTGGCTTATTTGGAAGGATTTTAGATGTCTATGCATTCTTTTTTAAACGCTTTTTCCAATAATATAGCGATAGATTTAGGTACAGCCACAACATTGGTATATATCAAAGGAAAG
This sequence comes from uncultured Acidobacteriota bacterium, assembly GCA_964645975.1. GTDB lineage: Bacteria > Acidobacteriota > B3-B38 > Guanabaribacteriales > CAZYAF01 > CAZYAF01. The sequence continues at coordinate 31,415 of CAZYAF010000002.1, forward strand.
GGAATTGTCGTATTTGAACCTTCTATTGTCGCAGTAAATAAGGTAACTAACAGGGTGGTAGCAATAGGTCGAGAAGCTAAAGAAATGCTCGGAAGGACACCTGGTAATATTATTCCCATACGACCGATGAAAGATGGAGTTATTGCAGATTTTGATATTACAGAAAAAATGTTAACCTATTTTATCAAAAAAGCAAGCAATCGTCATTTATGGCTCCGTCCCAGAATAATAATTGGTGTACCTTCGGATATAACCCAAGTAGAGAAACGAGCAGTTAAGGATTCAGCTTTAAAGACCAAAGCATCGGAGGTTTATTTGGTTGAAGAACCGATGGCTGCTGCTATTGGTGCTAACCTTCCCATAACAGAGCCATCAGGTAATATTATTGTAGATGTGGGAGGGGGAACTACAGAGGTAGCAGTAATTTCCATGGCGGGTATAGTGTATGGAAGAAGTATTCGTATTGCTGGTAATGAGATGGATATGGCTATTAGTCAATATATGAAAAGAAAATACAATCTTCTTATAGGTGAAAGAACGGCAGAAGAAATAAAAATAAAGATTGGTTGCGCTTACCCCTTGGAGCAAAGCCTCAGTATGGAGATTAAAGGAAGAGATTTAGTTGAAGGGATACCCAAAACGCTTGTCGTAACTGATTCAGAAGTTAGAGAAGCTCTTTCAGAAACAATAGCAGCAATTGTTGATACAGTTAAATTAGTACTCGAAAAAACCCCACCAGAACTAGCGGCTGATTTTGTTGATAAAGGTTTAATATTAACTGGTGGTGGTTCCTTATTACTTAATCTTGATAAGAGATTAAGAGAGGAGACAGGTATTCCTGTATCCTATGCCGAGAAGCCTGTTGAAGCAGTTGCTATCGGTACAGGAAAATTATTAGAAAATGATAACCTTCTTAAAAGGGTTGCCATTGATTAGTACTATTAAAATAAGAAATGAGAAAGATATTATTTCATCGGTATAAAAATTTACTAGTATGTATTGGTAATTTATTTTTTTTAATTATAATTATCTCTGCACAGGTGAAGAATGAATCAGGTCATACAATATTAGGCTCAATGATTTTTAACATATTAACACCTGTCCAGGTAACAACCTCTAAGTTGATAAATGGATTAGCAGATAAATGGCAGGCCTATACAAATTTGACTAATATCTACCGAGAGAATCAACGTTTAAAGCAAGAAGTAAAGAATTTACAATATCAGATTTTGAGTTATAATGAAATTAAAATAAATAATAAACGTCTTTATAAGCTCTTAGATTTTAATAAAAAGCTGCAATTTCCTGCAATATTTGCAGAAATTGTAGCTTTTGATTCATCAAGTTTTTCTTATACGATTACAATTGATAAAGGCTCCAGCCATGGTTTGGATATAGATATGCCGGTCATATCTGTCGACGGTGTGGTGGGAAAAATTATCAAAGTAACTGCTTGGGCTTCTCAAGTACAGCTGATTATCGATGGCAATAGTGCCCTTGCTGCTATGGACCAAAGAAGCAGAGTGAGGGGTGTAGTTGTTGGTCTTGGAAAGAATTATTGCAATTTAAAATATATTGATTTATTACAAGATGTTGCTCCTGGAGATATTATCATAACTTCGGGGGAGGATAATATTTTCCCTAAAGGACTAATAATTGGAAAGGCAGTAACTATTAGAAAAAAAGATTCAATCCTGCAGGAGATACATTTGATACCATCTGTCCCATTTCAAAAGCTTGAGGAGGTTGCCGTACTTCTGAAAAAAGGAGGAGTATCTCCTTATTGGTCAGATTAAATGAAAAACTATCTCCTGATAGCCTTTGCCCTTTTTATTACTTTTTTAGGGCAAACTGTGCTATTGAGATATTTCCCCTTCATCGTCTCCTATCTCGATCTGTTTCTAATCGTTGTTATTTACTATTCATTAAAAGAGAATCCGGTAAAAGCAACATTTGTTGGGACAGCTAGCGGATTAGTTCAAGATGCTTTTTCCTCTGGAGTTCTTGGTTTTAATAGCTTTGCGAAGACTCTTGTCGGTTTTATTTTGAGCTCTATTAATGCAAGGGTCATGCTTCATCATCCTGCAACTCAGGTGGTAATATTAATATTAGCAACTTTATTGAATGGATTTATTTTAAAGCTATTGAGCCTCTTCTTTAGGCTTAAGTATATCCCTCAGCTGTTTCCCGGTATATTCTACCAAGCTGTGGTTAACGGGATAGTTGGTATAATAATAATAAGTCTTCTATTTTTATATAATCAAAAAATGAGAAAGAGATAATAATGATTGTAAATATACCCTTACATTCATACCAGAGGAGACTCAAAATTCTCAGCATCATTATTGTCGGTATATTTATTTTTTTCATGGGTAGTTTTTGGTATATTCAAATAATTCAGGAAGCGAAATATAGAAAGCTATCCCAGCATAATTATTTACGAATAGTACCATTAAAGGCACCCAGAGGTAACATATATGATAGAAATGGTGTTCTTTTAGCGAGTAATAGGCCTTCTTTTAATATTACCCTCTTTAGAAATAAAACATATTTAGCTCCACACCGATTAGAAGTAGTCGCACAGCATATGGGAGTAAAGGCAAATTATCTGCAAAACTTATTGGAACGATATCGTCAAATTCCGCTATATCTCCCTGTATTAATAAAGGAAGATGCGTCACTTGAAGAAGTAGCCTACTTAGAGGCACGCAAACTGAGAATACCAGAAATACTTATAGAGGTTGAGCCAAAGAGGATATATTTATATAGCAAAACTGCCGCACATTTGCTCGGTTATATTGGTGAAGTGTCTCAGAGGCAATTGGATAATAATACTTTTGCGGGAGTTCAAATGGGCGACATTGTAGGTAAATCAGGTTTAGAGAACTGGTACAATGAAGTAGTTATGGGTAACAATGGTTTTATCGAACAAAAAGTTGATGCTCATGGAATATTAGCTGGGAGTCTTATGACAAATAAACCTATTTCAGGAGCTGATGCTTATTTAACAATAGATATAAATTTGCAAAGATATGTAGAAGCTATTATGAAAGGATTAATAGGTGCAGCTGTTGGTATAGATCCTCGTACGGGAGAAGTACTTTTTATGGTAAGTATGCCCATCTTTGATCCGAATGATTTCGTCAGACGATTTACCCATGAAAATTGGTTGCAGATTGTAAACAATCCTGCTCATCCTTTACAGAACAGGTGCATTAGTGGCTTTTATCCTGCAGGTTCAGTTTTTAAGCTGCTTATAGCCGTAGCTGGCCTTGAAGAAGATGTTATCACACCAGAAACAAGATTTACCTGCAATGGTTCTATCTATATTTATGGGCATCAATTTTTTTGTAATAGTAGAGGAGGACATGGGTCGGTTGACCTTTACCGGGCTATATCTCGATCATGTAATATATATTTCTATCAGGTTGGAAATAGATTAGGAATAGAAAAGATAGCTCAGTACGCCAGGAAATTTGGATTTGGTACAACCACGGGAATCGATTTGCCTGCTGAATTTGGAGGGCTCATTCCAGACCCGCAATGGAAATATAAGTTAGAAGGCAAACCTTGGTATCCTGGTGAAACAATTTCTGTATCCATAGGTCAAGGAGCTGTAGGTATCACACCTCTTCAATTGGCTCTCTTTACCGCAGCTATAGCCAATGAAGGATCTCTACTGAAACCCAGAGTACTAAAAGAAGTAAGAAATAAGAGTGGTGAAGTTCTCTATAAGCCACCAATGAGACCTAAAAAGAAAGTTAAGATTAAGCATAATAATGCTCAAGCAATTAAAAAGGGAATGTGGGGTGCGATAAATGATCATGGTACTGGATGGAGGGCATTTGTAGAAGATCTTGATGTAGCCGGAAAGACAGGTACTGCTCAAATAATAAGTCAAAAGCAAATTGTCAAGTCGGAAAGCTTACCCTATGAATTACGTGATCATTCCTGGTTTACTTGCTTCGCTCCCTTTGAGGAACCAGAGATTGTAATTGCGGTACTTATAGAGCATGGAGGTCAAGGGGGGAGGGTAGCGGCTCCTATTGCTGGAGAAATATTGAAAGGTTATAAAGCTTTGAAAAGTGGTATAAATTTACAAAGTTTATTAGATTCTCTTGAAAAAAGCAGGATCAAAGCTATAACAATAAAAAACCAGGAGATTAATACAACCAGAGGAAATTAGGTTTTTTATAATTATGATAGACTGGAAGCAATATAAGAACTTTGATTGGTTGATGTTATTTGTTGTGCTTATAATATCCGTAATAGGCATTATTCTTATTTACAGCACATGTAACAATAAGCTGGATACAAAGCTTTATATAAATCAATTTTTATTTTTCATAGGCGGCCTTTTTATCATATTCATACTTACAGGTATAGATTATCATGCAATTGCAGCAAAAGCACTTTATTTCTATATATTAACCTTGATTGCGCTCATTTATCTTCTGATATTCGGTCGCTCCATAGGGGGTTCCAAAAGCTGGATAAGAATTGCAGGATTAAGCTTACAGCCATCAGAGTTTGCTAAAATCGCTTGTATCTTATTAATTGCTTACTACTTCTCTGAATTGGAAGAAGTAAATTTAAAGTTTAAAGATTTGCTAATACCAGGAATAATAGTAGCTATACCAGTTGTGCTAATTATGCTTCAGCCGGACTTAGGTACTGCATTGACCTTTGTTCCCATATTTTTTGGCTTGTGTTTTATTGTTGGTATATCCTGGAGAACCTTATTAATTTTGTTGCTTATTCTCATAGTAATTTTTTCTTTGGGGTGGTTTATATTTTTTAAAGATTATCAAAAAGCAAGATTACTTAATTTTCTTCACACTTCATCTAACCAACAAAAGGGCAACTATCAGCTGGTTCAATCAAAAATAGCTGTCGGCTCTGGTGGATTTTGGGGAAAAGGATTCCTCTTAGGCAGTCAAAGTCAGCTTAGATTTGTTCCGGCACAATCCACAGATTTTATATTTTCTATATTAGCTGAGGAGTTTGGTTTTATCGGAAGCTGTGTAGTTTTAATCCTCTATCTTATTTTGCTTTTAAGAGCCTCAGATGCCGCCTTGAAAGCTTCCGATAGGCTCGGGATTTTTATCATTTCAGGTTTTATCTCTCTATTTCTTTTTCATATAATAGTAAATATTGGAATGATAATTGGACTCATGCCTATTACAGGGATACCCCTCCCCTTATTAAGCTCCGGAGGTTCTTCCTTGCTTTCATTTATGATAGGCATTTCTTTAATAATTAATATCAGGATGAGAAGATTCTTAACCTGACCTCCAGTACAGAATAAATTCACTGTTGCTATCAAAAAGTAAGGAAAATCATTTTTTTTGTGAATATTAATGTATAATATGCATGGATATCAAGAGGTATATGGTATGCGGATGGACATAGGTAGATTTCTTTTAAATGTTGAAAAGCCGCTTCGGTATGTAGGAAGAGAACACAATTGTATCTCTAAAAAAGCTTCATCCGATGGTATTCGTATGGTATTAGCCTTTCCGGATGTTTACGAGATAGGGATGTCGCACATTGGATTACAAATTCTTTATTCCTTGATTAATCAACGAGAAGATATTTCAATGGAAAGGGTATTTGCACCATGGATTGATATGGAGCAGGAATTGCGTCGACGAGGTTTACCGCTCTTCTCTTTAGAAACTCATACTCCTTTAAAAGAGTTCGATATAATCGGCTTCTCGCTTCAGTATGAGATGAATTATACAAATGTTTTAAATATGCTCGACTTATCAGGTCTTCCCTTACATTCTGCTTGGAGAAAAGAGATAAAACCGTTAATAATAGCTGGAGGTCCGGTGGCTTTTAATCCTGAACCTTTAGCAGATTATATAGATTTATTTGTAATTGGAGACGGTGAAGAAGTTATTTTTGAGCTGATAGAACGTTATAAAGCACTAAAAAATGATTTGAAAAATAAAGAAGATATTTTGAAAGAATTGTCATCAATCGAAGGGATATATATCCCTTCCCTCTATACTGTTAAAAAAGATCCTTTGACGGGTTTAACAACAGTAGTATTAAATGGCAATCAGCCAATAAAAAAAAGAGTTGTATTCAATTTAGATAAATATCCCTACCCTAATAAACCAATAGTACCCTATTGTAAAGCAGTGCACGATAGAATAACTCTCGAGATTGCTCGGGGATGCAGTCGAGGATGTCGTTTTTGTCAGGCTGGCATAATATATCTACCTGAAAGAGAGAGAGATCCAATAGCTCTGATTCAAACTGCATTGAATTGTGTTGAGAATACGGGATATGATGAGGTATCATTAAGCTCTCTCAGTCCGGGAGATTATTCTTATATTGAGACATTGACACAAAAACTAATGGATTTTTTCAAAAAAGAAAATATATCGCTTTCCTTGGCTTCGATTAGGCCCTCACAGATGAAGCCTGAAATTATTGAACAGATTCGTCGAGTAAGAAAAACCGGTTTTACTTTGGCTCCAGAGGCAGGCACCCAGCGAATGCGAGATGTAATAAATAAGGGCATAGAAGAAGATGAGATATTGTCCGTTACCGAAAATGTATTCAGAGAAGGCTGGCAGTTGATAAAGCTCTATTTCATGATCGGACTACCTACTGAACAGAGGATGGATATTTCCGGTATTGTGGAGCTGACACGAAAGATTATAGCTATAGGAAAAAAATACCGACGGCCCTGGATAAATATGAGTATCTCTAATTTTGTGCCAAAGCCTCATTCGGTTTTTCAATGGCTCCCTATGGAAAGGATGGATATTATTTATGAAAAACAGAAGATGATAAGAAAAATGGCTTCCAGCCTTCCACTTACATTTAAGGGGCATAATCCTCAGTTAAGCTTTTTAGAAGGAATTTTTTCTCGAGGCGATAGAGCTTTGGCGGTGGTTTTAGAAAAAGCATGGAAGAAAGGATGTCGCTTCGATGGTTGGGCCGAGCAGCTTAAATGGGACCTTTGGATGGATTCATTTTGCGAGTCTGATATTTCCCCGGAAGAATATCTTTATAAAAAATTACCCTACAAAAGTACGCTCCCTTGGGATCATATATCAACAGGTGTTAGAAAAGATTTTTTGCTTGAAGATTTGGAGCTGGCATTCGAGGGTAAAACTTCTATAAAATGTTCTTCAGAAACGTGTTCGAATTGTGGTGTTTGCTCTCCGGAGTGGATTAAAGCGAAAAGAAAACGAAATATAAATAATGATCAATTGAAAGAGCAGCTTGCCTCTCTAAGCCCCTATTTGAGCATCGATAGAAGAAAGCGCTATTATTATCGTGCCTCTTTATATAAAAAAGGAGATATGAAATATCTATCCCATCTTGATTTCTCCCGCGCTATTATCCGTGCATTCCGAAGAGCAAAAATACCTTTAGCTTATAGTCAGGGATTTCACCCCAAGCCACTAATATCGTTTTCTCCCGCCCTTGCATTAGGTATAGAGGCAGAGGAGGAATACATTGATTTCATTACTTGCCAACTAATGCCTCTGTCAATTATGAAAGAGACGATAAACAAATCTATTCCTACCGGTCTAAAAATACTTCGTATTGCCTTAATAACAAAAAAGAAATCTTCATTAGAACAGGCCATTAATATGGCACACTATTCTGCACAAATATATCCAGATTTATTGGAATCTGGAAAAAATGATGTAGAAAAAAACTCTGTTCATATCAATGAGAATCAATTTTGGAATCATCAGGAGAGGGTGATAACAGATTTTCAAAATAAAGATTCAATAGTAATTAAAAGAATGAAAAAAGGGAAAGAGAAGACACTAAATATTAGACCATTAATTCACCGAATCTATCTCGATAGGATCGCTGGAAAACTCAAAATGGAGCTGTGGTTAAAGAGTGAAAATTCAGTTAGGCCTCAAGAGATAATAAAAGAACTTTATCCTAACTTAAAAAGACCACTATCTTTGATTCGAGAAAAATTATTTGCTTATAAAGACGGCAAATACTTTTCTCCCTTTAATGAAGAGATAAAAAATGAATAAAGAGATAATTGTAAACTCAACTCCACAGGTTATCAGAATTGCGATTGTAGAAGACTCTCACTTAGTTGAGATCTTCATTGAAGAAAAGCAAAACAGCAGTATTGTAGGAAATATTTACAAAGGGCGAGTAATAAAAGTATTGCCCGGGATGCAATCGGCATTTATTAATATAGGATTAGAAAAAGATGCTTTTCTGTATGTAGATGATGTTTTTGAGGATTTAGATGATTTTGAGGAGTTGATGCTTAACGAAGAAGAGCAGCTTTCCTTAAAAGAAGGAAATCAAACAACAAAATCTCAACATTTAGAAATAGATGAGCTTCTTAGAAAGGGACAAGAAGTCCTCTGTCAGGTTGTTAAAGAACCTATTGGAGGAAAAGGAGCAAGAATAAGTGCTTATATTACTTTGCCTGGTCGCTATCTGGTTTATATGCCTAATGTAGGGAACTCAGGTATATCGCGAAAGATTAAGTCTGATAAAGAAAGGGCCCGTTTAAGAAAAATTTTAAATAAATTGCATATAGCTAATAGTGGATTAATAGTTCGTACTGCAGGAGAAAAAAAGCAAGAAAAGCATTTCAGAGCGGATTTAGAATATCTTGCTAATCTGTGGGAGGAGATAAAGGCAAAAACTGAGAAAGCAAAAGCCCCATCTCTCATACACAGAGAAATGAATTTGCTCAGGAGAATATTACGTGATTTATTTTCTCCTGATTTTTCCGCTATACGACTGGATAACGAAGAGGATTATGAAAAATGTTTAGAATTCCTGAATCGTTATCAACCAAATTTAATAAATCGAGTTAAATTATATACCAAGGGATTTCCTATCTTCGAATTTTATGGTATCGAAGCTGAATTAGAAGCTGCCCTTAAAGACAAAATATGGCTTAAGTCAGGGGGTTATATAGTAATTAATCAGACAGAGGCTTTAGTGGCGATAGATGTAAACACAGGAAAATATGTCGGTAAGCGAACACTCGAAGATACAGTAGTTAAAATAAATTTAGAAGCAGCCAAAGAGATTGCACGTCAGATAAGATTGCGTGATTTGGGAGGAATCATTGTGATTGATTTTATCGACATGAGTGAGAAAACTCATAAAACTCAATTATTGGAACGTTTAGAACAGTATTTAGAAAAAGACCGTTCACAAAGTAAGATTCTGAATTTTAACGAATTTGGATTAGTAGAAATAACACGTAAGCGCGTCAGACAGAGTTTAGAGGAAATCCTTACACAATATTGCCCTTATTGCAGTGGGTTGGGAAGAATAAAGTCTATTTCTACTATATGTTATGAAATACAGAGGGAATTATTAAAGCAGTATATTTATTTGAGTGGCCGTGATTTGATTATAAGAGTTAATCCAGAGGTTGGAGAGGCATTAAAAAAGGAAAAAAAGGCCATTATTGAAGATTTAGAATCTCAGCTTAAATCACATATATCCATAAAAAGTGATTACAATTTGCATCATGAGCAATTTGATATTATGCCTCTATAGTTAACGTAATTATTAGATTTTTTATGTTGGTGTATTATGGAATATCAGTCATCAGTATTAGTTAAGATTTATAGAAATACGTTGGTAGAATCGCTTCATAGAGGAAGATTAAGCATAGCTGATCCCCAAGGAAACGAGCTTATTAAATTGGGTAATAGCCGTGAGATAACTTTCATGCGTTCAGGAGCAAAGCCCTTTCAGCTTTTATCTTTGGTTGAAGAAGGGATAGCAGAAAGATATAATTTTACCGATAAAGAGTTAGCTGTAATGGCTTCTTCTCACAATGGAGAGCCTATCCATGTGGAGGCTGTTAGAAGCATATTGAAAAAAATTGCCTTAGATGAAAGCTATTTGAAATGTGGTAGCCATTTTCCTTTGAGCGAGAAATATAGTAATGAGCTTAAATGTAAGGGGATAGAACCGAGCCCTATACATAATAATTGCTCAGGAAAACATTCAGCGATGTTGGCTCTGGCAGTAGCAAGAGGATATTCTTTGGATGATTATTTTTTGCCTGAGCATCCAATACAAAAGCTAATCCTTAAAAATTTATCCGAGCTTGCGGAACTACCGCAAAGAGAAATAGCATTAGCAACAGATGGTTGTGGTGTGCCCGTTTTTGCTTTACCACTATACAAGATAGCAGTTATTTATGCCAAATTAGCAAATCCTTCTAACTTAGAAGAACGAAGAAACGCAGCATTAAAAAAGATTTCTGAGGCAATGCGAAGCCATCCTGAAATGGTAGGAGGTAGTAAAGGAAGGCTTTGTACTGATCTAATGAGAAGTTTTCCAGATAAATTAGTAGCAAAGTGGGGCTCTGAAGGTTTTTTTGGGATTAGCATACTTCCTGCCACTATTAATAAATATAACCATGGTATTGGAATAGCCCTCAAGATTGAGGATGGTAATAGTGATAGAGCTTTAGGACCGGCAGTAATTGAAGTGCTCAGGCAGATTGGACTCATTGATATAGAATCCTTAAAAGAGCTAAAGTGCATACACAATCCAAAAATTTTAAATCACAGAAAGGAAGCAGTAGGGCAGATAAAAGCCTGTTTTTCTTTCGCACATTGATTATTCAATGATTAGCGCTTTACTTTTTTGGAATTTTATATTCTTTTGAGTAATCACTTATTTTATTGAATGTTCTTTATATTATCGATAAATAATTGTTAACAAATTTTATAATTTATAATACAATAAATATACAATAGGCTATTATAAAAGAGGAATTTATTATGAAAGGAGCGAAAGTTTGGTTAGTCAGCATGGCGCTCGTTTTACTCATCGGCTGTGCATCAACACCTAAAAGGGACAATAAAATATTAGAAACCAATTTAGAGAAATATCTATTTCATATCAAGCAAGGGAATGAGAAAATTCAGAATAAGCAATATAAAGAAGCCATTGATGATCTTCGAGCAGCTTCTCAGTTCAATCCACATGCTGTAGAGATATACAATTTGATTGGCATTTGTTACATGCAATTAAAACTCTATAATTTAGCAGGGGAGGAGTTTATTCAAGCGATAGGACGAAATCCCGTTTTTGCCGCCGCTCACAATAATTTGGGTACTATTCATTATGTGCAGGCTAACTACGAAGAGGCGATCAGGGAATTTAAGGAAGCTCTGAGGTTAAATCCTCAAATGGCTGCCGCATATCATAATCTTGCAAATATCTACCTCAAGCAAAATAAAATTGATTGGGCTATAGAATTTTATAAGCATGCATTTAGAATTAATCCTGAATATACAGCACCTTCAAGCACTTTTCTAACCTCAGTAGATGAATTTCCCAAAGGTAAAGGTGAAAAGGAATATTCTTATGCCTGCGTCCTTGCTTCCCTTGGAGAGGATGAAAAAGCATTAGAATTTTTACAAAAGGCAATTGATAGGGGTTTTTCAGACTGGGAGAAAATAAAGAGCGAAGAAGATCTTGAGCATCTGCGAGATAACCCTCTATTTCAGAAATTAATAAAAGAAGAATGATTGTTTTTTCTATTTAATAATATATATTTATGTATTACTCAGGAAAATATTAGGGAGAGAATCAATTGAAACGCTTGCTATCGTTTCTTTTTCTTTTACTGATAATTGGGCTCAGCAGCAGTATTTACCCACAAGAGGATAAGGATTATGCCTTTGTAACTTTGCCAGACGGCACCCGTATTAAAGCTGAGATTGTTGATACACCAGAAGAAAGAGCGCAGGGCTTGATGAATCGTGATAAAGTAGAAGAAAACGAGGGAATGCTTTTTATTTTTGAAGGGCTCGGTTTTTATTCCTTTTGGATGAAGAATATGAAGATCTCTATTGATATTCTCTGGTTGAGTCCTGAGGGAAAGATAGTGTATATAGCTTCTGAGGTTCCTCCATGCAAAAAAGAACCCTGTCCCAGTTATCAGCCATATCAAAAAGCGCAGTATGTCCTGGAGTTAACTGCAGGTAAGGCAGAACGAGAGAATTTAAAAATTGGTTCTGACGTGAAAATCGAATTGCCGCCCGATTATCCTCAATAAATTATAACTTTAAAGTGCCCTCGGCGATTATATCTTCTCGTTTCTTCTCTGCTATTATCAAATTGAGGCTTGGTCTCACCGTAGCTTATTGTAGTGATTCGGCTGCTATCAATTCCTTTAATATTTATCAGATACTCATTAATAGCGAGAGCCCTATGTTCCCCTAAGGCCATATTATATTCTTCTGTTCCAATATAACAGCAGTGGCCTTCGATTTGCACTTTCAGTTCAGGGTTAGCAGCAAGTATTTGCGCGGCTCTATCGAGTTTTTCCTTAGCTTGATCTGTTAGCTCATATTTATCAAATGCGAAATAGATATCTTCGAACTCTTCTTTTTTCTTTATTACCTCGATTATGGTGCTATCAGAGGCGCTTCCTCCTTTGCCATCTTCTACACGACAGCTTACCGTAAATTTTCCAGTACCTTCTGCTGGGGCATTCCAGGTGACAGTACTGCCTTCACCTTCAATTTTACCTGCTTCAGCACTCCAGAAATAAGTGAGTGGATCTCCATCAGGGTCACTTGCTTCAGCTATTACTCGAGAGCTTGCTCCCTCTTCGATTACTGGCGGATCTGCCTTTAAAGCAACAACCGGGTTGCGGTTTTCTGGAGGAGGAGGAGGTGGTGGAGTTGGTTTTTCTACAACCTTTGTCACTTTTTTCGGGGGAGTATAGCTTATAAGGAACATGCCACCATCTGGACGCGTAGCTCCTTCGGTGGGGAATGTCAAATTACGTCGAACTCCCATACTTATTCGGAGTCCCGAATCAAATTTAAATTCGAAACCAACAAGAGCATCCAGTGGTGCTTCCTGGGGAAAGTCATCATCATTTAAATAAAAGATACCAGTTAATTCAGCTATTGCTCTTATTTTGCTTGTAGTGGGCAACTTTATGCCTAATCCATATCTAAATTCGTGGCTTAATGAATATCCTGCATCGGAGAAATCACCAGGAGTACCGATGTAAGCAAATTCTCCAAATGCAGCAAAATCGACCTTATTACCTACCTCTTTACCAAGTATAAGCCCAATTCCAGCATCAACCGCACCACTACCCAGAGCTTTGCTCTCATCAGCAGTTGGTATCTTAAAAAAACCACGAAGACTCAATCCAGGAGCTGTTTCGCTTTCCTCCATAAGACTATATTTAGCACCTATCTCAACATCTCCGAAACCTTGTTCTATAATATTAAATGGGTATACTTGAATCACATAAGGAGCAAAGGGAATGCTATTGAATCGGGTGGAATTATCCCAGTTATCAATATCTACTTGAACAAATGGGGTTATTTTTGCTTCTAATTGAAATCTGTCGTTAATTCCGTAGGCGAAACTGATGTTATAGTAATTTATATCTACATCATGAGTTTCCCGGTCTATGTTATTCCAGCCTAAAGAAAAATAAAATTTATTTGCTTGTAGTGTGCGAGCAGTAGGTACGGAAATAATGTATTGATCATTAGTTTCCTCTACAGTCGTTTGCTCTTCTTGTAGTGAAAAAATATTCGTTGCTCCGATAAACATAAGAAATAATAAGATACAAAATTTACTTATTTTTTTCATATTAATATCTCCTTTATGATAATATTTCTCCTCCTTACATTTTTTTCTATCAAAAAAGCTTTTTGGATATTATATCAAAAAAAAAAGTAAAATAACAACTTAAATAATAAAAATTTTTATTATTGAATTTAAATATATAAATGAATATATATGTTTGTTATTTTTTCAACACTATTCCCATCACATTCAAAATGAATTTCTATGCGGATTGTACCAATTTGTTTGCAGATAAATTGCTGATATTTATGTAGAGAATCTCTTTCTTTACATTGAAAGATACTATATTTATTTACGGATAATATTTATAAAAGAGAAGAATGAAGAGGGGACATTGAAGTATATCCACTCTTTTATTTTATCAATGAGAAGTGTGCCTTTGCGAAATTTGTATAGATTAATTCTCTTGGGGGGTCAGTTGTTGTTTTCATATGTAATTTTCCTGCATCCTCCGTATAGGCTTTTTCAATCAAAATGCCTTCTTTATAGACAAAATAAATCTCTCCTTTTAGCTCCATTTCACCTGATAGGATGATTTCTCTTTCTCCATATGTTTGTTTTCCAGTCATTTTTTCTTTTATTGTTGTTTCTATTTTGAGACAATCAAAGCCGTCTTTTTCCATTTCAGCAACAAGTTTATAAATAGCGGAAAATTCATTTTTCTGCCAACCAGAGGAGCTTTCATATGTATATACTCAATCACCGGTCCAGGTATCATTAATCTTTACCTCTTTATCAGGTAATTGCATAAGAAATGATTTAAGATCATATTCTCCTTTTGTATTAAAGTTGGGAATTTCTGGTAGCGCATCTAAGCCTTTAGTTTCTAAAATTTTCCCCGCTTTAGTCAGTTTATAATGAACGGGAATTCCAATATTCTTTTTCGTATCTGCTACTGTTTTTCCTCTTGCTCCCTCAGATTCTATGCTTAAAGAATCAAAACTTAAAGAGATAGACATATTTCCACTTGCGTCAATATCATCAAGAGAATAATTGATGACTGCTTTTGTGGTGCTATTACTTTCAATTTTTCGATCATTTATTTCTGCAATTCTCTTTATGGTAAATAAATAATCGTATTTGAACTCTTGCCCTTTTTTAGTATTAAAAAATAATTTATAGGCTTTTTCTCCAGAATTATGACACATTACAGAGGTTTGAGAAAAGAAAAATAAAAGAACAATAAATGAACATCCAGCAAAAATAATACTCTTTTTCATTATTGAACTCCTTTACTTATTTGCATCTACTCTGGCCAATCTTTTTTAAGAAGACTTTTTTATCAAATACAAGATGCATAAGGAACAACGTCTCATCTTATGTTTCTTTTTTTATGACACGATAGCTCAAAAATTTTGAAGATTAATCGATAAGTATTTGATTATAAATCAATAATAAATGCTATGCTCATCTCATGTTTACTCCTTTTGTTAAAATACATTTAGTTAAAATTTTGTGGCTTCCTTAATTATATACGCAATGATTTTAATTTATTTCAAAATAGAAATAAGGAAGTGCAGGTATTGTTTACGTTGACTTAAATAATGCTGTGGCAGAGATATATTAATAAAGGTTGTAGTGCGAATGCTGTTGCAGGTGGAGGTTATGGAACATATTGGAACGAAGCTTTACGAGTGAAGTAGTGAGCGGATAGAATTTCGAAATAGCTTAATTTCGAACATATAAATTTATTATCAATTTCCTAAATTATAGAAATTCTCTGTATTATGCAGCAAAATTATGGCGTTGATAAATTGGCAAAGAATTGCTCTTATTATCGGTTTCTATCGCTTTTTCTTCATATTTGAGTAATTTTTGTTATTTGCTTTCTGGCATTTCGAATAAGATATCGTCCAGTTCTTGATTGAATTGGATTTCAGCAATAGTACTTTCTGATTTTTTTATGCTATTGATAAAAGTATCAGTTTTAAATGGGATCACAATATTTTCCACAGAACGATAATCTGAAAGCAGAATTTCATATTTTGCCACAGCACCTATTTGATTGATGACGCTATATTCAATTTTTATCGGTAAATAGTTTTGAGCATTAAAGTAATAAATTGTTTCATTATTATCTTTATCAGCAAATTTTATCTGATAGCAGGCATTACTGTGGACTTCGCTTTCTCCCAAATATTGAATAGAGCATTCCTTTTTCTTGTAACCGAGGAGTAAATTCTCTCGAGCAATTAAAGCTTTAAGCGGATTTGATATTATAGGCGGAGCTATCATTACTTGCCCCATGCTATCCAACCAAATATTATTTCCATCATACCCTGTTACTATCCTCATTCCTTGAATGACTTGCTCAGCACGAATTTTTAAAGGTTTGTATTTAATATAAGCCACGGTGATAGTCAAAAAATTTTGTTGTGGTATATACATTTTCATAGTAGATTTTATAGTTTTATCTTCTATACTTTCTAAAGCAACTCTTCCTCCTTGGGCCTCAATCGCTTTATCAATAATTTCTTCAGGATTAACTTGTGACTCACTTTGCAGCAGTGTAAAGCAAAAGATAACAATGATGAATGTGATAAAAACATATTTTAAGCTGATGTATTTGTGGTTCATTTTAGCACCTTTGCTTAAATTATTTAATAAAAAGCAGTTATTTCAATTTTTTGCAACATTAACATATAAAAAGATTTTGTCAATAAAAGGGTGATTATTAAAGGCAAAAAATACATTATGCTTTTAATTCTACGAAGTTTTTTCTAATACTATTAGATTGCGATTTAATAAATACTCTCTAATTTGGGGAAAAATAAAGGCAGTTAATAACAAGGTAAGAAAATCTCCCGGAATGAGCGATGTAAAGAGGATAAAAGGGCGTTCAAACCAGGCAAGGTTGCGCTTAGCTATATAAAGGAAGGTAAAATAAAAAATGTAGCTAAGAATTACTCCTGACGAAAAAAGGAAAACAAGCTTTCTTTTTTTGAAAAGACGGAGAAAATAATAGATAAATGCTGCTAATGCTACGATAAAAGGATAAATAAAATAAAAGGGCAGTTTAAGGCTTTGCTGATAAATGAGGAAGATTGCAAATACAAAGAAGAGAGCTATGATAATACCCATTACAATAGGAAGTTTGCCTTTCGTGTAGTGAGAGCCAACCCAATAAGCTATTATTATTCCGCCCAGATAAAAGCCTATTTGTTCTAAAAAATTGTTAGATTGTCCAAGCCAAGAAGGATTTATAATTAATAAAAGTCCACAAAATAGTGCTTGGCTTAAGGTAGCCAAATTTTTTCCTAAGAGATATCCAGCTAATAGAGGAAAGAAAATGCGAAAATATAAATAATCCCGACCTACAGCTAAAACGCATATTAGAGGAAGCAAGGCTAATATAAGACATGTTATATAAATTTTATTATTAAAAAGAAAGGCTTTATATTGCTGTTTCAATGAATATTACCCTTATTATTGATGGAGCCGGCGAGGGGAGTTGAACCCCTGACCTGCTGATTACGAATCAGCTGCTCTGCCTCTGAGCTACGCCGGCTTATATTAGAAACTTATCAAATTTCTTATACAAAAACATCCGCAAACACATTTAGCGAGTTTTATTTAAGTATATACGATGAGCACAAAGTAAGCAAGGTAATATTATACCAACTCAAAGTGAAATGGGATTTTGATGATTATTCCAAGCATTTGAGTGTCTTTTTTAAGCTGTTCTTTAAATGCATAAAAAATAAATTTTAAGCAATACATACGTTCGGTTTTAGTTTATAATGAATTAATAGAACTCATTTTGATAAATTTAGCTTCGGCATTTGGGAGGAAAAAATGCCACACTATGATTATCTTTGCCTAAGTTGTGACAAAAAATTTAGCGTTAAGATGACAATTAAAGAGCACGATACGAGCACGGTAAAGTGTCCTGAATGTGGCTCTGAAAAAGTAGAACAGCAGTGGTCTCAATTTTACACTATCACTTCAAAAAAAAGCTGATAGTACCGCTAATAAAAAATAGAGATATTATGGAAGTTAACGCCCTGTGGGAAAAAGAAGCGGAAAAAATCATTAATGATAAAGGTAGCGTAATTGTTATAGGTGCTAATGATACTGGCAAAACAACAGTGGTTAAGTATCTCGTAAGCAAATGTGCCCAGGGAGGATATAAGGTAGGTTTAATAGATGCTGATATAGGTCAATCTTTTATAGGTCCTCCTACAACCATAGGTATGAGTATTATTAGCGGGTTTAATACAAAACCTTATGAAAAACTTCCAACTTATCTGAGATTTATTGGATCAACCTCTCCAACAGGTCATATTTACTCTACTATAAGAGGTATAAAAAATCTTGTAGATAAAGCGGAGAGTTTAGGGGCTAAGATTATTATCATCGACACTACTGGATTGATAACAGGTTCTGTCGGATGTGAGCTTAAAAGAAGAAAAATTGAGATTATAAAGCCTAAAAGGATAATTGCTATTCAGCGAAGAAATGAACTCGAAGCGTTATTAGGCGTTTTAAAATCTAATTTCGATTTTGAGCTAAGTAGATTACCTGTAGCAGAGGCTGTAATACAAAAATCTATTGACTATCGGCGAGATTACCGATGTGCTAAATTTAAAGAATATTTTTCAACAGCAGAATTATTAGAATTCAATTTTTCAGAAATAGACTTATTGGGTGGCTGGATCGGGAGCGGGAATAAGCTGTCTTTAGAAGACATGAATTTTTTGTCAACCATTCTTAAAAGTAAAACCTTATATGGTGAGGTTCATAATAATACAGTTAACGTAATTGTAGAGGGTTCTTACTCTGTAGGTGAGTTATTTAAAGCTCGCCACTATTTTAAAATGAAGGATGTAGTAGTAACTAATACTGATTTCTACCGCTATATTTTA
Source organism: uncultured Acidobacteriota bacterium (assembly GCA_964645975.1). GTDB lineage: Bacteria > Acidobacteriota > B3-B38 > Guanabaribacteriales > CAZYAF01 > CAZYAF01. The sequence goes on from CAZYAF010000002.1 coordinate 49,897, forward strand.
GTTTCCCTGGACGATTCGCAGGGCAATTCTCATGGTTTAGCTCTGTTGTTAAAACATGATTTTGCACAGAATAAAATTATACTCTTAACACCGATAAAAAATAAAAATAATATTAAAAGAATTACTTTCGGCTACCTGAGAATCTACCCTTCAGGAGAAGAGATTGAGAAAATTACTTATCCCTCCTAATATATAAATAGAGGAAAGAATATAGCGCTCCTTGAGCCTATATTCTTTAAATGGTAAAAGTAGATTTACTGAATATCTCCGACTAATTTAGCTCCAGGTTTAAATTTAGCAGCCTTTCTTGCTTTTATGGTAATAGGCTGGCCGGTTTTTGGATTCCTTCCCTGTCTTGCCTTCTTATGCACTACTGAGAAAGTACCAAAGCCGACAAAGGTAACTTTCTCACCTTTTTTTAGAGCTATTGAAATGCCGCCAATCAATGAATCGATTGCTTTATTAGCGGCTGCTTTTGATATATCAAGATCCTGAGCTATTATTGCTGCTAATTCTTGTTTAGTCATTTAACCCCTCCATTGGATTTTAAAAGATTATGAGAAATAGCTTCTTTTAGGATTTTATAACAGTACTTAGTGATGTTGTCAATATATTTTTTCTTAATTAAGTAAAAAAGTTGTGATATTTATCACATATTGCCAACAATATCTTCTTTTTACCCTAAAAATGCAATTTTTTTGCCTCTAACGGCTTTTCTCATTTGCTGGCTTTTCTCTATGAGCACTTCTTGGTTCTCCTCAGTTACAGAGAATATGGCTTTCTTATCTTGAGCTTCATGAACTTCCCTTATCATTTTATATACGGCTTCTTTACCACCAGCGGCAAAAATATTTGCAATCTCACTTAATGGATGAGTATTAGATGAGATGATTGCTAACTCAGCGAAGCGGAACGGATATGCATTTCCATTAAAAGAAATAGAAAGCCCACCCATTTCCCTCAGCATTTTTAATGCCTCTATATCAGTAATACTGTCTCCCACATAAATAACATTTTGGAAGTGGACCTGTTCTTTAGTGAGGATTTTTTCCAAAGCTCGTGCTTTTTCTTTCCCTCCAATGGGATTAACCTCATTTAATAAGGAGGCAGATATAGGTTGCAGTGGCAAAATATGCCAGAAAATTTCATACAGAGAGTCAATGGTTTTTAAATGGCAGGTTTCTATCTCTTCTGGTGTACTACACTGAGCGTCAAATTCTATCATCGGCATCTGGCAGATTTTTTCTTTAATTTTTAATATTTTATTCTTTTCCGGCTCTTCCATTTTATATCTATCCAAGTCCAACTCAGTGCAATATGACCTTTCCTTTGGTATATTTAGCGCACGGCATAAACTATTGATATAAGGCCTGTAGCTTGTGCTGACCAGATAAAGGGGGAGTACTTCTTGAATTTCTGCGACAGTTTCTTTTGCCCCTGGAACAAGAAGAAGATTTTCTGCGGAGAAGCTTTCTATTGAGGAGTTGGAAATATCAAAAGCTTTATAAAAGGGTAAGATAAGTCTTAGAGTGTCACCAGCTTTGTAATGGGGTTCTTTTTTTATATCCGCTAAATAATCGTCAAATTTGCTGAGAAGAGAGAAAAGCTTATCCCCTTCAGGGATGAAATGTTGAGTTACCTCTAAAGCATTATCGTTTTTGCTCAGCGGACCTTCCACATCGCTAATAAATATTTTTTTGGATAGCATATTTATCAAATAATTTATTTATCTTTGCACTGTATAATTATTTTTTAATTTCAGCATCTATAATATCCGTGAGATCATATCCTTCATCCACAATTCTGGTTTTAGTAAATGGCTGTTTATCTCGTAAAAAGATATCTGTATCAGCAAACAATTTTATGGTGTGGATAAGCAGCGGTATCTCACGGATGAAACCCTTTTCTCTTATTTTAGTGAAAAGAGGAAGTTTTCCACCTTCTTGTTTTATGATTTCGTCTAAGCTTTTGCTTTTGAGTTTCTTATCCAATTTTTGCCATAAAGGATCGAATTCAGGACTTTGTAGAGAGAAACGACAGTAAGTAATCACTGGGCCGCGATCAAGTTCGGGAGTAACTAAATGTATCATAACTCCATGCTCTGTGCTTCTGTTTTGAATTATCTCCCAAATAACATCTTGCCATGTTCCTTTTGGTCCTTTGGGTAGTGCAGGATGCAGGTTTATAGCATCAAAGGCTTTGCACCTTCGAAAACCCCAGATGAGCATATCACCAGCTAATATATCTAATTGATGCACATAACCTTTAAGCCGCTCTATTACTTCCGTATCATATTCATTTCGCCATATTATGAGAGTGGAGGAATCACGTCCTAATTTTTTACTTACTTCTAAACCTCTTCTTCTCAGGATAGGCTTATATTTTCTGGAGGAAAAACTTATAACCTTAAGTCCTAAATTTTCTGCTAAATCAAGAAATTTATCGCTTTCTTCTTTCTCGCCCTTTTCTCGGTTACTAAAGACGAAGGATATTTCCGTATTTGTGAGGTTTCCCTTTTTAATTTCTTTATATATTTTGTTGAGCAATGTACAAGCAGCTTCATCCCTTCCTGTAGAAAACCAACCTATTTTATACGCCATTTTTAATAACTTAAAATTTCATTTTTTGTGGGGTACTTTTGCCTTCCATAAGCCGATAAACTTATGGCAGAAGCTTTGCTTGCAAAAGCACCGCACTCCGACAAAGATTTTTTCTCAATTAAAGCGGTTAAAAACGCTGCTGCATACACATCGCCTGCTCCAGTAGAATCAGAAGAGATAGTGGACACTGCCTTGATTTTAATTATAGTATCCCTTTCAAAAATTAGAGAACCCTCTTTTCCCAGTTTAAGTACGATTATCTCAGGATTTAAATTAAGGAGCATTTTGCATCCTTGTTCAAAGCTTTGACCAGTTAAGATCTCTATTTCATCTTTAGTGGCAAAGATGATAAAACACCTTTTAATAATGGGCTCTAATATTGTTAACCCTTTTCGAGCATATAGATTTCCAGGATCAAAGCTTACTTTAACTTTCTTCGGTAGATGTTCCATAACTCTGATTTGCGCTTGGAAGGGATACTCGCCTACAAAGGAGCTCAAGTGAAGGATTCTACAATCTTTTAAATAAGACAGATTTATTTCTTCAATGGAAAGGTTATCGTTGCAATTAGGAAAAATTTGTATACTCCTTTCTCCTGTTTCATCAATTAGGCACAAACAGATACCACTCATCTCATCTGTAATAATGAGTCCTTTGGCATCAATCTTGTGTAAACTCTCTAAGAGAAACGTGCTTTTAATGTCGAGAAATTTGTTAAGTGACTGAGTACCTATCTTACCCACAATTCCGGTTGATAATCCTAATTTTGAAGCAGCAACCACTACATTAGCAGCCGATCCTCCTCCGCTGTAACCTGTGAATTTTGTTTCCCGTTTTAGTATTTCTAATAATCTAAATAAGTTCTCAGCTCTACCTTGGAGTTCTTCACCATATATAAATGGACTAAAACCTTCTGCTAAGAGCGTATTATTTAACTCTGAAAAATTGTTGACCTGGAAAAATAAGTCGAGATTAATGGCTCCAAATCCGATTATATCTTTCACAATTAGTATTTATATCTTACTTCGGTTTTTATGTCAAGCATATCGTTTAAGAATGTAATACAATTGAGACTTTATCTGAGCTTTTCTAAGTGAGAGAAAAAAATACAAGGGAAAGAGAAATTATTTTCATTATATTCTTCTAAATGGCCAAAAACAGCTATAATATCTCCATCTTTAATATGCTTAGTTGTCATCTTTTGAATCTTTTTGGTATGAGGGAAGCAATATATTACATTTTCGCCAAAATTATATGGTAATGGATTTATTCGGAGAGAAAAAGAAGTAATATTTTCCTGTTCATTTCTCAGACAGTAATTAATCTCTCCTTGCCAGATAACTATTCGAGATCGATAATTAGGGAAATGGCCAAAATGTTTTGCTTGTTCTTGAAATAAATCATTATAGGTGATAGATTTTTCACCCTGTTTTACCCAGGCTTTTAGCAATCCTTTTTTTCTCAATATCTTCTCAATACGGCTCTGATCTATTCTATAATAAATGCCACCATTTTTAGTATAAATATATGTGATTGAGGTTTTTATGATGAAAATAATAACTAAAACAGAAAAAATAATGCTAAAGACTTTAGATGAAATATCAATAAGCTGTTTAGTCTTTGGATTAATCTGAAGATCTGAGTGCTTATCATCAAATATTTTTTTCCAGCTTTTTACTTTATGTATATTGAACAGCAGATATATAAAGGCAGCAGCAAAAGAAACAAAAATAATTTCTAATGGCATCCTATACCGTGGCATCTCTCCAGATAGAAAATAGAAAGAAGAATATCCTAATATAATAAATATATACAAAGAAATCCTTCGCACATGAGGTAATAGTAAGATGAAACCTATAGGTGCTAAAATAAACGTGAATATAATGCTGAGTTTGGGTAAGGTGAATCTATTGAGTTTTATAAATCGACCTTTTGGAAACGTAATTCGGGGAAAATGATAGAACATATAGGCTCTTCGGTAGCAGGATTTAATATATCCTTTCATATCTGATCGTATAAAATGTTTAATCTCTTCGCCAGCAATATCATATCGTTCTCCCTCATAAGTATTTGGATGACTCCAGTGGAATTCATACCAGGCTTTTCTTGCATTAATGCTGTAATAATCGGGATTTGAAGCATTCCATAGTTGCAAAGCTCCAATTGAATTGAAAAGAAAGGGATGGCCGGTAACATGATAATTCCTTAGAAACCAGGGGAAGATGGTGGCAAACATTGCTAAGCAGATAATGAGCGAAAAGCAAAGTCTTTTTTTCCAAGGAAGCTTTGTTACAAAGCACATCCAAAGGACTGCTACGGGAACAAGTATGAGACCAACTGATCGCGTAAGTGTTGTGATAGCTATAAGTATCCCAGAGGCAATTATTATCTTATAAGATGTTTTTTGCATACCTATTACTATGAGCAAAATGGAAAGGGAAAAAAGAAAGATAAATAAGGTCTCCGTTAATAAGACATGCGCATATAAGATAAAGTTAAAGTGAAGAGACCAGAGAAAGGCGGAGATTAAACCAACCCACTTATTAAAGAGAATTCGGTTTATGTAAAAGATAATAATACAACTAACCGCACCTAACAGACTTTGAATTATCTTAACTGCAAGATAATTATGTCCAAAGAAATTATAAATAAATGCCAGAAAGAACGAATAAAAAGGTACTCTATATGCGTGATATTTGAAACCATAAATATAATCTCCATAACCTTTTCCTGAAAGCCAATTCTGAGCAAAAATGTCATTCTGGCGAGCATCACTATATGGTTTTCCCTGTACCTGAAAATAGTTATCACTATTGTCAAAAACAAAAGGAAATCTAACTGCTAAGGCAATAATAAAAGCAATAATGAGGTAAAATTTAGCATTTTTAAGAAGGTTAAAAAACATCATCCTTTCCTAAATACGATAAAGAATTATATCATAGAGACTATTGTCAAACCACGCAAAATTTAGCTCTTTCAGACTCCAGCAATTCCTCATTAAATTTAATTGTAGATAACTCACATAATCATATAATGATCTTTTTATGATATATTTTTCAATTCGAAATTTTGATATCAATGTTTTTTATTAAGAGAAAATGTTATCTATCTAAAATGTTTCGCTTCAATTATAATATGTACTATACATAGGCAATTATTTTTGACATTAGACTTAACTTGTGATAATTTAGGAAAAATAAATTCAGATTGTATTTTATTATAAAATTGATAAGGGTCCTAAAAGAGACATAACAATGAAATGCATTAGTAAGCGCGGTAAAATAGCTTTTATTTTGCTTTGTATTATACTTTTTATCTGTATCGGAATCTTTAGTTTTTCATGTACTCCTTCTCGTGATAAAAGAGAAGAGAGGAAGCGCCAGGAGCTGGAAGAGAAGGAAATGGCGATCTTAAGGCAGAAAATGGTTGAAGATCAGATAATCGCCCGGGGTATAAAAGATGAGCGTCTGATAAAAGCCATGTTAAAAGTTCCTCGACATAAATTTGTACCTTCTGACCAAAGGCAATTTGCATATGATGATAGACCTCTACTCATAGGTGAAGAGCAGGATATAACCCAGCCTTATATTATGGCACTAATGATTGAGTCTTTACAGCTTGAAGAGAGCGATAAGGTTCTTGAGATTGGAACAGGTTCCGGTTATCAGACAGCCCTTTTAGCAGAAATAGCGGGAAAGGTTTGCTCTATTGAAATCAGAGAGACTTTAGCACAAAAAGCTGGAGCTTGCCTAAAGGAAATGGGTTATGATAATTTTGAAATAAGAATTGCCGATGGATATAGAGGATGGAAAGAAAATGCACCATTTGATAAAATCATAGTCTCCGCCGCCCCCAGCCATATCCCAGATCCCTTGATTGAACAGCTAAAGCTTAATGGGAAAATGGTTATTCCAGTAGGGAAAGATTTTCAGGAGCTTCTCCTTCTTAGCAAAGGCGAGCAAAGCATAGTAGAATATCATATAACCCCGGTTAAATTCGTTCCTATGGAAGGAGAAGCAGAGAAGAAAAAGCAGCAATAATCCATCGTATAGGTGCCAGGGCGGTTGCCCTGATAGTGTCCAGGTTACTTAGATATAGGTTTTTCAATAATTTTGATTATTATGAGGGGAATGATGAAATCAGAGGAGCAGAAAATAACAATTAAGCAGTTAACCGATGATCAGAAGATGAGCGAAGTTATCGCCCTATGTAAACGTAGAGGATTCATTTTTCAAGGAAGTGAAATTTATGGTGGAATAAACGGTTTTTGGGATTATGGACCTGTAGGAGTAAGTCTAAAACGCAATATAGCAGATTTCTGGTGGGAAGATGTTGTTAACAAAAGGGGTGATATTGTTGGTTTAGATAGTGCCATTATTATGCATCCAAAAGTTTGGGAAGCTTCTGGTCATGTTGATAGTTTCACCGATCCAATGGTTGATTGCAAGAAATGCAAAAGAAGATTCAAAGCAGATAACCTGGAGACAGAAATATGCCCGGAATGTGGAGGGGAACTAACTGAGGCGCGACTGTTTAACCTCATGTTTAGAACTAATGTAGGAGCAACTGCAGATTCTCAATCTGTCACCTATCTGAGACCTGAAACCGCACAATCAATATTTATTAATTTCAAAAATGTATTGGCTTCTTCACGGGTAAAGATACCCTTTGGAATAGCTCAAATGGGGAAGAGCTTTCGAAATGAGGTCAATCCACGCAATTTCATTTTTCGTTCACGGGAATTCGAGCAGATGGAGATGGAATATTTTATTAACCCACATGACGATACAGATTGGCTTAATTACTGGGTTGAGGAGCGTTTTAAATGGTATGTGGATTTAGGAATCAAGAAAGAGAATCTGCGCCTTAGACCTCATGGACCAGACGAATTAGCCCATTATGCAAAAGCTTGTGTTGATGTGGAATATCGTTTTCCTTTTGGCTGGCAGGAATTAGAGGGAATAGCTGACCGGGGAGATTTTGATCTTGCTCAACATATTAAATACTCAGGTAAAGATCTAAGCTTTTTTGACGAGCAGACTAAAGAAAAATATGTACCAGAGGTTGTAGAGATTTCTGCAGGCGTTGATCGCACTTTTCTAACTGTCATTGTAGATGCTTTTCGTATAGAAATTTTGGAGAATGGAGAAGAAAGAGTTGTTGCCGGTCTTAATCCACGCATTGCCCCAATTCAAATAGCAGTTTTTCCTCTGGTAAGAAAGCTTGGCGAACATGCACAGAAATTGGAGAAAGATTTGGGAAAAAAATTTCACTCCTTTTACGATGAAAAGGGTGCTATTGGCAAACTCTACAGGCGCCAAGATGAGATTGGTACTCCTTACTGTATAACCTTTGATTTTGAATCATTAGAGGATAATGCCGTGACTGTTCGAGACCGGGATACTATGCTGCAAGATAGAATCTCCATTGATCAGGTGACAGATTATCTTCAAAAACGCTTAATATAAGTTCACACATTCCTTCCTTAGTAGTAGAATAATTAATAAATTGAGAAATGTATAATAGCATCGAAATAGATAAAATCAAGGGAAGCACAAAGCTTTATAGCGACTATCTGTACGATTTTGATAAGCTAAAAAAGTATTATCATGCTGATTATAGGCCGATAATTACAAAGGAATCTCTGCATTTTGAGAACACTAAGAACAATAGTTATGCACAGATCTATAAGGTTTTAGAAGAGCAGAATAGCGAGTGGCTTGCTTTGCCGAATATGAAAAGGAAACTTACCCTCCTCAATAAAAAAGGATCACAGGTAATAATAACTGGACAGCAGTTAGGTTTGATGACAGGACCCCTTTATACCATATATAAAGCATTAGGTGTTGTTAAATTAGCTGAAATGCTTACTACTATCATAAATAAGCCAGTAGTTCCACTTTTTTGGTTAGAAGGGGAAGACCATGACCTCAAAGAGGCTAATAAAATATGTTTGCTTGATTTAGAAAATAAAGTAAGAAGATTGGAGCTAAAAGGATTCTCCTCAGCAAACAGATACCCTGTCGGAGAATTAACTATTGGTGAGGGTATAGAAAGTTTAATACAAGAGATGGAGCACTTATATCCAGATAGCGAATTTAAGTCTGCGGTAATGCAGCTTATGCGAGAGAGCTATACTTCTTCATCTCTATGGAAGAAGGCATTTGCTCGTTTGCTTATAAAGCTATTGGGTAAATATGCTCTTCTTATAATAGATGCCAGTGATAAAAGGTTAAAAAAAATTATAAGCCCGATATTCAAGAAAGCAATTGAACACTCAAAGGATTTAAGTGAGATACTGCTCAAAAATAATGAGCAACTAAAAAAGGATGGTTATCATCTTCAAGTAAAATTCAATCCCTTAAGCACTAACTTGTTTTTGAGATCAGATGGTAAAAAATACCTCCTGGAAATGTCAGCTAACGGAATTTATCACCTTAAAGGTAAAGAGAAGAGTTACTCAAAAGATCAACTTCTAACACTGTTAGAGCAAGAGCCAGAACGTTTCATTCCCAATGTGATATTGAGGCCAGTGGTTCAAGATTATCTCTTTTCCACTTTGAGTTATGTGGCAGGGCCTGCTGAGATTGCTTATTTTGCACAGATTAAGCCATTGTATGATTTCTTTGGAGTAAAAATGCCTTCAATTTTCCCTCGACCCGCCCTAACATTAATGGAGGAGAAGATTGAGAAGATTATAAAAAAATATGATATAGATATGCAGGCGTTATTTACTAAACCAGAAAAGGTGATAGAAGATACTGAAAATAAAGAGATTGCAGCGCGTATTGAGGAGCCTTTTGCCAAATCCGAAGAGAAGCTGCAGGATATTATCCATGAGCTTAGGAAAGCATTGTTGTCTATAGATGTTACGCTAAAAAGTCCTTTAGAAAAAGCTGCAATGAAGATGAAGCATCAACTTCACAGTTTGAAGGAGAGGTCTGTAAATGCTGAGAAAAGGGTTCATCAGACGAAAATTAATCAGATAGAAAAGGTGTATAACAATCTTTTTCCCTTGGGAAACTTGCAGGAACGATGCCTGAACATCATCCCATTTTTAATTAAATATGGTTTCAATTTAATAGATGAGGTTTATGATAGTATTGAATTCGATACTTTCAGGCATAAAATTATTTTTCTTTAATTAATGGAGTGCTAATTATGAAATTGGACCTGTTAGCTTTTGCTGCTCATCCGGATGATATTGAGCTTACCTGTGGTGGGACAATAATAAAGTTGGTGAACAAAGGATATCAGATTGGAATCGTTGACCTGACTCAAGGTGAACTTGGTACCAGAGGTAATGCCGAGATTCGACAGAAAGAGGCCAACAAAGCAGCTGATATAATGGGTGTAAAAATACGGGAAAACCTGGGCTATCCGGATGGAAATATTGAGATCAATATGAAGAATCGCCTGAAAATAATAAAGATAATTCGTAATTATACGCCGTGCTTGATTTTTCTACCTTATTGGAAGGGAAGGCACTTTGACCATATTCATTGTAGTAATTTAGTGAGTGAAGCAGCTTTTTATGCTGGACTATCAAAGATTGAAACCGGTCAGAAAGCATTTCGTCCACTTCGTCTCATTTACTACATGATTCGCCATGATTTTAGACCTACTTTTATCATTGATATTAGCGGCTATTTTGAAGATAAGTTAAAAGCAATTCAAGCTTATGAATCTCAATTTAATACTTTTGTAGCACCGGGAAAGCCATTCACACCTATGAATTCGCCCGAATTTTTAAGAGGGATAGAGACAAGAGCTCGATATTATGGTTCTTTCATTGGGGCTGATTATGGAGAACCTTTTTATATGAAAGAAATTATTAAATTAGATGACCCAATAGAATTCTGCAGAAATACTGATCCCGGTCGAATTGTAAATACGTTAGGTGAATAGCAAGTAAGTAAAGAAGAAAAATATGTCCAAAGAAAAGAATTCTCTAAATATAGGTATAAGCTGTTATCCTACTTATGGGGGAAGCGGCGTATTAGCTACTGAGCTGGGTGTGGAACTGGCCCGACGAGGCCATTCCGTCCATTTCATAACGTATGCTGTACCATTCCGTCTTATTGATTCCCTTCCCAATGTTTTTTTTCATAAAGTTGATGTTCCTGAGTATCCTCTTTTTGAATATCCTTCTTATTGTCTTTCTCTGGCATCCAAGATTGCTGAGGTTTCACTTTGCCAGGATCTTAACCTGCTGCATGCTCATTATGCAATTCCTCATGCTGCAAGCGCTTTATTGGCACGTTTAATTTTAGGCAGAGCCGAATTTAAGATAATAACTACCCTTCATGGAACAGATATAACTCTTGTAGGAAATCAGCCTGCTCTTAAAATGGTAGTCAGCTATAGTATGGCAAAAAGTGAGGGATTAACAGCAGTATCACATTTTTTAAAACAAAAGACTCTGGATGAATTTGGAATAAAAAAGGAGATCCGTGTCATTCCCAATTTTGTTGATATAGAGATATTTTCTCCAAAACAATCCTCGGAATTAGCAGATCAGTTGGGTTTGGGCCAACAAAAGATTCTTTGCCATATTTCTAATTTTAGACCAGTAAAGAGAATTAGTGATGTGATAAAAATTTTTCATAATGTTCGTAAAGAAATTGAAAGTCGGCTCCTTCTTATAGGAGATGGACCAGAGAGAGAGAATGCGGAAAAGCTATCGCAGCAATTGGGTATATATGATAATATATTATTTTTGGGAAAACAAAATTCTTTAGCACAGTTTCTAAGCTTGGCCGACATATTATTGCTTCCCAGCAAAACTGAAAGTTTCGGTTTGGTAGCCTTAGAGGCTCTAAGCTGCCAGGTACCTGTTATTGCTACCCGTGTTGGGGGATTACCTGAGCTTATTAGAGATGGTGAGACTGGTTACCTGTTTTCCATCGGTGATGTGGAGGGAATGTCCAAAGCTGCATTGAGATTGCTACAAGATGATGAGAAACGAAAAAAAATGGGCAAAAAGGGGAGGAAAATTGCACAGAATCGTTATGCCAAAGATAAAATAGTAAGCATGTATGAGGATTATTACAGGGAAGTATTAGCTCAATAAGGAAATAAGGAGAAGGATAAAATGGAGAAGTTTTATTTGACCACCGCTATTGATTACGTAAATGATAGACCACATCTCGGTACTGCTTATGAGAAAATTGCAGCGGATGTAATAGCTCGCTTTAAGAGAATGGCAGGCTATGATACCTTTTTTCTTATGGGCAATGATGAGCACAGTTTGAATGTTGCTGCCAGGGCTAAAAAGCTCGGCTTAGATGTTCTCAGTTATTGCAATCAGATGGAAGAGGAGTTTCGCAATACATGGAAGAAGCTCCATATATCCTTTGATGATTTCATTCGTACAACGCAGCCCCGCCATATTTCTACGGTAAATCAAATTATTGAGAGGATTTATAGAAAAAAAGATATTTACAAGGGAAGCTATTCAGGATGGTATTGTTCTTCCTGTGAAAATTTCTACCGGGATAAGGATTTGATAGATGGTTTGTGTCCCACACATAATCTAAAGCCGCAGTGGGTTGAAGAGGAAAACTATTTCTTTGCCTTATCTAAATACGGTGAGCCACTTTTAAGACATATCGACACTCATCCAGATTTCATCCAACCTGAAACAAGGCGAAATGAGGTTTTGCAAGTCATAAGAGGTGGATTGGAAGATATAAGTATCTCTCGCTCCAGTACTGATTGGGGAATCTCTCTTCCCTTTGATTCGACTAATGTAGTATACGTTTGGATAGATGCGCTTATTAATTATCTGTCGGGTGTTGGCTTTAGTGATGATCCAGATAGATATGCACAATACTGGCCCGCAAACCTGCATATAATTGGCAAAGATATTACCCGTTTCCATTGTATCATATGGCCGGCACTTTTAATGAGCAGCGGTATACCTTTACCGCATACTATTTTTGCTCATGGATTTGTTAATATTGAGGGCCAGAAAATGAGCAAGACAAAAGGTATTATACTTGATCCAGTCGAGCTGACAGAACAATATGATGCAGATGCGCTTCGTTATTTTCTCATTAGAGAGATTCCCTTTGATAAGGACGGCGACTTCTCCATGCAGCGTTTTAAAGAACGCTATAACGCGGATTTGGCCAATGATTATGGTAACTTAATGAGCCGTACTCTTACAATGATTAAAAAATATTATCAATCTGTTATACCTCAACCAATAGAGACGTCAGATGACCCCTATCTTAGAGACATAGCTCCAAAGGTCCTTGCTCAGTATCGCAAACACATGGAGAATTTGCAGCTTCATGAAGCGTTAAAAACCCTTTGGAAGCTTATTAGAGAAGCAAATACTTACATAGATAATAATAAGCCTTGGGAGCTTAACAAGAGTCCCGAGGGAAGAGAAAGGTTATCCTGTGTTTTATATAATGTGATTGAGTCTCTTAGATATGTGTGTGTTATGTTGAAGCCGATTATGCCAGTAAAAACAGAGGAGGCTTGGAAAAAGTTAGGGATACCACAGTCTTTCAAGACAGTCAGACTCATAGATTTGGAGGAATGGGGTGGTATAAAACAAGGTTTGAAAGTAGAAGCTAAAGGTATGCTTTTTCCTCGAATCGAAGGGGAAAAGTGATTTAATAAAATTGTATCAATTTATATAATTTCCTTCTTATGTCTCCGTATACGTACAAAATTGTAGTAAGTCTGCATCATCCCACACCCTTTTTTAGTATTCCGATTGAGGGTGTTGAGTTAATGAGAGAAAAATGCACCAACTCGAATATAGTTATAATTTCTGATGATCGTGAGCTCTTAAAAGAAATAGAGGATGCTGATATCTATTTTGCCTGGCGTATAACCAGGGAAGTTTATAAAGCAGCTATTAATCTTAAATGGTTTCATTCAGGAGCTGCAGGTGTAGGGGCCAGCCTCTTTCCAGAAATAGTAAAGAGCCCCCTCATAATAACAAATTCCAGAGGAATTGGCGCATCCGCTATTGCTGAACATGTTTTGTTTCTAATGTTGGCATTAAGTCGTCAAATGAAAATATATTTTAACTATCAACTCAGCCATTATTGGGCTAAGAATGAACTTATAGCACAATATAAAATCCCCCAGGTCTTAGAGGGTAAATCCCTTGGTATTATAGGGCTGGGGAATATTGGTAAGGAGTTAGCTCGGCGAGCTCATTGCTTTGGAATGAAAGTAATCGCTGTTAAAAAGCATATTACTGCTGATGAGATTGAAGTAGTAGATAAGCTTTTCCCGAAAGACGGTTTATCGGAACTTCTTAAAGCGTCGGACTATGTTGTAATTTGTGTTCCCTTGACGAAAAATACCTGGGGTTTAATTGGGAAGAAAGAACTCAGACTCATGAAACCTACTGCTTTTCTTATTAATGTTGCGCGAGGGAAGATAGTCAATCAAAAAGAATTGATTAATGCTTTACGGGAAGGGATGATTGCCGGTGCAGCTCTTGATGTGGTAGAAGAAGAACCGTTACCCAAAGAAAGCGCTCTGTGGAGTATGGATAACGTCATTATCACACCTCACATTGCCGGTGTCTTTCCAAATTATTGGGAGAAGTGTGTGAATCTATTTATAGAAAACTATAAGAGGTTTATAGAAGGAAAAGAACTCATTAATGTGGTAAATAAAAAAGAGGGTTTCTAAAAATACTATAATCTATTTTATAAATATTCTCCGATCTCAATACCATATTTATGAGGGTCCAGTGCTTTTACAATGTTTCTCTTTGGCATATCAGTAACTTCATTTAATTCAGTCAAGTCAACAACTTCTTGATTCGCCAAGCTTCTTTCGGCACTAAGCAGAATTTTCACTTTTGGGCGTAACAGGTTAAAGTGATTAATTTCACATACAATAGCAATTTCATTGCTATCGAGCTCCACTAAGCAACCTAACGGATAGCATCCTATAAGGTTAAGAAAGAGCCTTGCTATATTTGGGTTGAGAGAAGTGCCACAGTTTTTAAGTATAATTTTGAAGGCATCATCAGGGAGAAAAGCTTTTCGGTACGCTCTGTCTGAGGTAACAGCATCATAGGTATCAGCTATTGCAATTATTTGACTGAAAAGATGGCCTTCGTTTTTTTCTTTTATGGTTGGGTAGCCCTTTAAATCATAGCGGATATGATGTTCGAAAGCACCAATAATGCAAATATCGCTAACACCTTTTATTTCTGAAAGAATCCGAGCCGCATTAACAGGATGGAGCTTTATCTGTTCCCATTCCTCATCATTGAGTTTATCAGGTTTATTTATAATCTCCCACGGTACTAAAAGCTTACCAATATCATGTAGTACAGCAGCTTCACCCAGCAGATTAAGTTCATCACGATTAAGCTTTAATGCTGAACCGATTAAAACTGATAATAAAGCAACATTCACAGAGTGGTGAAAGGTGTAATCATCCAAATGTTTAAGATTTATTAATTCAGCCATAGCCTGCTTATTATGAAGGACATTTTCTATGAGAGATTGAATTGTTGCTCTGATAGTCTTAATGCTTATATAGCTGCTGTCTATATCTGAGCATACCATTCTAAAAGCATCAACTGCTGCTTTATAAGCCTCTCTTCCGCTTAAGCCTTGAAATTCAGAAGCATCTTCATCTTCTCCTTCTCTCTTGATGGTTGAGATATAGGGTAATATTTGCCCTACCTCGATATTGTTGATGTCTTCTGAATTGACAAGTTTGTTTACTCCACCCATTTCATTGAGATACTCTACATCGTGAGATAGAATGGTTAAAAATCTCTCCAGCTCTTCATATGTTGCACCTGGAAGGATTTTAATACTGCTCACATTGCGCTTTAAACACTGTTGAATGAAATCAGCATGTAGCATACTTTCTTCTTTTAAAGGAGTATCATTAAGATAGAGCTCGTTGCGAATAATGTTTAAGTTTATTTTACCTAATGATTCGAAACTTCCGGAAAGAGTCTGCAGAAATTCTGATAAGGATTGCCGTATCATAGGATGTCCGGAAGGGTATAGTTTTATGCTTTTCTGCGCTCCCTCAAAGGTAGTGAGGATGAGCTTTGCCAGATTTTTCAATTCTGAAATTCGTGCGTCGGTCAATTTTTACTCCTTCAAAAGCGTATTCTACATTAGCTTCAAATTTTTTCTGTAAGCTTTATTGCTATATTCGCTTGATGTCTGATCTGCCAGGCAACAGGGCGCCAAAAGCGCTTTAAAATCCACCGAGCCTTGGTAAAGGTTTTAAGTTGTTCCAGTGCAGCTTTGGCTTTTATTTGTCCTAATGCTTTTATGATAACCAAAATGAGTGAAGGGTTTTTATTGAGATATTCTTTCTGCTCAAGGATGCTTAGAAGGTAATCTATTGAATCTTGAGCGGAAAGAATTCCCAATTGAGATATAACTAACTCATGAATGCGTTTATCCTCATCCTCCAATAAAAATGAGATGAGCATATGAGTAGCTTCACCATTTTTAATTTGGGATAATGCGTAGACTAATTCTTTTCTTACTTGAAATTCGGGGTGGCGTGTTACTTTTTTGAAATAAGGGAGTGCCTGTGGACCATAATAGCCCAGAATATGAATAATATTGCGTGCTACATACCATTTTTCATGGGTGATATTTCTTCCTAAGATATCGATATAATCCTTTCCTAACTCGATAAGAAGTTGGATGATTTTTTTTCTCGCTGTCATTGATTCTTCTGCAATAAGCCTTTTTACTAAATTTCTTACTGCAGCTGTGCCTAATTTATTGGTAATTTCATATATTTTTTGGAATTCTTCGGAATCCTGTTCGGCTTCAATTGCAATGTCTGCCATCTTATAGACTATTTCTTCTGACGATAGTTTTTCCAAGGCACGCTCTATTTTGCGCAAGAATTTTTCAGAGACATTTTTCCTCTTTTCGGCTTCATTTTTTAGCACGGTGACGGTTCTTAGTGTGAAATTCAGCTCCATTTCAGAAACGAACAAATTTATCTTTTCTCCCAGTTTATCAACAACCACGCAAAAGGATTGGTAGTTATCAATTAAGGGAAGTAAATCCAATAAGGTATAAATTATTTCATGTTTGTTAGCTAATTGCTTGTACTCCTCCACTTTATTCTCTATAGTGCTCTCCTCTTGAGGTCCATATTCATAAGATATCTCAGGAAATTCTACTCGTTCTGGATCTTTTGCATCTGAGCTTGGCCGAGTTAAAAGATCAATATCTTTAAAGAGAATATCAAATTCTTCTATATTTTTTTTCTCCAGGGTAAGTTTTTGCCTAATGAGCTCAATAATGGAATTACGCCTTTCCTTAGGGATAGTAAGGTTATCAAGGGCGTCATAAATGATGGAGGATGCACCTGAATGAAGTTTTATTCTGCTTGTTAAAGCAGAAGCAAGATCAATTGCCGGAAAGTAATTAAGGATTTTTGATTCTAAGCTTCCTTTTTCCAATTGGGGAAGAATTTTTTGCTGAAGTAAGTCTTCTTTTAGTTCTGTTTTTAAAGATAGAATAACTTTGGCGAGCTTTTTAAAGAGGCGCTCCTGTTCTGCTGGGTCCAATTCCTGTATATATTCGCCTAAGTTATTTATGGCATTTTGAATAAATTCCACCTGGGCTTCTAATTTGGTTTGACCTTTAGCAGCAATTGCTTGTGCACTTATATCTACCAGTAAATCAGCAAAATCAGAAGGGTTTTCCAGGATTCCAAGCAGCATCCTTCTATGACGAGATTCGACATGTGATACGCTGAGGAATATATCCTGGAAATAGTTAATATTATTATCAAAATCTCTTAATTTGTTCTCTATTTCTTTTATATCATCCTGTTCAAGTTCTTCTTCTACATCTTCTATATCTTCGTCTACACCTTCTTTTTCTTTTACAACTTTAACTTTTTTTGCTAATGTCATGGCTATATTGTTAATATTTAATTTATGTAATACGGTTACTATATCTCCATCCTTTTTTATATCATCAACTTTTTGACCAAGAAGGTAGATGAAATCTCTAAGTTCTTGTCCACTTATCTGTGGACTGAAGCTTATCTTTTGGACATCCAGCAGATAGAACTTTAGAGCTAATTTATTCGCATCTTCTTTTTTAGCAAGTAAAGGCTTTGAATTAAAGATAATTTCTCTCTTTTTTATATTTAGAGTCAAAGCATCTTCTTTCGAAGTAAAATTTAATAGCTTTTTTCTCGCTCTTTCTAACGATTGCTGAATTGCTGGATTTGTTTCTGGATAAAGCTGAGTAATTTTTATGGCAGTAATAAAAGATAAGATAAAATCTTCTGCAAATGCTCTGAGGTTATCTTCTTCGCTTAGTGGCTTCGCCTCTGGGACCTCTATCTTACTTAATAAAGAATCTTTTCTTTCTTGCTCATTTGCCATTTTATAACTTATTCATTATATTAAGGTTTGCCTTATCTAATCGCTTAGGTTAATTATATCATTTTGCTTCTTTTCTGTCAAAATTTCATTGTAATTAGGTTTTTGAGCTTGCATTATTGAATGCCAAATTAAAGAGAAGATTGCATTGAAATAAATTAACAAAATAATTAGAAATTATTTAAAGAAGAAGATGGGTTAGTCGCCAAAACAAATTCCCATATCTCTGCCAGCTTGGATAACATTAGAATCAAGAGAGACCTTCTTAAGAGAGCTTACTGCTTCTTCTAATGATACAGGTACAATATTTGGAGGTTTTAAAGCGACCATACATCCAAAACATTGTTCTTTTATTAGTCTGACCGCTGCCGAGCCGAATCGAGTACCAAGGAGCCTGTCAAAAGTAGTGGGTTGTCCCCCTCGCTGAAGGTGACCTAATACTATCACTCGTGTTTCTCGTTTAATTAGTTGGTGGATTTTATTTCCCACCCATTCCCCGATTCCTCCAAGACGCTCCGCAGATCCTGGTCTGGCTTTCTCTTGAACAACAGCTTCTCCACCAAGGGGTTTAGCTCCTTCAGATACCACAACTATGCTAAAATTTCTTTTTGTTCGATTGCGTTCTTCAATCTTCTCACATACTTTGTTAATATCAAAAGGAATTTCAGGAATGAGGATTACATCTGCACCTCCTGATATCCCTCCATTAAGGGCAATCCAGCCACAATATCTTCCCATAACCTCTAAAACCATAACCCTATGGTGGCTTTGAGCTGTAGTATGGAGTCTATCCAGAGCATTAGTTACACAATTCACTGCTGTGTCAAAGCCAAAAGTAATAACTGTAGCAGCAAGGTCATTGTCAATTGTTTTAGGTATACCAATAATAGGTAGTCCTTTTTTACTCAAACGATTAGCAATGGAAAGAGTACCGTCTCCACCAATTACTATTAAAGCGTCCAATTCCATTTTTTTAAAGTTATGTATTACAACATCTGAGAGATCTTTTACTATCACTTTACCTTTTTCTTTCACTCTATATTTAAAGGGATTTCCTTTATTGGTTGTTCCTAAAATGGTTCCTCCCAAATGGAGTATGCCAGAGATTTCCTTAGCCGTGAGTCGACGACACATCCTATCTTTGATCAATCCTTCAAAGCTATTTTCAATTCCAATGACCTCCCACCCGAAATAAAAAGCCGTCTTTGTTGCTGCTCGAATGACTGCGTTGAGCCCAGGACAATCACCTCCGCCTGTAAGAATGCCGATGCGCTTACTTAAAGCCTTAACCATCTTACCTCCTTTTCATGGGAGCTAAATAGTATTTATGCTCTTAGAACCACTTTTTTGGTTTAGTTATTTTTCAAATTATTTTTTATAAAGGGGTAAGGCAATAATTCTTTTAAATCTTTCTTGATTATTGAACCTTTGGCATTTATTAGCATGATTTCAATCTTGGGAGAAAATTCTAAGAGTATTTGTCTGCATGCACCACATGGAGGACAATAATCAGGGGAGGAAGAGGTTATTGCTATAGTGCTAAATGCTCTCTCGCCTTCACTGAGTGCTTTAAATATAGCTACTCTCTCAGCACAGATGCTAAGACTCAGAGATGGATTTTCTATATTGCAACCGGTATAGATTTTTCCGGAGTCAGCTAATAATGCCACCCCAACCTTCAAATGTGAGTACGGTGCGATAGCATTTTTTATAGCTTTTTGTGCTTTACGAATTAGCATGTTTTGGTCAATTTTCATGCTGCCCCACATTAAATCATTGTAAAAAGTCTTGTAAGCAGATTATAAATCTGGTGCTGGAATTGAGCCGCTATTTCCAGGACGGATTGATGGGATATTTTATCACCACTGTGAGCGGCCGCTTTATTGGTAATAAGAGATAGAGCTAAAACTTTTATATTGCAGTAGTTAGCCATTATTACTTCTGGAATGCTGGACATACATACAGCATCTGCTCCTACTCTTTGTAACATTCTAACTTCGGCTGGGGTTTCATAGCAGGGCCCGGTCAAAGCTGCCAGGATACCCTCCTTCAGAGGCATATTGAGCATTTTTGCTGCCTTATGGCATATGCTTATCAGGTCGCTATCATAGCCTGAGGAGAGGTTAAGAAATTGAGGATTCCGTTCTTTATAAGGAATTGAAAGTAAAGGGTTATCTCCCATAAGGTTAATATGGTCCCTTACTAACATAACATCACCAACTGCAAAGGACTTGTTAAGACATCCAGAAGTATTAACAGAAATTAAAACTGGTACCCCCAGTTCATTTATTAACCTTACCGGATATGTTATGTCTAAAAAGGAATATCCTTGGTAAAAGTGCAATCTTTCAATAAAAATAATTGCTTTTTTTTCTTGCCAATTGGCAAAAACCATTTTCCCTTCCGGCTTCATGTTAGTCCGGGGGAAAAGAGGTATATCAGCATAAGGGATTATCTTAGGTTGTTTCATATATGGCATAATATCAGTCATACCGCTTCCAAGTATTATTCCTATTTCGGCAGTTTGGTTAATTTTACTGTAAATATAGTTTGCCCCATCTTTAACATTCTTTTTTATTTCTTTCATGACAATTGTGTATGTCTTAGTTTTTTTAAGATTGAGGAGTTTGATTTTGCTGCTCTTCAAATGTCACGGAGACTACCTTTGAGATACCGGGCTTTTCCATTGTCACTCCGTGGATTAAATCTGCCGCCTCCATGGTCAGTTGGTTATGAGTAATGACAATGAATTGAGTCTTTTGTTTTAGTTGTTCCAGCATTTTCACCAGTTTGCTTATATTTACCTCATCAAGAGTAGCATCTATCTCGTCTAATAAGCAGAAGGGGCTTGGCTTGAATTGAAAAATAGCGAAGAGGAGGGCAATAGCAGCAAGAGCTTTTTCCCCACCTGAAAGCAGATTTATATTCTGGAGCCGTTTTCCTGGAGGTTTAGCCTTAATGGTTATTCCACTTTCCAGGATATCCTGACCATCAGTTAAGTCTAATTCTGCTCCTCCGCCATTAAAAAGATAGTTAAACGTATTTTTAAAATTTTGATTTATTATTTCAAAGGCTTGACGGAATTTCTTGCGGGAAATCTGGTTGATCCTCTTAATGGTTCTTTGCAGAGAATCAATTGAATCAGCTATATCCTGCTGCTGCTGAGTAAGAAATTGATATCTTTCATCTAATTGGTTGAATTCTTCAAAAGCCATTAAGTTTACTGCTCCCATGTGGGATAGTTTGTATGAGATATCTTCTTTTTCCAGTTCATATGTTTGCACGTCAATATCTTCTTCTCCTTCCTCTTCAAATATTTGCTCAATATTCTGGTGCAATGTATTTTGGCAATCTTGTCTGAGGTGATTAAGGTTGGTTTCAATTTCTGTTAATGATAACTTGACTTCATTCATTTCTTCCTGTTCCGCTTCATATTTGAATCGTAGATTCTTTATTCGTTCTCCTACAGCTTTATTTTCTTCTTTTTGGGATACCACAGATCGCTGCTTTTCCCTGATTTCTTCTTCCAGCTTCTTATTTTCTTCAATGCATTTTTTAAGTTCTTCTTTCAATGATTCAGCCTTTGCAAATTTGTTAGTCTGTTTTTCTTCCAGCTCTGCAATTTGGCTCTTTTTCAAATCTTGCTGTTCTTTCATTGATTCCACATCCAATTTTAATCGGCTTAACTCTCGATTGAGGGAATTCCTTCGCTCCTGGAACAGATTGAGCTTTGCATTGGATTCTCCCAAAACTTCTCTTGCAGCAGTAAAATCTGCTTCGCTCTGTTTTAACTTCTTTTGCATGGTGTTTCTCTGCATTTCTATGGTTTCCAATTCTTTTGTAGCTATGGACAAAGCCTTTTCCGCTTCATTTTTTTTATCAATTATCTTAATTCTATCGTTCTGAAGCTGCTCCATCTCTTCTTCAATATGTTGCATTCTTTCTGTTATTGCGTGGAATTGAGTTCTCTTTTTAATGAGGTTTTGTTCTTTTACATTGATTTCCTTTTCAATTTGCTGAAACTCTTTATATTTCTCTTTATGTTCTGATCTTAAATTCTGTTCCAATGTTGTTGTATTTTCCAATTTTTTCCTGAGATTTTGAAAATGACTGTGCCTCTCTTTTATTTGATTGATTACCTCCTGTTTTTGCCCTTCTAAAGTCAGCAGACCCGGAATCTTTTTTTCCCAGCCTCCGGCAACTATTCCATGAGGATAGAGCTTCTCTGCATTAGGAGTAATAAATATATAATGGTTATACTTCTTACCGAGATTTAGACCATCTTCAATACTTTCGATAAGCACGGTGTTTGATGTAAATTGTTTGAGGATAGGTTCAAGCGGGGGGCTCACCTTGATAAAATCTGATAATTTTCCCATTACCCCTTTTTCTTTGAGGAGTTTTTTTAGTTCTTCAGTATGCGCTTTTTTTTCAGTAAAATTTGCATTTTGGACAATAAAGGTGGAGTAGCCTAATTTTTGAGAGCGTAAATATTTTATGGCTTCGTGAGCAGTTTCGTAAGAATCAACTACAATCGCATGGAGCAAGTCGTGTAATAAGCTTTCTACAGCAACTTGATATCTTTTGTCGACCTCTAAATAGTTGATAAGAATGTTTTCTATTTTTTTATTATTATGAAAAAAGCGTTTATTTTTAAGAGCTTGAAGAGTCTGCTTATGCGGGAAATGAGCTGCTATCAGTTGGTTTAGAAATCGCAATCTATGAGCTAAGTTCCGTAATTCATCCTTTTTTCTTTGATATTGATTTTCCAGCTGGGAAATATTATTTTTTTCTTTTTCTAATCGGTGATTTAGCTTTTCAATCTCAGTTTCAATTTTTTTTAGCATATTTTCCCGGGGATAATACGCCTCCTCTTTTTGGCTGATTTCTTCTGCCAGATTTTTTTCTTTATCTTTCAGCTTGTTGAGTTCCTTTTTCCAAATGCTCTCCTGATGAGCAATTTTCATTTCTTCTTCTAATAATTCATCTAAATGTTTCTTTTTTCCTGTAGCTTGCTTATTTTCAGCCGAGAAATCATCGTTTATTTTCTCTAAATTAGTCCTTAATCGCAGGCGTTCATCTTCAAGTTTAGCAATAGATTCTTCTTTATGTTTTACCTCCTTGTTGATCGTATCAAACTCCATGTTCTCCAGGTTTAGCTGTTCTTCTATATTTTTATATTCTTCAAGCTTAGCCTTTAGTTGTTTGAACGAAAGCTCTATAAAAGCTTTATTTTCTTTAAGATTAGCGGCATAATCTTCGGTTCTTTGCAAGCAGTAGGAAATCTCGTTCTCTATGTGGTCCTTTTTTAATTTGCTTTGATAGAGTCGGTTTTGTGATTCTTGTGTTTGTTCCTCTATGTGCTCTAATTTCGCTCCAAGAGCATTGCTTAATTCCTCTTCTTGGCTGAGGAGGCTTTTAAAATTATTAATTTCTTCTTTAAATTTAGCATGTTTGGCAGATAATTCATTTTTTTGATTTAATAATGTCCGGCATTTGTTAGCAAAGACCTTTTTCTCTAATTCGCGCAGCCGTTCTCGAAGGTTTTTATAGCGACGGGCTCTGGCTGCCTGACGCTTTAAAGAATTTCGCTGGCGTTTTACTTCCTCGATAATATCATGTAATCGCAGAAGATTGTTTTCTGCTGATTGAAGGCGATTTTGTGCTTTGTTTCTTTTTACTTTATATTTAGAAATCCCGGCAGCTTCTTCCAGCATGAGACGAATCTCCTCAGGTTTTGAATTTATTATACTTGCTATGCGACCTTGCTCGATTATGGAATAAGCCTTTGTCCACAAGCCCGTGCCCATAAATTTATTTAAGATATCAAGCAATCGACAGTTTTGACCATTCATCTGATATATTGATTCACCTGAGCGATAGAGCCTACGAGCTATGTGCAAAGGCTCCAACCCTTTGGATGAGGGATTTCCTGTAGGGGTGAGAAAGAGGCTTACCTCAGTCATGCTTAAAGGGGGTTGATCAGCTCCTCCATTAAATATAAGTTCCTCTAATCGATTACTTCGCAGAGTCCGCAGACTCTGCTCCCCTAAGGCCCAGCTCACTGCATCGGAAATATTGCTTTTACCGCAGCCATTTGGGCCCACGATCGCTATGATGCCGGGCTGAAGTTTTATTATAGTTTTTCGATTAAACGACTTAAAGCCCTTTAAGATTATCTTGTTCAGCCTGTATTGCGCCATTTGCCTTCAATTAATTAGCTTCTTTATCCATTAATAATAGTACCATCACTCTCTTTTCTTGATAAGAAAAGTTTCCTAATTATAATGCAAAACCCTTTTTAAGTAAAGGAAAAATAGCACTAAAAGTTGAGCTTATTTAATTCAACTATACAATATATAGTATAAATTATAAAAATGTCACTAATGTATAATAAATAATCTTACAAAAGCACAAAGATTATAAAAATCTGCATTTCAGGGAGTTATGGTTGGGATTTTTGGCAGAAATCCACACACATACGTAGCTCAAATTCTAAAAAAGTTTTTTTCTGGTTGCTTTTAACAAATTCTGACATTATTAAAAAAACACCTTAATCGTTTAGTTTAAATCTTATATAAGTTATTCTGCTATCAGGGGATGTTTTCATCATGAATTTATTACTAAAAAAGTCATTACTATCATCAATCTTTTGAGCTATAATTTATTTGAGGTGTCATTACTTCTCCTGTAATGATTTGATTAGCAGCTTTTATAGAGGAAAATATATATGGATATAATGATTGCTTATTGTGGTTTGACCTGTCAAGCGTGTCCCATCTTCTGGGCAACAAAGGAACAGAGCAAAGAAAAGAGTGAAAAAATGAAAGCTGAGATCGCCCGCATATGCAATGAACAATATGGAACAGATTTTAAAGCTGACGATATCACCGATTGTGATGGATGTCGGACCGAGGGTGGAAGATTATTTGCCGGATGCACTAAATGTGAAATAAGGAATTGTGCCAGGCAAAAAGGACTTGAGAATTGTGCCCATTGCAGCAATTATATCTGCGAGGAACTAAAAGAGTTTTTTGAGAAAGAACCTCATGCTAAAGTAGGGTTAAACGTAATAAGAAGCACATTATATTAAATTCACGCAGTGTTTTTTTGCTTCGGCAATAAAAAAATCTGAAATTGATCAAAATGATTACATTATTCTTGTTTAAAATAGATCTTATCAACTAGATTAAAAAATCATTAGCAGGAATTAAAGGTTATCATATAAAATCAATAAGAAATAAAATAATTTTTAAGCTCATGTTTTATCTAACCGTCCAGGAAAGGATACTATGGCTGAACAGGGAATTAATCTTCCTATATTAATTCTTCATGTTGGCGGGCTTATTGCGCTTGCCATTCTTATTAAATCTGGTTTGAAACGTATCGGCATTCCATCTTTAGTAGGCTTTATGGCATTGGGTTTTTTTATTCGGCTAATAGATTCATCCCTTGGTTTTTTGACAGAAAGCATTCAGAATGTTTTCGAATTTTTGGCTAATGTGGGTATTATATGCCTGCTCTTCAGAGTTGGGCTGGAAAGTAATCTGTCTGGGCTGTTGAAACAGCTAAAACGGGCAAGCGTTATCTGGTTTGGCAACGTTATTTTCAGCGGTGGTCTTGGATTTGTCACTTCTTTCTACATCTTTGGGCTCTCTCTAATACCCAGCCTTTTTATTGCCGTGGCTTTAACTGCAACCAGTGTGGGCATATCGGCTATAGTGTGGAAAGAGTCAAATGCACTTAGGTCCTCCACAGGTGAGCTGCTGGTAGATATAGCGGAGATGGATGATATATCAGGTATAGTATTTATGGCATTGCTCTTCTCGGTGGTTCCGGTATTAAAAAATAGCATTCATACATCTTTGCTGCCCTTAATTGCTAAAACCTCTATTTTCTTCTTATTGAAATTGCTCGCTTTTATTGCTTTTTGCATTATCTTTTCCCGCTATTTTGAACGCTCTATAACAAAATTTTTCAAAAAAACCGAAGTGGCTCCCGATCCCATGCTTATGGTATTGGCAATAGGTTTTATCATAGCATCAATTGCCGGATTACTTGGATTTTCCGTTGCCATAGGCGCTTTTTTTGCTGGACTGATATTTTCCCGAGACCCAGAAGCAGTGAATATGGATGCATCCTTTTTGGCTCTGTATGATCTTTTTACTCCCTTTTTCTTCATCGGCATCGGCTTTAATATAGACCCTCATATTAATATAAATGCTGTCGGTCTGGGCGCAATGCTTTTTCTTATAGCAATTCTCGGAAAGGTCATTGGGACTGGTATGCCAGCTTTGATTAACACTGGCTGGGTAGCAACTGTTCTTCTCAGTGTGAGTATGGTTCCTCGGGCAGAAATAGCAATGGTTATTATGCAGCGAGGACTGAAGCTCGGTGAATGGGCAGTACCCAATCAGGTATTCGCAGCCATGGTTATGGTCTCTGCAGCTACCTGCATTATTTCTCCTATAATTCTCCGCTCACTTCTCAAACGCTGGCCTCAGCAATCGGTAAAATAAGATTACAATTGAGAACAGAAATCTTTTAAAAGTTGAGATAAGTGACAGGTAAAGCAATCGGCTCTTCGGGGGATAATTGCTTTTTAGAGTGAAATTATTATTAACGCCTGATCAAATTGATAAATCTGACAGTTGGTTTATTGTCTCTCGTTTTCAAGTAAAAACTACTCTTCAAGTCTTATTTTATGATAGGAGATCAGAGTAGTGGGATAAAGTATAATTCCTTTTATTTTCCGATTATAAATCAGAAAATTTTTAGTGTGAACAAGAGGTATCCAGCGAACCTCGTTTTGAAAAATCTGCTGCGCTCCATTATATAGTTTAATCTTGCCGCTTACATCACTAAGAGGAAGACTTCTTGCAGCTTTCAGTTTCTCATCAAAGAGTTCGTTTTGCCAACGAGAATAGTTATATGGATAGAGTTTGCCACTGAGAAGATAATTTAACGTATAATCTGGGTCACCAATTAAATTTATCCAACCGCTTAAGGTGAGGTCCCATTCGGTGCCAGCAAGTATGGAAGTAAGTTCATCATAATTAGCAGGTATCAAGATATCTACGTTAATCCCTATGGTAGCTAATTCTTTTTTAATCTCATTCACAACTCCCTGAGGGTCTGGTACATAAGGGCGAGCATATGGAATATTTACTAATTTTAAAGAAAGACCTTCTTCATAGCCAGCTTCAGCTAATAGCTGCTTTGCTTTTTCTGGATTGTATACTCCAGCATTTGGCAGTGCGGTAAAACCCCAGAAAGCGGGTGACAAAATTCTGTCTGTAGGAACGCCGTAGCCGCCATAAAAAAACATTCTGGTCAAACGCATCTTATCCACAGCCAGATTCAAGGCTTTTCGGATTTGCACATTATTTAAAGGCTCACGCTGGATATTCATAGCAATGTAGCAGATGTTCATCCCATAATTGCTGATGATTCTTAATTGAGGATTTTTCTTAAGTCGAGGAAGACCGGAAGGTAATATTACGTCTAATACATCTATCTCCCCCTTTTCTAAGGCTGATATGCGAGCCTTATTGTCAGGAATAATCCGAAAAACTATTTTATCCAACCAGGGTTTCCCCTGCCAGTAATCTATGAATGATTCAAGCACTACTTCTTTCGATTTCTCCCAATGAGAGAATTTAAAAGGACCGCTGCCAATTAGTGTAAAATCTTCTATCCTGCCTTCTTTTTGAAGTGATTTGTATTGTTGTATCGATTGAACAGGAGCAATGGGATATTCAATGTTAGCAAGCTGGTTGAGGAAACTGCTGTTTGGCTCCGGTAGTATAAAGCGAATAGTAAGGTTATCAACCTTTTCCGCTTGGGCATCGAAGGGTTGAAATACGCTTGCTGAAGCAACTACATCATCAGCAGTTAAAGTACTGCCATCATGAAATTTTACTCCTTCGCGCAATTTAAAGATCCAGATACGGTTTTGATCACTAACCTGCCAGGAAGTGGCAAGATGAGGCTTTATCCTGGTGCTATTTTCTTCCATAATTACTAATGGCTCATATATGTTCCAGAAAAGCTTGGCATAGGCTGAGTAGGGGATTACCCAGGGATCAAAAGTAGTAAAATCTTCCTCTATTCCAACCTTGATTATTTTCTCCTCCTGTTTTTGCTGAGTTAAACAAAGAAATGAAATTAGTATAATCAGCAACAAGATGATTGCTCTATTGCGCATTATTACTCCTTTATATATATAAAAATTAAATCAGATGGAATAATCAAGGGCTAAATACTTAAGCAGCTAATACTATATATATGAAAGAAAATTCAATTTTTCAATCCTTTTATTGTCAGAAAAGAATCGTTTCCACCAAATTTCCTTCGTAGAAATGTAGGGACAGGGCTTGTCTCTGTCCGAAAAGCGAAGCTTTTTTTTCATTTCTTACAAAGGAAAACCGTGTAGGGACAAGCGGCACAACCGCTTTGGCAGCATAGCTGCTTGGTAATATGTGCAATCCCATACAAATTCAAGTTTATTAGTTAAACTGAAATGCTTTATATATAATAAATTATAAAAAAGCCCCGCTTCCTTTTTCAGTTATATCCTTACAAAGGTAAGCTGTATAGGGACAGCGTATTTCGCTGTCCGTCCTTTTCCTCCAAAGGTATACAATGTAGGGACAGAGCTTGCCCCTGTCCGAAAAGCGAAGTTTTTTTTAATTTCCTACAAAGCAAAACCGTGTAGGAACAGGCAGCATAGCTGCTTTGCTAATTAATTGCTTGAATATTTTAAAGCTCCAAATAAGCATAAGCTTTGCCATCACAATAGCAAAGAGGCCACGCTTCACCTGTCCGTCAGCACAGATGGTTCTTTATTTTTCTCCCAACGGATTACCCGTGTAGGGACAGACAGCATAGCTGCTTTGGCAGCATTGCTGCCTCGCTAATTAATTGCTCAAACATATTACACAACCATTAAATTAGTATAAATTTTGACATCACAATAACAGAGAGGCCACGCCTCCAGTCGCAAGGACTGTCCCTACACGGCTTCCCGCTGTAAGAGCGAAGAATTCGTGCTTTGCTCACAGTAGATATATTTAGGGACAGGGTATAACAAAAAAGCTGAGCTTCCGCTGCCAGCATGCGACTTTGATGGTTTAAGAGTTTACTGTAGCTGAGAAGATATTTTTTGTGCCTGAGAAAATATGCGCAAAAGGTTTCCCCCAAGTATTTTCTTGATTTCTTCTCCTTTATACCCTCTTTTTAGTAATTGATATGTGATGAGAGGATAACCTGCTGCTGTTTCCAGACCAATTGGGTTTCCTGATCCTGAAATAAAATCTGAGCCGAGTCCCACGTGATCGATGCCTGCAACCTTTACAGCATGATCAATGTGATCGATTAAGAGTTCAATATCCACACCTTTCGGGAAAGTTTTTTCTTTCAGAGCCTTCAACTGCTTAGCCAATTCAGTCTTGTTGTCTTTTAGCTTTTCCTCAAGTTTCTTTTTTTCTGTATTAAATTTTTCAAAGGCTTCATTATGTTTGGCTGCATATTCACTGGAGAGATGTGCAGAATTAAACGTTATCATTATAGCTCCTTCCTTTTTTGCTATCTCCCTCAGTATTTCATCAGGAATGTTTCTCGGTTTATCATGGAGAGCGCGTACGCAGGAATGTGAAGCTATTACAGGAACTTTGGATTCTTTAATAATAGACAACTGCAGGTTATCTGGAACATGGGTAATATCAATCAGCATCCCCAGCCTATTCATCTCCCGTACTACCTTCTTCCCGAATTGGCTCAAACCGCTCTCCCCCGCTTCCTCACTGTCTGAATCGGCGATAGGGTCTATTTTCGTATGTCCGATTGTTATTAAGCGTATTCCCATCTTGTAATAAGCTTCGAGTAAAACAGTATGCCCCTCCATACAGCTACGAGATTCGATGCCAAACAAAATGGCTCTTTTGCCAGCATCATGAATTCTTCTGATGTCAGCTGGAGTCAAGGCTATCTCTGCCAGGCTGGAGTATTTATTGACGTGGTTACGCATGAGTACAATATCATCAAAAATCCTTTTTGAAGGATTTCCTTTATTGATATCGTTCAGCAGAGCAAGGGAGAAAAATGCGGCGTCCAGTCCTCCCTCTTTCATGCTAATGAAATCTATGCTGCTATACTCCGTTTTTTTCCCCAAATCTAAATTATCAGGCGAAGCATCTGGAGAAGATGTCATGGGATGGGCATGAGCATCAATTACAATTGCGTCATTATGTATTTCCATTGCTTTTTTCCAGAGCTCCTCATCAATCTCCTGAGACGAAGCTGGATTATGCATAGTAAAAAGAGATAAAAAGACCAAAAGGATTATACTAAGTAACTTCTTCATTTTTACCTCCCAATCAAGTTATTAATTATTTTGAATATCCATTATGCTATAAAATACCATGCCTTCTGTCAACCTGTATCTATTTTGAAAAGAAAAACAAAGTTACAAAAAGGGAAAAATAAAATGTAGCGACAGACGGCATAGCCGCTTGGTTATTATGTTCATTTCAATCCTGGCATATTGGTATAATAGTGTAAACATCTATGAATTTAAAAATGTAGGGACAGGGCTTGTCCCTGTCCGCTCATCTACGAAGGTAAGCCGTGTAGGGACAGGCAACAATGTTGCTTTGCTATTTAATTGCTTGAATATTTCAAAGCTACCTTAAAAGCATAAACTTTGCCATCACAATAGCAAAGAGGCCACGCCTCCCCTGTCCGTATGGACAACCGATAAGGTTGTTCATATAATAAGACTATGAAAAAAGAAAAGATCTTTCCAAAAGGAAAAAGCCTCAGATTAAATGAATTTGACTATTCCCAGCCATATATTTATTTTTTAACAATATGCACCATTGAAAAAAAGAATATATTCCAAAATGATGATCTCAACCGAGAAATCAAACATTGTTTATTGCAAGAAAAAACTAATTCAGGAATAAGGTTATTATGTTACTGTTTAATGCCCAATCACATACATTTACTCGCCAAGCAAAAACGTCCTCGTGCCAATATATCGAAATTCATTGCGGCTTTCAAAAGAAAAACGTATAAAATTTTTCAAAACTATGGCATTGATGGAAAGATATGGCAAACGAGATTTTATGACCATATTGCAAGAAAAAGAGAAAAGCTATCTGAGATAATGAAATATATATTGAATAATCCAGTAAGAAAAAGTTTAGTAGAAAAATGGGATGAGTATCCACATTCAGGTTATGTAGATATTTCGGAATAGAAAATTGAATCAATCATAGAACAAGTAGACCCCGTCTCCTTCGGACAACCAAATAGGCTATCTCTACTTCATTATATTCCAAAAGAATGCAGGACAGACGACACAGCTGCCCTTTGTAGAGATAGGTAATAACAAAAAAGCTTTGCTTCCCCCGTTCGTGTGATGAAGCTGCATTAAATAACTATTGATTTCTGCTCAACTTAAGCATATAATCTAACTGTATCATCATATTTATCTTTATCTGTCATTTTCCGCTCCTCTATCCATTTCCGTCACCGCATCAGCTTGCCGTTAAAAAATTCTCTCTTTAGATGAAGGATAATCTATTATTGATGGTCACGGGGAATGGTCTCCTTCCAGGTTCTCTCACGTACTAAACGACTGTTCTCCCGGAGCCGCCGCGTGTATACGTAATAGAAGTTCCTCTGGTCGCTGCTGAAGGATAGAAGACCCTCCAAGATAATAACCCTTTCCTTGAGTTGGAGGGTTATCTTGAACTCGTCTGTTACTGACGTTGCATCGGGATGTTCATCCTGTGCTTTGTGGGTAATCGTTCCCAATGTTAGTATCGAGCCCCAGGGGTATTCGCTGCCGCTTGCATTCAACGCCACCACCTTCGTCGCTGAATGCCGGTGATCCCTTTGCACGGTCGATATCTCCCCGTAGCCGGATCTTGTTTCATCTTCGATGGTTATGCTGCGATAGCCTGGCAGCGTCGGATTGTCTGCCGGCGGCAGGAAGTTCGGTACTGGACGGTCCTCGGGTAGCACGATTGGCAGAACGAGGCGCGTTGGGTTGTTACCTCCCAGTTGCAGCGAAGTCGTCATCGGGTAGGGAGTAGGCCAGATCATCGGCCACTGAGAGTTGTTGATCGCCAGCCGGATTTGGTGCCCTTTTGGAAAAACCCAGGAAGTGAAGTGCATTTCGACCTCCAGCGGATACACTCGACCGGGCTCCAGTGCTCTCGGCTCTACTGCTGACTCCCGATGCGCCCCATTTAGACCCGCTCCCGCAACCTGCGTAACTGTGCCATCTGGCGCAACGTCAGACAGCCGAACCAACCAGTGGGCCAGGGGTGCGTCTGCAGAAACGTTGAGGTTCGTCTGCGGGAATCCCAGAATCTCCAGGTCCTCTTGGAGAGGCTCGGTATCGTAAACGAGGCTGTAGGCGTCCACCGGCCTTTGGTCCGGGGTCAAATCTCCCCACCACATAACCGGACCGCCCGCTTCGATCCCAACCGTCGGGATGTAGCGCAGTTGGTGAGTGGCATTGTCAGGTACTGAGGAGGTGAGCGAATGATTCGAGTGGGGGTACAAAGTGCGATACTGGGTGCGCTCGAGCGGCCAGCTTTCCTCCCATCGCCATCTCCCTGGAATCTCTTCCAGGTTGGGATTAGGCGGGTGCCAGTGACGCACGTAGACGGCGAAGCGCGGCTCCTCCATAATTCCTGTATCCTTGCCTTTTAGCCATTGATCAAACCAGCGGACTGCCTCGCGGCGCCACTCTATCTGTGGATTCGGGTAACCATAGTGGGGATACGAGTGCCCCCACGGCCCAATTATACCTTTGACTGGGGCCTGCAGGTGCTCGAGCATGCGAGGTACGCTGTCGCGGTACCCGTCGTACCAACCGCCAATAACAAAGGTGGGGATCTTGATGGACTCATAGCGCACATTGAGCGAAGCCCGGTCCCAGAATGGGCCGTCTCGCTGCTGCCGTTTATATATCAACAGCCACGGCGTTGTGTCGAATCGCTCCCGGAAGTACTTTTCGTCGATCGAGTAGTCTGGAGGTGCAGGAAGAACGTTCCACAGGTCCTGCGCGAACTCGTACGAGTCAAGGTGCATTAAACCGTCTATGTAGTGGACATCGTCCTGGTAGAGGTCGTCTGTAGCCATAACGGCGATAATCGCTTTCAGTGCAGGTGGATTGCGCATAGCCATGTGAATCGAGTTAAACCCACCCCAGGAGATCCCGAACATCCCGACCTTGCCAGTCGAGAAAGGCTGCTTAGAGAGCCAGTCGATGACTACCTCAGCGTCAGTCTGTTCTTGGTCGGTGTACTCATACTCGATGAGCGTCCCATCACTTGCTCCAGTCCCCCGGATGTCAACGCGTGCGACGACGTAGCCGCGCTGCACGAAGTAGGAGTAGAACGAGTAATTGTAACCGCGAGCCTCGTCCTTGCGGTAGGGGTAGTATTCCCACAGAACGGGAAACCGCTCTCCAGGCTCGCCTCCCTTGGGAATAAATATATCCGCAGCCAGACGAACACCGTCGGGCATTGGGATGCGGACATCCCGGATTTCGATTTCGTAAGTCGGCGGTGAGGTGGGCTCGGCAGCAGCCGTCCACCTTGCAGCTTTTTCAGCCAGAGCCAAGATGCTGCATAAGGCCAAAAGTAAAATTAACAAAATATTAAAGCCGGGTAAATTTTTTTTAAAACGCATTCTTCCTCCTTAAAAAAAATAATTAATGCAAGAAGTTTTTCAAGGTGACAACCTAAGTTTTCCGCTGTTTATTCTTCGTTGAATTTCCGCCTCTTCATATGAACAATGAGTTTTGTTGTAAAGCTCTTGTCAAGAATTCCTTAATACGCTCGCTATATTCTTTGATATTGTTTTTAATAAACTCTTTCTTAAACTACGGGATAAGCTCCTATTGATTGTTGTGGGAGATGGTCTCCATCCCGTTTCTCTCCCTCACCAAGCAACCATTTTCCCAGGGTCAACGCGTGTATGAGTAGTAAAAGTTCAATGAAGTAAATATAAAAAGAACTATTGATTTATCCCCAACTTTCAACTTGAGTTTGACTATTTCAATAAATTTAAAAAATTCTATTAGGTCATTTTAAGGGCTCTATTATCGCAATTTGTAATGATTATCTATTGGATAAGCAGAAATTGAGCTGCAGTGGTCAATTATGTTGATTTTTATAATTTATAGAATATAATAAGCTGCCGAGTGCACTACATGTTTTTTAACTTTTACGCTTTTTAGTCTTATCTCTGTAAAAAATCATAACAGTTCCCAGTAAACCTGCTATTACGAGACCTATATCTTCATAGACACCTAATGGTATTGCTAAAATTCCATCAATTGCAAGAATGAAAGGAATAATAAGGAAGTATTTTGGCAATTTTTTTGTCATCCATAATAACAGTCCAAAGGTGAATACAGCAGTAGGGCTGGGGACAACACCAATATTGATGAATTGTGAATAGCTTCGACCCAGAAGGAACTCGATAATGGGATAGCCAATTATGGCATAAGCTATAAAAATAATTCCTATCACTCCATAAACATCAGACCTAAAACGAAATTGTAAATTTGATTTGAACACTCCCAATAGTAAGAATAATATTGCCTGAATTATGAACAAAATTCCAGAGCCAATATTTAGCTTCCAGATTTTGCTAACAAACATTATACTAAATACAATTCCACCCCAAAGCCAAAAGAATGCCAGAATGGCTGATGTAATCTTGCTGGAATATTTTGTTTCCTTGATAGCAAAAACTAAAGCCGCGATTCCTAAGATATAGGCAACTATATGCATGGGCCAGACAGCTTGATTGTAACCGGTGATAAGCTCCAAAAATTGTTCAAAAGTTATCGGACTCATTCTTCCCTCCTTTTATAACGATTAATTGGACACTGTGGCTGATTTACTCTGTGCGAGTTTCTTATTTATCCCATAACACATTATACAATATTTTTCCCGTTGAGATGCACGATTATTTTATTATTTATTCTACATTCTTCACTTTAACATCTACTTCTGGATAATCGGGTGAAGGTCCCTTCAGAAGCGAGTTATCTTTACCTTTTAGATATTTATCAAAAAATGCAAGAGTATAGGTATTTAGAATTTGTAAAAACCTCTCACCATCAATTTTACCTAACATCTGTATTTTAAATAACCCACCCCAAATTGAAATATCGCTAAAATTTGCATGAGTGGTATTTTTAACCAATATCATATACAAAGGATTATTTTTCAATTCAAAGAAAATATCATTGTTACCCTTATATTGCTCGCTGCTCATAAACATTATCGGTTGGCTTATTTCCTGGTCAAGTAAATCTCCAAACTGAGGACAATCCATATTTATTGCTGCTTTGCACCGTTTTTCATGAACACATACTTGAGTGGAAGCGGCGCCTCCAAAGGAAATACCAAAAACCCCCAGTCTGCTCAAGTCCAGTCTGCCTGAAAAAATGCCCTTACCTTTATTTATTCTTTCCAGCTCGTCCATCGTAAAAGAAATATCTTCAACCCATCGCTGCAAGCTTTTCTGATTATGGGGATTTTTTTCCAGAAATTTTCTAAGCAATATCTCTTGTTCCTTCAGGTCGTTACTTTCCATCAACTGATGGGCGATATTTCTTACTTCAGGATCACTGTTTTCTTTACTTTTGAGCTGTAATTCGCTGTTATTTGGATCAAAGGCTTTTAGCTGCCCATCAGGCTTAATAAAAAATGGGATATAATCGGCATGACCAATGCCAAAAATAATGTAGCCCTGGCTGGCTAATTCCTCCATCAGTACTGTATTAAGCGATGGCAAGGCCAATGAGCCATGGTTATAAATTAAGACCGGAAACTTTTGTTCAGCTCTTGAGAGATTAGCATCAAGATAAGAATGTGTCTGAATAAGCGAAAAATGATTGAATAGAAAAGGGGGTAGACCTCCCCAGAATTTTGAGATAATCTTGCTTTTTTCAGCTGCATTCTCCCAATATTTAACAGGCCTGACATTACCGGTAATTTCTGCAGGATACCACACCTGTACGGATACTTCCATAAAGTCGGCGGGGTCTGGAGTCAGGGTTTCAGGTCGACTTCTGTCGATGAGATAGTCGTATTTGGTTCCGACGGCATAAGGACCAGAAGGAGTTGGCAATCTAAATATAGGTATAAGTAGGGGGGGCAATGTGACGATGATTAGTAATAATAAGCAAACTATCGCAACAATCGTACGTAATAATTTCCGCTCTTTTATGTTTGATTTATCGCTGGATTTGCTCACATGCTTTATATTCTTAGCAGTAAAAACAAATAGTAAAATTGCATAGAAATAAATTGGATACATCTGCCAACGCTGACCTTCAACCAGGATATGTATCAGTATCATAATGAGTGAGAAGCCGGGTAATAAATGAAACCAGCGATTTCTCTTCCTCACACTAAAGAACATCGAGAAAACAAATAAAGTCAAAATGGCTACTATCAATAATTCGAATGTTCTCATTTCTAAAACTCCTTAGTTTCTCTAATATAACTCTATTAAAAAGTTTTAATTTTTGCATACTAATAGGCATATTAGAATTGTAATTTTTTTTAGCTTAATTCGTAATGATTATAATCTAATTGCAGGATAGCGCAATAGTAATGGCGCTTAATGTAAAAAGTAAAGCAAAATCGGAAAAAAGGAAAATTAAAATGTGGGGACAGGGCATAGCAAAGAAGCCGCGCTTCACCTGCCCGTATACGGTTTCGATGGTCTAAGAGCTTACTGTAGTTCAGAAGATATTTTTTGTGCCTGAGAAAATATGCGCAAAAGGTTTCCCCCAAGTATTTTCTTGATTTCTTCTCCTTTATACCCTCTTTTTAGTAATTGATATGTGATGAGAGGATAACCTGCTGCTGTTTCCAGACCAATTGGGTTTCCTGATCCTGAAATAAAATCTGAGCCGAGTCCCACGTGATCGATGCCTGCAACCTTTACAGCATGATCAATGTGATCGATTAAGAGTTCAATATCCACACCTTTCGGGAAAGTTTTTTCTTTCAGAGCCTTCAACTGCTTAGCCAATTCAGTCTTGTTGTCTTTTAGCTTTTCCTCAAGTTTCTTTTTTTCTGTATTAAATTTTTCAAAGGCTTCATTATGTTTGGCTGCATATTCACTGGAGAGATGTGCAGAATTAAACGTTATCATTATAGCTCCTTCCTTTTTTGCTATCTCCCTCAGTATTTCATCAGGAATGTTTCTCGGTTTATCATGGAGAGCGCGAACACAGGAATGTGATGCTATTACAGGAGCTTTGGATTCTTTAATAATAGACAATTGTAGATTATCAGGAACATGGGTAATATCAACCAGCATCCCCAGCCTATTCATCTCCCATACAACCTCCTTACCGAATTGACTTAAACCGCTCTCTCCGGCTTCCTCGTTGTCTGTATCGGCGATGGGGTCTATTTTAGTATGTCTGATTGTTATTAAGCGTATTCCCATCTTATAATAAGCTTCGAGTAAAACAGTATGCCCCTCCATACAGCTACGAGATTCGATGCCAAACAAAATGGCTCTTTTGCCAGCATCATGAATTCTTCTGATGTCAGCTGGAGTCAAGGCTATCTCTGCCAGGCTGGAGTATTTATTGACGTGGTTACGCATGAGTACAATATCATCAAAGATCTTTTTCGTAGGATTTCCTTCATTGATATCGTTCAACAGAGCAAGGGAAAAAAATGCAGCGTCCAGTCCTCCCTCTTTCATGGTAATAAAATCTATACTGCTGTACTCTGTTTTTTTACCCAGATCTAAATTGTCAGGCGTAGCATCTGGAGTTATGACATAAGATGTCATGGGATGAGCATGAGCGTCTATTACAATTGCGTCATTATGTATTTCCATTGCTTTTTTCCAGAGCTCTTCGTCAATTTCCTGAGTCGAAGTTGGATTATATGCAATAAAAAGAAATAAAAAAACCAAAAGAATGAAATTAAGTATCTTCTTCATTTTTATCTCCAAATATAGTAATTAACAATTTTGAATATCTATTATGCTATAAAATACCATAGCCTCTGCCAACCTGTATCTATTTTGAAAAGAAACATAAAGATACTAAAAAGAAAAAAAATGTAGGGACAGGCGGCACGGCCGCTTGGTTATTATGTACATTTCAATTCTGGCATATTGGTATAATAATATGAACATCTATGAATTAAAAAATGTAGGGACAGGCAGCACAACCATTTTCTTATTGACATCGAAGGTAAGCCGTATAGGGATAGCCTATTGGCTATCCGTATTGCCATCAAAGGCATCCAATGCAGGGACAGGCAGCACAGCTGCATTGCTAATCAATTGCTTGAATATTTCAAAGCTACCATATAAGCATAAACTTTGCCATCATAATATCAAAGAGGCAACGCCTCCCCTGTCCGCCAGCACAGCTGGTTCGTTATTTTTCCTCCCAACGGGCTCCCGTGTAGGGACAGGCAACAATGTTGCTATGCTATATGTTCATTTCCTTCTAAATGTAGATTCACCACATAAACTGATATGTTCTTTGATATAATACATTGCAAAAAAGCCCCACTTTTCCTATCTGTTAAGAATTTCTTCAAAGGAATTCAAAAAAAAACGTAGGGACAGGCAACAATGTTGCTTTGCAATTTAACTGCTTGAATATTTCAAAGCTACCCAATAATCATAAGCTTTGCCATCACAATAGCAAAGAGGCCACGCCTCCCCTGTCCGTATGCAGCGAAAGCTGCTTTTATAATCCTGATTTTCTATAAAAGGAAAAACAAATCCGCACAAATAGAATAATAAAACTGCACGAAATTAAAGGTCTATTAAAGCTAAAAATAAAATTATTGATTTATCCCAACTTTCAATTTGAGTTTGACTATTTGAATAACTAAGAAGCCACGCTTCAAAATTCTATTATGGCATTTTAAGGGCTATATTATCACTATTTGCAATAGCTTGGAGCATAACTCGCTTAAGCGAAGTAAATATGTATAAAAAAGAAAGCTATTTTAATCTGTTATAAATAGCGTGTTGCGTGATTTGATCCCAAATCCCAATATATTGTTTTCCCCATCTGCCCCGAATATGGGGTGTTACGAGTTTATGCTTAATTGATCTCGCCTATTCTTTCGGCAGTACCCTTAGGTGAATTCCAGACGGATATTGAGGCGCTCTGAAAACGCGATGCGTCGCTTTCTGGAAATCCTCTTCATTGGCCTGGCGAATATTACAGAATTTTTGCGGATTTCGGTCGATGAGAGGAAACCACGAGCTTTGCACTTGGACCATGATGCGGTGACCTTTCAGGAATGTGTGCAGGATGTCGGGGAGCTCAAATTTCACCTCTGTCACCTGACCAGGGATAAAGGGCTCTGGCTTTTCAAAGCTGTTGCGGAATTTCCCTCGAATCACATCTCCTCGGATGAGCCTCTGGTAGCCACCCATCCGCACGTTCTGCGGATTGTCCTTCGGATCCGGAGCGTCGCCGGGAAAGACGTCGATGACTTTCACCACCCAGTCTGCATCAGTCCCGGTCGTAGAGACATAGAGCTCGGCTGTGATGGGACCTGCAACCTTGATGTCTTCTGGTAAGGGCTCACTGACATACACAAGCACATCAGGACGTGAAGCGGCGAATCGCTGATCCTCGACGAAATAATCCATGTTGTAACTGGGACCTGGCTGCAGGCTCGGCTGCAGGGTGTAGGGAACGGGCTTGGCTGGGTCACTGAGATATTCATCGAAACTTGTTTTTGGTTTTGAAGAATCGCCTTTGAACAACAGGCGGCTCTTGTCTGCGAAATACAGCTTTTTCTCTTTCGCTTGTACAGGTGGCCATATGTCGTAGGACTCCCACTGGTTGGTACCAGTATCAAAGACATGCGCCTCGTGTAGGTCCAGAGTGCCTCTGCCTTTGAGGTAGTAGTTGAAGAACGGGAGTTCAATTTTCTCCTGGAAATAGGCTCTTGTCCCGCTGAAGGAAAATACTCCCATGTTCTCATCCCACCTCTGTATCATGTTCCATCCGCTGTGGCGCCAGGGGCCCATGACGAGCGTGTTCTGAAGACCGGGATTTTGCTTTTCTATGGCTTTGTATGTTTTGAGTGTGCCGAGGAGGTCTTCTGCGTCATACCATCCTCCCACAGTCAAGATGGCTGGCTTGATGCGACGCAGATGCTTATAGATAGATCGCGATTTCCAGTAGGAATCATAAGTTTCATGAGCCATAGCATCATTCCAGAGCTTATTTTCCTCTCTGAAGATTTTCGCACTGATATTTTTCAAAGTACCAAGCTCGAGAAAGAATGCATACCCATCGGGTGTCCCATACTGGATATACTGCCACCAAAAGGGAGCTGGTTCCTCCCGATTTCGCCATACTGAATATACAAACGAGGCGTAATGTGCCAAGTAGAAGGCACCGTAATGGTGTCCGTCATCTCCAAGAAAGGTATCGCCCACGGGCGCCTGAGGCGAGACGGCCCGGACAGCAGGGTGGGCATCGATAGCAGCCATAGCCGCCGTGAAACCTAGATAGGAGCTTCCCCAGACTCCGACTTTTCCGTTGTGGTTGGGGACGTTTTTGAGTAGCCATTCGACCGTATCATAGGCGTCGCTGCTTTCGTCGACATCGGAAGAAGATTTTTTATCTCTGATGTAAGGAGCTAAATCGTTGAACTTTCCCTCGGACATGGACCGTCCTCGGATGTCCTGATAGACGAGGATGTAGTTTTCTTTAGCAAATAGGAGGGACGGGAAGGTTTCATGAGGGAATCGTTCGCCGTAAGGTTTGATTCCATAGGGTGTACGAACCAGGATTATGGGATACAGCTCAGAAGAGCCAAGAGGACTGAAGATTTGAGTGAAGAGCCGAATCCCGTCTCGCATGGGGATTTGATGTTCGGATTTGTGATAATGTCTCTCGAAGTATCCAAGGCGATCCCTGCGTGAGGCTGGATTTGCCTTTTTGTCGTCGAATGCTGCTTTTTTGACCCCATAGGCATCGAGCTTGACGTTTTCGTTTACGACATGAAACCTTGTGAATTTACCCTGTTCATCTTTTAAGAAAGTGAGGAAAAAGGCGCCATCTCTCTTTGATGTTATCGTGAATTGCAATTCTCTTTCTGGTACGAAGTCCCAAACAGTCAGGTCACCATCTTCTTCGAGAGTTCGGAGCATTCCGTCTTTGAAATAGATTTGAAATTCGACTGTCGCAACATCTTGAATTTTCAATTCATAAATACCTTCGATTTCAGGATATTTATTTGCTATGTCGTCCGGTTTAGTCTGTAGATACAGTGAGCTTTGAAAAGAGATTAAAGCAAACAAGGCAACGATAAAGGATAAGAGGAAGCGATGGATTTTCTTTGTCATAGCATTCTCCTTTTTTTATCGAGTCATGTCTACGGACAAAGTCATGAAGTCTAGATTCCTTCACTTTGAGAATCTTTCCTTCATAATTTAAAACGCAAATAGCTTAAAAAAGTTCCTTTTTTTTACTTTTTTTATAGAGCCATGTCTATGGACACAATCATGAGGTCTAGATTCCTGCGCTTTGAGAATCTTTCCTTCATAATTTAAGACACAAACAGCTTAAAATTAAGGTTGCTTTAGAGCTTTAGATTAAATTCGGGGAGCATCACACTTAATTCAGCTTTTAATAGAATTATGAATAGCGCTCCGAATTGGATATTTATTATAAAATGTCATAATGGGGGGAGTTAAATTGTCATAATGGTTATTTTTTAAGGGAGTTGGGTTTAGCATGTAGTAAAAAAGTTGAAGATACATAGTAGAAAATCAATAGATTATTGACAGAATCAATAATCTGCAAAGATGCGATTATAACCTTTGAAATTTCGCATTATAACTTTTTACATCAATGTGCAAAAGGAAAAACAAATCCGCACAAAGAGAATAATAAAACTGCACAAAATGAAATGCTATTAAAGATAAAAATAAAATTATTGATTT
This sequence comes from uncultured Acidobacteriota bacterium, assembly GCA_964645975.1. Lineage (GTDB taxonomy): Bacteria > Acidobacteriota > B3-B38 > Guanabaribacteriales > CAZYAF01 > CAZYAF01. The sequence goes on from CAZYAF010000002.1 coordinate 91,879, forward strand.
ATCCCCAACTTTCAATTATAATTTCACTGTATTAACTTATAAAAAAATCCCATTTACACATTTTAAGAATAATATTATTATTTCGTTTAACAAATAACATCCTAAAATAAGGGAAATGTTATGTCCAATAAAATTAGAATTGAAGTTTACAAAAGGCTTGTTTTAGCAAAAGTCCTTTATAAGGCTGGTGAAACTGCATGCAAGAGTCGTAATGATGAAATGGTATTTACAAAAGGGATTATGATTTTGCATGACGCTGCAGAAGCTGCATTAGGTGCAATAGCCGATCATTTACATGCAAATTTAACAGATAAACATTATCTACTCCAGTATTATGAGCTTATTAAAAAAGCTGATCCTAAACAAAGAACAGTCCCGTATAGAACTCAAATGAGAAATTTAAACACACTTAGAAATATTGCAAAACATCAAGGAATACTTCCAGATTATAAGGCAAATGCTCATTTCCCTTCAACAGTATATTCTCTTATTGAGGAAATTTGTCAAGAATATTTAGGATTAGATTTTTCTTCTATTAGTCTTAAGTCTCTAATAAAAAATAAAGGTGCTTTAAGTTATATAAATCATGCAGAAAAAGAAATAGAACAAGGAAAGATAGAAAGTAGTCTTATCTCATTAGCTTATGCGATGTATCATATTTGTGAAACTTCTACATTATTTTCATTTTCAGATTTTTTCCTTTTGGATAGAAAAGAACCAAAATATTTGTTCACTAAGCCTTTTGGAATTGAACATACGGTAAATTTGATTGAACATGGAGTAGACCCATATCTTTACTATAGATTTAAGAATTTAACTCCAAGGATATTTAAACATAAAGAATCAGGAGATCTACATTATTGGTGGGATAAGTTTTTTGGACACCCTGTAAATTGGACAATTAATAATGTCAAGTTTTGCCTAAATTTTTGTATTGAAACTGCTTTGAAATTTCAGAGAGAAGAAGACGAAGGAGATAAATTAATATCATATTATGAAGCATTCGTAGATATAATTACTCCATCAAAAGAAGAAGCTATAATTTGGAATCGATCTTCTCAAGGTGGTGGAATTTTATTTAGAGAACCATCAGAGCCAAGAATCCCATTATTAACTTTAAAGAGAGGGCAATCTATTGTTGGATATGCGATGGATTTCGAACATAATTTAGATGAGTGGTTTATAACAAGTAAAGATATTCCACCTCCTATTGAAAGTTATGAAGCTGGATTTGGTTATGTACTAAAAAATGATGTAAAAGTGACTCCCCAAAAAAGCCAAATACCTAAAAAGGTAAGCAATTCAGAAGATTAACAGCGTAAAGAAACAAAAGGCACTTTTAAAAGGGTATTATTAGATTGAGATGGTGTAAAGAATTTAAATTAATCAAATATGTTTTATCAGGAAAGCTTCCGCGTAATTTCAAGCGAGTATCACTTTTGCCTCTTGAAAAATTTTTCATGAGCGTGTTTATATTTATTCGTTGTATTTCACTTGGAAATATCATTGCCCTATATAGTAGCTACAATAATAGAGCTAAAATTATAGAATTATATGTATCGGCTTGGCTTGTGATTTTTTGTGTGCTTTTATTTACTATAGGTTCTTGTTTATCGACTACTGTTCTGATTTTGGTGCTTTTGCTTGTTATGTGTCGGCTCATTGAAGGTGTAAACTATCTACTTTGTATTATCTTTGTAGACAGATATAAACGGAGCTGGCATCCTCACTCTCCAAATCGCTCCATATTAATACTTTCTATTTACTACATCCAGGTTATTATAGGCTTCGCTATTTTGTATTTAGCAACAGGTTCGATAAGATATTCAGAATGTAAAAATATTATTACTAAACCATGGGAAGCACTATATTTTTCTACAGTGACTATAACAACTCTTGGCTATGGTGATATGAGACCTATAAATCAAGTTGGTCAAATTCTCGTAATTTTTGAACCATTGATAGGAATTGTTCTTATAGTACTTGTATTTGGAATATTTCTTACTTCAAAGAAAAATGGGGATTATATCTTCAGTAGATTCAGGATTAAAAGATCAACAAAAATAAAATTATCAAGGCGATATAGAAGATGGCGAAGGAGATAAATTGAATTTATTAATGGATTTATAAAAATAATGAAGCAAAATTATTCCTTCGGTTTTTGTTTGGAGAAGTGGCGGTACAATAAGAGCGTAGCGGTGAAGGAGATGATTAAGACGATGGCTGGTATGAGTATTCCCCACATTTATTCGTCCTTCTTTTTCTTCCGTTTTTTATAGTTGATATAGGCGAAGAGCAGCCCTGCGAAAGAGGCAACATACGCGATGGTCATGCCGATTAAAACGCCCACGCCTTCTGGCATATCAATCCTCCCAGCGAATTATCTTTTCTAAATCTTCGATGTATTCCTTCTGCTTTTTCTCGTAATCACTGGAGATAGCTTTCAGCTTGGGGTCAATGACATATATCATCAACACGATAAAAATAATGGCGGCTCCTAATATTATAAAGCCGATTACCTGCAGCAGCAAGCTCAGAGCCACGCCCACAGCCAGCGCAATATAGGACAGCACCGAAAGAGCCGAGGCGATCAGGTCCTCTTTAGTCCATTCATCAGCCTGTTCGGCTTTCCAGGAACGCCGTATCCAGCTCATATCACTTACCCTTCGAGGAGCTGAGCTCCCCTGATTTTAATAATCCTCTGTTTTCCGCTTCACGCCGCACCGGTCCCCACCAGCCCAGCGGCCGCGACATGACGTAATATTTCACCAATCTGTCCATATCCTCCGCTGGCGTGAGAAAGGTTATGGGAATATATATCAATGCCCCTAATACCATCATCAGCCAGAACTGCTGATAGTCCGGCAGCACCGGTATGAGCTTGAAAGCGGGCAGCACCCACACTACCAGCCAGCTCAGCCCCAGATTGGCTATCCAGGATGAGAGGTAGCCCCAGGAGTTGAAGCGCCACCAGATGACCTGCAGAATGGAGGGCAGCCAGATGCCCGCCGCCATAATCCACAGGGCGAAGATGAGCCACTTGGTAATCTCCTGCATCATCATGCCATAGACAAAGGAGCCCAGAAGCAATATAAGTGTAGAAATTCTTCCCACCCAGACCAGCCGTTTTTCCGATGCTCTGGGATTGATATAGTGATGATAGATATCCCGCGTGGCATATACCGCGCCTAAATTGAGATGGGTAGAGATAGTGGAGATATGAATGGCAACAATGGCAGCAAAGAAGAATCCCAGCAGCCCGGACGGCATGAATTCAAACCCGAGGCGATACCAGGCAAGCTCGTACTGTTCCGGGGCAGCTATGTTTGGATATAGTACGTAGAATCCCAGGATGGCTATGGCCCAGATGGAATTTCTCACAATAACCAGAGCGGTACCGGCCCAGATGCTGTAGCTGGCATCTCTCACTGTCTTTGACGACTGGATTCTCTGCGCTTCGGCGTACCAGTCGATGCTGGTGCCCATACCCACACCGCCAATGAGGGCGATGACCATCATGGTGATGAACCACGCCAGAGGGAAGTCTCCCGTTGCCCATCCGGAGAAGGCGAAGGGATTGAGCCTCCAGGATTCCTTAAGCGTGTCCAATTTATCGATGATTCCCTGAGGTCCGCCAGCCGCCGCAATACCCCAGAAGGAGACGATGATGATAACCAGCAGAGCAATTATCCCCTGTTGAAAGTCCGCCATCACCACGCCCCAGTAACCCGCAGCCAGGACATAGATGGCACATAGCGAGGAGAAGACGACCAAGCCAATCCATTCGCGCCAGCCAAAGAGAAAATGGCATATTTTCCCCATGGCGATTCCCACCCAACCGAGGATGAACATATTCATGAACACCTGCCAGCCTGCCATCCAGCCGCGCAAAAGCTCCGCTCCCAAACCGCTGAATCTCAGTGTTTGCCACTCGGCCTGAGTATAAGCCAGAGAACGGCGGAAGATGCGAGTGGAGACAAAGGCGCTGATGGCACACCAGGCAGAGAAGAAGGTGTACCAGATACCTCTAAGACCATATTTGTAAATGACGCCGCTGACCCACATGGGGGTATCCGTGGCGGTATGAGTGGCATAAACAGAACTGGCCGGAAGCCACCAGGGTAGCCCGCGACCGGCAAGGAAGAAGTCCGATTCGGAGCGCTTACCCAGTCGGTAAAATAGAGCTCCGGAGAAGATCATCAAAAGAAGAAATACTACAATCCAAATCCAATCAAGCAGAGTGAAAGTGACCATAACTTCTATTATCCCTCAGGCAAAAAACCGCTGAAAGTATAACACAGGTAGCAGGTTTGTCAAGAAAAGTATAATTAAAAGCTTTAAATTAAAGATGTCTCGATAGATTTTGCAGATAATAAAAGTGAATAGTTTTTTATGGTTAGTACTATAGCATATGGTATAGATTTATTATGGTCGTTTTTGAGATTGATATACTGAGAGAAAAAATATATCCAGCTAAAGCTGGTGTTCTGCTTTTAATAGGTGAAAAATATCCCTCTTTTCCCCGACTGATTAGTAGCTATTTCTGAATGGTTGCTTTATGATAAGAGATCATGCTGCTGGGATAGAATAGGAGTCCTTTTACCTTGCGGTGGCGAATTAACATGATTTTAGTATGGACAAGCGGTATCCATGGAACTTCTTTTTGAAAAATCTTTTCTGCTTCGTTATATAATTTAAATTTCCCTTTCTCATCATCAATGGAGAGCTCTCGAGCTTGCTGTAATTTTATGTCAAATTCCTTATTAGACCAATGCGACTCATTGTATAATGCACCGGTACTGCTCAGCAGGTTGCGCAGGGTATAATCGGGATCACCAGTTACATCAATCCATCCTGCTAATGTCAAATCGTAGTTTCCTTCTCTTATAATGAAGTCATACTCAGAATAGGATGGAGGAATAATTATGTTCAAAGCTACTCCTATTTCCGCGAACTGCTTCCTCAGCTCACGTGCCATTCCTTTGGGATCGGGGAGGTAAGGGCGCGCTGTAGGAATGCAAAGCAGACTGAGAGAAAGACCTCGTTTTAGTCCAGAGCCTATTAGTAGTTTTTTTGCTTCTTCCGGGCGGTAGTCGCCGGGTTTGGGAGATTTATCAGATTCCCAGAAAGCCGGTGATAGAACTTTATTTGTGGGAATGCCGTAATCTTCCTGGTAGAATATTTTGATTATCTGCTTCTTATTTACTGCGAGATTAAGTGCTTTGCGGACTTTTATTTTATCCAATGGCTTTCGAGTGGTATTTATAGCAATAAAACAGATATTCATTCCGAAAATGCTTTCAACTTTCAGGTCCGGGTTTTTCTTAATTCGTGGTAGATAGGATGGATTGATCACATCAATGACGTCAACCTTGCCAGTTTCTAAAGCTATGAGACGAGTTTCATTTTCTGGGATGATATGGTAAATTATTTTTCTCAATGTAGCTGGTCCTTGCCAATAATCTGCAAAGGATTCCAGTACAATCTCCCTGCCTTTTTCCCAATGGGAGAATTTAAAAGGGCCGGTTCCTATAGGAACATAATCTTCCAACATGCCAGCTTCTTTCAAAGCTTTGTATTCTATAGCGTTCTTAGCGGGAGCGATACCATACACAATATCAGCCAGCTCGTTTAAAAATCCAGCATGAGACTCTGGAAGAGTAAAGCGAATTGTGTGGCTATCAATTTTTTCCACTTCTGCATCGAGTTGATAAAATAAATTCGCAGAGGCAATTACATCATCAACTGTTAAAGTGCTGCCGTCATGAAATTTCACTCCTTCTCTTAATGTGAAACTCCAGATACGATTATTATTGCTTACCTCCCATGATGTGGCTAAACAAGGTTTAATGGTAGTGCTTTTTTCTTCGAAGGCCACTAACGGTTCAAATACATTCCAGAATATTTTTGATGTCACTGCATATCCCGATTCCCAGGGGCTAATCATATCTACATCGCTTTCTGCACCCACTCTGATTACTTTTTCATTATCAGTTGCTTGAGCAATAAGAAGAAACGAAATAAATAAAAAGGCTAAATAAAAAAAGATCTTCTTTTCCATTATTCCCTCAGGATATAGATTACTATTTAATTAATAAGAGATTAAATAAAACACCCACAATATTATAACTTATATTTAATTTCTTATCAATTTTTTTTTGACTATTAAGTGTCAATCTGATGTATTTTTGATTATCGATTTTTAAATATGACATGGAATAAGAGCTTAATATATAGAACTTTTGACGCCCTTTAACAGGTTGGGAAATGGAGCTTTTCACAACGAATTTTAAGAGAGTATCGTGGAGATAAACTTATAGAAAACTGTGGGTATAGCTTGAGTGTGGAGTTAATAATTTTTGCATTTATTTTTTATCAATAAAAATACAAGGCTTCAGAAGAGATAATTTTTGGAAAATAATTGAGGGCGGCGGGGGAGGATGAGTAGTTATCAATTAAAAGGCTAACATAAGCTATCTCCTTTTAAGCCACCTCCCCCGCATTAATTGAACTAATTGAAAGGGCAACTTTGATAGTTGTTTTTTTTTCGTGAATTTTAAAACTGTCTTTCTTCAATCTCAATCCCTATAGATTCAACCTGATATTTTCCAGGGTGACCATAGCTTCTGGTACCATTTTGAAGAAATCATTGAGCTTCTCGCAGGCATAGTCATCGCAATAAGCACAATTTTCCAGTCCTTTCTCTCGAGCGCATTTACGTATTTCACATACCCGGCAATACTGAAAAATAGGGTCTTCTCCTGAGGTGCACCCCAGGCAATTGATATGCTCTGGTTTAATATCTGATTTGTAATGTTTGGACCACTCTTCGGCTACTTTTTTTCGCTCGTTATCATCATCTTTTTTGGTAGCTAAAAAAGCCGGGCACTTATGGCACTGCAGACCACAATAGGATATCATTGTATCCATAATTTTCCTTCCAATTACAGTTATATGATATATTATATAACTTTTTTACACCTATATTTTATTGCTGTCAATGGTTTTTTATCTGCTAAAAGAAAATTTAATATTATGGACTGTACAGAATAGAATTATTTGGTGTTATTCTACAATTTGATTTTAAGGCTTTTCCTTTTTCTTTTTTTTCCTAATCCTGGTTTTTCCACCATCTAACCAAATTTCTTTCAGCTCACCATCATCAGTTTTTATAGCTATTTCCTCCAGAGCATCTTCCACAGCGCTTCGCACCCACCAATCCTCATCCTTAAGGATACTGCAAAGAGGCTCAACAGCTCGTTTATCCCCAATCTTTCCCAGAGCTTCTGCTGCATGTTTGCGAATAGTTGGATTTTCATACTTTAACATAACAATTAAAGGCTCAACAGCTCTCTTATCCATTATTCTGCCCAGCGCGCTTATAGCTTTTTCTCGGACGACTATTTCTTCATCATTGAGCATAGCAATTAAAGGCTCCACTGCTCTCTCGTCCATAATTTCGCCCAAAGCTTCAACTGCTTTGCTCCGAACTTGAATATCATTATCTTTTAATATAGTGATTAAAGGTTCAACCGCGCGTATATCCATTATTTTACCTAATACTTCTGCGCCATTACTTCTGATAGCAGGGTGCTCATTTTGTAGGGTATGAATTAGGGGGTCCACGGCTGTGGCTCCTATCTGTTCCATAGCTTCTATTGCATTTCTTTGTACCGAAGAGTCAAAATCAGCAAAAAGAGCAATAAGTGGTTCAACAGCTCGAATGTCGCGCATTTCTCCCAGTACCTGTGCTGCATATTTCCGCACCTCAACATCCTCATCTTGCAGAGTTTCAATCAAAGGTTCTACTGCTCTGATATCATTTATTTTGCCCAGAGCTTTAACTGCTTCTTGGCGGACATTGAGGTCATTATCTTTCAGGGCTGTTATTAAGGATTCTATTGCCCGATTATCTTTTATAGCTCCAAGCGCTTCTACAATTTTTTTTCGGTCCCAACATTCCTCATCTTTCAAGGCAGCAATTAAAGCCGAAACAGCAGGTTTGCCTATATTCGATAAGCCATCGGCAGCTTTTCTTCGTACCCACCAATTATCATCTTTTAATGCCGCTATGAGAGCATCAATAGCTTTTTTATCTTTTATTCTTCCCAGTGCTTCAGCCGCATATTTCCGCACTTCGTCATCCTCGTCTTTTAATGCTGCTATGAGAGGATTGACTGCCCGTTTGTTTCCAATTTTACCCAGAGCCTCTGCTGCATACATGCGAACTTTGGTATCCTTGTTTTGCAAGGCTTTTATGAGCGGCATATCTGCTCGGCTGTCCCTTATTTCTCCCAGGGTTTTTGCTGCATATTTTCGTACTTCCGGGTCTTCATTCTGCAAGCTATGTATTAATAATTGAACTGCTGGCTTTCCTATTTTTTCCAATGCTTTTGCTACCTGCAATTTTTCAGAAGTTTCTCCCTCTTTGAGAGTAGCGATCAAAGGTTCAACCGCACGGACTTCGCCAATATTGCCCAGCTTGAGTGCTGCAAGCTTGCGCAGCTCTAAATCTTCGTCTTGTAAGGCTCCAACGAGAGGTTTATAACCATAAAGTTTCACCATTATTTCTAATATCTTAGGTAGAAAAGAATTTGCTAGGCTCATTACCTCTTTAAATGGAGCTGAAGAAGGAGTTGGATATAGCTGTGATATAGTAGTTGGAGGATTAATGTATCCGGCGAAAGGCTTTACATAGTCCGCTATGCCTGACATCATTAATTTGATTGTACCTGATAAATAAGCACCAGAATAATGATAACCGGAGATATCACCATCATATGGGCCGCCTTTTGCTTGCCCAGTTGCTTCGATTATAATAGTGAGGTCCGAATTTTCGTGGTCATTTTTGATGATTTCGAGTCCGGCATATTCAAAAAGCCTGGTTGTTACTTCTTTAAAAGGCAAATGAACATCTTCTGCATTCATGTAGGATTGCTTGACTTTTATTAGTACTTTATTAGCAGAACGATAGGCATCAATTTGTCCAGGTGCATATTGACCTATAAGAAGCGAATTGAAGCTTGAAATGATAATTATAGAGACTGAAAAAATTACGTATTTCCCACTTTTCATCTTTCCCTCTTTATTTCCCGCACGTAAAAAATCTCTTGATAAATCCATTTTTTAAATAAAAGGATTTATCAAAAATTAAATTGATTTATCGTATGATGTTTATTATTATAATATTATCTTAGTCATTTTTAAAGGAGGTTTATCATAATGTTTAAGAAAATAATTAAATACTCAATATATTTATTCTTTCTAATATCTTTTGTATTGATTTTTGCAGGATTTCATATAGTCAATGAAAAAAAATATGCACGTATTCCTTTAGAGCATTTTTTTAATAGAGATGGCGTTTCCTGGTTAAAAAATCCAGGAGACGGTAATTTTGATGATAGGAATTGTTATCCTGCCGATGAGCTTCCAGAAACCGGTGAAGTATTTGCCGATAGTATTCCTTTTCTTTTTCCCTCAAAAGAGGATGGGGAAAATAACTGTCTAATACCTCATAAACAAAAGATAACAATTCCCAAGGGAAAATATGGAGCTTTCTATGTTCTTGGCTCCAGTGTTAATGGGCCTTCATCCATTGAGGTAACTCTTAATTATAAGGGAGGATTTGAGCAGGAGTTATTATATCTTTCTGATTGGTGCCATGAACCTGATTTTACGGAAAAAACTGCTTTTAAGGCTGCATATCGATTATCATCTGCTGGAAAGGTATCGCGCTCACCTTCAATATGGCTTCAGGTGCTTGAGGTAAATCCTGATTTAGAATTGGAGTCTGTAGGTCTTTCCGATGCGGAAAATATGAGAATATTTGCTCTGACCTTAGGCAAGGAGCTACCGGATTTAACTCCAGAGCAAATTTTCTCTCGATTAAGTTATGAAGACCCAGGAGTGAAGGACTATTGGCTTCATTTTCAATCTGTAAAATCTGTATTACATTCTTTGTCTTTATCAACCGCAACATTAGAGGAAGTGGAGCAGATATATCATGAAACTTTGAATTCGATTGATTTTTCTCAGAGCTTTAAGAACAGGAAAGCTTTTCTTTCATCAATAGAAAAAGCTAAAGCAAAGCTGAATAGTGCAATAACAAAAGCAGAAAAGGATTTGCTGGAGAGCAATGCTTTGGCCAGAGATTTAGACATCTTTCTACTTGGTCAATCTCATATTGATGCTGCCTGGTTATGGAGAAAGTATAATACCGTTGAAAAATGCCGCTTTACCTTTGCTCAGGCTATAGATCACCTTAAAAAGCATCCGACTTTTCTTTATGCCCAGAGTGTCCCGCAGTTTTATCTCTGGGCGGAGAGATATTTTCCAGAATTATCGAAAGAGATCGAGAGCGCCATTAAAGCTGGTCGGTGGGAAATAGTAGGCGGAAACTGGGTGGAGCCTGATAATAATCTTCCCGATGGTGAATCGCTCATACGGCAGCGGCTTTATGGTCAGCGATATTTTTTCGAAAGATTTGGAAGGATAAGTGAAGTTGCATGGATACCGGATAGTTTTGGTTTTAATTGGAACCTACCCCAGATATTAGCGAAAACAGGAGCCAAATATTTTGTAACGACTAAGATTCTCTGGAATGACACCAATAAATTTCCTTTTAATGTTTTTATCTGGCAGGCGCCAGATGGATCTCAGGTATTATCGTATCTGGGAATTAGAGGATATGGTACCTTTCCCGAGCCTTACCTGGATGAACTGGAAAAGTTTAAAAAACAAAACCGACTGCTTAAAGACCAGGCTATTTTCAATGCTGAAAATGTTTGTGAAAAATATGATAATCTATTTGCTCATGATTATGTAAAGGAAATTGCCTATCTCTATGGGGCCGGCGATGGTGGCCATGGGCCTACGCCGAAGGAAGTAAACTCGGCTCTGGTACTCTCTTCTCTTAAACCCTGGAAGCATGAAAAGATTTCAAACTATTTTCAGGAATTGGAGAAATATAGAGATAAGCTTCCCATCTGGAATGATGAGTTGTATTTAGAATATCATCGAGGAACATACACCTCTCAGGCCGACATTAAAAAATTGAATAGAGAATCCGAAGTGCTTCTCTTATCAGGAGAAAAATTTTCCTCTGTGGCTGCTCTGTTCGGTCATCATTATCATAAGAATGATTTGGAACGAGCCTGGAGAATTTTGCTCTTCAATCAGTTTCATGACATCTTGCCCGGCAGTAGCATTCCTGAAGTCTATGTTGATGCCAAAGAGGATTACGATGTTTTGAAAAAGATTGGGCACTTTGTTCTTAAGGATGCGTTAACCAATCTTGCTCAGCATGTAAATACCCAAGGAGAAGGCCAGGCAGTTATAGTTTTCAATCCCCTGCCCTGGAAAAGGAAAGACATAGCCAAGATAGAATGGGTGAAGGAATCAGCTTCGGTTTATAATCCAGTAGGAGAGGAGATATCCTCTCAGGTTGTGGAAGAAGACGGAAAATATTTTCTTATTTTCCCCGCAGAGGTTCCTTCACTGGGATATGCAGTTTATAGGATTTTACCCGGGAGCAAAGATAATAAAGGCCAGCTCAAAGCTGATTCAACATCCATGGAAAATGAATATCTAAAGATTACCATAAATCAAATGGGGTGGCTGAGCAGTGTTTATGATAAAAGGAATAATAAAGAGCTTTTAGCTGGAGAGGGGAATGTGCTTCAGGCGTTTACAGATAAACCAAAGGATTGGGATGCCTGGAATATCGCTACTGATTATGAAAAATATCCGCTTGCGATGCCTTCACCTGAGATTCAAGTGATTGAAAGTGGACCTGTAAGATGCCGTCTGAGAATTACTCGAGATTTTCGGAACTCCTCATTTATTCAAGATATCAGTCTGTATGAGGGAATGCCATTAGTCGAAATGAGATTGAAAGCCGACTGGCAAGAAACCCAGACTTTACTGAAGGTTTCGTTTCCCGTGAATGTGAAGGCAGAGAACCTCGTTGCTGAAATTCCCTATGCTGTCTATTCCCGACCGACAAATCCCCAATCACCCATGGAAAAGGCAAAGTGGGAATTTCCTGCCCAGCGATGGGTTGATCTTTCTGCTGATGGTTATGGGGTGAGCCTATTGAACAGGTCGAAGTACGGACATGACATTAAAGGAAATCAAATGAGGCTGAGCTTGCTGAAATCTGCCATCTGGCCTGATGCTAAAGCCGATAGGGGAAAGCACTTAATTCAATATGCGCTCTATCCGCACCAAGGAGACTGGAAGGAAGCCACCGTATATCGAAGAGGACAGGAATATAACTATCCGCTCTATTCAGTGCTTTCACCCAGTCATTCAGGTAAGCTCCCTAATCAGTTTTCATTTTTTGAAGTTTCTCCGAAGAATGTTATACTCTATGCCGTTAAAAAAGCTGAAGATAATAATGGAATAATTTTGCGAGTTTATGAGACTACCGGTACGCCCACTCAAGTAGAAGTGAAAGTACCAAAAAGAATAAAGGCTGCTTTTGAAGTGGACTTTTTAGAGATGAAGAAATTAGCTCCCATTAAAAATGAAGGGCAATCAATTACATTTGATTTAGGTAAGTTCGAAATTAAAACTATTTCCCTTAATTATGATTAATTAATAATTTAAAAGGGAAAGTTACATTTAAAAGTCTATATAATCATCCTGAGCTGAGGTGCCTGTAAAACTAGAATTATGGCCTATAACTGGGCAGCTTAGCTTAAATCCATCCATGGATGCAGATATATCACCTGTAATTTTGATTTGAGATTTTCAGAGAGCTTATAACTTCCAACCTGGAGGCTTCATATATTAAGTCATAAAAACCGTGTTTAGTAAGCTAATCCATCTCACAGTCAGTTGAATCACATTATTTTACCGTAAAAATGACTGATCCGGATTCATCTATTCCTTCTTTCACAGTACCTCTGAGATATATTCTATTCAAGTCCTTATCATAGGCCTGAAAATCAAAGTGAAATTGTCCTGCAGGTACATAGGATGGGATTTGAACCTTGCAAGACCAGACATTATCGCCGGCTTTTTCGTCACCATCTTTACCTTTGTTATTGAGTTTATAATACATATCGCTTACTTCTCGGCACTCGGCCTGAATACTAAAGACATCATCTGTTAATCCCTCGAAAACCACTGAAAGGATCAATGTGTCTCCTGTCTTCACTTCAGCAGGCTGTGCTAAAACTTCTTTAATTTTAATCCGTGATGTTTCCTTCGTTTGCCAATATGTCTGTTGAGCGGCTTCCAACAGTAATCTGGTAACGTCTTCATCCAGTAGAAAACGCTGAGCTTTCAAATTTAAAAGAGACTTTGTCACCTGAAGGAGATAATCAGCTTTGGTAGGATATTGTTCTAATATTGACTTTCTGGGGTCATTATTCTTTTTACGTTCTTCAGCAGTAACAGGTAAAGGCCAAACTCTACCACCATTACGCCTTAAAGTGCCCGGCGCGAACGACGAAGAACGCAATCTCCAACCAGTAGATGTGGCCAACGGCGCAGCCACTTCAGGCAGATGAATACCCACTATTTCGTGTCCGTCCTCATTGACTTGCGGAACCAGACACACATAACAGGGTCCAACTTTGGGAGGTGCGTGATCGGCAATACCCTCAGCATGCCAGCGAGGCCCCATATCAAACCGGTAAGGATGATAAAACGATGGCGGCTTTTGAGCTCCGGGAATATCAGGAAAAGCTTTGCGCCAGGTTTCCAGGTCCACCAAAGTACCATCAGAAATTTTGGGAACTTGTGATGCCGGTGGTTCAATACCCAGGCTGACCCATTGATCAAATGCTGTTAGCAAAGCCCGAGCGATGATGCTGGTACTACGCGTTTCGTCATGAGCTTTGCTGGCGACTAAATAGATGCGCACATTGGGATCGATGCTAACATCCTTTTTCCCCTCAACATCGGTATGCAATAGAGAAGCAGCGCGGGTCCAGTAATCGGTGGAAGAATTTATGAAAAACATCTTGGGCAGAAAGCCGGACTGGCGCGCCCTGGCCAGGGTGTCGCCGCGCTCTCCCGTGATCGGGTCGAGCTGCTCGACCGTGGTAAAGGGAAAGAAATCGATGGGGTACAGATTGTCTTCGTGGTGACTGCCGTGACGAGTAAACTGAGCAAAGCGGGAATTGAATTGTCCCTTGCCCGCCCCGGGACAATGGGCTAAGATGCCATCAAATACCATTCTCCCCTTTTCATCTCCATTGAAATTCTGGTAGACAAAATGATTCAAAAGCCGGCCTGACTGGGAATGGCCCCAGGCATAGGCATATTCAACAACATCTGCCAGCGGGTTTATGAAATCATGCATATCGCTTTTCTCATACTTGAAAAAGGAGAGCACATCCCGGATAGCAGCCATGCCCAGCCCCGTCACTTTAGGGTCCTTGCCGGTGTACACCAGGTCATACAACCAGCCTGGTATAAAACCTTCCGCGATATAGAGATTACCCGGATCAGGCACCACCTTGCCATTTTCACAGCGGGCAAAGGACCATCCGTCACGCGCTATTTCAATCGGTTCTTCCCATCGATACTGCCGTTTGGTTAAGAAACCATGGGAATTATCCATGGTTATGGGTGGATACGCCACCGAGCCTCCCCAGACAAGCGGTTGGCTGTAAATCACATCATCGGCGTAGGAAATGATCTCGGTGTAAACCTTGCCGGTGATGGTTTTACCATTTTCTGTTACCACAGGAACGTTAATGCTAAGTCTGCGTTCACTTTCAGGCACATCACAATTCCAGCCGCACCACAAATATGACCACCCCTGACTGTAGAGCCAGTTCTTACCGATTCGGTAGCTGAAAAACCATTCATCTGCCATATAGCCGCGATTATTGACAAAATAGAGCAGCCGATGATTACCGCGAGCTGCGTTAACCGGTTTGTGCAGCTCAAATTCTGTAGAAAACTCAACATTTCCGCGGCTGTTTCGAGGGGCCAGTTTCAAATCCACGATCAGTTGATTAGCAGGATTATCTGGGTCCACTTCAAGGTAAATTATTCCCTTGATTACCTCGTAGGGACCGAAGCGGTCATATTCCGCCGAGCTGGATACCACTTCCCGGCTGGTTATTTCTACTTTTACTACCTCAGCGTTAACTATCACCGGTATGAGCATAACACAGATGGTTGTTAATAACAGAAAAGTCACAGGTATGTTGCTTCTTCTAAGGATATCAAGTCTTTTCATGGCTTCTCCTTTCGTTTTTTATTCCGTCTATGGTTTTCAAGCTTAATTTTGTGGTTAGAACGGATATTTAATCCTTCACCCTTTGCATGCTTTATCTTAACTGGCATGATTATTCCCTATCTTGTTATGTAATAACAAGTAAGGGTGA
This sequence comes from uncultured Acidobacteriota bacterium, assembly GCA_964645975.1. Lineage (GTDB taxonomy): Bacteria > Acidobacteriota > B3-B38 > Guanabaribacteriales > CAZYAF01 > CAZYAF01. Next base: position 107,229 of record CAZYAF010000002.1, read on the forward strand.
GGTTGTCAATTGATTTTTGTGTTTAATAGGGTTAATAAGGATTTAGTTATTAAATCTATTTGTGGTTTCTCTTTTTTACTAAAAGATATTTACAATTGTTTTATTTGCTACAGGCTCCAGCGATAAGAGAACTTGACCAAGAAGATATTATCACCATCAGTTTTTCTGGTTGCCTCGAAATTTTTAAACAATTTCATATGGTATGTATTGCCCTATTTAAGATACATCAAAAACATTTGTTTCTTATAACTATTTCATTAGGTAAACCTTTTTGCATTCTATTTCGTCTTACTATTATAGAGAGAGCTGATTATAAGATACTAAAAATGGTATTAAGTAATTTAAAAATGAAAGCAAGAACAGAATAATACATTATGTTATTAATTCTTCAAAAAATAATTTTACCTTAAAAGATAATTAAAACTGTCTTTGTACATTAAATCGCTCAAAGAAGGTTGCTTTTTAATAATAATACCTATTTAAGGAGGAAAATAATGAAAACCGTGGTAATAAAGCCAATAATTTTTATTCTCTTATTTTTTGCCGTTTTTGCTTTTTGTGATAGTAAAAATTCCACAGATGTCGAAGGTAATTGGATTGGTGGTTTTAAGTTACAGGATAAATGGATTTTAATCTGTGCGAATTTTTCTTTAGAAGACGGAGTCATGACCGTAGTCATAGACCTCCCCTTAAAAGATATTACTATTCCTGCACAAACTATTGTATGTTTAGATGATTCTCGTATAAAATTTATGTTGCCAAATGGTTCTGAAACACTTATATTTGATGGGAAATGCGAAGAGGCCACATTTTCAGGATGCGTGAAACACGCCAGAGAAAAGGGCACTTTCCATCTATTTCGCGTTCCAGAGATTGAACCTTTGTTTGCTGAACAATGGTAGGAGGGTAGATCTTGAATTGACTATGACAATATTGAATCAGTTGTTGATGAAAAGACGAGTTGCTATCCTCCTTTGATTCAATTTTTTCAAAGGAGCAGTAACGATGATAAAATTCCGGTTTATACTGATTACTCTGTTATTTATTTCCCTGCTAATAATAAATGCAATGAGTTCTTTCGGAAATGAATCTATTAATCAAGGTTCAGAAGCACCCCGGAGATTATTAAAGCCTGCCACTCAAAACAAAGAAGAAATCAAGGATAATCCATCAGCGCTTAGCTACACAGTATCATCTGCAACTTCTGAGATTAAAGTGGATGGTGTACTCAATGAACAAGCCTGGACAAATGCAGCCGTGATTAAGGTTCCTTACGAATGGTGGCCCGGAGATAATACTCCAGCACCGGTGGAAACCGATTGCCTGGTCACGTATGATAACAATAATTTCTACGTGGCTTTTCGGGCTTATGATCCCGAACCCGAGAAAATTCGTGCTCATCTGATGGATAGAGACGCTACCGATACCTTAATACAGGATGATCATATCAGCATTTTGATTGATCCTTTCAATGATGAGCGCAGGGCATTCCAGTTTCGAGTGAATCCCTTTGGCGTTCAGGCGGATGCCAATTTTAGTGAGTTGGAAGGGTATGAGGACTTTTCCTGGGACGCAATCTGGAAATCTGCCGGGAGAATTACAGAAAAAGGGTATGAAGTTGAGATTGCCATTCCCTTCAATCAGCTCAGATTTCCTCGCACTGTAGAAAAGCAGACCTGGGGTTTTATTGCAGAACGTTCTTATCCCCGTAACATACGTCATCGAATGCATTCCATGCCCACTGACCGAAATAACGCCTGTCTTTTATGCCAGGCTAATAAACTCACTGGCTTTCAGGGTATAACACCAGGCCATAATCTCGAATTTGATCCTACATTAACATCAAGTCAGACTAATATTAGAGAAGACTTCCCTGCTGGCAATATGGAAGCAGGTAAAATAGATGTGGAGCCGGGACTGACCGCTAAATGGGGTATTACGCCAAATATGATTTTTAATGCTACCTTGAATCCTGATTTTTCCCAGGTGGAAGCCGATGTGGCTCAGTTGGATGTTAACGTTCGCTATGCCCTTTATTACCCTGAGAAAAGGCCCTTTTTTCTGGAAGGTGCAGACTTTTTTCTCACGCCAATAGAGGCAGTATTTACTCGTACCGTTGCTGATCCTTATGGGGGACTCAAGCTCACGGGAAAAGCAGGTAAGAATGCCATAGGTTTTTTCTCCACCCAGGATAGTGTTAACAACCTCATCCTATCATCCAACCAGCGGTCTATTCCTGCGTCGCTGGATCAGAATGTTTTCAACAGCGTGTTCCGTTATCGGCGAGATGTTGGACAGGCATCAACTATCGGAGTTCTCTATACCGGCCGTACTTCAGAAGATTATCATAACCATGCATTCGGTTTTGATGGTTTTGTAAGACTCTCCAGAACGAACACCCTGAGTTTCCAGTACCTTCGCTCAGATACTGCTTATCCAGAAACATTTGCCCAAGAGTATAATCAGCATAGCGAACCTTTTAGTGGGAATGCTATAAATGCAGAATTCAGACACCTTAGCCGCAATTGGTGGATGATGGCTGAATATGATGACAGGTCCCCCGGTTTTAGAGCAGATTTCGGTTTTATACCCCGGGTAGACATGCGTAAAATTACTGGATCAATACAGCGTTTACTTTGGGGAAAACCAGAAAGCTGGTATACGCAAATGAGGTTTGGATTTTATACAGAACGAATTGAAGACCATAAAGGTAATCTTACTGATCAGACATTATTACTGATCGGTAATTATCAAGGTCCTCTACAGTCAATGGTTCATTTCACGGGCATGTTTATAAAGGAATTCTATAATGGAGTAATGTATGATTTAAATGGTTTTGAGACCATTTTCGAAGTCAAACCTTCCAGTGGTCTTTGGTTTCATTTCTATTCGGGCATTGGGGATTACATTGACTACAACAATTCAAGATTAGCATTTATACATCTAATTGAACCAAGCATGGAATTAGGTCTTGGTCAGCACGTAAATATAAATCTAAAACACAGCATGGAGCGGCTTTCTTTTGAAGGCAACCGCATATATCTGGCCAACCTCACTCAAGCCAATATAAAATATCATTTTAATGTACGAACTTTTGTGCGGGCAATTCTTCAGTATCTGGATGTAGAACGAGACACGGAACTGTACCTTAGTCCTGTACAACCGCAAACCAATCGTCTTTTCACCCAGTTTCTCTTTTCTTACAAGATTAATCCGCAAACCGTACTTTTTCTGGGTTACTCCGATAACCATTTAGGATTAAGAAGCATCGATCTAACGCAAACAGACCGTACCTTTTTTGTAAAGATAGGATATGCTCTTGTTTTATAGTTAATATATTGAATTTTAGTAATTGTTTCTTATAGAGATGTCCCGCCTTTATTTTAGGTTTTATTTAGAATAAAATCTTCCATTTTTGCACATTTCTGGTGTAACCTTTTCTTATAACATCAGTATTATTATATGAAAGGACAGTAAATGAGGCACGGAACGCAGAATACGCCTACAGATAATCAGTTGATGCAGAAGGTTCGAGACGGCGATGTGGACAAGCTTGGACTATTATTTGAAAAACATAATAAGAGATTATTTAACTATTTTCTTCGACTAACGAGAAACAGAAATCTCAGCGAAGATTTAGTGCAGGAGGTATTTATCAGGATTATGAGATATCGTACTACATATAGAGGTCAGGCCAAATTTGCGGTTTGGATGTATAGAATTGCCCATAATATTTATGTTGATCATTTCAGAAAATATAGGAAAGAAGAACAGTTGAATGAAGAAATATACAAACCAAAAAGCAAATACCCAATTCCAGAGGATAAGATTGAAAAGAAGGAAGAGTTTCATCTTCTGCGTTCTGCATTGAGTAAATTGTCTGGTAAAAAGCGAGAAATATTAATTCTTAGTCGATTTCATGGTTTAAAGTATGCTGAGATTGCTCAGCTTCTTGGATGCCGTACAGGCACAATAAAAGTGCACGTTCACCGTGCAATCAAAGATTTAGGAAAAATATATACCGAACTTTCAGGAGGGAAAGCATCATGAAATGTAAAAGAGCACAAAAGCATTTCCCTGATTTGTTAACCGGTGAATTAGATAAAAACATAAGAGTAGAAATAGAAGATCATATCGCTACATGTGCATCCTGCAAAAAGGAATGGGAAAAGCTCAGCTCTCTTTGGGAGAAAGTAGGGATACTGCCTGAAGAGCAGCCCAGCAAAAAAATGCATGATCGCTTTTATGCCATGTTAGAAGCCTATAAGCAGGGTGTTCTTCATGAAAAAGCTACTCCTAAACGAAGCGAAATTCTCAACGATTGGCTCGAACGCTGGTGGCCCCGGAAGCCAGCTTTCCAGTTTGCTTTTGCTATGGGATTATTAATAGTGGGCGTTTTAATAGGAAGCTTCTTTACGCCAAGGGTGCCCGTTAATGGTGAAGTTGCCCAACTTCGAGATGAAGTTCACAGCATGAGTCAATTAGTAACGCTCTCATTATTAGAGAAACAATCAGCCAGCGAGCGATTGAGGGGAGTAAGTTTTACTTATCGAATCGAACAACCAGATACTCAGGTCTTAACAGCTCTGCTTGATACACTCAATTATGATCCAAATGTCAACGTTCGACTGGCGGCAGCAGACGCTCTCTATCTTTTCCATGATAAGGAGATGGTAAAAGAAGGGCTGGTTCAATCTATTCCCCATCAAAGGTCTCCCCTGGTACAAATTGCATTGATTGATCTCATGGTAGAGATACGGGAAAGGCAGGCAATTGAGGCTTTAAGGCAGTTAATCAAAGATAATAAATTATATCCTGCTGTGAAAGAACGAGCCGAATGGGGCATTCAGCAGCTAAGCTAAAAGGAGGAAATTATGAAGAAATATAGTCTGATTACATTAATTATATGTATGCTGGTTTTCAGCCTTTTGGCATTTGACCTGCCCTTTAAAGAAAAGGAGACCATTAAAAAGACGTTGAGCTTCTCTGATCCTTCTGGAGCAAAAGAAGTTATTGTAGATAACCTCTATGGCTCCATAGATGTGGAAGGATATGACGGAAAAGATGTTCAGCTTGTAATTCATAAAACTATTCGTGCCATCACACAGAAAAGGGTAGAAAAGGCAAAAAGGGAGGTACAACTGGAGATTTCTGAGGAAGATAATATTATAGAGCTTTTTGTTGATGCTCCCTACAGATGCCGGGAGCGTTCCATGAGGTGCAAAGGATGGCGTTCGTATGGATATAAAGTTATGTACGATTTTGGATTGAGGATACCCTATGAGACCAGTATTTACCTCCGAACAGTAAGTGATGGAGAGATCAAAGTTGAGAAGGTAATTGGAAACTACGATATAAAAAATATTAACGGTGGTGTAGAGTTTTTAGGAGCTAAAGGCTCAGGTCGTGTTTATGCAGTCAATGGCAAAGTTACAGTTATCTTCAATAAAAATCCTGATTCTGCCTGCTATTTTGGCACCATCACAGGAGATGTGGAGATAGCTTTTCGGTCGCCACTTTCAGCAAACTTTCGGATAAAAAGCAAATTTGGGGAAGCATACAGCGATTTCCCTGTGGAATATATAAATAAATCCGTGCCGCTTGAAATACGAAAAAAAGGTAAATATGTTTATAAAAGCAACAATTCAGTCTATTTTCGGGTGGGAGATGGAGGGCCCGAAATAGAATTGGACACGCTTACGGGAGATATGTTAATCAAAAGAAGAAAAAATAATTAGGAAGGAGGACACCATGAAAAGGCATTTAAGAACATGTGAAATCCTATTGATAACCACCGTACTTCTGATAACCATTACAGGATTGTGCTATAGCCAGGAAGAAAAGGTGGGAATCGATAAAAAGACAGAAAAGATTAAAGGGCAAGAAATTCAAACGGAACGTCGCGTTATTAAATTTAGTGACCCCTTGAAGCCGGGCTTATTGCATGTTGATATTCTTAGAGGAGATATTACGATAAGAGGATATAATGGTAATGAGGTAATTATTGAAGCGAAAATTAATCCTATGAAGCGGGTCAGAATAGAACGTGGTGAGAGGTTTGTGGAACTTGAGGAGTATGAAGAAGAAGAAGATCTGTATCATGAACAAGAAAGAATGGAGAAAAAGAAGCATAAAACCGAGGGGATGAAAAAGCTCCACTCCTCTACTGCAGGATTTGAAATAATAGAAGAAAATAATGTTATGAGAGTAGATGCAGAGGCTTTGTCTGGATATATTGACCTGATGATTCAAGTTCCATTTAACACTTCATTAAATTTAGATTGTATAGCTAATGGGGCAATTAAGGTTAACCAGGTGAATGGAGAGATTGAAGTAGACAATATAAATGGACCAATAACATTAAACAGTGTTTCAGGAACTGTCGTGGTAAATAGCGTGGGAAATGACATCATAGCTACATTTACTGAAGTAAAACCCGGGAAGATTATGGCCTTCAGTTCAGTGAGTGGGCATATTGACATAACACTCCCTAAAACTGTCAAGGCCACTTTGAAAATGAAAACTGACCACGGTGAAGTCTATAGTGATTTTGATATTAGATTGGAACAAAAAACTGAGAAGAAGGAGGAAGATGCTCGCGAGAGAGGTGGGAGATATCGACTGAGACTGGAAAGCTTTTTGCAAGGAACGATCAATGGAGGCGGAACTGAGATACAAATTGAGACGTATTCCGGTGATATCTATGTAAGAAAGAGAAAATAGAAATCTGAATAAAGGATTATGGAGAAAGGTTAGCTAATAAAAGTTAACCTGAAAATCCGAGTTACTTAGAGCCTTTGCTATGATGATTATTTCATAGATGTAAGCATAGCAAAGGCTCAACCTCTGTTTAGCTTATTAGATAGTCTACGTTTATAAAATTTCTGTATATAATTTATTTTTATAAGAGGTAAACTGAATTGCGTTTTTAGACGTCTATGTTAATGGATTTTCAGCAAATGTAATTTTGCAGCATTATTATTACTTCTTCTTTTCCAAAAAATTGCGCTTATAGAATGTCTGTATTGAAAAAATAGGCATTTTCTGCTAAAGTTTGGTAGAAATGAAACAAAATTTTGATTATATTAAAAATTATTTAGTAATTATGCACATTGAGAGGAGGTGCTATTTTTTTCTTACCTTGATTCCACGTTAGTCTGATTTCATTTGCTCGTTATTTTGAAGAAGAATTAAAGCGAGTTTTATAAATTATTTTTAAGCTCTGCTGCTTAATTTTTATTTCAGCACTAAAAAGGAGCAGAAGATAGCAGTCAAAGGTTAAATAAATACTTATGGAGGAATTCCATGGAAACATTTAAACTGGTGAAGTCTTTTTATTGTTTTTTAGCTTTGATGATTATTATTATTTTTTCAACTTCATTTGTAGCCCATGCACAAAAAACGCCATTATTGACCGATGAAGAATTCCGCATGTTGGTGAACGAAATCTCGGGAGACATTGCCTATGAGCACATTCGCCTGCTCACCCAATGGCATAGAGCAAGCAGCACTCCTGCCTATCATGAGGCCGCGCTCTACATAAAGAAGAAAGCCGAAGAAATTGGCTTGACGGATGTAAAGCTCATAAAGCAAAAATATCCCGGAATTGGTTGGGTTTGCAATGAAGGTGAGCTCTGGGTTGTAGAGCCGTATAAGGAAAAAATTACCAGTTGGGAAGAAGTTGCAGTATCAATATGTAACAATAGCCGCAGCGCTGATTTGACAGCAGAGCTGATTGATGTGGGCGATGGAAGTTCTGACAAAGATTATGAAGGCAAGGATGTTGCCGGCAAGGTAGTCCTTGCCAGTGGTTCTGGTTTCGTAGTAATGCAGCAGGCCGTCTGGAAGAGAGGAGCTGCCGGTATGTTGCTTTATGGTGGTTGGGGACGGGGCATGGATTACCCCGATCAGATAGCCTGGAGTTTTATTCCTTATGAGAGCAAGGATAAAAAACCGGGAACCTTTGGCTTTTCCCTGTCTTATCGTCAGGGAATGAAGCTCAAAAAGCTCATCGAAACCAGCGATAAGCCGGTTACAGTTAAGGTTAAGCTTGATACCGAATTTGTAGAGCCAGGATGGCAGGAGATGGTAGAAGGGATTATCCCCGGCAGCAAGATCCATGATCAGGATATTGTCTTTACCTCCCACATCCAGGAAGAAAAATTCTCCGCTAATGATAATGCCACTGGATTGGCTAATGGCCTGGAGATTGCCCGGGCTTTTATCAAGATGATTAAAGATGGGAGAATGAAGCAGCCATTGCGCGATATTCGCATCTGGTGGTGTGATGAGATTAGCGGTGAGCGACAATATTTTATGGATAATTATGATGAGCGGTTACAGTTCCTGGCAAATGTCAATCAGGATATGTCTGGTGCTAATCTCACTCTTGGCGGTCGCACGCAGAACGTCTGTCTTACTCCTTATTCGAGGCCAAGCTTTTTATCTGATGTAACTCAGAACATTATAGAGTTGATGATCAAGGGAAATCATGCACAACTCGCTGCTGCACAAGCAGGAAGCAAAGTTCCATATCCCAAGCCGATTTTATCCCTTCTCGGAACCAGACAACCATATCGGGCACGAATTATTCCCTTCCATATCAACACAGACCATATGGTATTTAACTTAGGTTTTGTTGGAGTACCGGGAATATCGTTCACCAATTGGCCTGATGATTTCATTCATTCCAGCGATGATGACCTGTGGAATGTGGACCGCACCCAGTTGCAGCGAAATGCCGTAGCAGCAGCAGCAATCATGTACTATCTGGCAAATCTTGATGAATCCGCCGTTCCCACTCTGGCTGCAGAGGTCTATAGCAACGCTCTTTCACGAATTGGAAGCGAATTGAAATTGGCTATGAATATGATCCAGACAGGCGATGAATCCGCCGTACTGGATGGATATAAAAAAGCGTGTAATCAACTCTATTGGGCCTTTATTCGAGAGGAAAAAGCATTAGACTCACTATCCGTTTTTCTCTCTAAAGATAGCTCACTTGCTGAATTGCTGCAGGACTATAAGACCAGTTTGAAAAAGTTGCAGAAAGAACATCAAGCCAGCCTTGATCGTCACTTTCTTATAGTAACGGGTGAGAAAAAGGTTCCAGCATTAACCCGCACTGCCAAAGAGAAGGAGTTAAGTCAGAAGGTACCGAAAATAGCATGCTCGTTAAAAGAATATTATGATCTTCGTAGGAAGATAAAGTATGTTAGAGGACTTCATCCCATTATGTCCTACGAGATTTTAAATTTTGTTGATGGCAAGAACTGCTACCTGGCTATTTATAGTGCAGTTAGCGCTGAGGCACTTTCTGCAGGGGAGTACTACTACGGCACGGTTACACTGGAAATGGTAGAGGAGTATCTCAACAACGCCCTGGAGGCTGGAATAATCACCCTTGAGAATAAATAAGATAATTACTGCTTGATTTGGAAATACAGATTTTTATTAAGGGCTACTATTAAAAAGTAGCCCTTTTTTTTATTATTAACTAATTATTTCACAAAAGAATCTATGTTTTTAGTATGATATTTTAATTGGGAAGCGGGCATATTATAATAGATTTATAATAGAGAAGATAGTATTGATATAGCAGCAAAAATAGATGACACAGGTAGAAAAAACAAAAATAAAAGTGGCTTATTTTGATATGGCGGGGACTACTGTGGATGATACAGTGGAGAAGCCTGGATATGAGGGTAAATTACCGCTCATCATCTCAGCCTATAATGATGCCTTTAAGAAAGGTGATATTGAAATGCCATTTGATGAGCTCAATGATTGCAGAGGTCGGGATAAAATAGAGGTCTTTCGAGAAAAAGTTTATATGCATCGTAGAGATTTAACTTCCCAAACAGATAAGGAATTCCAGAAACATCTTTTATGCCTAAAGAACGGTCGATTTAATCCCAAATGGCTATCCAGCAAACAAAAAAAGCTGGCACAATATCTCCACGATAAAGAATTTGTTCCTGCACTGCTTAGCAACATTCATTTTATTAGAGAAATGCCCGGCACTACTGAAACATTTGAATATCTAAAAGATCGAGGAGTATTTATTGCCACCGGCAGCGGCTTCCCGCCCGAAGTTACAGATGCTATCAACGAGAAACTCGGCTGGGGAAAAAAAGGATTGGTGGATTATGCTACCTGTGGGGCAAAAGCCGGTGGAGGACGACCCAAACCAAATATGATAAATGATATCCTGGTCGCAGCAGGATTGCTTCCCAGCGGGATTGATCTATCAACAAAACAGCAGGGATTCAATTATAGCACCCTGCTTAAAGTGGGGGACACGGTTAAGGATATAGAAGAAGGAAGAAATGTTGGTGCAGTAACTATCGCAGTATCCTCCGGAACCCAATCAGCAGAGAAATTAGTTAGCGCCAATCCGACAACAGTGCTGCCGAACGTGGTGTCAATCCCACAATATTTAGAAAGTCATGGATATTTTATTGATTAGCAATAAGCAGTGTATATTTATTAGATAGATTTGTTGAGAAATACTAATTTCTTAAAAGAGTCTCCACAATGAATCCGCCGGTTTCCCTCTCTTATAATTGCCATACCATACACACAGCGGGTACAATAAAATAAGCCCAATAGCCCAGAGGAGATACATCACCAGTAAACTGGGTCCCTCTTTTGCCACAAATAGTAAACCCATTAAAGAGAATAGATAGAGATGAGCAATGTAGAAAAAAAGCGCGACACGTCCGAACACTACCAATGGTTTTCCCCACTTCTGCAAACCTGCATCTGCCTGTGCAAAAAGGAAAAGAATGAGCAAATTCGCGCCGAGCATTAATAAAATAAATGCTATGCTGGGTGGGTATTTTGTAACATTGAGAAAATTAATAATGCCTCCATGCTCAGGTGGGTGAATATTACCAAAACCTCCGCCAATTCGCACTACCACAAATAGAAACATAAGAACAATACCTATAATAAGTGCTCTACGATATGCGGACTTTTCATCATGCACTATCCATTTGCCGAAAGCAATTCCAAAAAGAACCACTCCAAGCCAGGGGAGTATGGGATAGAAGACCTGCATCATCCCCGTTTGACCGGGAATGAATATAAGTCTCAGAATTGGTGAATAGAGATAATCCGATTTACCGGGATCAGGCAGAAGCAATTGGGCGGCAATAATTGAAATAGATCCTATGCTTATAAGTACAATGGGCTTTAAACGTATGAGTAAAGAACCGAGAATCATAGTTGCACCCAATCCAAAGAGAACGCCGAAGTGGAACCAGACAGTTCCTTCTCCTCCTGGAGCTTTTATGAGGTATGTAGGTCCTATAAACCATGTTGGATTCTCTAAAAACTGCTGAAAGAATATAAGTAAGACACCTCTAATGATGAAGTGTCGTATTATCTTACCTTCGCTCCATCCCAATTTTCTGCGCGATTCAGAGAAAAGAATCATGCCCACTCCCATCAAAAAAAAGAAACCGGGAGCGCATGGATGGGTAATGAATCGAGTTATAAAACTCAGCATGCTATCGTATTGAAGAAGCGGTTTTCCCCAAAATTCACCGACGGGATGCTGACGGGCGATAAAGTAGTTTGCATGGTCTATTGCCATAAGCAGCATGATAAGACCGCGTAGAGCATCTAAGGAGATAAGTCTTTTTTGCTGATTAGTCATGGTTAGAATTTTAATCAAGCTTTAAGACATATTCAATACAAAACTTGATTTATTGCTTGAATTCATTTAAATATGAATACTCATTTCCAGAGTTGACCCTGTTTAAAATTATGGTATTATTAATAGGCCCTAAATATAATTTAATGTTTGCCTTAATAGCAAGAGGGAGGAATTGATTCATGTTTATACGATTAAACTTACAGCTTTGGACATTTGTGATAATTCTTTCGATAGCTATAATTTCACCACTATTTTCTGCCGATGCTGTTTTTCCATTTAAGGATAAAAATACCATTATATCTATGAAAAGGCTTATTAGTAAATCTGGTGAAAGATATTTATTTTCCGATATTTTACCTGAAGAAGATAATGTTTTTCAGAAAGAAAGCGAGAAAGAGATGAAAGTAATAGGATTTTTAGGTGGTATGACCTGGGTATCATCAACCGAATATTATCGCTTAGCCAATCAGCTCGTTGCAGAGCAGCTTGGCGGCTACAGTTCCGCCCATCTTATTCTATATAATGTCAATTTTGCCGAAGTGGAGGGAGCCCGTGCTCAGGATCGCTGGGATATTTGTGCCAGTATATTGACTGAAGCGGCAAAATCTTTAAAAAGGGCTGGAGCAGATTTTATTGTCCTCTGCACTAATACAATGCATAAAGTAGCTGATGATATAGAGAAGGGTTCGGGATTGCCCCTGCTGCATATTGCCGATGTTACAGGAGAGGCCATAAAAAAGCAGGGCATTAAGAAAGTTGCACTCTTAGGAACAAAATTTACCATGGAAGAAGATTTCTATCGAGCGAGGCTAAAAGAACGTTTTGGCTTAGAAGTTATTGTACCTGATGAAAAGGATCGAAAGGTTGTTCATAGTATAATCGTCAACGAGCTATCAAAAAATAGATTTAAGGAATCTTCAAAGAAAACATATGTAGAAATCATTTCTAAGCTTAAGGAACGTGGAGCAGAGGGTGTGATACTCGGCTGCACTGAAATTCCACTGCTTATAGGTCCTGAGGATGTTGACATACCGGTATTCGACACTACCAGACTTCATGTGAAAGCTGCCGTGAATTTAGCTTTAGGTGATTCTTTAAATAATTGATTTAGGCTCATAAAGATATCTAATTTTAGCTTTTTATTGGGAAATGTTTTTATATTAAAACAAGGAATATAGCACTATAAATATTTCTGTAAAAGACAAGTGCATATATTCAGCAGTAATATTTAATTTTATTTATGGGTAATTTTACCATGTGAATTTTCGCTTGTAGAGAATTTTTAAGTATTATTTTATATACCTTTGCTTTCCGCCAAAGCTCATCAGCTATTTTGCTTTTTTTATTCCAGTAATTCATTTCCTCTATAATTTGGAATTATCTTTAATTCATTAAAATCCCTATAAAAACAAAATCTTATACATGGTGTAGAAAGCTTGCAGTATGGAAAAATAAAAAAATTTTTCACTTGACAAATATTTAAGATTTAATTAGTATAGTTTCATATTTAGTATACGGTATAAAATATATCAGTTGATAGTATATTTTTATGGGTACCTGACAATAAAGACTAAACAATTATGAATAATAATTTGATCGGATATAAAAGCTTAAAAGAATGCGTTTATGATTACTTAAGAAAAGAGCTGGAGAATAGAGGATTAAAACCTGGCGATACTATCGACGAGAAAAGTCTCTCCGAAAAACTAAATGTAAGCCGCACTCCTATAAGGGAGGCGGTTATTCAATTAGAAGTAGAAGGATTCGTTTCAATACTGCCAAGAAGAAGAATTTATGTTAATAAGCTTACAGAAAAGGATATTGAGAATATCTATCAGGTTATCGGTGCATTAGAGGGAAAAGCTGCAGCCAGGGCTATCGATAGGATGAATGATAAGCATGTGGAAGAATTGAAGCAGTTATATGAAAAGATGAAAAAAGCGTTAGACGAAGGTGATTTTTCAAAATATATGAAATACAATCTGGCAAGCCATGAGTTTTTCTTAGAATTAAATGATAATGAACTCCTCACGAGATTGGTGAAGCTGTTGAAAATGCGTCTTTATGATTTTCCCGAAACAATCAAGAAAATACCGGAATGGGAGGACTATTTAATGGAACACCATCACAAGATGATAGAGTTGTGCGAAAAGAAGGATAAAGAAGGAATTCGGAAATTGCTAAGTGACGTACATTGGAACTTTGAATGGAATCGTCCTTATTTGCTTTCATATTACAGCAAAGATGAGCCCAAAGAATAAAAGAAATATAAAAAAGGAGGTGATAGAAGGAAAAAATAGTTGATAGTGAGATAAGACTAATACCTATTTAATAAGGGGAGGAGAAATGAAAAACTTGAAAAAGTTTATAGCTAAGTTACTCTCGGGAGGAATTGCAGTAATTGCAGCTCTTTGTATTTTAATCCCATCTTTGGCTTATGGACAGGCTGAGCTTACCGGTACCATAATTATCACCGTCAAGGATGAGCAGGATGCGGTTCTCCCGGGAGTACAATTATCACTCGTGAGTGCTGCTACCACATTAACGGGAACAACTAACCAGTTCGGCAAGTACAAGTTCGTTCTGGTGCCAGCAGCTACCTATGAGCTGAAAGCAGAGCTTGAAGGGTTCCAGGAAGTAACCATGCCGGATATCAGGGTTAACTTCGGTGAGACCTATGTTTACGAGATGGTTATGAAGTTAGGAACTTTAGAAGAGACCATTACCGTTATTGCTACTCCGCAGATAGATGTTACGCTTACCACCACAAAGCAGCTAATAGAACCAGAAGTAATCGAGAATCTACCGCTGCGAGACCGTAATTTTAAAGATATGCTAAAATTGATGCCCGGAGTTAATGATGATAAGGTTCGAGGCTCCCGATCCACTAATACCGGATATCGCATTGATGGCGCGAACAATACTGACCCATTTTTTTCCGGAATAGCTATAGTCTTCAGCCAAGAGGCAATTGATCGTTTCGAACTGATCCCAGGTGGATTCCAGGCAAAATATGGAGAATATTCCGGTGGAATAGTCAATGTGGCTACCAAGAGTGGAACAAACGCATTTGCGGGACATGTGGGATTCTACTTCAGGAATAATGATTTTGTTTCCAAACCTCCAATCGTATTTCCAGGTCAGCTCAATGATGTAGCGCCAGATACTCGCCGATTCTATGAATTTGCTTTGGGCGGGCCGATAATAGAGAACAAGGTTTTATTTTTCGGAACTCTTGAATACCGCACTGCTGAAGTAGGATCGGTCTTCAGCCAGCGGACACAAAATTCAAAGATATATCTGGGAAGTATTAAGTTGGATTACCATCAGAGCAATAAAGACAGATGGTCTTTCTTTACGGCAGTTAATAGAGATACAACAGAAAATGTTGTCCTTGATAAATATGCAGCCCCGGAATTTAATGCCATTGTTAAAGAGCCTAAAACTATGGTTTCTATAGTTCAGAACCACATTTTCAATGAGAATATGTTTTTAGAATCACATCTTTCCTTTCTTCGTATTAGTGAAGCTTTTGAGCGTACTGATCCGGACGCCCACTGGACGCTTTATGTTTATACACCAGAAGGGACATTTACCAAAGGAAGGTATACATCTGAAGGCAGCTTTTATAGAGCACGCTATCGAATTTCAGAACATTTAAATTATTTCAAAGGTAAGCACTCTTTTGGAATGGGCGTTGAGATAGGTCGAGTAGATACTGGTGGGGGAAGAGAAGTTGGCCCAACCATATTTGATCTTCGTGGACTTGGCGCGGCGGTTGCGTATCATTATTACTTCCTTCCCCAGGTTTACCAAGTTGATAGCACTGAAGCAGCATTCTATGTGCAGGATTCCATTACCATGAATGACAGGCTAACAGTAGATGCTGGTTTGAGAGTGGAATATCAGTCATTAATGGAAACTACGAATGTTGGTCCTCGAGCTGGTTTTAGTTATGATGCAACAGGTGATAGAAAGACGAAGATATATGGTAATGTCGGAATCTTCTACGATAGAATATACGGTCACTATGTTCAGTGGGCTACTGGTGGAGGAGGCGATCAATTTAATGTTTACAATCCTGTAGGCTTATTAGCTGAAGGAGAGGAGGTTTTTGAATCAGCATTTCGCTACCGACTTGCAGGTGACCAGAAAACGCCTTATAATGTTAGTTGGTCAGTAGGTTTTGAACGGTTACTTCCCCATGATTTGAAGTTTAACTTCAATTATAATCAGAAGCATCTCAGAAATCAGCTTCTCAGCTACCGGGTCACCGAGCCACAATATCTATGGTTTGAATATACGCCAAATGGTCAGGGAAGCTACAAAGGTGCTGAATTCGTTCTATCAAAAAGGTTGTCAAACAGATTCCAGGCCTTAATTAGTTACACCATCTCAAGAGCTAGAGGCGATGGAAATGAATTGTATCAATTCTATACAGAAGATATGATTCCACCCAAAAATTCAATTGAGGATTTTGATAGAACCCACTATTTGAAGGCTTCAGGGGTGGTTATCTTGCCATTAGATATTATGATAGCTGCTAATTACAATTATGCAAGTGGGTGGCCCTATTCCGTAATTAGCGGTGCACAGGCAGGACTTTATTACCTAGGCGACCGAAATAGTCAGCGGATGGATCCTACCTCATCAATTGATTTTTCGCTCAGAAAAACCTTCCAGCTCGATCGATATAAGCTCGCTGTAGTATTTGAAGGATATAATATCACTAACCATACTAATGTAACTGGTGTAAGTACTGCTCCTGCGAATCATGGTGAACCTACTGCTTTAGATTTGAGCAGAACATATCAATTAGGTGTTACCTTTGACTTCTAATTTTTATACGCCTCCCAGTAGGGTTGAATGCTATTGATAAAATAGACTATAATCAATCTAACTGGGAGGCACCTTATTTGTTTTTGCCTTAAAGACGGATATTGGCAGCAAGAATAAGAACATCATGAAAAAAAAGATTATCATAATTTCTACAATCTGCACATGCGTTGTGCTTATAGCAGTTTTGCTTGTAATCAAGTTTTCAACCGAAGAAAAAGCCGTACCCTCTGATGCTACATCCAAAGCATTCATTCAGAGCAAAATAATCAATACAAACAATAAGATTCTTTTAATTGGAATAGATGGGCTTGATTGGGAAATCCTTGATGTGCTTTTATCTAAGGGGGAACTGCCACATTTAGCCAAACTCAAAGAGAATGGTGCTTGGGGTATATTAAGGTCGCAAAAGCCTATGCTTTCACCACTTCTTTGGACTACTATAGCCACAGGAAGGCAGGCAGATGAGCATGGAATCGTGGATTTTTTCATGTATGATTCTGAATCAAAGTCCAGTATGCCAGCCTCAAGCAGTCAACGCAAAGTGAAGGCTCTGTGGAACATATTTTCAGATTTCGATAGGACAAGCACTTTTATAGCCTGGTTTGCCACCTGGCCTGCAGAAGCAATTAATGGATATATGGTCAGCGATCAGGTTGCTTACCAATTGTTCAAAACCTCATTTTCAGATAAGGCATCCTTTAGCATGAAAGTCCATCCGGAATCAATTGTTAAGAAAATCCCTCTTTTTGTTGCTTCACCCCAGCAGATTTCTTATAACGAAATTTCTCAATTTGTTCATATTAGGAAAGAAGAATATAACATGTTATGGGAAAAGGAGCAGTCGAAATCGAGCGAAGAGGGAAACGTGCGGAATCCGATTAACCATTTGCGCGACGTATTAGCGAGCACTGAGACTTATCATCGAATTGCACTGGAATTGTTACGTCAGGATCAAACTGATTTATTTTCTATTTACTATGAAGGGATTGATACTGTTTGTCATCTTTTTATGAATTATACTCCGCCACGCCTTAGCTACATTCCGCAGGCAGATTATGAACAATATAAAGATGCAGTATACCAATTTTATCAATACACAGATGGTTTAGTAGGTGAGCTTTTATCTGCGATAGATGAAAATACCACCGTTATTATCATTTCCGACCATGGTTTCTTATCCGGCGATGATCGTCCAAGAAGTGATCCGGCCGATTTTTATGGGAAAGGAGCTGCCTGGCATCGTGTTGATGGGGGAGTTATTATAATGATGGGGAATAATATTGCTCAAGGGAAGATAGCGGGAGCAACATTATTCGATATCGCACCGACCATTTTATATCTTTCCGGATTTCCCATTTCAAATGAAATGGATGGTAGCCCACTTTTATCGGCAATTTCAGCAGATTATAAGAGTAAGTATCCGTTACAATTCATTGAAACCTATGAGACGATAAATCCAATTCATGCTGGTGAACCGGCAACTATTACTCTACCTGAAGATGAGAAAGATAAAATCAAGAAAAAGCTTATGGCTCTGGGCTACATAAGCTCTGATGCTTCAGGTCCAGTTGATACGACGAGGCTGACAAACATAAATAATTTGGGCTTGGTGTATTATGAGCGTAAAGAATACGAAAAGGCTAAGGCTGAATTCCTCAGAGCTCTTGAATTGAGACCTGATTATGTCGATGCTCTGCATAATATTGCATTGGTATATATGGCTCAAGGGAAAAGTGAGCTTGCTTTACAATATGCGGCTAAGATGCTTACCAGTTCCATGAGCATAGGAGAGCAGGATTATATTTTTATAATTAAGATGAGTGAACGATTTGGCTATTCAACCAAATTAGAGGAAATTATGCAGCAGCAAATCAAGGAAAATCCAAATAATATTGGACCGCTCATTGCTCTGGGAAAGCTTTATTGGCATTTAAAAAGGAATGACCAGGCGGAGGCTGCCTATAAAAAAGCGTTACAGATAAAACCTGACGCTCAGATGCCTTTGATGGAGATGTTTAATTATCTGACTGCTCAAAATCGAGTGGAAGAAGCCGAGCAGCTTGTCTTAAAAGCGCTTGCGCGAGATACTACAAATGCTTTTTTAATTACTAAATTAGGTACCATACTTTTACAGCAGGGAAACTTTCTTGCTGCGCAAAAGGAGTTCGAAAAAGCTGCTGAACTCGAGCCGGAAAAATTCGAGCCCTTATTTTATTTAGGTTTGACCTATGCCAGTCAGGGGAAACTGTGGGAAGCGGCCTCCCGGTTTGAAAAAGTGCTCAAATATTATCCGAATAATTATGATGCCTTGCTGAATCTTGCTGTCACTTTTGCAAAATTGGGAGAGTTAGATAGAGCTATGGTAACATTTGAAAAAGCATATTCCATAGGCCCCAAGACACCGATGCTTCTCAATTCATTGGGCATGGTGTATTTACAATTAGCAAAAGAAAAATCAGCTATCAATATCTTCGAGGAGTCACTTCGTTTATTCCCCAATCAACAGGACGCCAAAATAGTAGAGAATTATCTCCGTCAGATCAGGCAAAAATAAATACGACACCAGATATAATACTGAACAATAAAATTTAATAGTGCATAACAATGATGAGGAGAGGTATTTATTATGATTAAAAATAAAGCTGCTTACAAAACGTATTTTATTGTTTGCTTAGTTTTATTAGTATGCTTTGTAGTTGGTATAGAGAGTCTGTTAGCACAGAAGACTCGAGAACATATTGATAATTTCTTTAAACAACCGAATCTAACTATTGTATATGGAACAAATAATCCAGCTACTGTTGATTTCCTTAAAAAACAGGCTGTAACCATCTCTCTGGGATACAAACAGAATCAGAACATTTCTATAGCTGTAAAATCGGATAAGCAAATTGCTGCCAGCGATATTAAATCTGCAACTTTGATTCTTATTGGCACACCATCCTCAAATAGTTTCCTCCAACAGATACTACCCAAGCTTCCATTGGAATTCAAAAAAGATGGATATGTGTTTGGAGGTAAATTGTATACTGAGAAAAAAAGGCTAATTCGATTTCTCTATCCTAATCCTTTAAATCCAGAAATGCAGATGGCCATTTATACCGGAAATGATGATTATGAGTTGAGGAGCCGTTACTTTACATTTATTTTATTTGGCATGGGTGGAGAATATTCCATTACGCAAAAAAATGCTGTAGTTCGCGCTGGCTTTTTTGCAAAAGATGGAAATAAATGGTCATACGATGATACCTATGACTGGGATAACGAAGAGAATCTCACAAAATTTTTTGATACCATTCGTCTCCATGAGACAGAGCATTATAACCTGTATTATTATCCCGACTCTCCATTAGCACCATATATGAAATTAATAGGTGAACTAAAGGAAGAGGAATATCCGAAGCATTTCAATCTATTTAAGCAACCAATCAAAGATTATAAAGTTAACATCTATTATTTCAAAAACCTACAGCAGATGATTGATTCGGGCATGTTTGGAAATGATCCAGGCACGCTTATCGTAACTTTCATCGGCGCCAGTTTTAATGATATTCCTGCTTGGGGAACACATGAGGATATGCACCCACTATCATACTATATACTTGGACAAATATCAGGTGGTGGAGATATATCTTCGCCATTGCTGGGTGAAGGGGTAGCATGCCTCGTTCACGGTGATGGTGTTTGGCATGGAAAACCAGTAGACTATTGGACTGTGAAATTTCTTACCGAAGGTAAACTTCCAACATTAAACAATTATCTCAAAGGGTTTCGTATTTATAATTGGCTCATTACTTATCCTACGTCAGGACATTTTGTCAAGTTCTTGTTGGATAATTACGAAATTGAAAAATTTGTCAAGCTTTGGAATTCTGCAGACCTGATAGAAGAAATTCCAAAAGTTTTGGGGATATCGCTCAAGGAGCTGGAGCAGCGGTGGCATAAATCAATACGTTCTTTTGAGAATCAATATAAAGATAAATTGATAGCAGGCAGGCATTTTGAGCATGGACTAACCTATTATTGGGAAGAAGACTTTTCTGCTGCAGAAAGAAAATTTGCTAATGCTCTTAAACTTGACGCTAATAATACAGAAATCCACTACTTTCTCGCTCGCACTTATTTTGAACAGGGAAGATATGAAGCTGCTAAGAAATATTTTGCATCTTACCTCAAGCTTGAAAGACCGCCCATGTACGAATGGATGACAGCCCATACCTATCTTAATTTAGGGAGATTAGCTGATTTTAAAGGAGATAGAGATGGAGCAGTAAATTATTATAAAAAGGTTTTAGAGCTGCCAACTGAGAGGAAATCTCATGAATACGCACAAAAAGGAATCAAGCATTCTCTTAAAGTCGATGATATTCCTGAGGTATATGATCTGACTGATCCTTGGCCTTTTGGAATTCATATACCAGGTTTCCGGCCCGAGTTAATGAGAGGTGCAGGGGTATCCTGTTTTAGCCTTTGCTTAAATCATATAAAAAATGGAGAATACGAAACAGCGTTAAGTTTCTTCGATAAAGCTCTTAGAGAAGATGAAGAGGACCCTGATATCCTCTATTTCTTAGGTGTCACTCAATTCAATCTCGGAAAATATAAAGAAGCACTAAAAACATTCGACCAGATCATCAAATCAAAAAGAAAGCCATACAGGGAGTATATTCCCACCTTAATTCATTTATATAAGGGCAGGATTTATGATAAATTAAAGGATCATAAATCTGCTCTATCAGAATATAAGGTTGTTCTGTCTATGCCTGATTGGCGTGACGCGCATGCAAAAGCTACAAAATATCTTAAAAAGTAATTTCACCTACAAAAAAATATAAAGGGAGGAATGGGGTATTGTATATGACAGGTCATTCCTCTCTTTACTTTATCGAACTATAAGTATCGCGGAGGAGATCTGATATGAAAAGAGCTCAATGCGCATCTAAGATATTTTATATTGTATGCTTTATCTCTTTGCTATGTTTCACTTTTGGCAACGAGATTCTCTATGCTCAGAAAACCTGGGAGAATGTTAATGCTTTCTTTAAACAGCAAGATTTGGTTATTGTTTATGGCACTAATAATTCGACTACTATCGATTTTCTCAGGAAGCAAGCTTACATTATTTCGGACGGATACAAACAGAATCGCAATATTACCATTGGTGTTACATCCGACAAGGAGATCAGTTTTAATGATATTAAATCGAAGAGCATAATCCTCCTTGGTACTTCATCATCGAATATCATACTTAAAAAATTATTATCTAAGCTCCCCATAGAATTTACAGAAAATGGTTATCTCTGGGGAGGAAAGGTATATGCAGAAAAAGATAAGGTTCTTCGATTTATATTTCCTAATCCCTTTAATCCCGAAAAGCTTTTAGCAGTCTATACCGGAAATGATGATAAGGAATTGAGAAGTCGATACTTTGACCTCATGGTTGGCGGATTGGGAGGGGAATATGCTATTACGCAAAAGACCTTTGTAATTCGGTCAGGTTTTTACAAGAAACAGGAGAATAAGTGGTCATATGATTGCGAATTTGATTGGGATAATGAAAAAAATATAGCAAAATTTTTTGATACTATTCGCCTCCATGAAACCAAGCATTATAAGCTGCATTATTATGCTGATTCTCCCATTGCGCCATATATTGAGTATATTGGCAAATTGAAAGAAAAGGAATATCCGAAACATTTTGCTCTACTAAAGCAGCCAGTCAAGGATTATAAAATTACTATTTATTATTTCAAAAGTGTGGCGCAAATGGATGAGGTGGGAATGTTTGGAAATGATCCATCGACCCTTCTAATTACCTTTATTGGTGCCAGTTTCAATGATATCCCAGGCTGGGGAACCCATGAAGATATGCATCCGCTTTCATACCACATGTTAGGACAAATATCGGGAGGTGGAGATATTTCATCACCATTATTAGGTGAGGGAGTAGCCTGTCTTGTTCACGGCGATGGTGTGTGGCATGGGAAGCCAATAGACTATTGGACGGTAAAATTTCTCACTGAAGGTAACCTTCCAACTTTAAAAGAATTTCTTGCAGGTTATCGAATCATAGATTGGCTTATTACCTATCCCACGTCCGGTCATTTTGCTAAGTTTTTATTAGATACCTATGGCGTTGATAAATTCATTACGCTCTGGAATTCTGCTGATTTGAAACACGATATTCCTGAAATATTAGAAATATCAATAGAGGAACTTGAGAAGCAATGGCATAAATCAATACACCTCCTGGAGAATAGATATAAAAAAATGCTCGAAGCTGGCAGATTTTTTGAACTCGGACTCGTTTACTATTGGGATGAGGATTTTCCTGCCGCAGAAAAAAAATTTCTTAATTCTCTTAAGATCGAACCGGAAAATCCGGAAATTCACTACTTTTTAGCAAGGAATTACTTCAATCAGGGATCATACGAAAAAGCAGAAAAATATTTTAAATCTTGCCTTGAACTCGAGAAGCATCCTATGTATGAGTGGATGACACCGCACGCTCATCTTAATCTGGGAAGAATAGCTGATTTAAGGAAAGAAAGAGAGAAAGCGGTTAAATACTACAAAAAAATTATGGAATTTCCCAATGAGAAGAAATCCCACCAACATGCAGAGAAAGGTATTGAGCATCCTCTAAAAGAAGATGATATCGCACTCGACTATGATCTTGATTACCCATGGCATTTTGGGATTCATATTCCTGCATTTCGACCGGAGTTGATGGGTGGTACTGTATCTTACTTCGGCTTTTCTTTAAAGCATATTAAGAATGGAGAATATAAAAAAGCGCTCAAATATTTTGACAGAGCACTTCTTGAAGACAAGGAAAATCCCGATATTCTCTATTTCTTAGGTGTCACTCAATTCAATCTCGGAAAATATAAAGAAGCACTAAAAACATTCGACCAGATCATCAAATCAAAAAGAAAGCCATACAGGGAGTATATTCCCACCTTAATTCATTTATATAAGGGCAGGATTTATGATAAATTAAAGGATCATAAATCTGCTCTATCAGAATATAAGGTTGTTCTGTCTATGCCTGATTGGCGTGATGCTCATGCAGAGGTTAAAAAATATATAAAAGAATGACATTGCAATACGGACATACAAAATCATAGTAGTGGTGCAGCTTGTAAGCTGTTCATCTTATTCTTTAATTAAAAAAAACTAATATTTAATCCCAAATTTCGCATTAAGACGCAAGAAATCTGGGGTAATTATTTGATAATAAAAGAGATATTCAAGTTTTTTAATTGAGCGCAGCTCCTTTTTCTGGAAAAATTAATAACTATTTTAAATTCAACAAATTACCAGAAGAAAAGAGGAGGAGCTTACGATGTATTATAAAGCAAAAAGAGAAAATAGAAAAATGCTTCATCCTTAGTACTCCCAGAAACTATCTCTATAAAACGGAGTTGCTCTATATGCAAAGGAGACTTTTTTGCTTAACACTCTGAGCTCCAGCAGCTTACCGATTTCTCATACAAATGGGTTTTATCCCGGCAAAAGAGTACCAGTATCCTTAACCACTAACATAATAAGAAAAGCCACTTTTAAAATAAATAACTATCCCTTATCTTACTATTATCTTAGTAAAAATGGACTCAAGATTACCTGAATATTAATCAAATTAACCTTTAATGCGAAGTTTGGGATAGAAATAAAATATCTTGAACGTTATACTATTTGTTGCTGATACTATAAAGGTTATGGTATTCAAAAGCATATGTGAGTGCAGATAGCCCATTTTTTTTGATTTTTTCATAATAAAGATTCCAGAAAAAGGATGTAGTATGGGAAATTCAAATTTAGAATTCAATGGTGAAAAAGTTAAAATTAGAAAATTAAAATTATCCGACGCAAAAGATATCTATGAACATGTAAACGATAAAGAAATCGCCCGCTGGACCTTGACCATTCCTCATCCATATTCAGAGGAAGAGGCAGTGAAATTTATTAGGAAAACTCATTATCAAATAAAGACTAAAAAAAGCTATGTTTTTGGTATCGTTTTAAAAGACACGGGGAAGGTTATTGGAGCAATAGGCTTGATTAAAATTAATTGGACGCATAAAAACGCTGAAGCAGGCTATTGGATGGGGAGGAAATATTGGAATAAAGGTCTCATGACGGAAGCTCTTAAGTTACTTTTAAAATTTTCTTTTGAGCAGTTACAGCTTCATAGAGTAAATGCCTATGTTTTTGCTGATAACATTACCTCAAAGCGAGTGTTAGAGAAGAATGGATTTCAAAGAGAAGGCGAAGTGAGGGAAGCTATATGTAAATATGAAACCTGGAAAAATTTATTAATATATGGAATCTTGAGAACCGATTACAAGAAATATGCTTCTTCATAACCCATTAGAGCCAATTATACAATACTGATATTTGCAGCAGAGGATAATAGTAAATATTTTTTTCTTTACTATTAGATATGTATATGATTATTATGGCAAGTAGACAGCATTGATTTTTGCTACCTACTATTTATAATTGTTTTATTGTATTCATTATGCAGCTTGGGGAGTCCTACTGAAATTTTATTTTTAAAGCTAATATTCAGGAGGGAAATATGGAGAACAGGAGCGCAATTGAAGAAAGATTAAAACTTGAACGCTCATTTAAGTCGGGAGCGAATTGGTTTTTCTGGATTGCAGGATTATCTATAATTAATTCGATTATTATTCTTGCCGGAGGTCAATGGAATTTTATTGTCGGTCTGGGCATTACCCAGGTTATTGATGCTATTGCTCATGAAATTGGATCCGCCGGGATGGGCGTTGCTTTAGTGTTGGATATTTTAGTGGCAGGTGTATTTGTTCTTTTTGGTATCTTTGCGCGAAAGAAATACCTATGGGCTTTTATTATCGGAATGATTCTTTATACCTTAGACGGTCTGCTCTTTTTATTGGCAGGAGATTGGCTGGGAATTGCTTTCCATATTCTGGTATTGTTCTTTATCTTTGGTGGCATAAGTGCTTTAAAGAAATTAAACCATATGGGGAAAGAGCAAGATAAAACAGTCGATACCAGTATGGCGTAGAAAAATAATCAAAATCTCTACTGTTCAAATTAACCTGTAAAGCTGTAGAGGATAAAGGTACTTAAACGAATTATTTCCTTTAACAGTATGTATGTAGGTTGTTATTATAGTCAAATAGTATTTTTAGAATTGATAGCCACCTTGTTTAGTATAAACATTTAATATATTGAGGCAATAAATGAAAATGGGTCGTATCGAAAAATGGTTTATGAATAGGCCCCACCATGCTAAACACATTATAAGCCAAGCCGAGAGATTATTACAATTTGTTAAACTGAAAGAAAAACAAAAATATCTTGAAATTGGGTGTGGAAACGGAGCATTATCCAAATATATGGCAGAAAAATACCGGTTAAATGTTACAGCTATTGATGTAGACCCTGAACAAATTGAGCTGGCAAAGAGAGTAACAAAGAGTATACAGAATATTCGTTTCAGAGAAGCTGATGCAACACAGCTACCTTTTCAGAATAGTGAGTTTGATATTGTCTTGTCCTTTGGTGTAATGCATCATATACCGAACTGGAGAGATGCTTTAGGTGAAATAAGCAGAGTATTAAAAGCAAAGGGGTATTTCATTTGCTTTGATATAATTCAATCCAAATGGATAGCTAAAATAGGAAGAATATTTAAAAATAAGTATGGAATTATAACAATTCGTGAGTTCAATTCATTTATTACGCAAAACAACTTCTCTACAATTTATTCCACATTACCAAATACCTTGATATTTAATCATTTCAATGCAGTATATCAGAAGAATCAAATAAGCACGCATGGTTGATTACATAAGTAAGATAGCTTATGAAAGATGTAAGCTAACTCTTTTTATAAATTGCCAATTTCTTTTACAATCTGTCAGTTTAGCTATTGGTATAGATTCCATTTCATTATCATCACTCCATTCTTAGGAATTACTACCAATTAAAAGGAGCAATAATATGAAAATAACAATACTTTATGATAATGAGGCTTTAAAAACTGGTCTCAGGGCCGACTGGGGTTTTTCCTGCCTTGTACAGGCATACGACAAGAATATACTTTTTGATACCGGCGCAAAAGGATACATACTTCTGGAAAATATTCAGAATCTCAATATTGATCCAGCAATCATTGACGAAATTGTAATATCTCATGCGCACTGGGATCATACCGGCGGCCTTCCTGATTTTCTTAAAATAAATCCGGTAAAGGTTTATGTACCTCCAACATATAGAAAAACTCATGGTATTACAGAAATCATTAAGGTTAGAGAGCCTGAAAAAATCCATGAACACATTTATTTAACAGGAGAGCTCAAAAATATCGAACAATCCCTGGTAGTAGATACAGATAAAGGATTGGTTGTAATAGTAGGCTGCTCCCATCCTGGTGTTGAAAGTATCCTGGATATGGCTGTCCAATGGGGAGAGCTTTATGCAATAATTGGCGGATTACATGGATTCAGAGAATATGATGTAGTCAAAGATTTAAAGCTCATCTGTCCGACTCATTGTACTCAGCACAAATCAGAAATAAAGTCTTTATATCCAGATAAATATATACAGGGAGGAGCAGGTCAAATAATAGAGATTTAATGCATTAGTTTAATCTGGTGTTTTATATTCACATGTTGCAGTTGAAAATATTTTATTGCTAAATTCATACTCTGAGTAATATTGTTGAAAAGAGTGAAGCTTGAAGATATAATATGTATAGATGATGAGAGAGCCTTAAAAACACTAAAAGGACATTTATAAAAACTGGCGTTACCGTTATTATTTTCAGTTTTAAAATTAAATTGTAAATAATGTGTACTCAATTATTAGAATAAGGGGGATTAAATGGATAACAAATTGAAGAGCACAGTATTAATCGCTTCAATTGCTATTCTTATTATTCTGTGTTCCATTCATTCCTGTAAAAAAGCAGAGAAAATTGATGAAGCAGATTTAGCATATTTGACAGAATACGAGGAAATGACAGGTCTTAAAACTGAATACATAAGCTTTGACAATTTTAAAAATGGAATTGAATCATCCGATTTTCAAAAGCATACAGGAGTTCCCTACCAACCCAGCTACAATGAAGAACCAACCATACCTGCTCAATGCTGGATAGAGACCAGCTATGGAACCCAGAATGCCTGTAAATACTGCCATACCAATTATCTTACAGAGATAAAACATGGCAATAACTGGCCCATTGCCGAAGACCAGATACTTTTCAGTTTTCCCTCTCCGGACCTGAATAAAGTGCTTTGGACGAATATTATTCACCCGGAGGAAATAATTAAGCGATTAGAAGAAGAAAACATCAGTCTCCCGCAGACAGATGACCCGGCTATTCTCACCTATATTCGCGGCGATAACTGGATAGCCACCTATAATATTGCCAGAGGAAATGGTGATGATTCCTGGAATAATTTATCCCACGCCGATTCCGAGTTTCAGCTCTTTCCGGCATTAAATCCTGACGATCTTTTTCCCTATTCTGAGGAAAACCCAACAGATAGTGGCACTCACGGATATGTGGATCAGGAAGGATTTGTCAAAAACAAAAATAATGAATATACCGGCTGGAGAGCGGTTAACTTCTTCCCCTATGCTATCTTTACTCCTCTCACCGGCTCCGTAAGCGGAATATATATTAGATTACCCCGAGAGTTTATGGCCAAAGAAGGTGAAGTGGATATTGAGATTTACAAGAAAAATTTAGACCTTCTGGTGAAAAATATTAAGAATATGCAATTTGACTCCGAATACTACTATGGAGCAGCTTCTGGGATAAAGGTAGATAAAGGTTTCTATCCCGTCGGTACGGAATTTGCCCATCCTCTACATTACGTTGATTTAAATGCCGACAGTGAGTGCGGCACGGATTTAGATGGTCTTAATAATAATGATTCCAAAGATTATGAATTCCCCGGTACTCGTTCTAAAAGAGTGAAAGAAATAAGATATATGTATAAGTGGAAAAATGTGACAATCGAAGATATTGCTCCTAAAGAGGAGGAGGAAGAGGAAGCCGGGCGTATTATTGGAAAGGAGTGGAAAGGCTGGATTGATAATAATGCCGGCTGGGTTATCTCGGCCTATATCGAGGACCGAGAAGGGAATCTCAGACCGCAAACCACTGAGGAGCTGTGCCAGTGCCTGGGATGTCATGGAGAAGTTGGTAATACCATTGATTCGGTCTGGTCCTTCCAGAGGAAGTTGCCCGCTGAACTTGGCTGGCAGGAAATGAATTATGGATACTATAAAAAATCCAGACCGGATAAGACAAAGCTGCAGGACTACTACAATCAAAATATTGAAATGGGAGAGTTGGAGTATTTCTACTATACAGTCGTGGGAGCAGATTTATTCGGGATAATGCCAGTGGAAATCGAAGAAGAGCTCATCAAATATGTGGAGGAGAATAATCTGGTAAAAGAACTCGCTTTAAAAAATGATTTAAACATTATATTCGATGATGATAAGCTAAAAAATACAGCTAAAGATAAAAGAAAAGAAGTGCTCCTTGAACGAGCCCAAATAATGAGACACTATGCCTCATCCAGATCATATCTTTATCATGACCCTGCTTCCGGAAACTATTACATAAAAGGAAATATATTCTATCCTTTTGAGAAAACAATGAAAGCCAATATTGCCGGGTATATGAGAATCGTGCTGGATCAGAGCTTTAATTTGGGTAAGAATATATTTGGCACTCAACCGGGGCATATACCCTTCACCTTCAGGTCTGATGGAACCGTAGTGGATGCTGAGGGTAAGGTGATCCCCGTAGGAGCAGTTATTGTTAGTCGCCCCTGGGGTGAGGATGGAGTTGGTATAACTCCCACCGGGATAGTCAAAGTAAATGATAAAGGTGAACCTGTTGATGAGCATGGGAATGTGGTTGATATTGATAAGAATCCGGAAGATGCAGTTGGCCATTTGAGCAAAGGCGGAACCTTTGAAACCAAATATAATCCCATAATTACCGATAAACCGGTAAAGACAAAACCAAAGAAGAAATAGATGATTAATAGAAATAACCTTAATCTGGAAACAATTGTATATTTGCTGTTCAATTTATAATTACAGAAGTTACCTTTATCTTTTTCATAGAGTGCTTTTTTCACCTAATAAATAATGGAGTTCTTTATATTAAATTTTGAACCAAATTCTTTTTCGTTGAAATAGATAGCTGGGATAAGCTGTTAGCAAAAAAGATTGAGAAAGTTGCCCGCCTTTGCTTCTTGACTGCATATTTAATAGCTGATAAAAGCTGATATTGTGCTTTAGGTCGAAATAAAAAAATTACTCTACATATAAATTACTGTTTTTTATCATATAAATATTTAATACTCAGGTAATAGTTAATCTCTGTTGACCTTGCATCATTATATTGATATATAGTATATAAAAGAGATATAGTAAAGGATATAGATTGTTATTTAAGGCATATTTTGAAGGAGTTAAAGCAATGAAAAAGTATGTTTTGTGTTTATCTATTTTTTTTATATTTTTTATATTTGTTAATGTATCAATCGGCGATTCTGAAAAAAATCAAACGCCTGCATTTAAGGATATTCTCAATCTGAAATCACCCGGTTCACCTGTAATTTCTCCCGATGGCCGCTATGTAATTTACACTATTAGAAAGGCAAATTGGAAAGATAACGAATACAATACCCAATTATGGCTTGCCAATATCTCTACTGGCGAAAAAATTCAGCTTACTTATGCTGATAAATCAAGTTCCAATCCGCAGTGGTCACCTGACAGTAAATTTATCTCTTTCACCTCAGCACGGAATGAGAAAACTCAGATATATATAATGGCAGTAGCTGGCGGTGAAGCCAGACAACTCACTGAATCAAAAACCAATATCAGAAACCACCGCTGGTCCCCCAATGGTAAGTGGATAGCCTATACCGCTTCCGATGAAAAAAGCAAAAGGGAGGAAGCAGTTGAGAAGAAATATGGTAAATTCGAGGTGGTAGATGAAAAATTCAATGTCAACCATCTCTGGCTGGTGGAGTTAGAATCGGGAAAAACCAAAAAATTGGTAGACAAAGATACTATGCATATTGGCTCCTTCGATTGGTCACCCGATGGTTCCATGATTGCATACGATGCCCTACCCGATAACAGAGCTGAGTCCTGGAGCAAATCCGATATCTATGTTGTTAACATTGCCGATAAGACTATCCAGACAATAGTAGAACAGCCAGGTCCGGATGGCTCACCATTGTGGTCGCCCGATGGAAAAACCATTACCTTTAGCAGCAAAATGGGTACAGAGGATTTTTTTATTAATTACCTCATTTGTACAATCGCAGCGGAGGGGGGAGATATTACCCTTTTGACTAAAGAATTTGATGAAAATGCTTATCCTATTGTCTGGAAAAAGAGCGGCATTTATTTTAGCGGCTTCCAGGGGATGGCCAGACATCTCTTTAGAATTGAACCTGATACTAAAAACATCACGCAGGTTACCAGGGGAAACGGATTCATTTTGCAAGGCAGCTCTTTGTCTGAAGGTGGCAGTAAACTGGCATTCTCTTATCTTGATGCCACCCATTATCCAGAGATATATTATTCTGATGTTGACGATTTCAAACTAAACAAACTGACTGATTTCTCATCACAGCTCAAAGATTGGGCGCTTAGTACCAAGGAGCCCATAAAATGGAAGAGCAGGGATGGAGCTGAAATAACCGGCGTGCTCATCAAACCAGCGGATTTCGACCCTAAAAAGAAGTATCCGTTGCTCGTTATTATCCATGGGGGACCTTCCTCCATCTCTTATCCTCAATATTTTGATGGATATAATCGGTACTATCCTATCGAACAATGGATGGCGAAAGGAGCCGTTATCCTTGAGCCCAACTATCGAGGAAGTATCGGTTTTGGTGAAAACTTCCGCAAGCTGAACTACCGCAACCTGGGAGTTGGCGATTACTGGGATGTCATCTCCGGTGTTGACCATCTTATTTCTCAAGGTTTCGTGGATAATGACCGTCTGGGAGCAATGGGTTGGAGCCAGGGAGGTTATATCTCGGCCTTTATTACCACCTACAGCGACAGGTTTAAAGCCATTAGCGTTGGTGCCGGCATTTCCGACTGGGTGACTTATTATGTCAATACGGACATTCATCCCTTCACTCGCTCTTACCTTGGAGCCACTCCCTGGGATGATGAGGAGATATATAAGAAAACTTCACCTATGACCTATATCAATAATGCCAGAACCCCAACGCTCATTCAACATGGTGAATTCGATCAGCGAGTGCCCATACCCAATGCCTTTAAACTCTATCAGGGATTGCAGGATAAAGGAGTTCCGGTCAAATTTGTTATCTACAAAGGATTCGGCCATGGCATCAGCAAACCCAAGGAAAATCTGGCCTGCTTAAAACACAATTGGGAATGGTTCAATAAGCACATCTGGGGCGAAGAACCGGAAGAGGAAAAATTCGAAGAGGAAGAAGAAAAGGAAGAAAAGTAATTATAATAGCTCATTGTCTATTTTTTTGGAAATATTAATAAATATATTAAGAAGGGGATTTTAGAGTAATATAGATTTAAATTATTTTGCAAAAATAAGCATATCACTTATTCTGGCATAAATAGTATTAAAGATACATGCAAGGTTATTATACCCAGAGATTATCAGCCGAACGGTTGAAAAAATGCTATGAGATAGCTCCTCCGCGGATTAAACAATACCTTGAAGCTGAAATTGAGTATGTCCTGAAAAAAATTAATCCATCGGATGCAGTCCTTGAGCTGGGGTGTGGTTATGGACGTGTTCTTGATAAAATTAGAACAAAAGCCAAAGCTGCTATTGGCATTGATACTTCCTTTGCCAGTCTTCAGATGGCTTGGCAAACCTTAAGAAATTCTCCATCATACCACCTTTTAGCCATGAATGCTGTTGAACTCGGATTCCGTGATAAAGTTTTTGATGTTGTAATCTGTATCCAGAATGGCATATCAGCCTTCAAAGTAGATCAGCACACATTAATTAAAGAAGCAATGCGCGTTACTCGCTCTGGAGGAAGGATTCTTTTTTCCAGCTACTCAGACCAATTCTGGGAGCACCGTCTCCAATGGTTTCAGATTCAATCCGACCATGGACTCCTGGGGGAGATTGATTATAAGGCCACGGGTGATGGCGTTATCGTATGTAAAGACGGCTTTAAGGCTACTACCATAAGGCCTCATGATTTTGTTTTATTGGCTACAGACCTTAATGTCGAACCTTTAATTACCGAAGTAGACGATTCCAGCATCTTTTATGAGATAGTAATTGAATAAAAAATAATTCATTTTAAATAGTAGCCCATCTGTCGGTCAACAGCAGAGCAGGTTAAGGAAATGAGAATTGAATTACTATTAATAGTGGTTGAAAACCTTTAAAATTCTCTTATATGTTTAAAAATCAGAACCAGAATCCTTCTCAAAAGCGTGGCACAGCTTCTTACCCCAATTATCAAGAGAACCGGTTTTAACCTGCGGAATCATTTTTGGTTACATTTCCAGCATACCCTATCTATGGATTTTTAAGTACCTTCCTCCTTTTTAAATACAGGCTATTTAAGCAATTCTCGGAGAACATTTTCCTTCATTATTTCGTATATAAATATATAGAATAAATAATAAGCGTGTGAGTGTTTTAATGCAGTGATGAAAAAAATCTATTATGTTTATGGAGGTAGCATATGAAAGATTTCTTTAAATCATTTTTTGCATCGATTATGGCTGTGATTACTATCGTCGCCATTATCCTCATTATAGTGTGGGTAAGCACAAGCAAGAAAGAAAAGATCAGAGACCATTCATATCTGGTTATCGACATCTATGGGGATGTCTTTGAATATGACCCATCCTCAGATATCATGAGTGAGCTCATGGGAGCAAAGCCCCTAACCCTGCAGATGATTTTGAGCAACCTTGAAAAAGCGAGTGTTGATGAACGAATTAAGGGAGTAATCATGAAGCTCAACTGGAACAACGATTTAGGATATGCCAAATGTGAGGAAATACGGGGAGCGATTAAGAAGGTACAAAAAGCTGGTAAGAAGGTTTATGCCTTCTCAGACTCATCTGACAAGAGGACTTATTTTATTGCAGCAGCTTGTAACAAGATATATATGCCATCAAATGCGTATGTCAATTTTGAGGGCTTTGCTACAGCAGTGCCCTATATTAAGGGGACTCTGGACAAGTTAGGAATAAAGGCAGACCTGCATAAGATCAAAGACTATAAGAGCGCAGCTGAAATGGTAATCCGCAAAGATATGTCTCCGGAAGCCAGAGAAAATCGAGAATGGCTTATGGAAGAAACCTGGAAAATTTTCATAAAATCTCTTCAAGAAGATCGCGGTCTAACAGAGGAGAAGATCATCGAGATTATGAACCAGGCTATCTTTATGCCTGAAAAGGCCAAAGAGCTTGGCCTTATCGATGAGATTCTCTATTGGGACGAGATAGCAGCCAGGTTTAAACAGGAGAAAGATGAGGAACTCCGCACTGTCAGCCAGTCACGTTATGATGAGGTCAAACCCAAAAAGCTCGGACTGAAGGGTAAGAAGAAGATCGCTGTCGTCCATGCTCAAGGCTTAATCGCAGGAAGAGAAAGTAAGGTTGATATCATGCTCGGACTAATCATGGGTCATGAAACTGTCAACGCTGACTTGAGGAGAGCACGAAAGGATAAGGATGTAGCGGCTGTTATATTTAGAGTCGACAGTGGAGGTGGAGATGGTTTTACAAGCGATCTTATATCCCGTGGAATTGATATTACTTCTAAGGTAAAACCGGTTGTAGTATCAATGGTGGACGTAGCTGGATCCGGGGGATATTGGATTTCGTACAAAGCAAACAAAATTGTGGCAAATCCTACAACCAGAACAGGCTCCATTGGCTCTATTAGCGGCAAATTTAACATGAAAGGTTTCTATGATAAGATAGGCCTCACATTTGACTTCGTAACAAAAGGACCAAATGCCCTCATTCTTTCTGATTACAGAGATTTTACTGAAGAGGAAAGAGAAATATTTGAGAAGACTCACTGGGATGACTTCAATGCCTGGCTGAGAGATGTAGCACAGCAACGAGGGATGACCTTTGAGGAAGCGGAGAAGTTGGCTCATGGGCGTGTATGGACTGGCAGACAAGCGAAGGCGAATGGATTGATAGATGAGGTTGGTGGACTTGATCGGGCAATTGAAGTAGCAAAAGAATTAGCAAAAATACCAGCCGATGAAAAAGTAACTGTTGTACACTATCCTAAGAAGAAGAGCTTGGTGGAAATGATTTTCGATAGAGAAGAAAGTGTAACGACTGTCGCTCGTTGGATGATATTCCATTTTATCCATGAGGATTTGGCAGAAACATGGAACACAATGACATCAGGACAGCTTTATCTTGCAGAGGATGTAAGTATCAATTAACTAATCCAATCATTTTATAAATAAAAAAATGAGGTAGACTTGAAATTAGCCAAGTCTACCTCTCCTTTTTTGTACAAAAAACTTAGCTGCTTTATAACAGCTGAGAAAACACCATAATAGACTATCTTATGATATGAAGGTGAGAGAATATATAAGATTTTAGCAATTTTATAGTGTTATGGTGTTTTAAAAATCAGAACCGAAATCCTTCTCAAAAGCGTCGCACAGCTTCTTATCCCAATTATCAAGAGCTTCCAATTTACCGAGGAAGAATCTGAGAACCGGAGGCTCGGAGACAAACTTCAATCCGCCAATCAGGTCTCTGTGCTCGTAGAGCCAGGCTATGCGTTCAATTGCATATTCTATATGGGATACGGTGTAGACCCTTCGGGGGACGGCAAGCCGTGTAAGTTCAAGATCCGCATAGATTTCACTACCATCCGGCAAACGGTCGTTTGATATTGTTCCTCTTTCCATCGACCTTATACCGGAAGCAATAAAAAGAGCCGCACAGAGAGAACCTGAAATATATTGCTCTTTTGGAACTTGCGGGATGAATTTCCTCGCATCCAGATGGCAGGCCAATCCTCCCGGTGGTGTTACTGCCGGGATACCCATTCCGTCAATTTTATTCACGAAATACTTTATCTGTTCCACGGTACAGCCTGCAACTGCTGGTTCAACCATTTCTCTCAATCCAACAGTCATTGCTCCAAGTTCCTTTAAAGACATACCACCGTAGGTAAAAAATCCTTCATAAACTGGAAGCCAGGGTTCGAGTTGTTCAAATAATTCCTTATTACTCGTGGCGATAAATCCACCGCGAACCGAGGTATTCTTTCTGCCACTGAGGTAAAATAAATCTACAAGATCGCACATTTCTCTTACGATTTCCGCAACTGTCTTATTTTCGTAACCTTTTTCTCTTTGCTGAATCATAAATGCATTCTCAGAAATCAAAGTTCCATCCATCAAGAACATGATTCCATATTCATCACAGATGTTTCTCATCTCTTTTAAGTTGGCCATGGAAAAAGGTTGCCCCCCAATCAAATTAGTAGTCGCTTCCATCCTCAAAAAGCCTACTTTATCTTTTCCGTATTTTTTTATGGCATCTTTCACTTTCTGGGGGTCCATATTCCCTTTAAAAGGATGTGTGCTTTTTGTTTTCAATGCCTCATCATAATAAAGCTCTAAACATTTACTTCCACCAGTTACCTCAATATGGGCCTTGGTTGTAGTAAAATGGTAATTTGTAATGGCAACATCCCCTGGTTTTAGAAATACTTTGGATATCAGATGCTCGGCTGCTCTTCCCTGATGGACATTCATGACATATTCGAAACCGAGCATCTCCTTTACTGCATCGGCAAATTCATAGAAAGTCCTGCTTCCGGCATAGGCATCATCGGCATTCATAAAACCTGCCCATTGATTGTCGCTCATCGCATTTACACCACTGTCAGTAAGCATATCCATAAAGATGTCTTTAGTCTGCAGCAGAAAGGTATTGAAACCAGCCTCCTTTATTGCCTGCAGTCTTCTTCGAGCAGGCACCAGGTTGACGCTCTGCACCACCCTAACCTTATGCATCTCTACGGGTATCTCTCGACCATCTTTTAATTTTAAAAGCATTTATACCTCCTCATTCTTATAATATTTGAATATAAACCTTAAGCATTCGGGAATAACCGAATACCAATAAATATTATTTATTGCCATTTTCAGTTGATAGTTTAAAGAGATTTATTCGCTTCAATTTTTTCCTGGCTGTCTTTCAGTGATGATATTTTTCTCTATCACATGTTTTTGGTGAATATCCTTCACCAATTACTCGTTTTCATTAATCAGGTTTGCGTTCGTATTGCTAATGGAGGATATTGCCAAAAAAGTTTCTATCTCATTTATGTATCCAATTTTTGTCAGCTTGTCCATTAAAAACGTTCTCAATTCATCCACATCCCTGATATTGATCTTGATTAAATAGTCGTGCCTCCCGGTTAGCAGATGTATCTCCTCGATTTCTTCCAGATTTTTCAATCCCTCTTCTATAATAGGAAATATTTCCCGCTTATTGTGATGTTCAAGATGTAGAGAAATGAAACAGGTTAGCCCTTTCCCCAGCTTCTTCTTATTTAATACTGCTCTATAGCCTAAAATCAGCGCGTTCTTTTCCAGCTTTTTAACCCGTTCCAGCGTGGCCGGGGCTGTCAGGTTGATCTCTCTTGCCAGGGCAGTGTTGGAGATTTTGCAGTTATGCTGCAATATGGTTAATATCTTCTTATCTATCGCATCTAATTTCATGGTGGTTATTTTAATTATAAAATGAATATGCGTATTGTCAATATAAAATTAAGCAAAATTGAATTTAAGTTTAGATTGTTAAGCATTTTTCCAGTTTTATTTAATTTATTTTTATATAAATAGATTATCTCATTATTTTTATTATGTTATTATCTTTCCACATTTGCTAAAGTTTGCTCTCTCCATAAAAGTGGTTATCCAATTATTCTGCTAACAGAACCGATTGTTCGGCTGTTTCGTAGTATTATGTAACAAATAAAATTATGTTTTTTATTTACAGGAGAAAGCTTATGATTTTATTACGAAAAGCATTGGTGTTTTTAGTAATATTATCAAGCGTAGTCTTTTTATTATCTCTGGCTCTGATAGCGGAGGAGGAGAAGATAGATGTGAAGGCGATTCTTCAGGCTTTTATCGATGACTTTGAAAAAAATGACAAGCTTCCAGAAGAGCCGCTGGAATTCGGCATCAAGGTTAGTGGCGAAGACGGGGGTGAGTGGACAGTTGCTATTGATACAGATAATAAAGTCCATTTAAGAAAAGGATTTCCAGAGAAACCTACATTTTATATTACTGCTGATGCCGACATTCTCAACAAAGTTTATCGCGGCGAGATCAATGCCCTCACCGCAGCAGGGAGAGCTCGGGCTTCGGATAAAACTCCCATGGATTTCGGCTTAATGGAAGGATATCAGCCCTCTGCCGACTATCTGAGAAGCGTGATAATTCCCCTCTATTTCCACTTTTTCACCCGGGGTAAGCCGGAGATAATCAAATTCGGAGAGCAGCACAGCAGATTAGTCCATGGTGGGAATGCCGTTATCTTCTATTATGATAAAGGACTGCGTACAGCCTGGTATCAGCTTAAAAAAGGGATGTATATTAATAAAGACCTGCTGGACGCCATAAATAACTTCCCCACTCTTTTTATCATCACCAGAGGAGAAGGAAAGGGACGTTTGGGTGAGAAAGTAATGGATTTAAAAGAGGGGATGACAATTTTTATTCCTGCCGGTATGGTTCATCAATTCTGGACTGAAGACGAAGCCGGCTTTGAGGCCATAATCATCATGTTCGGAGAGGGAACATAAATAATATAATTAGAAATTGCTTATTAAGAGAATATAATGTGTACTTACAAAAAAGAAAAAAAGTATTGACAGCATATTATTTTTTTATTAGTATTTAGTCATAGAGTCTATATAAATCTTTTGAATCTTTCTAAAGGAGGGATTTTATGCGAAGGAGAGAGTATCTTTGGCTCACAGCGCTGGTTGTGGTTTTTGCCTTCACAGCTTTTGCAGCAAACTGGCAAGCTGAGGAGCCTGAGAAGAAAAACATCGTGGAAACGGCTATAGCAGCCGGTTCCTTCAACACATTAGTCAAAGCAGTGAAAGCAGCTGAACTGGTTGAGACACTATCCGGTCCAGGTCCTTTCACCGTATTCGCTCCTACTGATGATGCTTTCGCCAAACTGCCCGAAGGTGCGCTGGACGAGCTGCTTAAGAACAAAGAAAAACTCACGGCAGTTCTTACCTACCATGTTGTTGCTAAAAAGCTCATGGCTGCCGATGTGGTGGAGATGGATGAGATTGAGACAGTAAACGGAAATATGCTGAGCATTAAAGTTGAAGATGACAAAGTAATGGTTGACGGCGCCATGGTTATCAAGACTGATATTAAATGCAGCAATGGAGTAATTCATGTCATAGATGCTGTGGTTATGCCTGAATAATAGGAAGTTGAATATTTTATTGTGGTTGGGCAATACTTGCCCAACCACCATTTTTATTGCTTATAAAACTCCTCTTAATTGTTTTTCTTATTATTTATTTAATTTTTTAACTTCAATTTTTTTTCCATAAATTCTTCCTTTTTTCATCCTTAACTCATCCCATTACAACCAGTTTTTAATATTAATTTTTGGTTCATCACAATAATGAGTACCTGAAAAGGTGAGAGTTTCAAATTTGTTAGATAGTGGTATCCTTCCAGTTGAAGTTTAAATCAAAATTATTTAAATTATCCAGCTTCCGAAAATTCTTTTAACTAGAAAGATTTTGCTTTATAAATTTCCAAATAAGGAAGGTATTATAATCCATACTACCCAAAAAGATATTACAATTATGACCGATTTTCTACGGTTTATATTGCTTATTGATGCCATACCAATGCAAAGAAGAATAATTGCCCATATATTAAATAAGCACATAGAGTAAGCCAAGTTCCATAAGATTCTGGATGTCTGTTCCCTGACTAAAAAGACAGTGAGGTCTAATATTAATAAGTGGTTAATAGGAATTTCATTTACACTTTTCGAAAGAAGTATTATTGCTGTTATTATACTCTCCACAGCTAAAGCAAGATACGAATAGCTCACCACTGAAAAGACTTTTTTGAAGGTAATTCCAGCCTTAAATAGCCTGAAAATAAGATATAATATTCCGGCTTGAATTAAAAAGAATACAGGCAATGCAAGAGGCGTCAATAAACGTCTATTTTTCATATGCTGGGCATGCTGTTTGATTGTGCTTTCTCTTTGTTCATCCGGTATTTCCTCCAATCTGCCTGATTCTTCAAGCTGTATCTGAGCTACTTTCTCCATATCTGTTTTGTGCACATAGAGTAGCGACACTAAGATGAGGACTATGATGATTACACACATCGCTCCCCACCAATCAGGCCTCATATTTAAATAAGAGAAAGTTTTAATGGGGCGAAATAAGACTCCAATTATACGGTTGAATAAATTCATAGATTGTGTTTTTAATAAGTCTTTCTTATTATTTTTATGTTGATTCATAATATGTCATCCTCCTTCATTTTAAAAACCTCATTTTTTATCCAAATTATTCGTGCATTAATGTAATATAAATTGAGATAAAGTCGCACCACTTCATGAAGTGGAACATTTATTAAAGAAAATCTGAAGGCAATAAGTTTTATAAATGGAATTTAGCTGGAGGTTGTTTAATAAGAAAATGTTTTTTTGTACAAATCAAATGTGGGCATTTCTAATAACAGGATAAGATAAAAATGGGGATAGGCTACATTTACTGTATTATTAAATGAGAACCAGTATGTTAGATTTGATGCAGTTTTTTAAAATGTGTTGGTGACATTCCAACCTGTTTTTTAAAAGCGCGATTAAATGCTGTTTTTGAATTAAAACCCACCTCAAAGGCAATATAAAGGATTGTTAAATGGTTATTCATTGAGTTCAACAAATAACGTTTGGCTTCTTCGACTCGATAACTGTTGACAAAATCAAAAAAATTTTTATTTAAATGCTCATTAATTACCTGCGATAAGTGTTTGGAGGGAATGGATAAATTTTTTGCAAGCTCATCAATAGTCAATGAAGGGGTCAAATAAGGTTTTTCCTTTTCCACATAGGCTTTTAATTCGTATAAATAACACTTACTTTCTTCTTTAGTTAATGAAGACTGTTCATACTTAGGCCTTTCCTCAATTCCTAAGAAGATCTCAGGGTGTTTTAAGCCTTTGTATACTACTAAATTTGCAAGAATAAAGATATAAACTAAAGAAAGGGAACTTAGAAATATACTTATGTCGCCACTAATTATAAGGAAAAAAGTATTAGCGAGATTGTTAATCCAAATTAGAAAAAATCCAATAAGAATTAGACTTAGCCAATCGAGATTAATATTTTTAAGTGATGAAAAGGTCTTTTTAATTTCGAATCTATATATTCGGAGAGTGTAAATTGAAACGATTAAGTAAGCTAAAGTTTGTGCGAGATAAAAGCCCATATAAATTAAAATCCACAGAAAATTTGAGACTTGGGCTGTTGTTGTCAATTCTCGGAACTCTTCAGTATTAGAGGTAAAAAAGACAAAAGTTGTAATCACTAACGTTACCATAAAGGGGATCAAATGTATAACAAATGATTTTTTAATGGTAAAATTTTTATATACTGTCGATTTTATATAGAAGTACAGCAGTGGTCCATATAAGTAGGAAAAAGATAAGCCGATTAACAAGAAATGTAAGTAATCATCGTATACATTAAAATGTATTAAAATAGAATTGATTAGCGATGAAGCTTTTGCGAGGAGAAATGCAGCAAGTATCCTGTTACTGAGTTGTTTTCCTTTTTTAATACTTATCAAGATAATCGCAACAAAGAAAAATTGAAATGCAGCAATGGCAGAAAAGAAATCCATTAAACTGATAGGCATATTATTTTAATTTATCCTTCTTTTTAAACTGGACAATTTTTTCTTAGGCTTTTATAAGCAGCGCTTATTTAAGTCATGAACTTAAGGGATAACCTTCTTTTCTCAAATAAGAGCCTTTAGTCTACACTAATTATCAAAAACGCTTTAGTAAGAAATTTATATCATGAGCACATTCAGATGTCAAAGATTAATAATAATTAATTAAGTTGCAAGTTAAATAAGAAACTATAAAACTGAGGAAGAATATCTTTTCACAAGCAGGACCACTGGATTACAGCTATTTCTATACCTAACCAAATTTGATTTCTGAGAATATAATCGTTCATATATTTTATGAATTTATTGCTATTTTAATAAACAGAAATTTTCTTACAGGGAAAAATTATTATTGTTATAAAATTTATAATTAAAATCTTAAGAGATATGAGGATTTGAAGAAAAAAGCCTTATAGATTTGAAGATAGTCATCAGCGGAAATATATTCTTGTTCATCACACTGTACTTTTTCGTAAACTGAACCATAACCTACCTGGAGGACAGTTACAGGGATGTAAGTAAAGGAGGTAATGATGGTGTAATCATAGATTTTTTAATCATCGGAATCACGATAGAAGGAGGCATACGTATAGCTTAGGCCGATATTGAGTTTTTCCAACGGTTGAAAAAGCAGATCAAGATTGGCTGTTGCACCTTACCTTGGTAGGGATTCTCAAGATCATAATAGATTCTCTTGCCTCGATTAGTATGACTTGCTAAAAAAGCCATTAATCATATTAAACCTCTGTATTTTTTTATTCTTTGACAAAGGAAATGATGCTGTGCTATATTTTTTGGGGAAATTATAGAGCATTTTATAGAGTTACTAAATTGCCAATAGATGGATTGTCAGCAATGAAGAGCAGGTTAATTCGTAGGAGGGTAGTGCACTTTTTAATCCTTATTGGAGCACCAATGTCAAAAAAATTTTAAATAAGGAGAAAGAAGATGGCCAAAACTAGTTATCGCAGTATGGAATTTGAGAATAGAATAGGAAGGCGAGAGTTTCTTAAGATGACTGGTGGGATTAGCTCGGTTATTGGAGCTGGATTGGTGTTAGGAAATCCTAAAATATGGGCACAGGAACAGACAAAAAAGACTCCTCCGCCCCGGCCAAAAACAAATCTTGACGAGGTCTTAAAAATATCAAAGACCAAGCATTCGCTGCCGGGACCTTTTCCCGGAAAAGTAGTTGAGGTTCATAATGCCAAAGCATTAGTAGATGATAAAATCAATACGGACGTCGTCAAAGAAATGATTGAAAAAGGCATTACCAATCTGACCGGCAAAAACCTGGAGCAGAGCTTCGCACTATTCTTTGAGAAAAGTGATGTGGTAGGGATTAAGGTGAATCCCGTTGGCCCCGGTCTCATCAGCACCAGATTGGAAGTTGTAGATGCCATAATCGCCTGGCTGCGCCAGGGAGGTATCCCCGCAAAACACATTA
This sequence comes from uncultured Acidobacteriota bacterium, assembly GCA_964645975.1. Lineage (GTDB taxonomy): Bacteria > Acidobacteriota > B3-B38 > Guanabaribacteriales > CAZYAF01 > CAZYAF01. The sequence goes on from CAZYAF010000002.1 coordinate 150,204, forward strand.
TCATCTGGGACCGATTTGACTATATGCTGACTGATGCCGGATTTACTTCGGAGCGTTTTCCCGGGATTGGCATCGAAGGACTTCAGACCATGGACGAGGAAGCTGCCGAAGGTAAACGAAAAGACAACAGTCGCTGGCTAAAAAAGGATGGTACGCATGTCAGTACGGATAATTTTGATAAGGAAATCTATTACTGGGTAGATGCAGAAGGGCCAAAAGACCTAGCTTATTTAAATCAGCATGTTTTCAATGGCAAATATTCTTATTTTGGAAAGCTCCTCACCAAAAAATTAACCAAGATCATTAACGTACCGGTATTCAAAAATACAGGACAGGGTATATCCATGGCGACCAAGAATATCGGTTATGGTTCCATTTGCAATACAAATAGGCTTCATAAACCGCTCTACTTCGATGTGTGTACTGAAGTCCACGCTTTTCCCGTTATCCGCGATAAGCTGGTGCTGAATATCACCGATGGACTGCGAGCGCAATATGAGGGTGGACCTATGCCTGCTCCGAAATATGCCTATGATTATAACACGATATTTTTCGCCACTGATCCTTTCGCGCTTGATATGGTGTGCCATAATCTCATTGTGCAAAAGAGAAAGGAGATGGGGATAAAGGTAAATGAGCATCCTATTTTCACCAAGTATCTGCAATATGCTCAACAGCTTGAGCTTGGCATCACGGATGTGGAAAAAATCGAACATATTAAGGTTTAATATACTTATCTAAATCATACAATGAAAATTAGACCTGCATTTTTTGTCATCCTAATATTGTGTCTTGGTGGCGTTTCCCAACAGCTTGAATTTCCTGATAATGATTTTTGCCCTGGCTGGTTAAAGGATGGTAAGCCTCTCAAATTTATCCAGCAAGATTTATATAACTATATCAACGGCGGTTCGGAGCTGTTTCTTGAGTTTGGTTTTGAGATACTGCATGTACAGAAATACCACAAGGGAAAGGACGAGCTTGCAGTAGAAGCATATCGAATGAAGAGCCCGGAGGCTGCTCTGGGGATATACTTAATGAAATGTGGAAAGGAGACCCCGATACCTGAGCTTACCACTCGCAATACTGGCGACCGCTATCAATTTATGATACTTAAGGGAGAATATTTTATTTTAATAAATAACTATACTGCAAAAGAATCCTTCCTTGTGGTAATGGTAGAGCTGGCAAACAGAACAATCGATACTATTTCAGAAAGAAAGACTGCTGACTTCTTCTCAATTCTCCCTGAGAAGGATTTAATCAAAGGCTCTGAACGTCTTATAAGAGGACCCTATTCCCTGCAATCGATATACACTCTCGGCCAGGGAGATATTCTCTTATTAAATAAGAAAATTTTTGCCGTTGCAGCAGATTATAAAGGTAAAGATGGCGAGATTACTACCAGGATCATGATAAAGTATCCTGACATACCCTATGCTAAAAAAGCTTATACCAATCTTTTAACAAATCTTGATTCCTATCTGAACGTTATAGAGGAGAAGGATTACTATTTTTCTTTCAGAGATTATCAGCAAAAGATTGGAATTGTATCAATAGATAAAAATATCCTCCATGTGCACGTTAATATCTCAGAGAAATAGAATATTTAATTTTATAGTAATAATAGATTATTAATACTTATCTGAAATATATATTTTTTTAGTTCAAAGAGAACCTGTTTACATCAGCAATATTAATTATTAACTAATAGTGTAATTATGATTAAGGAGATATTAATGAAAAGCAGATGGTTTAAAAATATTTTAGTTCTCTCCATTATTTTTCTGCTTTGTTTTAGCATTGGAAACACTCAGGATAGCAATTACAATCGTGATGCACCAGCCTCAACTGTTAAGCTCATTTTTATCCACCATTCCTGTGGTGAAAACTGGTTATCCGATGCAGAAGGGCGTCTCGGTATTGCTTTGAGAGACAGCAACTACTATGTCAGCGATACCAATTACGGATGGGGTCCCAACAGTATTGGTGACAATACTGATATTGGTCACTGGTGGAGCTGGTTTTGCGGCTCAAATAGCTCTACTTACCTGAATGCTCTCTACAACGAGAGCAGTCGCAGTTGGGAATTTTATTCACGTTTGCCCAATAACCCCGGAGGAGAGAATGAGATTATAATGTTCAAATCCTGTTACCCAAATTCCTATTTAGGGGGGAATCCCAATGATTCGCCCACAACTGGTAATAATCCGCTCCGAGGCCAGGATTGTGGCTCTTCACATCATACCATTGCCAATGCCAAGGGAATTTATAATGATTTGCTCACCTACTTTGCCACTCGTCAGGATAAGCTTATTATAGTAATCACAGCTCCACCGCAGGTGGCAAATGAGACCGACTCGAGACATGCCACTAATGCTCGTGCTTTTAACAATTGGTTAGTGAATCATTGGCTGAATAACTATCCCTACAGAAATGTGGCCGTATTTGATTATTATAATGTTCTTACCAGCAACGGGGGAGACCGTCATACCAATGATGCTGGTTGGGAGGCAGGCAATCATCATCGATGGTGGAAGGGTCAGGTTCAGCATATCAAGACTCGAGACAGCAATACGGCTGCTTATGCTGCCGGTGATTGGGACAGTCATCCCACCGCAGCGGGTAACAGGAAAGCAACCCAGGAATTTATAGACCTGCTGAACATTTATTATCATTGCTGGAAAGGGACAGGTGCTTGCCCTGGTGGTGATCCTTCCAATCAGAGGCCGGTGATAGATTCCTTCACTGCCAACCCCCTCTCCGGGAGCGTTCCCCTAACTGTCAGTTTCACTTGCACTGCCCATGATCCCGACGGATCAATCAGAGAATTTCGGTGGGATTTTAATGGCGACAGCAGCATAGATCAGACCACTTCTTCAGGAACTGCAAGCTATACCTATACTGCACAGGGTACCTATTATGCTTCCTGTATAGTGGTTGATAACGGCGGTGCCATGACTGCTTCTAATCCTTTAACGATTAATGTGAGCTTTAAAAAAGGAATTATAATGAGAAAAATAGAGAGGCCATAGATAATCTTCAATCCATGGTTTTTGATTTAAATCTAACAAAAAAATGAATTTGTTGCTTTATGGAGCTTAACATTAAGCACGAATTAAGCCTATTAAATCAGAATATATCATATAATTCTTTTCTTGAATGATTTTTAATAATTAATTTTGAGGAATATTGATTTAGTGTGAAACATATAATGTATTTTTAACGTCTTATTTTTTATGGAAAAGAATTTTGCAAAAATTAAATGGAGGTTATTGATGAAAAAGTATTTATTTTATTCAATATTTGTATTTGTATTGATTATTGCTCTTCCTGCTATTGTGGTCGGGAAGGTCAATATCAATGACACTAAGCTTTTGATGGATCCTGCCATAAGCGAAACACATATTGCTTTCGTCTATGCGAATGACCTATGGATTGCTAACATTGATGGTACTGAGGTTCGCCGTTTAACATCCGATGATGGAGTGGAGTTGAATCCTGTTTTTTCGCCTGATGGAAAATTCATAGCTTTTAGCGCACAGTATGACGGTAATACTGACGTTTATGTTATCTCCGTGGAGGGAGGAGTTCCCAAACGACTTACCTGGCATCCTTATTCTGATTATGTTCGTGGTTTTACGCTTGATGGAAATTCTGTGCTTTTCGTATCCTGGCGTTACGATTTTAGCAATGTTTATTTCCAGCTTTTTACTGTTCCAATAGAAGGTGGTTTTCCTACGGATTTAAAAATTCCTTATGCTTTTAGAGCAACTTATTCACCAGACGGAAATCAAATGGCTTATACACCACTTCCTGAAGTATTCGATCAGTGGAAAGGTTATCGGGGAGGTACGGTTTCCACTATTTGGCTTTACACTTTTAGCGATAATTCAGTGAAGAAAATACCACAACCAGAAGGACGTTGTAATGATACTGATCCTATGTGGATTGGTGATAAGATATATTTCCGCTCTGACAGAACTGGTGAATTCAATCTATTCTATTATGATATAAAATCAAAAGATATCAAACAGTTAACCCAACACCTTGATTTTCCCATTATAAAGGCCTCCGCTGGAGCTGGTAGAATCATATATGAACAGGCAGGGAATCTGCACATATATGAACCGCAGCAAGGAAACAGGACAAAATTAGCTCTTGGTGTCGCAGCAGATCTTTTAGAAGTAAGACCTCGTTATGTAAAGGATTCCAGATATATCCGCGATGGCTCTATTTCTCCAACTGGAGCCCGAGCTGTCTTCGGTTTTCGAGGTGAGATCATTACAGTCCCGGCGGAGAAAGGTGATCCTCGCAATTTAACCAATACAACAGCCGCCCACGAACGCTATCCTGTGTGGTCACCGGATGGGAAACATGTTGCCTATTTCTCCGATGAATCAGGTGAGTATGAACTCCATATTGCTAACCAGGATGGTAAGGGAAAAGTAAAGAAATTCAAGCTAAAGGGAGCGGGTTTTTATGAAAATCCAGTATGGTCTCCTGATAGCAAAAAAATCTGCTTCTCCGATAATTCCTTGACTCTATACTGGATAGACGTTGAAAGCGGTGCAATTAAGGAAATCGCATCGAAATATCTCTATGGACCGAGAGGTTTTATCATTATAAAAGGCGTTTGGTCAGCAGATTCACAATGGGTCGCATATACACAAAATACACCAGCGTATATGGGGCAGATTTATGTTTACTCTTTAGAAGAAGACAAATCCTATCCAATTACAGATGGACTTAGTGATGTGAGCGATCCTGTATTTGATAATAGTGGGAAGTATCTTTATTTCTTTGCCTCAACTGATGCTGGTCCTGTTAAGCACTGGTTTGATATGTCAAATGCCGATATGCGAATGACTCGTTCAATTTATCTGGCCGTTTTACGAGAAGACATTCCTTCACCTTTGGCAAAAGAGAGTGATGAGGAAAAAGGCCCGGAGAAAAAAAATAGCAAGAAAAATGAAACACCACAAAATAAGAAAGATGAAAAGAAGGAGGACTCTAAAAAAGAAGATAAATTCTCCATAGACTTTGATGGTTTGGAGTACCGCATATTAGCTCTTAAAATACCGTCTGGAAATTACTGGGATATGCAAGTTGGTGAGGAGGGGCAAATTTTCTATCTGGAAGCGCCGGCAACGGAGGGGGGTCCTTATGCAAAAGAAACCAAGCTGCATAAATATGACCTTAAAAAGCATAAAGATAAGGTGATTATACCAGGGGTGAATGTCTTTGAGGTCTCCGTTGATAAAAAGAAAATCCTCTATAAATCCGGTGATTCATGGGCAATTACTCCTGTGGCTGATGAAATTAAACCTGGTAAAGGAAAGTTAAAAACAGATGCTATCGAGATTCTCATTGATCCCCGGGCTGAATGGAAACAAATCTTTCATGAAGCCTGGCGGATGAATCGTGACTATTTCTATGATCCTAACATGCATGGAGCAGATTGGAATGCCATTTATAAGAAATATGTTGCTTTCCTTCCACATCTGTCATGTCGAAGCGACCTTAATAGAGTAATTCGATGGATGTGCAGCGAACTACATGTGGGTCATAGCTATTTAGGAGGTGGAGATTTTCTCAATAGACCCAAGCAAGTTCCCGGTGGTCTGCTGGGAGCTGATTATTCCATTGAAAATGGCCGCTATCGTTTTAAAAAAGTCTATGGTGGTCTCAACTGGAATCCGGAACTACGTTCACCTTTAACAGAGCCGGGTGTTAATGTTAAAACAGGAGAATATTTGTTGGCAGTCAATGGCCAAGAGCTTCGTCCGCCGAGCAATCTTTTCAGCATGTTTGAGAATACAGCGGAAAAGATTGTAGAGATAACCGTAGGAGCTAATCCTGATGGCAAAGGTTCCCGTACGGTTTCAGTTGTGCCTATTAAGAATGAACTTTCTCTGCGAAACCGTGATTGGGTTGAGGGCAACATTAAAAAAGTTGACGAAGCAACTGGTAGTCGTGTGGCATATGTATACGTACCGAATACGGCAAATTTAGGACATATCTATTTCAAGCGCTATTTCTTCCCCCAGGCACATAAAGATGCCATAATTATTGATGAACGTTTTAACGGAGGCGGACAGATTGCGGATTACTATATCGACATACTTCGTCGTCCACTTCTCAGCTTTTCCTCAGCACGATATGGTGCAGATCTTAAAATTCCAAGCGCATCCATTCAAGGACCAAAGGTTATGATAATCGACGAGACAGCCGGTTCCGGTGGTGATTATCTTCCCTGGATGTTTCGCAGATATAAATTGGGAAAGATTATTGGAAAGAGAACCTGGGGTGGTCTGGTTGGAATCCTTGGGTTCCCTGTATTAATGGACGGAGGATATATAACAGCTCCCAATATAGGTATATGGACTCCAGAAGATGGCTGGATTTGTGAAAATGAGGGTGTTCCCCCTGATATCGAAGTTGAGCAGTGGCCGGTCGACGTAATAGCAGGACACGATCCACAATTGGAAAAAGCTATTGAATTGGTTATGGAGGAGCTCAAGAAAAATCCGCCTAAAAAATATAAGCGACCACCTTATCCTGTTAAAGTGAAGTAGCTAAATTATTAGGAATACCAATTATAAACGTTGGCAATAAGATATATATTAGTTTTGGGGTCAGATCTTAGTGACTGGCAAATGAGCTCAACAGGTCTGACCCTTATTTTTTGTCCTTATTAATTTTATTAAAACGATTTTTGGTTTGATATTTTTGAAAAAGAATCAGAGAAAAATAGAAGATGGTAACAAATTAACAGAAGGCTTAGTTAAGCTTTCTGCCTGAGCTTTTAAGCATAAGCATATCAAATCTATTGAAGCACACTATCTTTAAATATGATTGAGCATATTGTGAGAATTGAAAAGACTACGTCTGTACTCCCTCTGGATAAACCATAAACTGACCGTCAAAAAATATAATATCGTCGTCAAATGAAGTAGTCGTTTGAGCAGGAAGAGACCAATCAGGAGTACTACCATCCCTTCCACCACTGCCCAGAGAATAATCCTGAAGTGAATTAAATGCTACATAATGGAATGAATAGCCCCACCCATCAATATCCTCGACTATGCGCATGTAATTGGGTTCCAAACATGCGAGATTAGCAATTCCGGTTTGTGGATACTTATTGAAATCTACATGATAAGTCTCTAAAGCTGTACCGAGGTATCTTATATCCGCCATAGTTCTTTTTTGTTTTGACCTTTGAATAGCACTTAGTAGAGAAGGAACAGCTATGGCCGCAATAATTCCAATAATAGCAACAACTATCAAAAGCTCAATCAAAGTAAAACCTTTGTTGTTGTTATTTATGAGTTTCTTTAGCAAAGGTACACACCTCCTTCTATATAAATTGGAAGCAATTTTTATGCCATAGGTTGAAATTGATAATATATTCTTAAATATCCTCTTAATCTATTGATAATAAATGAGATATTTTTTTATTCGTATATCTATTTGAAAGGCTTTTATTTTCCATAGTCGAAAGCAATGTGAGAAAGTGACAAAAAATGTCAGTATAGTAGTAACAATTTTTGCCATTTTTAGTCCGTAGAGCTACTATTTAAAAAATTACTCTGCAATTGGCAATTCTACAAAAAGGAATCGTTTTTTGCTTATAAAGATAACTATATTATTCAAATTACTTCAGTTGCTACTAAGAAGAGATATATTCCCTTATATCTTCATTGACTTCATATTTTTACTATGCTATAAATTTTTTTGAGATATAGTAATTGCAATCATAAATTAAGAAAAAGTGCGCATAGCACGAAAAGCATTATTCTATTCCTAAAAATTTTTGGGGTATTATATATGTCGGAAAAAAATTGGAATTTGGAAACGGACTTACCGTCCATCCGCAAAGAATTTCATATATTGGAGCGTTGTGTATATCTCATAAGCAATTCTTTGGGAGCTGTTCCCAAGAATGCTCGAAGCTCTCTTGAATCTTTTTATACATTATGGGCTGAGGAAGGGGTTACTGCCTGGGCCATAGAGTGGTGGAATCTCACTCGAGAAGTGGCAAATCACGTGGCTTCTGTCATAGGTGCTGGAGAAGATGAAGTTACCATGATGACTAACGCAACGCAATCCCATTGGGTGTCTCTTTCAACTAAATTTGTTAATCACGATAAAAAGAGAAATAAAATTGTCATGACAGATCATGATTTCCCTTCAATCATTTATGCCATGTCAAACATTTCCAAATTCACTGGTTGGAAAATCGACTTGATAAAAAGTAATGGACGACCTTATATCGATGTAGAGGAAATCTTAGATAAAATTGATGACGAGACACTTTTTGTTGCCACCTCCCATGTTTATTTCAAATCTGCATACATACAGGATATTTCCCATATCACGGCGAAAGCTCAAAAGGTCGGAGCTTTAACACTTATTGATGGCTATCATGCGCCGGGTGTTATTCCAGTTAATGTCAAAGAGCTTGATGTGGATTTTTATATCGGTGGTTGCTTAAAGTGGCTTTGTGGTGGACCGGGTAATGCCTTTTTATATGTCAGGCCTGAGGTAGCTAAAAGTCATAGACCAGCATTAACGGGCTGGTTCGCTCATAGCTCACCTTTCTCCTTTTCTGAGGAGATGGAGTATACATACGGTTCTTATCGATTCATGTCCGGCACTCCACCGGTTCCATGCCTTTATACTGCCTTAGCTGGTTTAGATATCATAAAAAAGATTGGTATATCTCAAATCCGAAAGAAGTCGCTCCATCAAACAGAGCTGATTATCAAAAAGGCAAAGGAAAGAGAGTTTAAAGTATTCACAGCAGAGAAAGGGAACCGGAGAGGAGGAGCTGTGTCGATAGGACCGCCTCATGCTTTTCAGGTGAAACAGGCGTTAGAGGGGAAAAAAATTAAGGTTGATTTTAGAAAAGGAAGGATTATTGAACCAGATATTATTCGAGTGGCTCCTCATTTTTATACCAAAGAGGAGGAAATAGAAATATTCTATGATGAGATAGATAAGATTTATTCTTCTGGAGTATTTAAAAAGTATCCAGATAAAGTGAAACATGTAACTTAAATGATAATAGTAACTTCAGGTTTATTAAATAAAATTACCTAGCTCTATTAATTTTCTAAATTACCTTCAGCCTATCTTCTGTTTATTAAAAGATGATAACGAGTATATTAATTTTAGTTTTAAGGAAAATATAGAAAATGATTGGATTAAACATACGATTCGCCATTTCAAAAATTTTATTACTTTGGAGAAGAAGACATATATATTGTTTAATTTATTATCTTCTTATTTTTATAGCAATAATTCAAGTGACATTGATTGGGAAAGTACATGCCGAGGACTATCAAACAACGCGTTTCAGTAGTGATGACCTTCATAAATTGAAATCGGTTCGAGAAGTAAAGCTCTCACCTGATGGTAAATATATTGCTTATACCGTGCAATATAGAGATCGCCCCGGTCGGCCTTATACGCGAATGTGGATCATGGATGTAGAGGCAAATATATCAAAATCTTTGGGTGAAGATCATAGCACAGGTTCTAATCTGCGTTGGTCTCCAAATGGGAGATTGATCGCATATTTAGGTCAAATCGGTGATGATGCCGGTATTATATTAACAGATCCAAATGCACTAAAAACTAAATTTTTGGCACCCGTTCAGGGAACTAACCATCCATTACCTTCCATGGGTGATCGATTAACCTGGTCGCCTGATTCCAGGAAAATCGCCTTTATTTCTGCAACGCCAGGACCGGAGAAATATGATGCAAATGGAGATCCCAGAGTAATCACAAGATATCTGTATAAGCCTTATTCCTTTAATCCATTGACACCTTTCAATGATAATAGGCGACTTCATATTTTTATCGTAGATGTTGAGACAAAAGAAATACAGCAGCTTACGTATGGTAATTACAACGAGCATTCCTTAGATTGGTCGCCAAAAGGGGACGAAATCCTATTTGTTTCTAATCGTGAACCAGACCCAGATCGATTTTTTAATTATGATATTTTCGCTGTAAAAATTGGTGATGGAACGATTCGTAGGCTAACATCTACAGAGAATGCGGAATATTGTCCGCGATGGTCTCCTGATGGTAAGGTGATAGCCTATCAGGGAACAAGACGAGGACTAACTTCATCGGAAACTACCATGGAAGATACACATATCTGGGTAATGAATGCAAAGGGTAGCAGCCGACATGAACTGGGAAAAACAATTGATAATCGACAAGGAGTTCCAGCCTGGTCAGCTGACGGTAGTGCAGTCTATTTCACCGTGCAAGAAAGAGGTAATGTGCATCTTTATCGCCTGCCTATACAGGAAGGGCAACCCGGAAAGATTATTAGTGAAAAAGGTGCCATACGGTCATGGTCTATTTCTAAAGAAGATATCATTGCTTATGCTTTCAGTAGCCTTAAAGACCTGCCGCAGCTCTATATCGAAAAGAAAGGAGAAATAAAAAAACTTACACATCTCAATGCTGAGTTTTTAACGGAAAAGCACGTGGCGAATGTAGAAGCGTTTACTTTCCTCAGCTACGATGGTTTAGAAGTAGAAGCTTTTCTCACGCAGCCTCACCACATCAAGGAAGGCTCCAAGCATCCGTTAATTGTGATGATAAAAGGAGGGCCTCATGGTCAACGTGGACCATATTTTAGCTTTAAAGCTCAGGTCTATGCCAGCCGAGGCTGGGCATCGCTCATGGTGAACTATCGTGGCTCCACTGGTTATGGACAACAATTTACGGATGCAATTTTCAAAGATCAAAATGGTGGTGAAGCCAAAGATATCATATATGGTACTGAAGCAGCGCTCAGACGCTATGCCTGGCTCGATCGAGATCGAGTAGGTGTAGAAGGAGGCAGCTACGGGGGACAGCTTACTAATTGGCTAATTACCCAAACTTCATTTTTTAAAGCGGCCATCCCGATTGCTGGAATTTCTAATTTACTTAGCTTCAATTATATGGCTTACTACCATGACTATCTGGCAGTTGAATTCGGAGCATTCCCCCATCAGGACAACTTGATGGACCTTCTCTGGGAACGTTCCCCGCTGAAACATGTTGCTAAGGTGAAAACACCAGTCATGTTCATCCATGGGGAAAATGATAATGATGTACCAATTGCTGAAGCTGAGCAGTTTTATATCGCCTTAAAGGACGTTGGCGTTGAGACTATAATGGTGAGATATCCACGAGAAGGACATGGCATCCGTGAAACTAAACATGTGGTTGATATGATAAATCGTTGTATTGCCTGGTATGAAAAGCATTTTACTACTTCAGAAGCTGATTGAATAAGCTTTACCAAGGCAGTAGATGCTTAAAACATAAAAAGAAAAACTATGAAAACCACCGCCTATCTGGTATTTCCCTCTCGTTTTGGCAACTTTTGCATTGTCTGGCAGGAAGCAAAAGTTGGACCTTGCGTTCTGCGAATATTGTTCCCTCATGAAGAAACTCCTGTTGAGGAACTGGTAAATAAAAATTTTCCTGGAGCTATAAAGCTATCAAGTGCAATTATTAAAGAGCTTGGCAATGGAATTAAAAGTTTTTGTGATGGTGAGGAGGTAAAATTCGATTTGGATATTGTTAGTTTTGAAAAATGTTCGGAATTTCAAAAAAGAGTTCTTTTAGCTGAATATAGGATTCCCAGGGGTTGGGTGAGTACCTATGGTAGGATTGCCCAATTTTTAGGAATTCAAAATGGTGCCAGAGCGGTGGGCAATGCTCTTGCAAACAATCCATTCCCTATAGTAATTCCCTGTCATCGTGCTATCAGGTCTAATGGTAAACTGGGCGGATTTCAGGGTGGCATAAAGATGAAAAGAGCTTTGCTCGAATTTGAAGGGATAAAATTCTCAAAGACAGGGGTTGCATCTACTAAAAAAATTTATTATTAATGCTTGAACTCAATATCTTTTCGCTCAGCTTATTTCGTTAAATTTAAATCAATTTAAAATAAAACTCCTCCGTTTGCTATGCTGTTTTTTTAACTTTTATCAATAATATATCCGGCATAATTTTTCTTATTTGACAGAGCTTTCTGTCTATGCTATAAGAAGTATTCCCGTAAATTGGAGAGAGTAAAAATAAATAATCGGTGAAAATGAATCACAAAAGGATATTATTATACCTTCAATGGAGGCAAAGATGTATAAAGAGAAAATATTAGAAGTTTATAATAAGAAAGACATTCATATCTTCCATATTATTATTTTTGCTATTGTTATACTGTTTTTATTATTTCCAGCATGTAATTCAACAAAACTCAATGAGCGCATTAGTAAGGTAGAGAATGGTTTGCTCTTGCCAGTACAAATAAAAGATCAGCCGGTAGATAAGATGCGACTTGCTGATCGAATGGAATATTACAAAGTTCCGGGAGTTAGCATTGCAGTCATTAATGATTACAAAATTGAATGGGCCCGAGGATACGGAGTTTTAGAAGCAGGAGAAACTCGCCCTGTCACTACTGAAGCACTTTTTCAGGCCGCTTCAATCAGCAAGCCAGTAACTGCCGTCGCTGTATTAAAGATGGTAGAGGAAGGTACATTTAATCTTGATGAAGATGTGAATAAAAAATTGGTAACATGGAAGGTGCCAGACAATGAGTTTACCTCGGAGAAGAAAGTTACCTTAAGGGGATTATTGAGTCACAGCGCTGGGTTGACAGTTCAGGGATTCAGAGGTTATGCACAGAATGAAGAAGTCCCATCGATGCTGCAGATTCTTAACGGAGAAAAACCCGCCAATTCTGCTCCTATTCGGGTGGATATACCTCCAAATAGTCAATATCGCTACTCCGGTGGTGGTTATTGCATCGTACAGCAGCTCCTTATAGATAATAAAAATAAGCCTTTTTCTGAAATCATGGAAGAAACTATACTTTCACCTTTACATATGACTAACAGCTCATATGAACAACCTCTCCCCAAAGAAAAGATAGCAAATGCTGCAGTTGGTCACAGAAGGGATGGCAATCCAATTGAAGGGAAGTGGCATACCTATCCTGAAATGGCAGCCGCGGGTCTTTGGACAACTCCTTCAGACCTTTGTCGATTTGCTATAGAATTAATGTTATCTCTTTCAGGAAAATCCAATATCGTTATCTCAGAGAATATGGCAAAACAGATGCTCACTCCACAACATACAAACAATGGACTTGGATTATTTATGGAAGGTGAAGACTTTAACTTTTATTTTGGTCATAACGGCAGCAATGAGGGATTTCGATGTATTCTTATTGCCTATCCGGAAAAGGGGAACGGTGCGGTCATAATGACAAATTCTGACGATGGATGGCAGCTCTATTCTGAGATTCTTCGTTCCATTGACAGCGAATATGGATGGAGTGACTTCATACCGAAAGAAAAGATTTTGGCAGAAGTGAATCCCAAAATTTATGATGCTTATATTGGCACCTATCAGGTTTCTCCAGATTTTTCTTTCATTATTACCAGAGAGAATGGTCGGCTGTATGCAGAAGTAGCTGGGATGGGTAAATCTGAAATTTATCCCGAATCTGAAATTACCTTTTTCCCTAAAGATGTAGATGCAACCATTATTTTTGTAAAAGATGAAACTGGTCAGGTATCTGGGCTTATTTATAAGCAGGGGGAGAGAGAATTCCCTGCTAAAAAAGTAAAATAAATGCCTGGTAAACAAAAAATCACGAAAATGGTAAAGAACTTAAAAATGTTTATTATTTGAAAGGAGAGCAAATGAAATCTCAGAAAGAGGAAAAAGAATCAACCCGAACGGGAATAAGTCGTCGCCGATTTATTGGAAGCTCCATAGCTCCTGTAGTTGGTCTGGGATTGTATGGTCAGACCAGGCTCTTTGCTTCTGAACCTTCCACTTCTGAAAAGGAAGTGAAAATTAAAGAATACCGCACTCTTGGACGAACGGGATTCAAAGCATCGGATATTGGATTGGGAAGTGGAGAAATAACAGATACGGATTTGCTTGAAGCGATTCTGGATACAGGAATTAATTATATTGATACAGCGGAGAATTACGGCAGGGGAAAGGTGGAGAGTACAATTGGTAAGGTCATAAAGAATCGGGATCGGAAATCAGTTTTTATCTCTACCAAGCTGGGATTGAGAGGAGACCTGTCAAAAGAAGCCATAATTAGAAGAGCACGAAAATGTCTGGAAAGACTTCAGTCCGATTATATTGACTGTCTTATGATTCATTGCCCTGCGACCGTAGAACAACTTAAAACCGAAGGTTTCCATGAAGCAATTCAAGAGCTGAAAGCTGAGGGCAGAGTTCGTTTTTGTGGATTGTCCAACCACGGCGCACAGTGGCAGGATGTTTCCGAGACTATGGAGCAGGTTTTGCTTGCAGCCGCTGAAGATGGTAGGTTCGATGTAATGCTCTTTGTCTACAACTTTTTGCAGAGGGAGCAAGGAGAGCAGGTTTTGAAAGCTTGTAAGGAAAAAAATATTGGGGCAACGCTAATGAAGACCAATCCGGTCGCTAATTATCTGGAAATTAAGGAAGAGATTGAAAGAAGAAAGGAAGAAGGAGAAGAGGTACCGGAATTTTTTACTAAGCTTTTACCGAGATTAAAGAAGAGAGCCGACCAGGCTGAACCTTTCAGAAAAAAATATAATTTGACGAATTATAATGAGGTCAGGGACGCTGCCATTAAATTTGTTCTCAGCAATCCTCATGTGCATTCTGCCTGCTGTACTATAAAGAATTATAACGACCTGGAGGCTTTCGTAGCCTTATCAGGACAAAAACTCGAACCTGCTGAACGCAAAAAATTAAGCGCTTATAGAGCAGTTTACGGCGACTTTTATTGTCGTCATGCCTGCGCTATGTGCGAAGCCCGTTGTCCTCATGGAGTTCCTGTGAATACCATCATGCGCTATCAGCATTATTTTAAAGCGCAGGGACGGGAGAAAACCGCCATGGTCAAATACGCTGCACTAAAGAGTAATAAAGCTGATTTGTGTCATAACTGTTTTGGCCATTGCGAAAAAGGCTGTCCCTATGGTGTTCCAATCCAAGCATTGCTAGCTATTGCGCATAATACATTAACATTAGCTTAATAATATGTTATGTGTATAGTAGATATAAACGCAATTGTATTTATCCTGCTAATATGGAATGATAAGAACAATATATTTACATATTAGTTATGTATTATTAAAAAAAATAGTAAATCGGTAATATTTGAATTGTTAATCAAAACAAAAAAAGAGATATTTGGATGATTGAAAAAGGACAAGACGCAATCAAAGGAAATAGGATTTACTTTTTTGATAATCTAAGAACTTTCATGATTTTTTTAGTGGTTTTATATCATGCTGGACTTGTTTATGAAAGCAGTGGCATTTCAGCTTACTTTTGGATTGTTGATGACCCTTCAACTAACAATTTGTCTGGTATTCTAAATTTAATAATAGATATTTTTATTATGCCAACCTTATTTTTTATTTCAGGATTTTTTACGCCTTTATCTATGAAAAACAAGAAAGGGTGGGCATTTCTAAAATCTAAATTTAAAAGACTTATAATTCCCTGGATTATCGCTGCTTGACGTTAATTCCACTTTACAAAATTATATTTTTATACTCTCGAAATTTACCTCAAGAAAGTTGGACTACCTATTTTCACTTTAGCAACGGAATTTTTAGTCAAAGTTGGCTATGGTTTCTACCTGTTCTTTTTTTATTCGACATACTGTATTTATTCTTCTCAAGAGTAAATATAAATATATCAAATATTACCCTGAAGAGAGCTATTTGGGCAATCTTTCTCATTGGTTTTATTTATAATTTCTGTATGGACATTTTTAAGGGTCAGGGTTGGACAAAAACAATATTGATAGATTTCCAAAATGAAAGACTATTAATCTACTTTATGATTTTTCTATTAGGTTCTCTATGCTATAAACTAAAGACATTTGAATCAAAATGGAAAAACAAAAAACTTTACATTATAATTAGTTGTACTGCATGGATACCGATAAATCTATATCTTTTTTTACTCATTTATTCCTTAATAAACCCAGGTAATTATATTTTTTCTGAGATTGTCGATGCACTACTAATTCGGTTTAGTTTTCTTCTTTCATTACTATGCTTGCTATACATGATGATAAATACTTTCAGATATCATCTGAATAAACAAGGAAAAATCAGAAAAGAGCTGAACAAAAATTCTTATAATGTTTATATCATTCATGTGATAGTTGTGGGTGGTATAGCATTAACCATGCTTAACACTGCAATTCCTTCACTATTAAAGTATCTTATTTTGACAGTATCAACCTATGTAGCAAGTAATTTGATAATTTATTTTTATAGAAAAGTCATTAAATCGAAAATATAAATTAAAAGAATGAAATACAACAATGGTTATTTAAGCTTTTTTAGAAAACCTCTTTATTTATTACAAATACAAAGAATTTAGATATATTACTTCTTTTGTGCTATAATAAAAGCATAGATCTTATCATTATTTATCAAGTAACAGTGTATTAACTCAATATATTAGAGAAGAGGAAGAATAATTATGAAAAGGAAGCTTGTCATTCTTTTAATGACCTTTTTATTTATTTTTCAAATTTTTCATGCAGGAAACCTCTCTACAGCCCAAGCTGAGCAAGGTAAAAGTAAAGAAGAATCCGAACTTATCTCGCTTCTCGGAAAGAAGCTCTATGCTACTCCTGCAGAAGGGGAGGAACTACTAAAGCTTCAAAAAGACCTGGAAGAGGCCAGCAAAAATTTCAATGCAGATCCTGATAATCCTGAATACATTATTATGTATGGCAGACGCCTGGCTTATCTTTGGAGATATCATGATGCTATCGAAATTTATGCTAAAGGCATTGAAAAATTTCCGAACAATGCCATGCTTTACAGACATCGGGGGCATAGATATATATCAATCCGCACATTTGACAAGGCTGTGGAAGATTTAACCAAAGCCGCTGAGCTCAATGACCATGATTTTGACATCTGGTATCATCTCGGACTTGCTCATTACCTCAGAGGGGAATTCGATAAAGCACTTGATGCATATAAGGAATGTTATAAAATTGCCGATGATGATGACTCAAAGATTGCCATCTCCAACTGGCTGTATATTACGCTCCGTCGACTTGAGAAAAAAGAGGAGGCTGAAAAAGTCCTCGACGGAATAACGGAAGAAATGGAGGTTGTGGAGAATCAATCTTATTACGACCTTCTCCTTTTCTATAAAAAGAGAAAAACAGAATCAGAAATCAAAGAATTGGCTGAAGCCTCAGAATTGGATAGAGCGACTATCGGCTATGGTTTAGCCTGCTGGTATCTTTATAACGATGATAAGGAAAAAGCCAGGGATTATTTTGAAAAGATAGTAGACAATAATAAATACTGGCCAGCTTTCGGATTTATATCCGCCGAGGCAGAACTTGCAAGAGTAAAAAAGTAATACTGTTTGCTCGTTGTATTATTTCTCCTCTTATTTAAATCTGTTTAAGTTAAAAATATTTTTAATTGAGTGCTTGGTATTGCAAACATGCTTTTTATACTTAAAAAGCAAAGGTCTTGCTAACATAAGTCGACAGCCGGGGCATGATATTCTCCGGTGGCTGTGGAATATGTATCTCATCCGGCAGACCATAGCACCTTTCCCTTACAATAAATTCTACAGGACTCTCTTCCGCAAAAGTTAACACAAGAACCACTCCTTCATCCCTTGGGGCAAAGATTTCCATCTCAAATATATTTGCTTCATTTGATTCCTTTAGTTCATCGGGATTAATCTTAATCTCCTTACCTGCAATCTCTACCGCAATTATAGGTGTCTGTGCAGTAGCTTTAACCGATATGCTGAAAGCCTTGTTAAAGGACTGTACTTTTAATTTGAGGGTTCGACTTCCGTTAACTATATTTTCTTCGAGTAATTCTATTTCAGGTGGTTGCATATCTGCTATTGGAGCTTCACTTTTGTATCCCCGCCTGACAGGCGTAGCCTCCTTTATAAATTGTAATGTCCACTTATCCAGATAGGTTGCACTCATATATGCTTCACCGGTATCTGTGTTAAGGTGATAGCTAACAGTATTTTGAATAGGCCTATTGGTATTATTAAATCCAAAAAGAGCGAAGATAAAAATCCCAACACCAAAGAGAGCTAATAGAGCTGAAAATAGCCAGAGGTCTCTTCGTCTCAGGACCATATAATAGGGAATGAGCAGACCAAGAAGCAAAGCCACCAGGTCAAATAGCCATGCATTAATGGATACTCCTATTATAAGGCTGTAGAAAAAATGAAGGATAATAATTATACCGACAAGGGAAAAAAGTCCTAACAGAAAAACCCGCAAGAGCGAAATAGATTCAGTATCTTTAACGTATAGAATCGTCCACAATCCCAAGATTCCACATAGCAAGGGCCAGGTTAGCAAGAAGCTACCTTCCGGTAAATATATAGTAATGGCTACCATCCCAATAAGCCACCACAACAATGCTCCGGCTGATAAGGATGGAATATTAATCCATTTGCTATATATAGCTAATAAAAGGGAAAAAAGGGCTAAAACCAACAATGAAAATCCCAGCAGGAAAGTATTACGAATATCAGGGAAAAGAGAAAGTGCGCTCAATTGAGCTCCATAACGAAGCCCCGCAAGCTTCCATAGAAGAGTCACAAGCCCAATTGCTAAGGCGGTATTAATTGCTAAACCGACAAATCCTAATATCGTCCCTTTCACTGTTAAGCGCTTATGCCTGAATCCCACTGCTATTGTACCAATCAATAGCAATCCCACGATTACGGTGAAAATCCAGACCCATTTATTAGAGTATAAAATCATAAAAGAGCGCAAAAGATTGAAATATACTGCATCGCCTTTCGGAAATTGCTCCAGATTCATAGTGCCTAGTTGTCGTGCTGTAGCCAGCAGAGTAGAACCATTATGGTACAAGGTAGGTTCATCAAGGTGATTGACATCATCAATTGGCTTATGATAGGTATACCAATGGTCAATATAAGCGAAGTTCATCCCCGGAAATCCCGCTCTTTTGAATATACTAAAGTCCGTATCGTTCGGCATCCGCTTGTATATTGCTGAAGTAATCGAGCTGGCAATGGGGTAGGGCGCAGCTTTTTTCAACGTCTTTACCAGCCAGGCCGCATTGTCTCCGGTCTCGAACATATAGGTGATTCCCTTCCAGCCGCGTGCATCCATATTTAATACCGCACCGATATCCTTCACCCAGGGGTGCTCATCATAAAAGGCGCTGGCTCCCATAAGACCAAGTTCCTCAGCGTCCGATATCAGTGCGATCACATCGTTTTTTAACGAACCACCAGCTTTCAATGCTCGAAGCGTTTCCAGGATTGCTGCCACCCCTGCGCCATCATCATTGGCCCCCGGTCCCTCGGGAACAGAATCATAATGTGCCATGAGCAGGATGGCTTTGCTGTTATTCGTGCCCTTGAGCCTGGCTGCGATATTTTCTACTTCAACCGCACGGTAGCCTCCCCAGCGCATTTTTCTAACAGACATTGTTTTCTGGATTTCCGGATTCAGGTCTAATTCTTCCAGTGTGTTGAAGATATAGTCTCGAACCCTGTCATGTTCTGGTGAGCCGGCAGGATGAGATTCTTGCGCAAGAGCCTTTATATGCTCGATCTCATTTTGCACGGAATAATCCTGTGGTCTTACCTGTTCCGGTACCCGGGGAGGAGTATTCATAATTACGGCTACATAAATACCTGAAACCAAAAATAATGATAGCACTATATAGTGTATTACTTTTTTCATCATACCTTACCTTTCTTGATATAAATCTTTAACCAGTGGCTACCATAACATTTTACATATTTTTCTCCATATTTCTATAACATTTTTGTACCAAAATAAAATTTTAATCTGAATGTCTTGCTCATTTTATTGTTTGACATCATTCTATCCCTGTGCTAAAAGGTTTGTAATTGAGATTTCATTAAAAAATTAATGGGGGAGGGGATTAGCAATGAGCAACAACAATAAAAATAAAGACTCTAATAACAATTTGCTTAAAGAGAAATTAGTAATAGAGGAATTTAAGCAGCGCTATGAGCAGTACAGAATGCATAATGAGAACAGGAACAAGTACATCCATTTCTATTTCATATTCTATTTTGCTTTCTGGGCTTTGGTAGGTTTTCTATTTAATTCTAATGTTAAATGCTTCTTAGCTAAATATTGCATTTCAGTGGAGACATTTTTAGCTTTTGCTTTTATCATGCACGCCATTTTTGGTAGTATATTCTTTCTGTCCATAATTTCATTCCGCCAGATTCAAAACTTCGAGGCTTGCACAATCAATAAAATCAGAGGTTTTTCTAATCGCTTGCGAACCAGGTTGAAGTATCCAATGGATAGAGAAATTCCTAATATTCAGAAAAAAATTATTATTACCAGCCAAACACCTCTTGTTGTATTGATATTCATGCTAAATTCACTTTCTTTTATATTGAGTTTACTGTTTTATTGCAGCTTTTGTATTTTTTCTTGCTGGCAGGAAATATTTTATTGTAATTTTGAGTTAATTAAATTTAATAGCACACCATATTGTTATACCTTATTTTCTTATTTTTTTCTTTTTTATAAATATTTGATTGCAAATTTTTGGAAAACAATAGCTTACTCACATCTAATTATACTGCAAATATTAATTTGGATAAGTATATACCTGTTTTTAAGAGATGAAAAATGGAAACCAAAGATGGTTAGCTGGTCACAAATTGGTGATTTATTTAAGCCGGATTGTTAATATTATTAAGAAGATGATTTCGGGTGTTAATAAAAATTTGAATAATTATTATAATAAGCATAAAAGCGGAGTGATAAATTGCCGGGGTTAGAGATTATTCTGGTTCTGCTGGTGGTTGCTGGAGCCATGGTACTGTTCATCACGGAGAAGCTGCGGGTGGACCTGGTGGCCCTGTGCGTGCTGGTTGCTTTACTTTTACTGGGATTAATCAAACCCGAGCAGGCTCTGTACGGATTCGCCAGCACGGCAACGGCAACCGTAGCGGCCATGTTCGTTCTCAGCGCCGGCCTGGTGCGCACCGGTCTGGTAGATTGGCTCGCTCGCCGCATAGATAAAATAGCGGGAAAGAAACGAACACAGCTCATTCTCGTGTTATGCTTAACCATTGCAGCCCTGTCTGCTTTCATTTTAAATACGGCGACTGTAGCCATTTTCATCCCGGTCGCTATAGCCCTGGCAGCTACTCGTAAAATTCCCTCCTCAAGGATTTTAATACCGCTTTCCTTCGCCAGTCAGTTTGGTGGCGTTTGCACCTTAATTGGCACATCTACCAACATCCTGGTGCATTCAATTGCCATCTCCAATGGACTCCAGGGCTTCGATTTATTTGAATTTGCCCCTCTTGGGCTGGTTATGACGGTTATTGGAACTGCATACCTTGTCTTCGTTGCTGGCTGGCTTTTGCCCAAACGAAAGGGAGAATATCAACAAACCGATAAGTACAAGCTGGCCGATTATGTAACCGAATTAACAGTGCAGGAAAAATCCCCTGTGGTCGGCAGAAAATGGCAGGAGCTCGAAGAAAAGGACCTGAAGGATATTAACTTACTTAAGATAATTCGAAATAAAAAAGCTACCTGGAGAGCATCAGCCACCAGGATAAAAGAGGGCGACATACTTTTAGTGCATGGGAATGTTGATAAGCTCCTGAAAATGAAAGACCGTTACGGATTACAAACCAAAGGAGATGCGGCTATTGATGATAAAAAATTAAGCTCTGATAAGGTAAAACTCATCGAAGCTCTTGTACCTCCAGGGTCCCGACTTGCGGGACGAACTCTGCGGAGTGCCGATTTTGTCCGCCGCTATAGATGTATTGTTCTTGCTCTTCAACGTCGAGGTAAAGTCCTCAGAGAACGATTAATAGACATACATATTGATGGCGGAGATACTCTGTTATTACAGGGTAATAAAGAAAGTGTGGCTCGACTTATGAAATCAAGCGATCTAATAGTGACCAATGAGCTGACAGAGCTTCATCTCAGAAAGAATCGAGCTGCCATTGCTATCAGTCTTGTTGTTCTGGTTGTGGTATTAGCCGCATTCAAGATTGTTCCCATATTGATCGCCGCTCTTATTGGTGCGGTGGGTATGATTCTGGGTCGTTGTTTAACATTAGAGGAAGCCTATCAGTCAATTGATTGGAAGGTTATCTTCCTTCTGGGCGGTATTCTCCCCCTGGGGCTTGCCTTGCAGCAGAGCGGAACCGCTGCCTGGCTGACCAATACCATAATGAAACCTTTAATCGAAATGGGACCCGTTGCTATTCTCGCAGCTCTCTATATCATCACTGCTCTGTTAACCGAGACCATGTCGAATAACGCCGCTGCGATTTTGTTAGCACCTATCGCATTGTCCATTGCTGCAACGTTAAACGTTAATCCCAGACCTTTTCTTATTGCAATCACCTTTGCTGCTTCTACCAGCTTCGCCACACCAATTGGCTATCAGACAAATACCATGGTTTACGCACCCGGTGGTTACCGTTTTTATGACTTCACGCTTGTCGGATTACCGTTGAATTTTATATTCTGGATAGCAGCTACTTTATTAATCCCTCGCTTATGGCCCTTTTAATGAGGGAAAACTTTTCAGCTTATATCGTTACGTTTCAAATTTTATAGGATAAAGTAAAGAATAAAGCTTTACTCCTAACGGGAAAAAGATATAGAATTAATTAATAAGGTTGGAGCATGCTAAGAGGAACTATCTTCGATATTAAAAAATATGCCATTCATGATGGCCCGGGTATTCGCACCACAATCTTCTTCAAAGGGTGTCCTTTGCGCTGCTGGTGGTGCCATAATTCTGAGGGGCTGGAATTAGCACCGGAGATTATTTTTAAAGAAAATAGATGCATTAGTGAATGTAGAGAATGCATAGAAGCTTGCACAAGAGGAGCACTATCACGTGTAAATAATGAAATTGTTATAAACAGGGAAAAATGCAATTTGTGCGGTGACTGTGCTCAGGTGTGCTCGTCAGAAGCTCTTGAGCTTATCGGCAGGGAAGTGACGGTTGAAGAAGTTATTAAAGAGGTTGAGAAGGAAATGATATTTTATGATGAGTCAGGTGGCGGAGTGACTTTTTCAGGGGGTGAGCCTCTCATGCAGCCTGATTTTTTAGTGGCTTTGCTTGAAGAATGCAAAAATATGAGCATCCATACAGCTCTGGATACCAGCGGTCATGCTTCATCAGAGATTATAGACACTATCAGCGATAAGGTGGATATTTTTCTCTATGACATCAAGATTATGGACGATGAAAAGCATAAAAAGTATACCGGGGTTTCAAACAAGCTTATTCTTGAAAATCTAAAGAAATTGGCTGCACAGGGCAACAAAATCTTTATACGAATTCCCCTGATTCCGGGAATTAATGATGATATGGATAATATTAATAAGATGGTTGAATTTATCCGTTCTCTCGAAATTATTGAAGATATAAGCCTTCTTCCTTACCATAAAGCTGGTAAGGAGAAGTATAAAAGATTGGATAAAATCTATAGAATGAATGACACTCAATCTCCATCGGATGAGAGGATAAAAAAGATCATGAAAAGTCTTGCACATGCTGGCTTTTCAGTTAAAATTGGGGGCTAATATTATGAAGGAAAGAATAAAGAAGCTGCGGGAACAGAGCGTTAAGACCAAACCTTCCCTTGATCCGGAAAGAGCCATTCTTATCACCGAATTTTATAAAAGCGATATTGCCAATAGTGTTTCCGCACCTGTTAGAAGGGCTCTGGCTTTTAAATACCTATTAGAAAACAAAACCATTTGCATTAATGACGGAGAGCTGATAGTAGGAGAGAGGGGACCTGCTCCCAAAGCCACTTCGACCTATCCAGAAATTTGTGCGCACAGCATAAAAGACCTGGATATACTCAACTCCAGAGAAAAGATATCATTTTCCGTAAGTGAGGAAACCAGGAAAATATACGAAGATGAAATTATCCCCTTTTGGAAAGGTAAGTCTATCAGGGACAGGATTTTTAATGAGATGTCCCAGGAATGGAAAGAAGCTTTTAACGCTGGAATTTTCACCGAATTCATGGAGCAGCGAGCACCGGGACACACCGTATTGGACGGTAAGATATATAAAAAAGGATTTATCGATTTTAAAGAGGATATAAAGAGAGGCGTAGAGAAGCTCGACTTCTTCAATGATCCGGAAGCTTATAATAAAAAGGAAGAGTTGAAAGCAATGGAAATTGTTGCCGATGCTCTTATTAACTATGCAGAGCGCCATGTGGAAAAAGCGCGTGAGCTGGCAAAGGAAGAAAAAGACCTCAAGCGAAAGAAAGAGCTGGAGAAAATAGCTGACATCTGTAGCCGCGTTCCCGCCCATAAGCCGCGGAATTTCTGGGAAGCATTGCAGTATTATTGGTTTGTGCATTTAGGAGTGATAATTGAGTTTAACGGCTGGGATTCCTTTAATCCCGGTAGACTCGACCAGCATCTCTATCCTTTCTATAAGCAGGGATTGGAGGAAGGATCATTATCCAAAGAAAAAGCAAAAGAACTCCTGCAAGCTTTCTGGATAAAATTCAATAACCAACCTGCACCACCTAAAGTTGGTGTGACGGCAGAGGAGAGCGGCACTTTAACCGATTTTGCTCAAATAAATGTTGGGGGAGTAAAGCTCAATGGCTCAGATGCAGTAAATGAACTCTCATATCACATCCTCGATGTTATAGAGGAAATGAGGATTACTCAACCCAGCTCATCCGTGCAGCTCAGTAAAAAGAATCCCGACAGGTTCTTGAAAAGGGCACTAAAAATTATCAAAACCGGTTTCGGGCAGCCGTCAATATTTAATACTGAAGAGAGAATTCAAGAATTGATACGGCAAGGCAAGTCCATTGAAGACGCAAGAGATGGTGGCACCAGCGGTTGTGTGGAGACCGGAGCTTTTGGAAAAGAGAGCTACATTCTTACCGGATATTTTAATATGGGAAAGGTGCTGGAGATTACCTTAAATAATGGTGTAGACACCCGGACGGGTAAAAAGCTGGGGCTCGAAACGGGGAACCCGGAAAAATTCAGCACCTTTGAAGAAGTTTTTAATGCATTTAAAAAACAGCTTGACTATTTTATTAATATCAAAATTAAGGGTAACAATATTATAGAACGGTTATATGCGGAATACCTACCCGCACCTTTTCTCTCACTGCTAATAGATGACTGCATTGCCAGGGGAAAGGACTATCACAATGGGGGTGCTCGATACAATACCAATTACATTCAGGGTGTGGGTCTTGGAACCATGACCGATTCATTAGCCGCTATCAAATATAATGTTTTCGATAAAGAGCATATAGCCATGAAGGAGCTGCTTACAGCACTTAAGGATAATTATGAGGGACATGAGAATCTCCGTCAGAGGTTGATAAATAAAACCCCAAAATATGGTAATGATGATGATTATGCTGATGATATTATGAGGTTAATTTTCGAAGCATATTTTGATGCAGTAGACGGTAGACCCAATACCAAAGGAGGACGATACCATATAGACCTGCTTCCTACAACTGTTCACATATATTTCGGCAGAGTCCTTGGAGCAACGTCCGATGGGAGAAAAGCAGGAGAGCCTCAATCCGAGGGGATATCACCGGTACAGGGAGCGGATAGAAACGGTCCAACGGCAGTTATTAAATCGGTGGCTAAAATGGACCATGCCCGCACAGGAGGAACCCTGCTCAACCAAAAATTTACTCCGCAGCTATTGGCAGACGATGAAGGGATAAATAAGTTAGCCCATTTGATACGATCATTTTTTAAGCTCGATGGTCACCATATACAGTTTAATGTAATAAACGCTGACACTCTTCGTGATGCGCAGAGACATCCAGAAAAATACAGAGACCTCATCGTAAGGGTTGCAGGCTACAGCGATTATTTCGTTGACCTGGGTGAGGACCTGCAGAATGAAATTATAAAGCGAACAGAGCATCAGTCTTTTTAACAATAAAAATGCTTTAATATAAAAATAGCTTCAATAGTTTTCTATCTTAGCCCTTAAATCAAAAAAATTGAGAATAATAACAAAAAAAAAGAGGAGCTTGTAAATGGATGCAAGTAACAATATAGTTCTACGAAGAAATAAATACCCCAAAATAATGCTTTTAGCTACAATCTTAATGTTTATTGGGTTGAATTTTTCTGCGTTGCCAAATAACAAAACAAAAGAAATGTATAAATCGTCAATTGAAGAGAAAAAGATTAACGACTGGGAGAATCCGCGAGTTATCGGAGAAAATATAGAACCTCCCCATTGTACTTTGATGGTTTATACAGATATTGAAACAGCTCTGAAGGGTACGATGGAAGCATCGCAATTCTACAAATCTCTTAACGGTAATTGGAAATTCCATTGGGTGCGAAAACCTGCTGACCGACCGAAGGATTTTTACAATCCCAACTATGATGTCAGCAAATGGAAAGAAATTGCCGTACCCAGCAACTGGCAGATGCAGGGCTATGGCGTCCCTATTTATCTCAACAAACCCTATCCTTTCAAAAAAGATCCTCCTTATATACAGCATGACTGCAATCCCGTTGGATCATATCGGATGGAATTTGACATTCCCGATGATTGGAAAGACCGGCAAATTTTTATTCATTTTGACGGTGTTGAATCAGCCTTTTATCTATGGGTCAATGGCAAAAAGGTCGGTTACAGTCAGGGGAGCAGAACACCGGCAGAATTCGATATCACCGGGTATCTTGAGGAAGGGAAGAATAATTTGGCAGTGGAAGTATATCGTTGGTCTGATGGGTCCTATCTGGAATGTCAGGATTTCTGGCGGCTCAGTGGGATATATCGGGATGTTCATCTGTTTTCTACACCGCCGATTCATATTCGAGATTTTGATATTACCTGCGATCTGGATGAGCATTATCGCGATGCACTATTAAATGTTATAGCGAGAATTCGGAACTATTCCGGTGAAGCTTACCAGGGATTGAAGATAGAATTGACATTGCTTGATGCAGAGAACAGACTGGTGAACTCAGAGGTGCTCATGGAGGGTACAAGTGCGTATATTTCGCCAGGTGCTGAGAGCATAATCTCGATGAAAGCCGGAGTAGTTCATCCGCTCAAATGGTCAGCAGAGAAACCTAATCTATATACGGTGCTATTGGTTTTGAAAGATGCAAATAACAAAATTATCGAGGTCGAACGCTGCAATTTCGGCTTTCGAAAGGTTGAAATTAAAGATGGCCAGCTTTTGGTTAATGGTATTCCCATTCTGTTAAAGGGTGTAAATCGCCACGAACATGATCCTTTCACCGGTCACTATGTTACCTCAGAGTCAATGATAAAAGATATTAAATTGATGAAGCAGTTTAATATTAACGCGGTACGAACCAGTCATTATCCTAACGATCCAAAATGGTACGATTTATGCGATAAATATGGCCTTTACCTTATTGATGAAGCCAATATTGAATCGCATGGCATAGGATATGCTCTTGAGGAAACACTTGCTAATAAGCCCGAATGGAAAAAGGCACATGTAGATAGGATTGTCCGTATGGTAGAGCGTGACAAAAATCACCCCTCAGTAATCATCTGGTCCATGGGAAACGAAGCCGGAGATGGTACGAATTTTGAAGCTGCCAGCGAATGGATTCATCGAAGAGATTCATCCCGGCCTGTGCATTATGAGCGTGCCGAATTAAGAGCTCATACAGATATTGTTTGTCCTATGTATGCTCAAATTGAGGAGCTCAAAGAATATGCCAGCAAAGAGCGTAACCGTCCTCTTATAATGTGTGAATATGCCCACGCTATGGGAAATAGCGTTGGTAATCTTCAGGATTACTGGGATGTTATTTATAAATATAAACACCTTCAGGGTGGTTTTATCTGGGATTGGGTTGACCAGGGATTATATAAAAAAAATGAGAATGGCGAGGAGTTCTGGGCTTATGGTGATGATTTCGGAGCTGAAGGTGCGCTGAGCGATGGAAATTTTTGCATTAATGGTCTTGTATTTCCTGATAGAAAGCTGCATCCCAGCTTGTGGGAGGTGAAAAAGGTTTATCAATATATACAGGTTAAGCCCATTGATTTGAAGCAGGGTAGAATCGAAATTTGTAATAGATATGATTTTACCAACCTTAATGAATTCGATATATTATGGACTATCATGGGAGATGATGAGAAAATCGCCCAAAGTACATTGCATCCTTTGAATATTGCACCGCATGAATCTGCAGTAATAAGCCTTCCTTTGCCCGATGTTCAGCCACAACCCGGTGTAGAGTATTTTCTTAACATGAGCTTTCTAACAAAAGAAGCGACACCAATTCTTGCTGAAGGTCATGAGGTTGCCTGGGAGCAATTCAAATTACCATATTGCAAACCGGCAGCTTCTGTGGACCTCTCTAAATTAGCAAAACTAAATTTAAGCGAAAAAGAGGGGTTTGCTTATATTAAAGGGCAGAATTTCTCCATTACCCTTGATAAAGAAACAGGTGAGATAACATCTTTCATCTATGAAAGAACTGAGTTTATAAAATCCGGGCCTGTACCTAACTTCTGGCGGGCTCCAACCGATAACGATTTTGGCAATGGAATGCCGCAGCGATGTAGAGTATGGCGAGAAGCTGGTAAAAATAGGGAAGTTCATAATGTCGCAATAAAACAGATAAATGCCCAGCAAATTCAAATCGATATTGATACCACCATACCAGCAGGAAATTCAAAATATTACACCACGTATACAATTTACGGTAGTGGCGATCTAATAATCAAAAACAGATTTGTAACGAGTAACAGCGATCTGCCTGAGATTCCCCGTTTCGGTATGACGATGATCCTTCCAGCGGAATTTGATAGCATATCATGGTACGGGAGAGGACCGCATGAAAATTACTGGGATAGGAAGACAGGAGCTGCTATAGGCAGCTATACGAGTACGGTTATGGAGCAGTACCATCCCTATATTCGTCCACAGGAGAACGGTAACAAAACCGATGTACGCTGGGTAGCTCTGACAAATGATGAAGGCATGGGATTTTTAGCTATAGGCATGCCTTTATTGAGCATGAGTGCTCATTATTTCCTCAACGAAGATTTTGATCCCGGACTAAAAAAACAACAGAGACACACTTACCATTTGAAAAAGCGTGATTTAGTAACTTTGAATTTAGATTACAAACAGATGGGGGTGGGTGGCGATGATAGTTGGGGTGCTCGACCCCATGAAGAATATACTTTACTCGCAAAAGAATATTCATATATTTTCCGGCTGCGCCCTTTCAGCAAGAAAGATGGAACACCCATGGAGCTAAGCAAACAGGAATTTTAAACCATTGATGATTAGGAGAAGAAAGATGAAAGGTATAAAAACTTGCGCTTCTGTCAATATGTCGTTAAAACTCATAATCAGCTTTATAATTTTTATTTGTTTAAATTCAATTGCCGTAAGTGCTCTCGCACAGAATTATGAGCCGGTTGCCGATCCTTAAGCTATCATAATTTCAGGTAACGCAAGATTTTCAGTATTAACACCTCGTATAATCAGAATGGAATGGGCGGAGGATGGTGTGTTTGAGGATCATGCATCTTTGACCTTCATTAATAGAAAACTTCCTGTCCCAAAATTTGAAAAAATGGAAAAGGACGGCTGGCTCCATTTAAAAACAGAAATGCTGCACTTGAAATATAAGATTGGCAGTGGAAGCTTTAATGAAAACAATCTTCAGGTTGAATTCTCGGTTGATAGCTCGCAAAAAATCTGGAAACCCGAAATGGAAAATAAAGGCAACTTATTTGGCACCATCAGAACCTTGGATGGTGTAAATGGGGCTACAGATCTGGAACCAGGTTTAATATCACGGGATGGTTGGGTGTTAGTCGATGATTCCGATAATCCGCTCTTTGATAATTCCGATTGGCCCTGGGTAATGGCCAGACCAAATAAAAAGCTGCAAGACCTTTATTTCTTCTGTTATGGCAATGATTATAAAGGCGCTCTAAAAGAGTATACCCAAATAACCGGCAAGATAGCTTTGCCTCCTAAATTTGCATTTGGTACCTGGTGGTCGCGTTACTGGGAATATACCGATGTTGAGCTGAAAGAGTTAATAGAAGGATTTGAAATTCATGATGTCCCGTTGGATGTTCTGGTGGTTGATATGGATTGGCATATAACAAGCAAGCCCGAGTGGTTTAAGGATGGAAAAAGACTCAAAGACCAGGCAGAACAGAGTTATGGTTGGACAGGTTTTACCTGGAATCATGATTATTTCCCCGCTCCAAAAAGCTTTTTGCATTGGACAGAGACCAAAAATTTGAAAGTGTGCTTGAATCTCCATCCTGCTTCAGGGATACAGCCTCACGAGAAGAAATATGCGGAAATGGCACGTGCCATGGGAATAGACCCTGAAACAAAAAAGTATGTCCCCTTTGATATTGTGGATAATACCTTTGCCAAAAATTATATTGAGATTTTAATGCGACCCTTGGAAGAGTCCGGGGTTGATTTCTGGTGGCTGGATTGGCAGCAGTGGAGCACGACAAAAATCCCGGGAGCCAATCCCACCTTTTATCTTAATTATGTTTACTTCAGCGACAAGGAACGTAAAGGGGAAGCACGTCCGATTATTATGCACCGCTATGGAGGTTTGGGCAATCATAGGTACCAGATGGGCTTTTCCGGTGATACCTATATAACCTGGGAATCCCTTGATTTCCAGCCTTACTTTACAGCAACAGCTTCCAATGTCTGTTTTGGCTTCTGGAGCCATGATATCGGTGGTCATTATGGAGGAGATTATTGGAATCCAGAGCTTTTTACTCGTTGGGTGCAGCTCGGTACCTTCAGCCCCATATTTAGAACCCATGCTACCAAGGACCATCCTGATCTTGAACGCAGGATTTGGGCATATCCTTTGAAATATTTTCTCATTATGCGCCAGGCCTATTTGCTACGGTATGCTCTCCTTCCCTATATCTATACAGCAGCCAGGGAAGCCTATGATACCGGGGTATCATTATGTCGTCCCCTGTACTATGATTATCCCAAAGAAGAAAATGCTTACAATTTTAAAACACAGTACATGTTTGGCAATGAGATGTTGGTGGCTCCTATTACTCATCCCATTGAATCTGGCAAGCTTTTTACCAGGGAAAAAATATGGTTGCCTGAAGGGGAGTGGATTGAATGGCACTCGGGTACAGTTTTGGAGGGAGGAAAAGTCATTGAAAGAGCATATGCTCTGGAGGATATTCCTGTATTCATTAAATCAGGCACAATCATTCCCATGCAGCCGAAAATGAACAATACAGAAGAAAAACCCATGAATCCGCTGATTTTGAATATTTTCCTTGGTAAAGCAGGTTGCACAAAAGTTTATGATGATGAGGGAAATAACCAAAATTATAAAACCGATGCATATGCTTATACTGAAATATCTTTTGAAAAACCCACTGATACAGGTATGACAGTTGTTATAAAACCAATAAAGGGAAGTTATCCAGACATGCTGGAATCAAGAGCTTATGAATTGAGATTACCCATAACCTTTCCACCAAAATCAGTAAAAGTAAATGGCGAGGCGTTTGATTTTAGCAAAGAGTGTTCAAAGAATTCCTGGAGTTATGATGGTCAAGAACTCACGACAATCATAAGAACGCAAGAATATAGTGTGCATGATAATGTTAAAGTTGAGATAGGTTTTCCAGATATTGATATTAAATTATTATCAAGTAGAAAAGATATGATCAGCAAGCTGTTTAAAGTGGCAAAAATACTGGCCACCTTTCGCTGGAAAGAAGCCCGCTATCCTTCAGAAAAATATAAAGTACTGCATTTTGCTCAGACAGGTAACAGGATTACCTTGAATCCAAAAAGTGCTTTAGCAGAAATTCAAGCGTTTAATAATGAATGGGAAACTATTTTGAAAATCCTCGAAGATAGGTCTAAAATTGAGGAGAGATTTCTACCTCTCTGGGAATTGCTCAAAGCAATTGAATAATAATTGTTATGAGTTCAAAGATTTTTCTTACATTCACATGGCCATCATTAAGCTCATGAAAAATAATTACATAGAAAGCTAACTTATATTTACTATCGGGAATTAAGGAAGAGGCTTATTAATCAATTGATTGGAAAGTAATATTTCTTCTGGGGTGGAATGCTACCATGAGACCTTGCATCGCACAGGCCAGCACAGCAGCCTGGCTGGCAAATACAGCGTTAGAACCGGTTTTTAACTGAGGTCCGATGGTAGTTTTGGCAGCCCTTTATATCTTTACCGCACTCCTGACAGAAACCATTTTAGCTTATCTTTATACTTTCTATGCTGCTTAGCAGCCACCTTAAATGGAACATGCCTGAAGATTCTTGCAACCGAATCTGTTGATGTTTCGTCTAAATAATGTAATTGAAATGTTAAGGAGGAGAAAATGAGAGAGATAAATTTTTGGCTTTTTATAGGGATGGGATTTACCATAATCTTCTGGTGGGCTGTGATTAGCTTGCTTTTTAAATATTTGCGTTATAGAAATCGGCTTAAACTAAGAGAAATGGTCCATAAAGAACGGATGGCGGCAATAGAAAAAGGGATTTCACCTCCCGAATTGCCTGAGGAATCATTGGAGCATTTGTCAGAAGAGAGAATGTGGGAAAGCTATAGCTTTGGAAATCACCGAATCAATAAATTAGCATTAGCTCTCGGACTTGTGCTCTTATTTGGAGGCATTGGATTCATTATCAGCATGTCAGTATTTCATGATATCTCTTTCGGATTATTGGGAGTAATACCGATTATGATTGGAATCGGTCTACTCATCTACTATCACCTAACCAAAGAGCACAACCAAAAAGCCAGAAAAGAGCAACAAGATTGATAGTATTTTAGTACAATAATCTTTAATAACGAGACTATACATCCGTTCTAAGATGCGTTTACTCACCTGTTCAGAAGGAGAGCAAAAAATTCAAGGATCAGATGAGCTGAGAGAAGACAACAACATAATTTCCCAATTCATCAAGACCGGTGAATATCGTTTTTTTGAAATGCTGGTTATCCGATATAAGGACCGAGTCTTTCGATTGGTCGCTTCAATCCTTGGTCCTGGTCGCTCATATGAGGCCGAAGATGTTTCTCAGGAAATATTTATTAAAATATTTAATAATCTTCAAAACTTTAATGTGGGAAGTAAATTTTGGTCGTGGCTCTATCGAATTGCTTATAACACTGCTGTCGATTTCAGAAGAAAAGCTAAATATCATTTGTCATATATGGACGAAGGTTTAATACTAAAAATGAGTGCAGGAAAACCCGGAAATGACCCTTATAACACTGCAATTAATAGAGAGCAACAAAGGATTATCCTGGCATGTATGCAAGAACTGCCAGATATTGTACGCTCCGCTCTTTATCTATTCTATTGGTTAGGTCACTCAACAAATGAGATTGCCGAGTTGCTCGGGGTTAATCCGGAAACAGTGAAATCTTATCTATATAGAGGCAGGCAACAATTGTACAGAAAATTGAAAAAAAGAGGCATTGCCCATGAATAATAAATGTAATGAATTTGAAGAGTTTCTTCTTAAATCAGATAACTTGAGCAATTTTGATGAGCTTCCAAAGGTCTGGAAAACTCATCTCGTAAAATGTAAGAAATGCCAAATTCAATGGGAAGCCCACCAGCATTTAAGAGCGACAGTAAGCAGCCTATCTGTTCCACACGTATCAGAATATTTTGCAAATAAAATAAGAATAGCAGTCAATCAGCAGTATTCATTTAAAGCTCCTCGAGGTTGGACACGTTTTTTTCTTCGTCTTTACTGGATTGCCACCACCTTTGTCGCTTCTTACCTCTTGTTCAATGTAAAATTGAATTTAACATCTATCAAAGAAGCTTGGTTTATGTATATTCTTATATTAATTTGTTTCGCAAGCCCACTGTTCATTTTACGAAGAAGCAGAATAACCTTATTCGATTTATTTCTAAGGGTATTGGGCTGAATCAAGAACATCCATAAATTTATCCCTTTAATAATTGGAGAGTTACTCCCTAATCCATTATTCTGAGCAACTGCTATTTTCTTCATACCAAATCTGATGGCTTTTTTTATATAAGGGCAATCGGAATACTATTTCAACTACTCCATTATTTCTTATTTTTAATATTTAATATTTCACTTTTTTGTGCTATACACTAAAGATAGAAACATTTGAAAACGGTTAGACAATAAATAAAAAAAACCATTTCAAAACTTGGGAATTTATTTCAAGTTTTTGGCATTATTATGGAGGGACTTTCCATGAAACAATCAAATTTTAAACGATGGTTTATACACTTTATTTTAGCTCTCTTGGTGATTATTTTAGTTTTACCCATAGCAGGGGACTCGAAAGGGAAGGAATCAAAAGCTCAACTTAAATTTGGTATCTCCTTTCTACCTGAACGTAGTAAAGAGCCTCTTGATGGTCGGATGCTGCTGATGATCTCAGCCAATGATGAGGCTGAGCCGCGCTTTCAGATTAATGATAGTCCCAATACCCAGTTGATTTTCGGCATTGATGTGGAGGGACTGAAGCCAGGTGAACAGGCTGTCATTGACGGTGATGTATTTGGTTATCCCTTGAAGAGCATTGCCAGGATACCGGCCGGGGAGTATTGGGTGCAAGGACTGCTGCACAAGTATGAGACCTTTCATCGGGCGGATGGTCACACGGTGAAGCTGCCCATGGACCGGGGAGAGGGACAGAAGTGGAATCGAGCGCCGGGCAATTTGTATAGCATGCCGAAGAAGGTCTTTATTGATCCTGCGAAGGATGAGGTGATAGAGGTAGTGCTGGATCAGGAGATACCGCCTTTTCCCGAGCGTAAGGACACCAAATACATCAAGCACATTCGTATACAGAGTAAGTTGTTGACGGAGTTCTGGGGGCGGCCCATGCATCTGGAGGCGATCATATTATTGCCGGAGGGTTTTGAGGAGCATCCGGAGGCGCGCTATCCGCTGATAATATATCATGGGCATCACCATCGTGAGTTTTACACGCCGGTGGGTTTTCGGGAGGAGCCTGCTGACTCTAATGCGGAGGGTTATGAGAAGACCTACCAGGAGTACAGCCATAAGTTTTATAAGGACTGGACCGGCCCTGATTTCCCCCGCATGATTCTTGTAACCATTCAGCATGCCAATCCCTATTATGATGACAGTTATGCGGTGAACTCGGCCAATCTGGGTCCTTATGGCGATGCCATTACCTATGAGTTGATACCCTATATAGAGGAGAAGTATCGTGGAATCGGCGAAGGCTGGGCGCGAGTGATGTTTGGTGGTTCTACCGGTGGCTGGGAGGTGCTTGGAGTGCAGATTCTTTATCCCGATGAGTACAATGGCTGCTGGGCTGCATGTCCCGATCCTATTGATTTTCGCGCTTATACGGTTGTAAATATCTATGAACATAAAAATGCCTATTACGTTGACAGCTTATGGAAGCGCACCCCCAGGCCCGGACGACGGAATTATTTAGGCGAGATTAGCGCAACCCTGGAGGAAATGAATCGCCGAGAGCTTGTTCTGGGAACCAAGGGGCGCTCCGGACAACAATGGGATATCTGGCAAGCCGTATACAGCCAGGTCGATGAGGATGGTTATCCTAAACCCATTTGGGATAAAATGACCGGAGAGATAGATCATGAGGTGGCTGAATACTGGCGGGAACATTATGATTTGTGCTATATTTTGCAGCGCGATTGGGCTAAAATTGGACATAAGCTCATGGGTAAAATTAATATTTACTGCGGCGATATGGATACTTACTATTTGAACAATGCAGTATATTTAATGGAGGAATTTCTCGAGAGTACCACAGACCCGCATTACAATGGAATAGTTGATTATGGCGACCGCTTCGAGCACTGCTGGAGCGGTGATCATGATAATCCTAATAGCATTTCTCGCTTAACCTATAACCAGCGCTTTGCACCCATAATGAAGGAACACATTCTAAAAACCGCACCAGAGGGCGCTGATACAAAAAGCTGGCAATATTAGCTGAAGTTTCTATTAGTGGAAGAAAGAAAAATATAATTTCACGGCTTCATGAAGATCAAGCATACTATTATCGGGAGAAAAGCAATGAAGTTGTATATCAAAAAGACTATACTCTTTATTTTATTGATTTCGTTTGTTTTAGTTTTCCCTCAAATACTTATCACGAACAATGAAGTGAATAAATCCGCTGCTGGTGTTTTGGGTATGGTGAGCACTGCTCATCCCATTGCGACACAGGCCGGGATTGAAATTCTGAAGAAGGGTGGTAATGCCTTTGATGCTGCTGTAGCAATTGCAGCTACCCTTAATGCAGTAGAGCCGATGATGTCGGGCATTGGTGGATACGGAACCATCCTGGTGTATGATGCAAAAAAGAAAGAGATATGCTTTCTCGATTCCAGCGGTAAGATTCCGCTGGCAGTAGATTCCGATGTTTTTCGACCCCCCACGCCTAACTATAAAGAAAATAGACGTGGTCCCAAAGCGGTCTCAACCCCGGGTAATGTAAACGCCTGGGAGTCGATGTCTAAGAATTACGGATTACTAAAATGGTCCGAACTTTTTGGAACTCCTATCAATGTCGCTGAAGAAGGTTTCGTTCTGGATGAGATGACTGCTCGCATGATAGCCTGGGCATTTAAAGACTTTCCGGAACATGCGAAAGCTTTTTATGGAAAGGATGGTAAGCCTTTAAAGCAAGGTGAAAAGCTGATTCAGCGGGACCTTGCCAACTCATTGAAACTAATAGCAAATCAAGGTGCCAGAGCAGTATATGGTGGCGAATTGGGGAAAGCAATTGACGCAGAGATGAGTAAGACTGGCGGCTTCCTTTCAATTAAGGATTTGATTAACGACAAGGCGGAATGGTGGGAGCCAATTCATATCAAGTATCGGGATTATGAGGTGTACACCGCTTCGCCTCCAAGCACCGCATTTCCTTCCCTTATTAGACTTGGGCTCATGAGCCAATTCGATGTGGCAAAGATGGGTCATAATTCTGTTGATACTCTGCACCGGTTCTGCGAGGTTACTAAACACGCCTTCTGGTGCCGATTGCGTTATGCTGGGGATCCCGAAATAAGCCCACCGCCGCTTGATATGCTTCTCTCTCAGAAATACTGGAAAGAGCAGATAGATGCAATTAATGTTGAGAATGCCAAACCTTTTACCTATCCTGGAGTAGTAGAAAATCAGGATCAGCATACCACACATTTTGTAGTTGCGGATAAATGGGGGAATATCGTGAGTGCGACCCAGACCCTTGGTAATGCCTTTGGCAGCCGGATTATGCCGAAAGGAACTGGAATCTGGCTTAATAACTCCCTCGCTTACTGTACTTTCGAACCTAAAGGAAATCCCATGGATGCCCATGCTGGAAGGCGGAAACTCTCAGGAGATTGTCCCACTATTATTGTGCGAAATGGCAAGCCCTGGGCAGCTCTCGGTACTCCTGGAGGGCATACCATTGGACAGACGATGCCACAGATGGTGATGAACTTAATCGATTTTAACATGAATATTCAAGAAGCTCTTGCTGCGCCACGAGTCAGTTTTGTAGAACCCGATACAATTTTTATTGAAATGAAGATATCAGAATATGCCAGAAAGCAGCTCAATGCATTGGGACATAAAATTAGAGTTATAGAACGACCTCAAGGCGGTTTGGGAAATGCTCATGGTCTTACCATCGAATATGATAAGGATGGTAAGCCGATTCGTTTCATGGGCGGTTCCGATCCCCGGGGAAGTGGGTCGGCTCAAGGATATTAAATAATATAAGTGAAGTCATTCAATTGTGATGGCTTAAAATTATTGCACTTAATTGAAAAGGAAAACCTATGAGAAAAATATTTCCAGTAGTTATAATCATAGTTGCTTTGTTTTTTCTCTCATTTTCCAGTAATGAACAAGCTAAAGATACTGCTCCTAAAGGTCTGGAGAAATCCAAGGTAGATAGAATTGATAAGATATTTTCCCGATTCAATAACAACACTCCCGGTGCAGCAGTGGGGATTGTCAAAGAGGGCGAACTGGTCTACAAAAAAGGCTTTGGTCTGGCGAATATGGAATACAACATTCCTATTACCCCATCATCAGTATTTCACATTGCATCGATTTCAAAGCAGTTCACTGCCATGTGCATTGTGCTTCTGGCACAACAGGGTAAGTTATCGCTGGAAGATGATATTCGGAAATACCTTCCTGAAGTGCCTGATTTCGGTGAGACCATCACCATTCGACATCTGGCAAATCATACCAGCGGTCTGCGTGATCAGTGGGATTTATTAGTCCTAGCAGGCTGGCGCTACGATTGCGGAGATTTAAAAACACAGGAAGATGTCCTCGACCTGGTAAGCCGACAGAAAGAGCTGAATTTCAAACCCGGCGAGATGTATTTTTACAGCAATACGGGATTTACCCTTATAGCTGTAATCGTGCAGAGGGTATCTGGAAAGTCGCTACGTGAATTTGCTGATGAACATATTTTCAAACCTCTGGGGATGAATAACACTCATTTTCATAACAGCATGAAAGAAATAGTGAAGAATCGAGCCTATGCCTATGCCCCTCTTGAAGATGATGGCTTCAGGATTAGTATTCCCAATTATGAGACTTATGGTGCCACTTCTCTTCACACGACGATTGAAGATTTTGCTCTCTGGGCAAATAATTTCGAACATAAAAAGGTTGGTGGTGAATATGCTTTTAATGAATTGCTCAGGAAAGGGATTCTTAATAATGGTGGGGAAATCAACTATGCTCTTGGAATTTCGCATGGTAATTATAAAGGATTGAAGACAATAGGGCATAGCGGAGGAGATGCCGGGTATAGGTCACAATTTACCTTGTTTCCGGAATATGGGATATCCATAATTATTTTCGCAAATGGAAGCTCCAACGCTGGTAGGTTTGCTAATCAGGTGGCAGATATTCTCCTTGAAGAACATATTAAAAAAGAAGAGGATAAAAAGCGAGTAGAAAAACCAGCTATTACTCTCTCAAAAGAAGAGTTGATGGAGAAGGAAGGAGATTTCAAGGATAAAAAGTTCAGCAGATACATTTCAATATGGTTTGATGAAAAAGAAAGTAAATTAAAGATGAGTCTCTGGGGATATAAATCATCACTGGTTCCCCTTGATAAATCCACCTTCAGATCCGAAGATGAGGAAATCATAATCAAATTTATAGAGGATGAAAAGGGTAAGTCACTTAAATTGGAAATTCTCTCGGCAAACTTGGAATTCGTATTTATCCCCGTTACTTTTGTACATCCAACACTTTCGCAGCTGAATGAATATTGCGGAGCTTTCTACAGTGAGGAGCTGGATGTTATGTGCTATATAGAAGTTAAAGATGATGCTTTTATGGTAAAGCGCAGAAAGTTTCCGGATGATAAACTGACAGCAAAAGAGAAAGACACTTTCCTTACGGAAAGTGGGGCTCGGATAAGTTTTACTCGAGATAAGCAGAATAAGGTCAATGGTTTTACCGTAACTACTGGTCGCGTGTGGAATCTGCGTTTTGACAAGAAATAGAGAAAATCTCCTGCTTCGATTCGTAAAGAAATATGTGGCTTTTAAGTACCTTAAAGGTTTTGTTTCGCATACTTATTTTCTTGTCATAACGTTTTTCCTGAATGGTAAAAAATTATAAGAGCGCCCTAATTTATAGTCATTTTTTCATCAAATTTCATTTAAAAGGAGAAATGTCTATGATAGAAACTATTCATTTTAAGCTTAATGGCAAGCCAGTTGATTTGAAAGTTGAGAATGAACGTATGCTTTTATGGATTTTACGCACTGAGCTGGATCTTACTGGAACCAAATACGGTTGTGGCATAGGTTTTTGCGGCGCCTGCACTGTATTAATAAATAATGAGGCTATCAGGTCATGTCAATTTCCGGTAAAAGATGTTGCCGGAAAAGAAGTTATTACCATAGAAGGCTTAGCCAAAAACGGGGAGCTGCACCCATTACAGAAGGCTTTCGTTAAACATACTGCTCTTCAATGCGGCTACTGTACCCCTGCTATGATTCTCAATGCATATAGCTTACTCATGAAGAATCCACACCCGACTTATAATGAGATTGTACAAAATATGGAAGGGAATCTGTGTCGCTGTGGCAGCTATA
This sequence comes from uncultured Acidobacteriota bacterium, assembly GCA_964645975.1. GTDB lineage: Bacteria > Acidobacteriota > B3-B38 > Guanabaribacteriales > CAZYAF01 > CAZYAF01. The sequence goes on from CAZYAF010000002.1 coordinate 190,442, forward strand.
CACGCATTATCGAAGCTATTCAAACTGCCGCTGAAGAAATGAAAGGAGTTATAAGAAGATGAAAAACAATAATAATAAACAAGAATCAAATAAGGAAAAAACTCCTTTGCATTTTAGCCGTAGAGAGTTCTTCAGGCTATTAGGTGGTGGGATTATTATAGCAATCTCTGTTGAAGATCCTTTAGCTGCTTTAGCAGAAACACCGCAAAGGAGATATGGTCGTGATTATCCAACAGATTGCAATGCTTACCTCAGGATTGGAGAGGATGGCAGAGTCAGTTGCTTTACAGGAAAAATAGAGATGGGTCAGGGAATAATAATCGCTCTTGCCCAGATAATGGCTGAAGAATTAGAGGTATCTTTAAGCTCAGTAGATATGGTGATGGGTGATACAGCCCTTTGTCCCTGGGACATGGGAACATTCGGCTCCAGAAGCATTAAATATTTTGGCCCTGCGTTGAGGGCAGCAGCCGCAGAAGCAAGAGCTATATTGATTCAGTTAGCTGTAGAGCATCTCAATGTAACAGCAGAACGCTTGATAGTAAAAGAAGGAGTTGTTATCGACAAGCATAATCCCAAAAATCAGGTATCTTATGCTCAACTGGCAAAGGGTAAAAAGATTGAGAAACATCTTGAGAAAAAAGCTTCATTGAAACAAATTTCAAAGTTTACTGTTTCAGGCAGGTCAGCTGTACGTACAGACAATGTGGAAAAAGTAACAGGAAAGGCTCAATATGCTGGGGATATTCGTTTACCCGATATGCTTTATGCAAAGATTTTGAGGCCTCCAGCTCATGGGGGAATATTGAAAAGTCTGGATGCATCTAAGATAAAAGCAATGAAAGATGTTCAGATGGTTCAGGATGGCGACTTGATTGCTGTCCTTCATCCTCATCCAGACGGAGCACAAAGAGCTTTTGATATGTTAGTGACCGATTATAAATTACCAGCGGCAAAAGTAGATGATCAAACAATCTTTGAGCACTTGTTAGAGATTGCTCCTGAAGGGGAAATTGTCACTGAACAAGGGAACCTCAATGAAGGTAGAAATCTCGCTTCGATGACATTTGAAGCGACCTATCTCAATAGATATGTTGCTCATGCACCCATTGAGACTCATACCGCGATTGCAAAAGTAGAAAGTAATAAAGCAACAGTATGGGCATCAACTCAAAGACCTTTCGGAGCCCAGGAGGAAGTGGCTCAAGCATTAGGTTTTTCTTCTGAAAACGTTCGTATTATTACACCTTTTGTTGGAGGAGGATTTGGGGGAAAGAACCAAAACAAACAGGTCGTTGAAGCTGCACGATTGGCAAAATTGACTGGCAAACCGGTGCAGGTAGCCTGGAGTCGAGAGGAAGAATTTTTTAACGATACCTTCCAGCCTGCTGCCATTGTCAAAATAGCCTCAGGTATAAATGAGTCGAATCAGATCGTCTTTTGGGATTATCACATTTTCTTTGCAGGAGCGAGGAGTTCTGAGCCGTTTTACGACATCCCACACTATAAAGTTATTTCTCGTGGTGGTTGGGGTAGAGGTGCACAAGACGCTCATCCCTTCGCAGTTGGAGCCTGGAGGGGACCCGGTAGTAATACCAACAACTACGCCAGAGAATCTCATATAGACGTTATGGCAGCTAAAGCAGGAATTGATCCGCTGCAATTCCGCCTGATGAATTTAAAGGATAAACGTATGATAAAAGTGCTTAAAGCAGTAGCAGATAAATTCGGATGGAATTCACGAAAGAAAATAAAGGGCCATGGTTATGGTATTGCTTGTCTTGATTATCTGGGCACTTATGTTGCAGCCATGGCTGAAGTAGAAGCGGATGGAAAAAGAGGGAGCGTCCAGGTTAAGCGTGTAGTTTGTGCCCAGGATATGGGTAGAGTGATTAATCCTGAAGGAGCGAAGTTGCAAATAGAAAGTTGTATTACTATGGGATTGGGATATGTTTTAGCTGAGGAAATCCACTTCAAAGGGGGAAAGATTTATGACCTCAATTTTGATACCTACAAAATCCCCAGGTTCTCCTGGCTACCGAAGATTGAAACCATACTGATTGATAACCTCGAATTAGCTCCTCAAGGCGGTGGTGAGCCTGCAATTACTTGCATGGGCGGTGTAATAGCTAATGCAGTTTATGATGCTATAGGAGTCCGTTTGTTCCAGCTCCCCATGACTGCTGAGCGTATCCAAAATGCAATGAAGAGAGATGATATTAAGTTAGCCGAAATGGTTAAATAAATTAATATAAACTGGAAAAAAAGTTAAAAATCATTTGAATAATTAAGGAATGAAAAATGCCTGTTATTCACGTTAATGTATGGGAAGGTTTTGGAAAAGAAAAGGCCAGAACTGTAATTGAAAATATCACTAAAGTTTTTGTAGACCTTGATATTCCTCCGCATGCAGTAGAAGTTATCATTCATGAAATCCAAAAAACACACTGGGGGATTGGTGGAACACCTGCTTCGATAAAGTTCAAAGATGTCTATCCTGAATGATGTATAGAAGAATTTTAGAATTTTATCGAATAAAAATTGCAGCTTTATATTCCAGGTAATCCTCGTGCCTTTCTCAACCTTTGCAAGAAAGATTTGTAGAGAAAACTTTTCTCATTTAAATTGCATAATTGCAAAAACATCAGCTTTGTAACCGTAAGACTAAGGATATCAGGTGGTAAATATTGGCGCATGGCAATATCTGTTGCTCCAATGGAAGACTGCGCGATATCAAGATTTTTAAACGGGATCAATTCCATGCAGCCGGAGCCAAAGGGTGCAATCACGGGCGGAGGGTCCTGAGGAGCGCTGTTATACTGTGCTCCGATCATGAGAGTACTGAGCTGGTCAGGATTAATGAAGAAAGTAATCGTCTTTAAGTATTCCCACTGATCTTCTCTAAGAGGGCCAATTAAAATATGTGAATGAATCGACTGGTAAAGCTTTGTAGAGTCAATCCATTTTTCCATGAGCTCATATGATGCCTTTAATCCTTCATCGTCTACCAGGAATTTAATGAAATCCTCTTTTGACCTTACCTGTACTCCACACAAGGCACGACCTACTCCGCCGCAGCCGTAGTGCTCTTTTGTCAGATGCAATGTTTCACCGTTTATCCAGTTTTTATAGAAACGGAAGACACAGTCTCTCGGTTTAGGTATAACCAGTGGTTCAAAAGGCTTTGCATCTGGAGCGTCATATAAGCCAACCAGAGGTATTGACAAATCGATTCTTTTTAAAAGATTACCTGAATTCGGTTGTTCATCTTTCATAATGCTTAAATTATCTATTTTATGAAAATATTTTACAAGCGGAAAAAATTAAATAAATTTCTTTCTCCATGTCGTAATAATCTTTTTTAATATTGAATTGCTTGCAATACGATAATCAAGATATTAAAATCAAATTTAAACAAAGAATTAAAAATTCCTTGAAGATTAAAAACTGCTGTTGCGCTTTTAAGGAAAATATTGAGATGAGTAAAAGAAAAATCACAATTATACTGCCATTTTTTATTTTTATGCTTTTGCTTGGTTGTTACGAAGGAAAGAAAGGGAATATTACACAGCAATCTGCAAATCAGAATTGGATTAGCGAGGCTTTTGATACCTGGCAGGTGATTGGTGAGGGGACCGAATTTCTCACAATAAAAATTGATCTTCCACAGAAGCTCTCCACTCAGATTAAGCTTTATGCTTTGATTCTGGATGAAGGTGGATATCCTTTGCGGAAGGTGAGCGGATATGCATATGATCCTCAGCTTGAAGGGAGAAACCACTTCTGGTTCTATTTCTTTCTTTATGACTCAGGACCTCGATCATCCTTATCCAATGAGAGCAGGTATATAAAATTTATTGTTTTGGAAAAAGATGATGTCATGACGGAAAAGGTAGTAGAGTATAAGAAAACCTGGGGAGCTAAAAAAAAGGCAGAGATATTCGATCTACCTGCTCCGGCTGATGAAATTGAAGGATATATTATCCTGAAAGATTATACCTTTCTGGCCAGAGGTGATTTCAGAGAGCCTGATGGATACCATGTTGTAGGGAAAATAGTCGGTGGTGATGGCCACTGGTCTCATTTCATTGCCCAATCAGGCATCAAAGGCGAAGAAGAGGAGCCAGAAGTGATTTTACCGGTTGATCGAGGATGGCTCGAATTAAGCACGGGAAAGACTCATTCCATGCCCGAAGCTGTAGCACCAAGCCCGCCTTATGTGACAGGTTGGTGGGATGGCAAAGGATATTTTCATCCCGAACCTCTTATAGTATACGGATTAAATAAGCTGGATTAAAAGCCTGTACTTTTCTGAGCTTTAATTAGCCTATAGATTCAAAAGAAATTTTTAACCTTTCAAAATATACTTGACAGGATATATTCGATAATGCAAGATTGTTTTATATTTTATTAAATTTGCTTATTATAAGATTTATTATACTCTGCTATAATTTAAATTTTTTCATCTCAATTAAATTAAAACTTAGCTACATTCTAAATTTGATACCTATTTAAGAAATAGTATAAGCTGCGGATTTAGCTTATATAAGAAAGGAGGTGATATACATGAAAATCTTCAGATTTAGAAATTTGATGATATTATTGCTTAGCCTGGCATTGATAGTCGCTTTTAGCATGGCATTTTCCGAAGAGCCGGAAAAAATAAAAGTCGCCGGTGTACAGAAAACTGCTTACATAGCGCAGCATGAAGTCGAGGTTGGTGATGTTGAGGGTCACGTTTTTTATCTAAACAAAATGGAGGGAACTAATACGAGTAAATGTGAACATGAGTTCATGGAAGGTGCTAAGATAATTACTACTGGCTTTGCTGATTATATTAAAGGCAATGGAATGCACTGGGGCTACAATTGCATGGCTCTTGAAGGAGATAAAATATTTGCTGAATATAAGGGAAAAACTACAACAGTTCTTTCTGAGGAGGGTAAACCGATCGTGACCTTGGAAGGTAAATTCAAAATGGTAAAGGGAACCGGTAAGTATGAAAATATTCAAGGTGGTGGCACTTACAAGGCAAAGCTTGTTTCAGAGACGGAATTAGTTAATGAATGGGAGGGTGAATACTTCATCAAGAAGTAGATAAAGAGTTTAGGGCATTAAGTAAAAAATTCTTTGCAGATCCGCAGCTTATTCAACATGAAGAGAAATCTTTCATCCCTAAAAAAGTTGTCCAATTTTTAAAGAATGAATTATAATGCTCTTATATAATGTAACTCTCTTTAGTATTTCATCTCAGAACTAATCTAATTCAAAATAAACTATTAAAACCACAAGGAGGGAATAATGGGAAAGGTAATTAGATTATTAACAAAAAGCATTTTAATTATTGTTTTGCTCTTGTTCTGCAGCGCTTATTCCTGGCAGGAACAGGAGAAAGCGACTCCTACTAAAGAGGAAATGAAAGCTCATATAGAAAAAATTCTGGAAATGTGGAATGAAGGTAATCTGGCCATAGTGGATGAGATGTTTAGTCCTCAGGTTATTGTGCATTACAGCGCTTCTCCTGAGGATATTAAAGGCCTTGAAGGTGTAAAATATTGGGTTACCAACAGCCGTACTATGTTTCCCGATTTCACTATGACATTCGATGAAACAATAATAGCAGGAAATATATTTGTCGCACGCTGGTCTATTACTGGTACAAACACTGGCCCTATTACCTCACCGCAAGGAGAGATTCCACCTACAGGTAAAAAGGTGCATTTCTCTGGAATCTCTATCACCAAAGAAGAAAATGGCAAGATAGTAGAGGAATGGGTCATTTATAATGTGTTGGATATGATGATGCAGCTTGGTTTTACTCTGGTACCGCCGCAGGTTGAGAAGCAAGAATAAAAACATAGGGACATCACTACTGCTAATTATACTAAAGGCAATGCAAGAGGGGAGCTGTTGACTTACCAACGCTCCCCTTATTGCAATTAAAAAAGATAAATTTTCTGAAGCCATGTGCCTTTGGCCAAAAAAACCTAAAAAGCTGTTATAATATATAGAGGATGATATACTGAAATCCCATAGCTCAATTGTTATTGAAATGTTGTTGGATTATTCCTATTCAATCATAATAACAAATTAAGGAGTACAACAATGAATCGTTATATAAAAATCTTTCTATTAAACATCTTAATAATACTTTTACTTGTCGGATGTACTAAACAACAAGAAAAACTGGCAATTATTGTAGATAATGCAATTTCGGCTGATGGAGTTTCTATAAGCTATCAGCTACAGGGCCAGGGAGAGCCTGCTCTCATTTTCATACATGGTTGGTGCTGTGACCGAACCTATTGGGAAGCTCAATTGCCTCACTTTGCTGAGAAACGTAAAGTGGTGGCTATTGATCTGGCAGGTCATGGGAAGTCTGGGCTTGAGCGCGAAACTTATACTATGCGAGCTTTTGGCGGAGATGTAGTCGCAGTTATCAATAAGCTTGACCTCGACCAGGTTGTGCTTATCGGCCACTCCATGGGTGGGTTTGTGATGTTAGAGGCAGCCCGAATTGTGCCTGATAAAATAATAGGATTGGTTGGAGTTGATACTCTTACTGACTTCGAATTTCACTTTGCGCAGGAACAAATCGACCAATGGCTCAATGCATCACGGTTAAATTTCACTGAGTCCACCAAAGGCTTTTTACAAGATATGTTCACACCGAATTCAGATCCAGCATTAATGGAAAAAATCGTTGCTGATATGTCTTCTGCTCCTCCAGAAGTCGGTATAAGCGCCAGTGAAGAGATATTTGACTTTTGGAGAGATGACCTAATAAAAGTGGTACAAGAACTAAAGACTCCTATTGTCTGCATAAATTCTGATACAAATCCCACAAATGTTGAGGGGAATCAGCATTATGCACCATCATTCAAAGCAAAGATTATGTCGGGAGTTGGGCACTTTGTGATGATGGAAGACCCTGAAACCTTCAACCATCTGCTTGAGGAAACCATACAAGAATTTATGAACCAAAGAACCTTAGAATAATGGGACTCTTTTATTAAATAAATGCAACATAAAAAAAGGAAGGGAGAGATGAGAAAGAAAATATTAAAGCTTGTTTTACTATTTCTTGTGGTGATTTTCTACAACATAAATATAATGGCACAAGTTGAGGAACAGAAAGCGCCGCTCTACATAGTTGAGGATACTGTAGTTAAGCCATCCAAGATAGCTGAGTATGAGGTACATGTAAAGATGGCAGTGGATTTATTTAAAAAATATAACTTTCCTTATCCAGTTTACAACTGTACCACTGATGATTTTCATTATATTTCAATATTCCCATTAAAAAATTATGTAGATATGGAGAACACCTATAAAGCAACAGGCGAACTGGCAAAGAAGGCTGGAGAAGAATGGCAGGCAATGATTAAGAGCGCTGATGGCACGCTTGAATATTCCAAGTATTTTATGGTTCGCTATATTCCACAATTATCCTACATTCCAGAAGAACCGAGATTGAAACCTGAAGAGAGCAACTTTATGCAATGGGAATTTTTCTATGTGGTATCTGGTAAAGAGGGTGCATTTGTTGAAGTTTGTAAGAAGCTCCAAGCTCTCTATAAGGAAAAAAATATCCAAGATGGTTGGGAGCTCTATAGCGGAAGTATAGGGACAGAAACGCCTCTTTTTATTGTACTTCTGAAAGGTAAAAATAGAATTGATTATTATAGCAGCCAGGAGAAAACTTTAGAGATTTTAGGAGAAGAAGGTCAGAAATTGTTTATGGAAGATATGATTCCCCTCCTGAGAAAATTTGAGTCTAAAATCGTTAAGGCTCGTCCAGACCTTACTTATATTCCCAAAGAGGAGTAATTTTCAGAATAATCTTTTTGGTTAAAAGTACTGTAGATATAAGCAGCAGGATATTAAGAGTTGGCTAAGATGAATGCAATAAGCAAAGCGATCAATGAAAGATATTTTTGCCATAGTATGTTATGGTTATGCTTGAAATCCTTGGATTTGGATTATATATTTTAATTATATAACAACTTTTATAAAATATTTCTAAACTTTGCCATTATATTTATTGGGCAACTTATATTTTTTACAAAGGGGGATAAGATGAAAGATTCATTTCGTTTCTTAACAATAGTTGGCGTTCTCACACTTCTTTTTTTATTCAGTCTATCTTTCAGCTACCAGGAAGAACCAAAAGAAACAATTACGGAAAACGAAGCAAAAGCTCTCTGGGAACGATACCAGAAAGCTCGAAATGAAGCTAATTTAGATATTCTTGATGATGTTTATCATCCTGAGGTGGTTGTGCATGATTGCGGCGCACCTGAGGATATAATGGGTCTTGAGGCGTTGAAAAATTATTATAATAATAACCATGCTGCATTTCCCGATCTTAAAATGATAATCGGTAAGATGATTGTGAAAGATGACATGATTGCTGGATTCTGGACATTTACCGGCACAAATACCGGTCCTTTTCGTACTCCTTTTGGTGAAGTTTCAGCAACGGGCAAGAAAGTGACATTTTCTGGAGTTGCCATAGACCGAGTTGCTCATGGTAAGGTAGTAGAGGAGTGGGTGTATTTCAATCCCTTAGTGATGCTTCAGCAACTGGGTTTTACACTTAATCCGCCCCAGGTTCAGCAACCAGAATAAGAGAAGAGAAGTTTCTACTAATAAAATTGTAAATTACAGCACTCAGGCTCAATTTATAGTAAGCATGCGCAACATAATAATCCGAGAGCGATAATTATTTATTAGCACTTCAATAACGTTATTTTTCCTTTATACAACTATATATTGAAGCTAATCCAAGTATCACAGGAATCTTTTGCTCAATCTGCAGCTTAAATTTTTTGAGCAATTTGTCAAAGTCAATTTTAATAAAATCCGCATAGTACCTGCTCTCAAAGAGCTTAATGTAGTGGTACCCCAGAAATTTGATTATGGCGTTCTTTGGTAAAGTATAATCAATAATTACTATTTTTCCTTTCGTTTTAGTAACACGATTTACCTCAGGAAGCACTTTCTCCATTATATCCAGAGGCATTTCGTGCAAGCCGAAAGAAATAGTGGTGATATCAAAATAATTATCAGAAAAGGGCAAGTTTGCAGCATCGCCCATTTTAAAGTCCACTGTTTTGTACTTATTTTTCATATTTGCAACTCTGAGCATATCCAAGGATATATCAATACCTATGACAGTATATCCTTTCTTTCCAAATGCCAGTGCTAGCTCACCGGTCCCGGTACATACATCCAAAATCCTTGCATCTTTAGCAGGACTGCAAACCTCAACCACTGTGTCTCGTAATCTGAAAATAGAGATATGAGCAAAGCAGTCATAGATGGGAGCCCATCTTTTGAATACTTTGCTAATGTAAGCATGATACTGGCTATTCTTTTCTTCTTTCATCCTTCACCTATGAAAAAAAATGTATTAAATAGTAATCTTGCCTGCGCCTTAATTCATTTATCTGCTAATGAGGAGGCATGCCTTCTTAAATTATTCATTATAGTATATGGTATTTAAGGTTTCTATTTCAAATAAAGTGGTGGAGAACAAGAATGCTTTAGTTCAATGTATCTAAAAGCATTAATGATTTAAATATTATTTTCCTCTTTTTTTTTCTTAATACTCCACCTGGGAGGATTTTACTGTATAGACACGCACTTCCTTCAATGGAGTCCCAATAGACCCGGAGGGCGTAGGTATTTCTAAATAGGAGCAAACAGTAGATGCGATATCTTCCGGGCAAACCGGACGATTAACCACTTGAGGTCTAATACCGGGTCCTGAAATCATAATAGGAACGTGTGTGTCATATTTATAGGGTGAGCCATGCATTGCTGCATATTTTTCCGGGTAATAATCAAGATGCCAGTACAAATTCTGGACAATTAAGACATTACCCGATCGTTTAGGGTGAAAAGAAGCTTTTACTTTTTGCGCAATTGGATCATCAGGAACATTTCCTGCCATAAGGTCTGAGCGTGTAAGCGCTAAGGCGATCCCCGGGACTTTAACAATTTCTTCAGCCACTGTTTTTTCAATTTCTTTAATATCCAAATTCAATTTTTTTATTATATCGGTGTTGAGATAAATACCGGGAAGCCAAAAATCAGTGACAAAATCTTCTTGAACTCCATATTTTTTCTTCAGAGCTAAGTCGATACGCTTAATGAATTTATCTGGATAATGTCGTCCAGCGAATAAGTTAAGTGATTTGCTATATTCGGGAATGGCATTTATTCCATGGTCACTTGCCAATATGATCAGTGTTTTTTCTAAACCTATCTTTGCATCAATGAAATTAAATAATTCTTCCAGGATAGCATCAATTCTTAATATATGGTCCTCATATTCCATACTATTTGGTCCGAAGGCGTGACCTATATAATCCAATGCAGAAAAGCTGATTGCCATCATGTCAGTAGTATCGTCAAAGCCAAGGCTTTCTTGTTTCATAAGCTCAAAGGCAAAATCAAGCGTTAATTCGTCGCCCATGGGTGTATAACGGAGACTGGAGTAAAAATCCTCTGGATTTTCATTGGACAATGGATGAGGGAAAGTGGTACCTAATTTTTTATAACCCTTTTCCTGGGGTCTATCATCTATGTCTTTAGAGATGTACGTATGATAATTGCGGAAAAGCTTCCAATATTGTTTTTTATAGCGGTCAGCTTTTTTCTTTTCATTCCATGCTGCCACCCAATGGGGGTACTTTTTATAATAATAGGTGCTGGTTATAAACTCTCCTGAGTTTGTATAATACCAGAAAGCTTTACCTCGGTGTCCGCCCGGTATAATAGCGCCTCGGTCTTTAATTGAAACGCTGAAAACTTTTGATTTGCCTTTTGATGCTTTTATTAGCTCGTCACCAACTGTCGTTGACGTTAGATTTCGAGGTGATACCCCTTCATGCGGTCTGATTTTTTTATCGATAATCTTATGACGCTTATCTTCAACTGAATAGATATGCTCTTTAGTTTCGGGATGTAACCAATGGTTAGCTGGAATACCGTGCTGAGCTGCATTGCCTCCGGTAAATAGTGAAGCGTGCCCCACAGTCGTAAGGGTTGTAGAATGGCGAAAATTAGCATTGGTATACCAGATGCCATTTTCCAAGAGGTATCTAAAACCTTTGGTACCAAATTTATTTTTCATACGGCTCACAAAATCTGCCCTCAATTGGTCAATTGTGATCCAGAGGACTAATTTTGGATAATGCGCATCAGGATTAGCAATTTTATTTTTTTGAGCCTTGGTGATTGCATCATGTCGATAATAACCATTTTCACTTTTTATCAATATGAGGGTTGTCAGCAGAACACTTACAGTTATAATAACAAGAAGACCAATTAAAATATAATTTCTATAATTGCTTTGCCTTTTAGAGGGGCTATAATAGATGTTCGAAAGAATATTATTCATTTATTTCTCCTTTTCAAGATATTACAATATTATAATCAGTTTATCTGAATTCTCATAAGTATTTTGCATTATTTTGTCCATAAACATATTATTATAGATGAAACGTCAATAGCGTTAAATAAATATAAGGGAATTGTTAATTTTATATTATTTTAGATAATACATATTTCAATTCAATTATAATTTATTATAATAAGTATTTATTTAATCAGTATGTGAAGCATTTATAAGAATTAGTAAACTGGATAATATTATGGATTAGAAGTGAGAGACGTTATGAAACAATCTGAAATATTTAAAAGAAGAACAAAAATAGTGTGCACTATCGGTCCCTCCACTCATACCACTGCAATGATTGAGCAATTAATTAGGGCAGGTATGAATATAGCGCGGCTAAATTTATCGCATGGCTCTCATGATGAGCATGGCCGATATATACAACTGATACAAAAGGTAAGTCAGCGTATAGGAGTCCAGGTTGGTATTCTTATGGACCTGCCAGGGCCAAAGTATCGTACTGGGAAGCTGAAAAATGGTCAAGTTGTTTTGAAAAAAAATGCCACTGTGGTACTTACATCCAAATCACCAAAAGGACATGCAACTCACATACCGGTGAACCTTCCTCATCTGGCAAAAGATATAAAAAAGGGCGATACAGTGCTTCTCGATGACGGAGCCTTACAGCTTAAGGTTATTGAGAAAGAAGATGAAGCCGTAAAATGCCGTGTACTGGTTGGTGGTGTTCTTACCGAAGGCCGAGGAATTGTGGTTCCCGGTATGCAAACATCGGGCCCATTTGTTACCAATGCATTGAAAGAGCACATTAAATTCGCAATTAAGCAGAAACCTGATTACATAGCTTTTTCTTTTGTCGATAAGCCTGAACATATAGAGAAGGTTAGAGCTATAATGCAAAAGAGCGGTACCCAAATTCCCATAATAGCAAAAATCGAAAGAGGAGATGCAGTTAAGGGTTTTGATAGCATCCTCGCTGTTAGTGATGGAATCATGGTAGCACGCGGAGATCTTGGGGTGGACATTCCCCTGGAAAAGGTACCATTAGTGCAAAAAGAAATTATCCATAAATGTAATAAGGCCGGTAAGCCGGTGATCACTGCTACACAGATGCTTGAATCCATGGTACATGCAGCCCGTCCAACCAGAGCTGAGGTTACCGATGTTGCTAATGCCATATTCGATGGTACTGATGCCTTAATGCTTTCCGGAGAAACATCAATTGGCAAATATCCTGTGCAAGCGGTAAGGATGATGGCAAAAATTGCTCAGAATGTTGAAAAAGCACTAAATTATGAGCGTATACTTGTAGAAAGGGAAAAATGGCTTGAGCATAAAACAGATGAGCTTATAGGCTATAGCGCATGCCATACAGCACACTGGATAGGAGCAGTAGCCATTGTGGCTTTTACTCAATCTGGAAGTACTGCGGGACGAGTTTCAAAATATCGACCTAAAGTTCCCATCCTTGCGCTTACACCCAGTACCCCAGTATCAGGCAGACTTTTGCTGCGCTGGGGAGTTTATCCCTTTCAGATTAAAGGAGCCACATCCGTTGATGAGCTCTTTGCCATTGGAACTAAACTTTCTAAAGAGATTGGTGTGGCAAAATCAGGTGATTTAATAGTAATTACCGGTGGTGTTCCCATCGGTGTTGCAGGATCCACAAATTTACTGAAGGTAGAGACAATAGTATAAGCATCAAAAAGAGTTTTAAGCTTGGCAGTTACCTTTTTACATCGTCTTGGCCATTACTACTCAGGCAAAAAAAAAGCGCTCGTTTCAGTTTATTATTATGTGGTTTAACTTTTGTTGGGGTGCTTATATGCACTGCTAAACACAGTTGTGGATTCTCATTATTAAGCATAGTCTTTAACGTTCTTTATATCTCAAGTTCATATTCTCTTTTTTTTGCATTGACTTTCTTGAAAGACTGTTTTTGCTGTTTTTTTGGTATTACCAGAGTGGTAAATATGAGCAACTAAAATCATCATGAGCCCACCTTCTTGAATGGCATTAAATAAATTTAATTTTTATTAATTTATAGCTTGACTAATACCATATATGGAGTTATGATTAGAAAGATACGCAATATATTGGGAAATCAAAGCTCGAATAGTGAGCGATTTTTTCTCCGTTTATTTCAAAGGCAAATTACATACTATGTCGGGATATAGAATAGTAAAAGAACTTCTTTCGTCGTTTTCCCGGACTCAGAATCACATTCTGTTTAAAGATTAAGCATATTAAAATTATTAAAAATATATTAGCAAAAGTAGGGGGATATGAATGGTTAAAAAGATAAAGAAGCGGGATGGGAGAATTGTTGATTTTGATAAGCAGAAGATAATGAATGTGGTATTTAAAGCAGCCAAAGCCGTGGGTGGTAGAAACAGAGCAAAGGCAGAGAAAATAGCTGATCAAGTGGTAAATATTGTAAATTCCCAGTTTAAAAAAGAAATTCCCACTGTTGAAGATGTGCAGGATATCGTTGAAAAAGTACTTATCGAAGAGGGACACGCAAAGACAGCCAAGGCTTACATTCTCTACAGGGAGCAGCACAAGAAGTTGAGAGACTTCAGAAAAATGCTCTCGGATGCGAGTATAGTAAAAGACTATTTAGATGAAACTGACTGGGAAGTGAAGGAAAATGCAAATATGTCTTACTCCCTGCAGGGATTGAATTTTCATATATCATCAAAGTTGGTTTCTAATTACTGGATTAATCAAATATATCCTTCTGAAATTAAGGATGCGCATATTTCTGGAGATTTCCATATCCATGATCTGGGAATATTCGGTGCTTACTGCGTTGGCTGGGACCTGAGAGACCTGATCATGAATGGGTTTAAAGGTGTAAAAGGAAAAATTGAGTGCAAACCAGCCAAGCACTTTAGAGTCATTTTAGGGCAGATAGTCAATTTCTTTTATACTTTGCAGGGGGAGGCTGCAGGGGCACAGGCGTTTTCCAGTTTCGATACTCTTCTTGCTCCTTATATAAGAGCAGATAATCTTGATTTTAAAGCGGTACGACAGGCCATACAGGAATTTATTTTTAATATAAATGTTCCCACGAGAGTGGGATTTCAAACTCCCTTTACAAACGTAACCTTTGATTTAAAAGTTCCAGAGTTCATGAAAAATGAGCCCGTTGCACTCGGGGGAAAATTGCTCGACAGTACCTACGATGAATATCAAGAGGAAATGGCCATTTTCAACCATGCTTTCGCAGATGTAATGCTTGAGGGTGATGCGAAAGGAAGAGTTTTTACCTTTCCCATTCCTACCTATAATATAACAAAAGATTTCGATTGGGATAATCCGAACCATGACAAAATATGGAAGATGACTTCTAAATATGGAATTCCTTATTTTTCTAATTTTGTTAATTCTGACATGAAACCAGAAGATGTCAGAAGTATGTGCTGTCGTTTAAGATTGGATAATAGGGAGCTGCGTAAACGAGGAGGTGGACTCTTCGGAGCTAATCCCCTCACCGGCTCCATTGGTGTAGCCACATTGAATATGCCACGAATAGGCTATCTGGCGAAGAATGAGGATGAGTATTTTGCCAGACTTGAGACTCTCATGGACCTGGCGAAAGATTGTCTGGAGATAAAAAGGAAAATAATAGAGAGATTTACCGAAAAAGGATTATATCCCTATTCGAGGTTTTATCTAAGGAATACAAAAAAAGCGACAGGCAGCTATTGGAAGAATCATTTCTCCACCATCGGCATTATAGGTATGAACGAGAGCTTAATGAATTTTTTGGATACTAATATTGCTTCCAGCGAAGGGATCAAATTTGCATTAAAAATAATGGATTTTATGCGGAATCGACTGTCCGAATACCAGGAAGAAACAGGGAATATATATAACTTAGAAGCAACCCCGGGTGAAGGAGTCTCTTACCGGTTAGCACTACTCGATAAGAGGCTTAATCCTGGAATAGTTGTTGCTAATGAATACAATTACAGAAGATGCAGATCAGCTCCGTATTATACAAACTCTACTCAGCTACCAGTAAACTATACTGATGATATTTTTAAAGCTTTCGAGCTTCAAGATCAATTGCAGTCAAAATACACCGGAGGAACGGTTTTACATGGATTCGTGGGTGAGAGCTCTCCTTCCGCAATTGCGACCAAGGCGCTGATAAAGAAGCTATTTCACAATTTCTCTTTGCCATATTTTACCATAACCCCGACATTTTCTATATGTCCCATACATGGATATCTATGTGGACACCATGAATTTTGTCCTAAATGCGACGAAGAGACGAGCGAGCTATCCGACTCTATGCAACTTGAGAATAGAGTTGTTGAAGGAGCAGAACATGCAGCTTCAAAAGAGAATGAAAAAAACAAAAGAACGAAATGCGAAATTTATTCTCGTGTGGTTGGTTACCTGAGGCCTGTTAATCAGTGGAATGACGGAAAACAAGCAGAGTTTGATGACAGGAAGGACTTCAATTTAGAAAAAAGCGTAAAGGTACTTTGATGTATATCGGTGGATTACAAAAAACATCTTTAATAGATTATCCAGACAAAATATCTTGTATTCTTTTTACTATTGGATGTAATTTACGATGTCCTTATTGCCATAATTCAGATCTTGTTATTGATGTAAAAGAGACGCCTTCAATATCTAATAATTATTTATTTGAATTTTTATGCTCTCGAAGGGGTCTTCTGGATGCAGTTGTAATTACTGGTGGAGAGCCGCTATTACAAAGGGATATCGTACTTTTTATCGAAAAAATAAAGTCCATGGGATTCGTTGTAAAACTCGATACTAATGGTACCTTTCCCCATGTACTTAAAGAGCTGATAAAAAATAAGCTTTTAGACTACATAGCCATGGATATCAAAACCTCAACGGATAAATATGAGCAAGCTTGCGGTGCAAAGGTGGATATAGAAAAGATAGAAGAAAGCATTGAAACTATAATGGATTATGGGGGAGATTATGAGTTTAGAACCACCGCGCTACCAGAAATGCAGACTTCTGATGATTTTATCAAAATCGGTAAATGGCTAAGAGGGGCAAAAAGATATTATATTCAGAAGTTCTCAAACAGAAATACCCTTGATGTAAAATTTACAAAAGCTTCTCCATATAGTGATAAGGAGTTAAAAAAGATTTGCGGTTCCCTGCGTAGATATTTTAACCGCTGTGAAGTCAGAGGATAATTTCTTAATAGCTTTTGTATATATGATTTAAAATGTTAACAGAAAAGAATAAAATACAAATAGTAAACAAGTAATAAGGTATAATTTTAGAAACGGAATGTTAAAATGGAAAAACAAAAAATAGCTATTTTGATATTAGTAGTATTTATCATCTTGGCCGGGGCAGGTTATACCATCTATTATTTCTATTTTTATAAAACAGCTCAAGAAACTGTAGCTCCCACGGATATTGTTAAAGAACAAAAGCCTACGCTCGAACCCTTAGAGACGGTTCTAAAAGAGGAGGAAGCTATTGAATTTTTGGATGTAAACCTTGATAGTAGCGATGAGGTAATATCAAGATTTGCCAAAAGGCTATCACCCCATCCGCAGCTTGCAGTATGGTTAAAGCAAAAGAACCTGATAAAAAGATTTGTTGTGGTGATTGATAATATTGTTCACAATACCAATCCTCGTAAACACATTACTTTTTTAGCACCCAAGAGGGATTTTCAGGTAATAGAAAAAAATGGATTAGTTCGTATTAATCCTGATAGTTACGCACGCTACAATATAGCAGCAGATGTTTTTTCATCACTCGATTCAGAAGAATGTGCAAGCCTTTATAGACAGGCTAAACCGCTTATTCAAGAAGCCTATCAAGGACTGGGCTATCCTACAGAGGATTTCGATAACACTTTTTTAAAAGCCATTATTATACTGCTTAAAACTCCTATAGTAGAGGGTGATATTTATTTAGAGCGTAAAGTAGTTGCATACAAAATGGTAGACTCGAAATTAGAACAGCTAAGCCCACCGCAGAAGCAGCTTTTACGTATGGGACCGGAAAACGTTCGCAAGATGCAGAGAAAATTGCGCCAGTTAGCCCTGGCTTTGGGAATGCCAGATAATCAGCTTCCTGAACCGAAGATTTATTCTGCAAAGAAATTACAATAATATCTTGTCTGTAGTTAGTTTATTATCTGAGAATTAGCTTTAAATTACGCTGCGTTTTGATATCGAGAAAATCAAGAACCGCAAAAGCTCTATTATCTATCCTCCAATCTGCAAATCCTAATGAGATTTAATAATAGTGACAACATTTGCTTTTTCTAAGTTTCTAAAATATGATTCAACTATTTCAATATCTAAAGGTTCATATTAAGCACTCGCTGCACTTCGAATATCAAACGCCAGGATATAAATCTTTGCATTTTAAATTTCTTTAAAGGCTTAAGAATAATGGAAAGAGCAAAGCTGCCTGTGCCAATTTCTGCTGGATTGCTGCTTTCGTATAAGTGTAATGCTGAATGTCGTCATTGCATGTATGCCTGCTCGCCGAAGTGGGATGAATGGATTTCGGATGAGGATTTAGAGTTGATTTTGAGTCAATTATCCGGCAAGATACAGCCAAGTCCTTATGGTCCTGAGAAGGTGAGCCTGAACCATGGAGTTCATTTCACCGGTGGTGAGCCATTTTTGAATTTTGAACTTTTGCTAAAAGCTGTAAGTACTGCGCGGGAACTCAATATCCCTTCAACATTTGTGGAAACTAATTGTTACTGGTGCACTGATGATGAAGCGACCAGGGAAAAAATCCAGTTGCTTAAAGAGCATGGTCTCAAAGGAATATTGATTTCTGTCAATCCATTTTTTCTTGAGTATGTACCCTTTCAGAGAACTGAAAGGGCTATCAGGATTGCCCATGATATATTCGCCAAAAATTTGATGGTTTATCAGTTGGAATATTATTATCGATTTAGGAAATTAGGTTTAACAGGAAAGATTTCAGTAGAGGATTATGTACAAAAGGAAGGAGAAAATATAGGAGCCCATGTGGAGCTGTTTTTGATGGGCAGAGCAGCTTATCAATTAAAACAATATTATCCAAAACATTCTGCTGATTGCTATTTTAACATACCATGTCAGCCTCCTTTTCTGAGAAACTGGCATAATCACTTTGATAACTATGGAAATTACATGCCCGGATACTGCGGGGGAATTTCCCTGGGTAATTGGCAAGATTTGGATAAACTTTTAAAAGAAGGGATAAATCTTGATACGCACACAATTTTGGGATACCTGATCAATCAAGATTTTAAGGGGCTCTTTCAATTTGCGAAGGATTACGGATACAAAGAATCGAAGGAAGGTTATATTTCTAAATGCGATCTTTGTTTAGATATCAGAAAATATCTTGCAGCACAACAGGAATTCGATGAACTTCGACCAAAAGAGTTCTATATGCATTTATAATACTATAGAGGTAAAAAAAATGACGATTGGTATTTTCTATAGAGAGGAGCTCAGGGAATATGATTTTGGGCTCGGTCACCCATTTAGCGGAGACCGCTATGGATTGTTTATTAAATTCCTGAAAGATAATGTTCCTGAGGATAATAGCTATCGCATTATAAGAGCAGAGCCTGCGAGTGATGAAGATTTGCTCCTTATTTGCCAGCAAGACTACATCGATTTTACCAGAGAATATTACAGAGCCGCTCATGAGGGATTAAGCCATGGTGGAAATTTCACAAGGTTTCACAGCGCAGATAACCTGCCAATAGGACAACCGGGGAAAATCGAAGAGACCGCACGAGTTATCATTGGGCAAGCTAAGAAAGCATGTGATGTAATTCATGAAGGAAAATTCAAAAAATTAGTATGTTTGGGCGGCGGACTACATCATGCTAAACCTTCTTATGGAGAGGGATTTTGTATATACAATGACGTTGCTTTCTGTGCATTATATTTAATGCGAGAATATAAGCTGGACAAAGTCCTGATTTTAGACACCGATGCTCATGCCGGCAACGGTACTGCTGAATATTTTTATCAAGACCCCAGAGTCCTGCTTATCGATATGCACCAAAATCCAGGAACTCTTTATCCGGGGACAGGTTTTGCTCATCAGATTGGTGCCGGGGCAGGGAAGGGTTTTACTGTTAACATCCCCTTGCCAATTAAAGCTCATGATGACTGCTATCAGCAGGTTTTTAAATCCATTGTAGAACCGATAACTCAAGAGTTCCAGCCTCAAATCATTATACGAAATGGTGGTTCTGACCCTCATTTTAATGATGAGCTCACAAATTTGGGGCTTTCTTTAGAAGGCTTTAAAATGATCGGAAGCAGTGTCAGAGAAATGGCTGAGATTTGCGAAGGGAAGGTTATTGACTTGATTGCATCCGGATACAACAGAAAGGTTTTAGTACGTGCCTGGCTGGCATTGGTTATCGGATTAGCAGGGATCGAATGCGAAATAGCAGAATCCGAAAATGTCAGCCAGCATTCCGGGAAGGATTATGCATTCGCAAATACTAAAGAGATTATTGAGGAGGTTAAAAGCCACCTGAAAGACCACTGGAAATGTTTTCATTAAAAGAGAAGTTTATATAAACATGCTTTGGCGGTTTTATTTCAGCCCTATCCACCGCCATGTTAAATAAATAGTTCGAAATTCCGTCAATAGCTTTAACTCAAATTCAGCTAATCAAAAACAATTTTTTTATTTCAGCACTATTCGTGGCGATATCTGAGTTTCTATTTTATTCTCTTTAACTCATCATAAAAAAATAGGAAATATTCATATTCTGTTAATTTCGGGTGATATTTTTTAACCGTCTTTTTTGCTGATTTATCGAATTAAATTACCGTTCATAGAAAAATCATTGAATAGCTAACGCGGCAGTTTTATTGTAATAAAGCACTATCAAGATATTATTGTTTTTAGAATGTAACAAAGCATTTATGGAGGTTTAAAAATGGAACGAATGTATCGTATGGTAATTGTTTTTGCGCTGGCATTTTGTGTGGTGATGAGTTTTTCTTCGTTCACTTTAGCACAGGAAGAAGAATTGATGAAGCTATTACAAAAGCCATTCAGCTTGAGCACCACTTATAAAGTTGGTGATAAAGATTATTATAATATCAAGACCACCTACTTAGAAATGAGTGAAGAAGGAAAAGTCACAGAAACCAGGATTCTTGATGGTTATTATTCCCGAGAAGTAATGGAAATAGAGGATAATAAGAGGACAGACTTCTTTGCGTGGAAGTTGGTGAAGATGGGTGTGAGTGAAGGCAAAAGTGAAGTTAATGACTATACCATATTACCTTATACCAGGGATTTTAATTACAAATTCAAGGATTGGGCGCATGAGAAGTTTCCGGTTGACTTATCTTCAATACCAAAGGCTATTGAAGGGTGGAGGTTCGTGGTAAAACTGTTTGATGCTCATACTTTTGATGTTATGGTGGATTTTGATGGAGTAAAAGAAAAGTTAGGGCGCATAGGCGATACGGTTATAATGCCTGCTGATACTGCTCCCGTGTTGTTAGATTTTCCCCCTCTTTATACCGATACTCATTTCAAAAATGAACCGGTACATCTTACCTTTCACGGAATTGCGCTTTATAAAAATGAGCCTTGTGCGGTTATTGCTTTCCGCTGTGATGATTGCAAACTTCAAATGATAGTAAATGTCAATAATATGAAAGTATCCACCAAGGGAGTTTCATGCTATTCTGGAGAGGTGTTTCTATCGCTGAAAAGCCATAAAATAGTTTGGGGAAAAGTTATGGAGCGAGTAGACCATATTACTACCGTGCCTAATTTTCCTACTCCTATAAGACGTGCTTCCCGAAGAGAGATTACACTTGATAGTATGAATAAAACAGATTTTGAACAGGTTAAATAGTAACAATAGTCATATGTGTTAAATAATCATGCAAAGCACTAATCCTGCTAACGAAATGTTATATGATTTCAACCCTTTGTTAGCAGGTAGCGCTTTTTTATAAGAATATAACTAAATAATTGAGATGGGGCTGTAGGTTTCTATTATTGAAGTTATAAAATATCTAAAAAATTTCTGGACAGAGCTTTTTATACTTTACTAAAATGGTATTTATGAAAAAGAGCTATAGAGATATCCTGAGCATGTTATGGGTTTCCATATCCTTGGGAATAGTATCCGGCATCATTTTTGGCTATTTTTATAACCAGTATGTAAGATGCCTGGTTATCGCTTTCACTGTTTCTATCACAATCTGGTTTTTTAATACCGTACTTTATATCTTTCTTATTCCAAGGATAAGAAACTTAGCAAAAGGTAAAAGATTGTTTTTTGAAATTCCCTGTTTTTTTGCTTCAACATTGCTTGGCTTCGTTATCCCAATATCTATTTTTGCTAAGACTTTTAATGTTAATATTTTTAAGGAAAAGGTTTTTTTAATAAATATCATTTTGCTGTTGCTGCTGTATATAATGATCTTAGGTGTAATATTATCATTCAGATTTTATAAAGAACTGAAAGAGAGAGAAACGGCCGAACAGATGCTCAAGACCCTGGCTGTGGAGGCGAAGTTAAAGGGATTAAAGTCCCAATTGAATCCCCATTTCCTTTTTAATGCGTTAAATTCAATCAATGCGCTGGTAACCCGGAATCCCACATTATCTCGGAAAATGATAGCTCATTTATCTGACTTGCTCAGGATATCTCTTGATAGCCATGACAAATTGCTGGTTCCTTTGAAAAATGAATTGGATTTTGCCCATGTATATCTGGAAATTGAAAGAATACGGTTCGGCAAAAAAATGAAGTACCTGGAGAAGGTCGATACAAAATTGCTGGACATTCCATTTCCATCCATGGTGCTGCAGCCTCTATTAGAAAATGCTGTAAAGCACGGAGTCGCCAGCAGCCGCAGCGGTGGAACCATTGAATTGACAATAAAACAAGAAGGTAATGTGTTGACCTGTATGATTTCAAATACCTTGCGGAAAATCAAATCGGAGGAGTATCCAAAATTAAGCAAAAATGGAACCGGTCTGGCAAATATTCGGCAGCGATTGAATTTGCTTTACGGTGAGAGATATGGCTTCAAAGCTGAATACAAAGATAAGAATGCTTTCGAGGTAATCCTTTCAATCCCCCTTGAGAATATGGAGCATTATGGAGAAGATTAAAGCGCTCATTATTGACGACGAAGAGTTAGGGCGAAAGGTAATCCGCGAATATCTCGAGTCCCACCCTGAAGTGGAAGTCATGGCTGAATGCCAGGATGCCTTTCAAGCCCTGGAGGCCATAGAGAAATACTGTCCCGACCTGCTCTTTCTTGATATTCAGATGCCGGAGGTGAATGGATTCGAGCTGTTAGAGATGTTGGAGCAAAAACCTTTCATTATCTTTTCTACCGCTTACGACCAATACGCATTGAAAGCCTTCGAGGTTAATGCCATAGATTATCTCTTGAAGCCCTTCGACCAGGAGCGTTTTGATAGCGCTCTGCAGCGGGTAAAAAAGCTCATGCAAATGCAGCAGGACGAATCGGAGAAGATCAGGAATCTGCTAAGGCATATCCAGTCGGAAAAGCACTATTTGAAAAACATTTTGGTAAAAAAGTCAGGGAAGATCCTCATTTTGAATGTAAATGAGGTTCAATGGATCGAAGCCATGGGAGATTATGTCAATCTTCATACCAGCAAAGACACCTACCTGGTTATGCAATCGCTAAAGCAACTGGAAACCCGGCTGGAGCCGGATAGATTTGTGCGCGTCCATCGCTCCTCCATCGTTAACCTCGAAGCAATAAAAGAGATTGCCCCCTGGTCTAAAGGCAAATGGAAAATCATCTTAAAAGATGGCAACGAAATTGTTATCAGCCGCAGCGGCGCCCAAAGACTAAAAAATTTCATGCTGTGAGATTGTCAGATAACCCGAATTAAGTTATGCCCTCCTCACCTTTAACAAATTTCACCACAGCCTAATATCAAAAATAAAAAGCATCTTCTTAAGCTATATCATTTCGAGGTATCCTCCTCTATCTCCCAGACGTACAGGTGATAAACGGTCAGACATCCGGGACATACGAACGGAATGGTCTTCCTCGGATTTTCCGCAGACATGTTGAAGTTTTGAGAAAGGTATATTAGAAAGTGATTTGGGTAGGGTGCGGATTATACTTTTAATATTTGACTATAAGCATCTATATTTTTATAATATAATTAAGTCTATTGACTTTTGTCAAAATCCTTTATAATAATTATATAATTTCTTTATTTTAAATTGATAATGGAATTCAAAACTATTATAGAATAAGTTAATGGATTACATGCAAAATAAGGACATTGATGGAACACTTAGTTATGTTTCTTTTCAAAAGCTAGGCGGCAAACCAGTTCCTATCGATCATGTCATTGATGAAATTAGAAAATTGCCACTTGATGGGATTTTAGGTTTCTTGGCTTCTCTTTCGATCGAATCTATACAAGCTGAAGGAGATTTTTTTAATCCTCGTAGACAAGGATTCTACTTAAATCTGGCAATTGTGGATGATTTTCCTTCACCTCTACCAAAAGCCGATTATATGTATTCTCCAGGTCATGTACCATTTACAAGAGGACGTCATGTTTTCATTCATGAACATAATATCGCATGGTTGTCCCACCAGGCCCTGATATATGCCAAAGATATTCAGAATACAGATATTATTGAATACAAGCTTAAAGTTCGCATATGTCGATTACTTCTTATATCTAATGATTTTCTAACAGAGTCAAAAACTGAGGTTCCAGCTACTCTTACACAAAGGCGTTCATTTGTATCCTTATGGATCAGGCTCGGGCAGTTTAACACATTCCAAAATCAGTGGGAACCAGGAGTCGAACTTGCTCGACAATACATAATAATGAAAGAATTGTTACCAAAATATTTTCCAGTAGAAAATGAATTTGCTAAAGCAACGAATGGCATTACCTTAGAGTGTTTTTTTCAGGTTTTAGCTATTTTGATAAGTCATATTTATCATATAATGTCTTCTCAAAAGCAATGGTTGCGAAGATCAACATTCTGTAAAGATGTTGAAGAAAAAAAAGAAGAAATTGAATACGTGCTTTCAAGCTGGATTCGAACACCAGAAGAATACCGTAAAGGTGCAGAGAAATGGAGGGCTATTCGTAAAAACAAAGATGATAGGTCTGTTTTTGACTATATTCCTCTGCGTAAGACACCTTTGATCGAAGCACGACCAAATGAGTTAATTTGCCCTGTTATAAATTTTTTATTAGAAAAAATTTTCGATGGACCATTTTTTATTATTACTGAATATCTAAAAGATAAAAATTTCGGCGATTTTCATAAAGGTCTTGGTAAATCATATGAAGATTATGCTCATAATCTAATAAAAAAGATAGCTAAGAATGATATGAAAGGCCGTTGGTATTGTTGGAAAACCCCTCCAATAAAAAAAGGAACAGAATTAACTGACACCTACCTCCAAAGAGGAAGAATTGGTATATTATTTGAACATAAAGGCGGCAGGCTTCCAACAGATTTTCGCCTTGGAGCAGAAGACGAAAGAGTTCTAGGGCCACAAATTGATGTATTACAGCGTCTAGATACAGGAGACACTGTTGAAGCTAAAAAGATCCTTCGTAATGATCAAGATGAAGGCATCATCACAAGGGCGATGTGGCAACAATCTTTGCATATGGAAAATCTTCAAAAATGGGCTTCAAAACAATTGGGGCGCAATCCAGAAAAGATTTTTCCGATAATCACTCATCATGCTGATATTCGAATAGATGAAGTATGTCGAGCTGGATATTTAGAACCTCTAATAAAGGCAGCTAACCTTTATTCTAACAACTTTATTGAACTCCCACAATGGCTCCATGTTAGCGATCTTGAAGCTTTGGAGTCATTGGCAGAAGAAGGCAAACTTGATATTGAATCGCTTCTCGTTGAAAAAGCAAAGTCACAAAATAGAATAAAGCGTTTTGACTTATTTATATATGATAAATTTCAAGATAGAAGGCTATTATTAAATAAGACTTTGAAAGAGAAATTCATCGATATATTAAGAGCTGCTGGAAAAACATTTTGGCCAACCCAAAGTTTTGACTGATTGTGAAAAGCAGATTATCTATAGGGACTCTTAAAGCTTTTACTGCGTTTCAAATACAATGAGATAAAATATTTTTATTTATTTTCAGACTTTCGATCTTCCTTAAAAACATCTCCCTGAACTCCGGATCTTCAAGTAGATTGTCCATAATTTTGTCAGCTTGCTTCCTATCTAATCCTTTCTTAATAATATCTGCTTGAGCTTCTTCATCCAATGGCATTCAACACCTTGAACAGTATTTGTTGGTTGAATGTTTGGTTTGGTTGGGAAAAAAGTCAAGGATTAGATACTTTTAGTTTTTTGCGATCTATAACTCCTTAAGCCATGGCAGATACTTCAGGCTAAGAAAAACTATTAATGAGGTTAAGATGATAGCAGTAGGGAGAAAGATAGCAACATAAGGTTTCAACTGTAGATTGAGTGGTTTAACATCTAAATTCTTAAAGGTAATCCAGAAGGCAATTCCCAATGGTATCAGAAGGAGCAGCGCTGAGATCAGTTGATGGGAAAAATAACTATCAGGTATAAAAGCAAAAGTGGTAGTCTTCGTAGCAAGATGGGAAATTGTTCGATATAACTTATAATAAAGCAAATACAACGTTCCTGAACCTAACATACCTATAAATACAGAATTTATCGCAATGCTGAGAAACACGGAAATGAAAAATAGAGTTATTAGATTAAAACCAGCTATATGGGTAGTTTCGAATACAGAGAAAAGAGGTGAAACGCTGATCAATAATATCAGCAGCACTAATCGCGGAACTATCTTATATAGTGCAATCTTCCATCGTGGAAGAGGTAGGGAAAACAGATATTCCAGGGCTTTATCCCTTTTTTCCGATTGAAAAATAGTAGTGCCTGAGTAAAATGAATAAAGAACCACAGTAATGATGTAGAATACCTTGAAAATTAAATGAAAATCCCAATTACCATGGAACACTAACTTATCCAGAGCAAAAGCCAGCGGAAGTGCCAGGAGTATTACAATACATTCTAAAAACTTTTTAATAGCATCGAAAAGTTCCTTTTTAAGCATATTCACCTCCTATAAAAGCGCTGACAATTTCTGTTAGGTTTAGGTTTCCTATTTCCCCGTCAATATGACTGTTAAACTTTTTTTCATAAGGATAAATGAAAAATTCGGAATGGTCAGAATAGTCAATTTGAGAGACAATTGGTAACGACTGTGGTCTGTCAATTGAAACTATCTTTTTAACTTTTGCTTTTAGTGCATCAATTTTCTCATCGACTGCAATTTTCCCCTCTTTAAGCAAAATTACCCTCTCTACCATATGCTCAATGTCATGAAAATTGAGATTGACCATAATTACGGTAATATTTCTTTGCGATTGGAGTTTGATTAATTGCTGCAAAAATAGTCTTCTCAGATAAGCATCAATGGAATGAATTATCTCGTCAATCAACAAAACCTCCGGTTCAATGGAAAGAATTAGACTGAGGTGAAGGATGGTCTTTTGCCCGGTGGAAAGCTCTTTGATTTTCTGTTTTGGTCTGATTTTTGTCAACTTGATGAGAGAGTCCTCAAAGCTCGTAATATTGTAGACTGACTTATGGAGAGCAATGGTCTGAGCCACTGTTAGACTCTCATACAAGCTTAATATATCGGAGATGAAACCAATTTTTCGCCGTGGATCATCGGTCATCTTTTCGCTGAAAATAATTTCTCCTTCTGCAGGCTTCAATACTCCGGCAATGAGTCGAAGCAGCGTGCTCTTACCCACTCCATTAATCCCGGTTATTAAGCAAACCTCTCCCTCAGGCACATGAAGACTAAAATGATCAAATACTTTTAACTTACCATAGCTGAAGGATAAATCATTAATTCTTATCATAGCCTCTCTTCCCCCATTTTTAATTTGTTTGGCTAATTTTTCTGGATAGCTCCTTAATAGTATCTTCTATAGAATAGCCCAGGGCTAAAACCTTAGAAATATAATCATTGGTTATATTTCTGAACAACTCGCTTTTTTCTTTTTGGATTTTTTTTCGATCCAGCTTTACGTAATAACCAGCACCAGGTCGAGAGTATATGAAGCCCTCCACCTCAAGCTGATAATAGACTTTTATGATAGTGTTTGGATTAACCTGGAGTTTCAAAGCTAGTTCCCTGATTGACATTAACTGCTCTCCCTCTTCCAGATGGCCTGAGAGGATAGCCAGCTTTATCGCCCGTTTTATCTGTTCATATACCGGGAGGGCTGATTTAGCGTCGACTTGTATAGTAATGATGTTTTTATTTTTCACTGTATTACTATTATAGAACAGTATATCAGTTTTGTCAAGAAAAAAATACTATTAGTATGTTTTGTCATGAATGATTAGTTATTATTTATGCGATTCACTGTAATTAATTATAAATAATAGAGCAGAGAGATTATTATAACCAGTGGAATTTTCCAGAACCATCTTCTTTGCAGATTATTCGTAGCTTTAAATGAAAAGATTTTTTTCCAAACACTAAGTATAGGGAATAGGAAGGATGATAAATGTGCAAAAAAATTAGTGCCGGAGGGTGGAGTCGAACCGACATGGGCGTAAGTGCTTGTGGGATTTTGGGTTCCATTTTAATTTTTTTGCTATTTTTTCATTTTTGATTTTAAGAATAGTATTTACATAGGTTACTGATAAATATATAGAGGGAATTTATAGCGTTGAATTTAATTCGGAAATTTTTGGACTGAAAGCGATAATTTTGTCTTCGTATAGTCTCCCTTTGGTCTCTGCTTTAAAATACTGAAAGTGCAGGGCTGAGAAGGATTTAATCCCCCAACTTTCTGATCTGTAGCTGAAAAAAGGGGATTTTCGATGGATTTTGTTAGCTATTGAAAATTAAGCTAACTCTCTTATCACGCAAATAGTTGCAAAGATTTTAAATTCTCTTGTTTTTCCTCACTTTTCCTGGTTTTTCATTTCAATTACTATTCTTTTGCTATGCTCACCATTTGCATTTAATTAAATAGAAGCAAGGATGAGAAAACTCGGCATTTGTTATTTTTTTTGACGTAATAATCATTATTGTTATATAATAAGTATTAAAATTAGCAGCATAAGGTGGGAATAGTATTAATTTTGGTCTTATATTGGACTTAGAAGAATTTATATTGATAAAAAATAAGAAATTCCTAATGAGCACTATCTGTTTCTCTCTATTTTTTTTTATAAGAGAAATCCTTTTCAGTCTAAGGAGAAAAAGTGCTATAAAGAGGATCGAATCAACAGCTATATTTTACTTATACTAAAATTTGCAGAAAATTAGGAGGATGTCATGCATTTTAAACAAAAGGCTTATATAGGGTCATTAGCAATCATTATCTCAATTGCTATGCTCTATGGACCTTTTACGCAAATGGCAGCAGCTCAGGCAACAGGCTCGGTTGTTGGTATGGTTGTCAGTGAGGATTTTTCAGCCCCGATAAAAGGAGCAAAAGTTAAGATTTACAATCCTAAGACAGAGATGTTCTTTTCCAGCAATACAACTAAAGAAAATGGTCTTTATACCATAAAGAACGTACCAGTTGGAGAATATCATGTTGTAGTAGTTACCCAAGATGGAGAATCTCCTTGCGATTTGATGGTTAAGGTCAGAAAAGAACCTGCAACTCCGCTTACTGTGGCCTTGCAGCAGGGTAAAGCATCTGTTGCAGAACATCTTGCAAAGCAAGAGAAATGGTATAAAAAGCGCTGGGGTACTGCAAAAATTTTAGGTGATGAAGCTGGTATAATACTGGGAATCTATAAGGTTCCTAAAGGCTCAAAAAAACCTTAGGACTCTTCGAACAGCAATGTTTGGATAGAGCAATAGGAGATAAACCTTCGTTATCTCCACACATACTTTAGAAGGGGAGCGATATACTAGACTCCTTCAAGAGGAAGAAGGAGTCTTTTTTGCTATAGCTCATTTTTTATATTAAAGATATGGATTATGACAGCATTATGTTGCTTGCTCCCGATGAACCAGAAAGCCTTAGAAGTAAATAAGCTTAATAGCTCGTTAGCAGTGATGATTTGACTGTAAAAAGCGTTGTCTAATAGCGCATTTTTTAATAACAGAGGAAATTGCAGGATTAATTTTAAATAAGTGAGGACGAGAAATTCTGCATGTGCGTTTTTCTTTGACGGAATAAGCATTATTGTTATATAATATGTATTAAATGTGGTTTTATATTGAAATAAGAAGGATTTTTATTGATAATAAAAACAAAATTCCTAATGAGGGCTATCTGCTTCCCTATATTTTTTAAAAGGAGAAATCCCTTTCAGTCTAAGGGGGAAAAGTGTTATAAAAAGGATCGAATCAACAGGTATATTTTTACTTATGCTAAGATTTGAAGAAAAATAGGAGGCTGTTATGCATTTTAAACAAAAGGCTTATACAGGGTCATTGGCAATTATTATGTCATTTGCTATGCTCTGTGGACCTTTTACACAAATAGCAACAGCTCAAGCAATGGGATCGGTTGTTGGTATGGTTGTCAGTGATGATTTTTCATCTCCGATAAAAGGAGCAATAGTTAAGATTTATAATCCCAAGACAGAGATGTTTTTTTCCAGCGGCCCTACTGATGAAAATGGTCTTTATACCATAAAGGATGTACCAATTGGAGAATATAATGTTGTAGTAGTTACCGAAGATGGTGATTTCCCTTGCGATTTGATGGTTAATGTAAAATCTGGGCCTCCAACTCCGCTTCTATTAGCTTTGCAGCCCAGTGTACCATTTATTTTAGCACCTGTTGCGGGAGCCGGGGTGTTGCATTGGTTTCAAAAACCTTTGGGGACTTTATTAATTTTAGGTACAGCAGTTGGTGCAGGATATGGAATCTGTGAAATATACTGCAGCCCGTGCTTTCCTTAGCAATTTTTCAATGGTTATTTATAAAGGGTGGTAAAAAGCAAATAATTATTGGGAAAGGGGAAAAGCCGGTTTTCTATGAATTAGAACGAAAAAGAAACATTATTGATATCATTATATGTGTAGGAAAAATAAGAAAAAGAAAAAGCAAAGAGCAATAATTAATAATCAAACTTATATTTAGTAATTAATACATGACTTACTTGATTTTCTAATTTTGAGGAGAAAATTTAAATATAGGCGATTGTGATGGAAAATAATGCAGAATCAAGTATTGATATCCGAGAATATTGGCATATCATTGCGAAGAGACACTGGACTGTTATTACTGTTTTAATAATAGTAGTGTCAATTGCAGCTATAGGTTCCTATATGACAAAACCCAGCTATAAAGCTAGTGCAGTCATACAAGTGGAAAGAGAGATTCCAAAGGTTTTGTCCTTTGAGGAAGTTTATAATATCGACGCATCTCAACAAACCTTTTATCGAACTCAAGTTAAGTTAATAAAAAGTAGGTCAATTGCAAGAAAAGCAATTGAAAAACTGGATTGGCGGCAGAGTCCTAAATCTTCTAAAATTAGCATAAGTAGCTGGAGTGAAAAGATTAAGAAGATATTGAAATTTCGCACTAAAGATAAAAATAAGCCGGAAATTGACCGTGATTCCCGCACAGTAAATGCTTTTTTGGGTAGATTAGTAGTAGAGCCTGACAGAAATAGTCAAATAATATATATCTCATTTGTCTCGCAAAATCCGAAGCTCTGTGCTGATGCAGCTAACACGGTAGCTGAGTGCTTTGTTGAATCAAGATTAGAAGCCAAATATCTTACAGCAAAGCAAGCATATGGTTTTTTAAATAAGCAGATCAAGCAGTTAATGGATGATATCGCAATCAAAGAGCTGGAGATGCAGAAATATGCCCAGGATAAGGAGATACTCTCTTTAGACGATAGTGAAAATATAATTGTTATGCAATTAGTAGAGCTCAATACAGAATATACTAGAGTGAAAGCAAGGCGCATAGAAAAAGAAGCGATATACAGAGGATTAATGAATGTCTCAGCTGATTCAATTCCGGAGGTAATCAAGAATCCGTTGATTCAGGAGCTTAAAGCTGAGTATGCGAGCTTAGAGAGGGAGTATGCCGAGAAATCGAAGAAGTTTAAAGCCGGATGGCCCGAGATGATTCAACTTAATTCGAAGTTAGACAAAGCAAAACAAGGATTGGATAAGGAGATAAATGATGTTGTAAGCAAAGTTAGAAACTCGGTGAAAGCTGAATATCTAACAGCTCTCAAACAGGAACAATCGATTAAGGATATGTTAGATCAACAGAAGGATAAGACTGCAAATCTTCATACAGATGCAATTATTTACAATAATTTAAAGACTGAAGCAGATAACAAAAGAGCTCTCTTGCAGGCTTTAAGCAAGAGGCAGAATGAAGCGGGAGTCTCCGCTGATATAAAAGAGATGGGTAGCACTTATGTGCAAATAGTTGATAGAGCTGAGATACCCCAAAGTGCTTACAAGCCAAATAAAAGGTTAAATATCCTCCTTGGTATTATGGTAGGTTTGATGCTTGGAATAGGTTTAGCATTTTTCTTTGAATATTTAGATATCAGTTTGAAAAGTATAGAGGACGTGGAAAGATATTTGCGCTTGCCCATTATTGGGATCATTCCCGCGTTGGATGGAACAAATAAGTCCACAGCTTATTCTTATGCTTATGAGGAATATTTAGGAAGCCAAAATCAGAGTTTGCCCAGATCTGTAGAAAAGATAGTATTTATAAATAGTAAATCATCCATTTCTGAAGCTTACAGATCCTTGCGAACATCAATCTTGCTATCTTCGCCTAACTCACCGCCTAAGGTTATTTTAGTGACCAGCAGCCAGCCGAAGGAAGGAAAAACAGCGACTGCCATCAATATTGCCATAGCTTTTGCTCAACTTGGGAAAAAGGCCGTGCTCATTGAATCGGATCTTAGGAGACCAAGGGTTTCAAGAATTTTTAAAATATATAATAGAGTTGGCGTTTCAAATTTTTTAGTAGGTAATACCGAAGTTAACCAAATTATTTTCCGCACAGAAATTGCAAACCTCTTTATTATTCCAAGCGGTCCTCCTCCGCCAAATCCAGCTGAGCTTATAGCAACTCTTAGAATGGAAAGGTTGATTGAGGGCTGCAAAAAATCCTTCGATTTTGTAATATTGGATTCTCCTCCTTTATTAGCAGTCACGGATGCCCAAATCTTAGCTAATAAAGCTGATGGAGTAGTTTTTGTAACTCATGCCGGAGTCACATCAAAGCATTCAGCCAAGTTAGGTAGAGAGAAGCTTCAAAATGCTAAAATAATTGGAGTAGTACTAAACCAGATTAATCTTAATGAGCATGGCTATTATTACCAGCACTATTACAATTATTATGGTAAAGAAAGAGATAAGAAGAAGCTTGTAATACGAACGGGTAGCAAAAAGTAAGATACCACACGTTGTATTTTTCATCAGATCTTTTTTTTCCCTTGGATTTAGAGAGAATGAGAAAATTAAGATAGGGAATCTTGAAGATTAAGTGAATAGATGAAATGGATAAAATATTTAAGAAACGAAATTAAGATCTATGAATAGTTTAATCACGAAAAAAAAAGCTGTTGTTAAAAGCAAATTTTGCGTGCTTACTTTTTGTATAATGGCAATAGCTTTGCTGACAGTTTTGGCCCTATCTGCCCTACAAAATCTGTTTGCAGATTATTATTATCAAAAGTACATAAACACCAAATTAAAATCTAGTAATGCTCATCTCATTGGCTATATTACAAATGGATTGTTAATGGATGAGACCAATCCTAAATATCTTTATGAATTCGGTAATACCTTTCTGGAAGTAATCGAAAAGAATGCGGATTATGAGGCTAATTCAGAATTAATGATAACTAAGGAGGAAGATAAATCATCCCTTAATTCCATCCAGCTTGAAAAATTTAACTTTTTAAAGAGATATAAAAATATTAGTAATCCTTTGATAATTCCTATTGCTGCATACAAAGAATCTATCCACTATAATCCTCTTAATGCTGAAACATATCTTAAATTAGGTTTAACTGTGGCGAACCTCGAGAAAACTGATAACCTAGATTTACTATTTAACTTGGCAAGCAAAAGGGATCCTAATAACATATTCATCAATTACTATATTGGAAATTATTATCTTTGGAATCAAAATTTAGAAAAAGCTTTAAATGCCTTTAGAAAGATTTTCGCAATATCAAATCCTTCAGAGAGGTTTTTGGAGAGCTATTTTCTTAATATACTAAATGAAGTATACCTTACTAATCCTGAATACAGTACTTTAGCGAAAATAAATCCTTCATCTTATATAGCCTATTTAACATTAGCTGATTTCTTGAAAAGCAAAAACCGATGGAATGAAAGCAAAAAAGCGTATTATAGGGCTATCAAATTAGCTCCTTTGGATAAGAAAAGCGAGATGATTTATAGACTTGCTTCAATCTCTGCTTCTAATAAGGATTTTGAAGAAGTTAGAAAAATTGATGAGAGATTTAAGCATTATATAACGTCAGAGAAGGATATTAATAGGTTGTTTAGCATTCTATTTATTAAATGTTTATATGCCCAAAAAGATTATACGGAAATAATAAAAAGAGCAGATAAATTAATTGAAATAGCTCCTTACGATTATAAATCTTATTATTATAAAGGTTTATCATTTATTAATTTAGACAGGAAAGCAGAAGGAATTTCTCAACTGGAAAAGGCAGCTAGATTATCACCAGAAAATATTAATCTGCTAAGAATATTGGCTTTTTTTTATGAATCAGCCAAGCTATACGATAAAGCACTCGCTAAATGGCAGCTTATATTAAGGTCAACTAAAGATAGTGCAAAAGATAAAAAGTTATATTCTGAGGCTTTGAATAACATCTTGAGAATAAAAACGAAATTAAATATGGCTAATTGAATTTAATTAAAGACAATATTTAAAAAATAATAATCGCAATAATTGGATGGTAGCAATCGTTTATAAATTATTGCAGGAATTTAGCCATTGTTAGTATTAGGTAATGAAAGCAGAGCAAGTCCAAAATGAGTTTTATTATCTATTCCCAAGAGATAGATAATTCTCCTAAATGGTATGCTGTTTATACTCGAAGTCGACATGAATTTAAAGTAAGCCAAGAGTTATCCAGAAAGCAATTTATGACCTTTCTGCCCATCTTTAAGTCTTTGCGACGCTGGAAAGATAGAAAAAAATATATAGAAATCCCCTTATTCCCCGGATACTTATTCCTTCATTGTAAAATGAACAATTATAAACACCTGGAGATTCTGAAGACTAATGGTGTAGTAAAAGTTCTGGGAACAAAAAAAAGGGATTTATCTACCATTCCAGATGAAGAGATAGAATCGATTAAGATATTAACTGAAAATAAAGCAACTATTAACTATCATCCTTTCATGAGAGAGGGAAGTAATGTAGAAATAGTAAATGGTCCTTTAGCTGGTGCTAAGGGAATTCTAACAGAGAGAGATTTGTATAAATCTAAAGTAGTTGTATCTATTCACTTGTTAGGTAGAAGTTTTTCAGTTGAAGTAGAAAGCTGCGATATTGAGCCGTATTGAGCCGATATAGAGTATAGATTAAATTTTGGACCTGTACTAGTAGTTGATTAAAAATTTTATAATTGGGAAAAGTATGAGGCTAATGTAGCTGAGGGAGCGAAGCTGTATATTAATATATAATAAAGGGATAAAATGGTTTTAATGAGAGTTTTTGATATATACCTCGCTTTATTAGGATTTATTTTGTCCTTACCTTATATGGCTTATTTTCTCCTTGATGATATTGTAGGAAGAAAGGGATTATATATTTTACGGTCATGATAGAGTAAACAAGGATTGCAAAATATTAAAAGTAATCCATGATTCCTAATGTCGAGAAGGATAAAGGTACAGTACAAGCAAAAGAAAACGACCCGTTAATTAGTAAAGTTGGTAAATTTCTCCAGGAGACAATAATGGATGAACTTCTACAATTAATAAGTATCTTAAAAAGGGATATGAGCTTTGTTAATCCTAGAGTTTTTAGACCTGTTGAGATAGAGGTTAGAGATACCAAAATTTAAAGGAGAAAAAATAATGATTGATGCTTTAGTTATTGGTTCAGGACCTGCAGGGAGTCATGCTGCATATTTATTAGCTAAGATGGGATACAAGGTCATGCTATTAGAGGGTAAAGAGACTCCTAAAAAATTCATAAATTGCACCGGTATTCTCGGCTTTGAAGCTTTTCAAAAATTTGATCTTTGGGAAGTTCCCATTTTAAATCGTGTTAATAAGATCAAATTTATATCACCAGGTGGTAAAACCTTTGCTTTTCAATATGAATCTCAATTAGCTTACGTAGTAGAACGTATAGGCTTTGATACTTATTTGATAGAAAGAGCAATAAATGCAGGTGCTTCTTTTATGAACAATAGCTGGGTTAATGAGATCCTCATTGATGAAAATGGAGTTAAAGCTGAAATATCATCGAAGGATCAGTTATTAGTGTTAGAGGCAAAGATAGCAATAATTGCTACCGGTTTTGGGTCTCATTTAATTGAAAGGATTGGTCTAAAAAATCCTCTGGGATTTATTGAGGCGGCTCAAGCTGATGTCTATGGTTCAGATTTTGACATAACTGAAGTATATTTAGGAAATAAGATCGCTCCTGGTTCATTTGCTTGGTTTGTACCATTGAGTCGTGAAAGAGCTTTAATCGGTCTCACAACGAAAAAGGACTGTGTAAAGTATCTGAAAAAATTGCTGAACAAAGTAAAAAACGAGAAAAATATTACCAAAATAAATAATTTGCTGTGCAGTCGTCTCCCGTTAGGTCTTATTCCTAAAGGATATACAGAAAGAGTTCTTGTTGTTGGTGAAGCAGCCGGTCAAGTTAAAAGCACTACCACTGGAGGTATTTACTATGGGATGATAGGAGCGGAACTGGCTGCCAAAGTTTTAAATAAAGCTTTTCAACAGAACCGTTTTGCGGAAGAATTCCTAAAGCAATATGATCAGATCTGGAAAGCAAAACTCGATTCAGAAATTAGAACAGGCCTAAGATTAAGAGAATTATATTCCCATCTATCGGATCATAAGATAAATCTATTCTTCAGTATTGTAAGCATGAACGGGATTATGCCTCTTATAAAGAAAAATTTAAATTTCGACTGGCATAAAGAATTAATATTATCTTTAATAAATAACTCTCTTGTCAAAAAGCTTTTAGGAGTTAGGCTTTAAATCAAGGGCGATAAACCAAGTTTAGAATACTATGAAAACATAAAGTACTAAAGCTTAGTTTATTAGATTATTTATGTTGAACAGAAAAATAAAAATATGCAATCACATTATTGAAGGAGGAATAATTCTGTTAATAGTTTTTAGCCCTTTAGCATTTGGCTCTGTAGAAGCTTGGGCATTTTCGATTATTGAAATAATAGTTGTTTTTCTAACTCTAATATGGTTCATCAAAATATGGATAAAGAGTTCACTTAAAAATAAAGATGATAAATTATCTTCTTATAAATTTAGCTTTGATTATCTTAAAACCCCTATCAACCTTCCTATTATAATTTTTATAGGATTTATTCTTTTGCAAATAATACCCATGCCTGAATTTATTCTTAAGGTTGTATCTCCTAATACATATGAAATTTATAGTGAAAGTCAAAATGCAATCAATAAAATAGGCAATAATGAATTATTACATAAATCGACTGTAGGTTTTCGATCCATATCTCTTAATCGTTCTGCAACTAAAAATGAATTATATAAAATCATTGCTTATGCTTTACTCTATTTCCTTATCGTAAATAATGTTAATAATTATAGAAAAATCAGAAGGATCTTTACTTCAATAGTTATATTTGCTTTTTCCTTATCCCTTTTTGCAATTATTCAGCGAATAACTTGGAATGGGAAAATATATTGGTTTAGAGTATTAAGATATGGTGGAGAACCTTTTGGCCCCTATGTAAACCATAACCATTACGCAGGTTATATAGAGATGGTAATTCCCTTAGCAATTGCGATGATATTTCTAAATAAAGATATTAATAAGAGATTGATGTTAGGTTTCATGATTATGGTTATGACAGCAACAGTTTTTATAACACTTTCAAGAGCAGGGATAATAAGCTTGATTTGCGCTTTTGTATTTCTTTGCCTGATGCTATTTTCTAAGAAAAATTCCAAAATTTCATTGTTGGCTATTGCTTTAATTCTTATAAGCTTATTAGCATTTCTTATTTACATAGGGATATTATCTGAAGCTTTAAACGAAATATTGACACTAACTGATTCAGATATGCTTTTTCAGGAGATTCGTCTTAAGGGATGGAATGATTGTTTAAATATTTTCAAGGATTTTCCCATATTCGGTTCAGGACTTGAAACACTTAAAGATATATTTCCACAATACAAATCTTTTAGCCCAAAATACCGCTATGTGTATGCTCATAATGACTATCTGCAAGCATTAACAGAATGTGGTGCTTTGGGATTTTCAATAATTTTATGGGGAATTATAGCATTCTATCGAACAATATGTAAATTTGACAAAAAAGATACAATTAGAATATGTTTATTAGCCTCAGTTGTGGCTATAGCAATTCACAGTTTCTTCGACTTCAATCTACACATTCCTGCCAATGCTATAATATTAGTTATTATAATCAGCTTGCTTATCTCCTGGAATTATATAAGAGATAATACAATGAAAAAAATCCTTTGAAAGATACCTAAAATAAAAGAGCAAAATGGCAGAAGCCTCCGAAATAATCTCAAAGAGCACAGCAATTAAATAAAAGGGAAATTTACATGTCAGATGAGACAATTTTAGAAAATCAGCAGCGCGTATCTCCTCTTTACCTTGCCTTGTTAGGAATATCGGGTGGTATTATTTTTGCTGGTATAGAAGGTATTTTTTGTCTATTTTTTTCTGGCAAGTATTGGCGGTATTATATTTTATCAGTTGCCTTATGGGCGGTCATCGGGATAATATATTATTTTCCATTTTTCGGAATCTGCTTTTTGCTCAGAAAAATTTTCACCAGGTTTAATTTTAAAAAATTTACATTTAATGAATATAAGTTGATGTTAGCTTTTTTAGCTATTGCGCCTCTTTTTTTATATACAGCAGTTCAATTGAATTTACATCTTCCAGGAAGATATTCTTCTAAATTTAGCTTATGCATAGATGCTTTGCTTCTCTTAATATTTGCTTTTGCCTCTTTATTTCTCTATAGTGCTTGGAAGAAGCAGGATAAAGGATTAATTTTTAAAAATTACTTCCTATCTGTTTTTCTTATGGATTGCATTAGTATTTCTGGTGTCTTTCTTGTCATATCAGAGCTGCAGATAGAACAGCGGGTAATTAGCGTATATCTGGTTTTTATCTTTTGCGCTTTATTGCCAATTCTTTCTATCTATATATTAAAAAAGATAAATTTTGGAATGTTAATTAAGTCTTTAATAATTATTGGTATTATTTGCATTTTATTGATAATAGAATTAAAGGTTATCTGTCCCATTCGGGACTATTTTGTATTTGAACGATCTTTACCTAATACTTCGCAAAAAACTATAGCCCCATCGAATTCTCCAAATATCTTACTTATAGTTATGGATACAGCCAGAGCTGCAAATTTTTCTTTATATGGTTATAAGAGATGCACTACCCCTAATCTTGAGCAATTCGCACGTGAGTCTGTTTTATTCAAGAACGCAATTTCTTCAGCGCCTTGGACTTTACCTTCTCATGCTTCTTTATTTACAGGATTCATCAGTTATATACATGGTGCTACGCATGGAAAAACAAAGGACGCCCATGCATTAGCGCTTCATGAAAACTATGATACTCTGGCTGAATTATTGACATCACACGGGTATATGACAGGTGGTGTGACGGCGAATACCGCGTGGCTATCCCCTTCGACTGGATTAGACCAGGGTTTCAATTATTATTGGTGGGGTAAATCGAGAGATAGTGTTCTATTCTTACCTACGGTTTGTTCGGTATTATTAGGATCAAATTCAAATAATTATCTAAAGAGGATATGTGGAGTAACAACAGTAAACTCTGCTAAACGGATTAATAAAATAGCTATTAGCTGGTTGAGAAAACATAGAAACCAACCATGGTTTTTATTCATAAATTATATGGAAGCTCACGGTATCGAGTATTTACCCTCGCCATATTCGAAGCTTTTTACCAAACCTCCAAAGCCTCCCTTTCCACTAAATCCTGAGGATTCTAAAGTTATTTCTGCTTCAAATGAAAAGGTAGAAAGATTGCGCTCATGGTATGACAATCAATTAGCGTTTCTTGACAATCAAATCGCATTGTTTTTTGAATCTCTCAAAGATATGGGTTTATTTGAGGAGACTATTATCGTGGTCACTTCTGATCACGGAGAGCTTTTAGGAGAACACGAGGATATTGGTCATGAATTTTGGCTCTACCATGAATTACTCCATGTCCCCCTTATCATAAAATATCCTTTTAAAAAACATAGCGGAAGTATAATTCATAAAATAGTACAGAATACCGATATATTTGCAGAATTGCTACTTCAAGCGGGTATCAGTATACCTTCGAATATTCAAGGACAACCGCTTAGTGAAGTGACACATCCAATCATCTCAGAAGTAGAGAGATGCCCGATAGGAGCAGCTATAAAACCTGATAGATATGATCATGATCTTAAAGCTCTATATTCTAAACAGATAGCAGGGTTTAAACTGATTCAATCCTCAGATGGACGAAAAGAACTGTATCATATTAAGAATGATCCCACCGAACGTAATAATATTCTTGATTTCCAGAAAATAGAAATTATTGAAAAGGAGCTTAGTAAATATTTAGCCTCATTGCAAAAGCTTAGAGCTACCAAGCAAACTTATAAGTATAAAAAATTAGATGGAGCTACCATAGAAAGGCTTCGTGCTTTAGGTTATCTACAATAAAAAAAAAGCTATATAGCAGCTTTTCAGAAATCGAAACACAGAAGTGAAAAAGAATTAAGAAATCATGAGGAACAATCAAATGAAGCAAAACGCTCTTTTGAATTTTATTCGTCCATTTCTATATTCAATATTTGCAGTCTGTATAGCAGGTACAACAATGGCCATACTTAATGTCTTGGTTGAAATCATAAGAGGTAATTCAGCATTTGGTTTTGCTGATATATTCCACATTTCTTTGTGGCATATAATAATTTGGGTCATTTTTGGTAGCATTGTGGGAGCTATATATACCGTTATTCTTGCTCTTAGAAAAAAAGAAATAGTTAAGAGTTCTTCCTATTTTATTTATGCCTTTATTTTTATAGCTTGTTGGTTATTATTTATAGGTTATATAAATATTTATTTTTTACCTCTTATCTTCTCAATTCAATCAGTTATGTGGAATTTAATCTTGTTTTTTATTGGTTTTATTCTCTTGATTATTATTCTTAAAACAAAAAAAATTGCTAAATTAAAGAGCTTTTCAAATATTCTAAAAGTTTATATTTTTATTTTAATTATAATGCTATTAGTTTCATTTGTATATGACATGAGCTTTTTGCCAAAAGCCAAAAAATTTAATAATGTAAAGATAAACGAAAATACAAATTATTCCAATGTAATTATAATATTATTAGATGCAGTGCGTTATGACCATTTAGGATGTTATGGATATGGAAGAGAGACGAGCTCGAACATAGATAGATTAGCAGCTAATGGTGTTATATTTGAGAATGCATTTGCACAATCTTCACATACAGGTGAATCTGTCCCATCCCTTTTTACCTCGACCTATCCCTCTACTCATAACGTCAGAATGCTCACAAGCGCGCTTCCAAAAAATATTTTGACATTACCCTCTATTTTTAAATTACATGGTTATAAAACTGCAATTTTTAGCACTAATCCAAATGTTTCAACAACTTTTGGCTATAATATAGGAGTAGACGATTTTATTGGCCCTCGGTTAGATTTAATTAAAAGTACTATTCTTTCACATCTATTGACTAGTTTCTCTTTAAAGGTTCCGGTATTGGGTGAGGTATCAAATTATATTTTTAGGTTTACTTATTCTTTATTTCCTTCCAAGAACTCTCTAAATTCAACCGATGCAAGTTTAGTTACTCAAAAGATTATTTCTTGGTTATCTGAGAATCAAGATGAGCCGTTTTTCCTCTATATCCATTACACTGGTGGCCATTCGCCTTATATCCCGCCGAAACCATATGATAGATTGTTCGATCCAGATTACCCTAATAAACCTGTTGCTAATTATCCTGAAAGCTTAGGGATATTCTTACCCTTTTCCGAAGGCAAGTCGATGCCTCAACGTGAATTAGAAAACTTGATTGCTCAATATGATGGGGAAATCTTCTATCATGATATAAACTTGAGATTTTTATTTAATCACCTTACAAAGTTAGGGCTTGATAATAAAACAATTATGGTTTTAACCTCAGATCATGGAGAGGAGTTTTTCGACCACAATGGTTGGGGACATGGACACTCGCTTTTTGACGAAGTGATTCATATCCCTCTCATATTTTATGGTCCTGGATTGATTCCAGAAGGAAAGAGAATACAAGAGTTAGTAGAGCTTGTTGACATTTTCCCAACCTTATGTAGCCTTTGTGGGATTTCTGATGATCTCAAACTTCCATATAAAATTGAAGGTATTGATTTAGCCTCTATTATTTTATCCAAACCTCATAAGCATAATAGAAAATATATATTTTCTGAGGTTAATTATGGAGGTCATTCAGCTAAGTGTTTGAGGACAAAAGATTTTAAAGCAGTATTGGCTAAATTTGGCAAAAAAACAGAGAGAATGTTATTTAGTCTAATTTCTGATCCTTTCGAAAGAGATGATATTTACGATAAAGAAAAACAGATCGGGACAGAGCTTTTCCAAAAGCTGGAGTTAATTGTCAAAAGAGCAGAGGAAAAATCTTTTGACTCTCAGCGCATAATTATGGATGAGAGTTTGAAAGAAAAGCTAAGAACGCTTGGCTACATTAAATAATCTTAATCATTATTTTTTTTTCTTAAATAAAAAGAAGTTCGTTATGGTTTTAGATAACAAAAAAGATACAGGCTTTGCTTTTATGAAAATGATCAAAAGTTTTAAGTGGGATTATAATGCAATTTTAATCAATATGAGGTATGGAGCATTAATCTTGGGATCAATCGGTTTTTTTGAAATGTTCATTCGGCAAATTTTAGTTAATAAATTTTCATTTTTAGATTTAATATATGAATTATTTCTTCATGGCTTAATAGGTAGCTTAATCGGTTTACTAAGTGCATTTGTCTTTATACATTACTTCTCAATTATGAGCGCAATATTTTCAATATATGTGACAATCGTGATATTAGTTTCCTTAAATATTTATTATAATGTAATTCCATCCGCTTTCTCCAAAAAGGGCATTTTTTGGAATACATTAATTGTGTTATCAGGAATATGTCTCTATATCGTTATAAGCAAAATTATAAAAAAGTATAGTCGTAAAAGAAAGCTTAAATTAAATGTATTAACTTCTTATATAATTTTAATAGCAATGATATGTGGTTTTCTATCATTCAGCTTTTTATTGAAACAAAAAACAAATCTAAATCTTATCTCTGTGAAAAATAACAGAGAGCTTAAGCCACAGCTGGTTCTTATTATTCTTATAGACGCATTACGATATGACCATCTTTCTTTTAATAATTATTACCGAAAAACAAGTCCGAATTTAGATCAATTTTTTAAAAATGCAGTTGTTTTTGATAATGCTTTTAGCATTTCAAATTGGACTGTCCCTTCTGTTGTTTCATTGTTTACAGCTACTTATCCTGATACTCATAAAGTGATAGATATAGAAACATCTTTAGATCCTCGCTTTGATTCCATGGCTGAGCTTTTTACAGAAATGAACTATAAAACAGCAGCTATTATGGGGAATATTATTTTTTCACCCAAGGCTGGAGCTATACAAGGATTTGACTATTTTTATCCCTTTGTTCACCCATTTTCTCCACAGTATTATGGAGATTGCAATAAAACCTTTATTGAAGCTATAGCCTCCCGATTCATAGTAGGTAGATATTATGATAGTAGAAATCTGAATATTAAATTGATTAATTGGTTGAAAAAAAATAAATCTGACAATCTTTTTGCATATATACACTATATGGATTGTCATTCTCCATATGCTCCTCCTTTTAATTATAAAAAAAGATTTTTAGAGTTTAATGATAAGAATTCTTTTTCTCTACAAGATTTTGAAGAACAAGAGCTAATTGCTGCATACGATGGAGAGATATTTTTTGTAGATGAGCAAATTGGCGAATTATTTAATGAATTGAAAGAAATAAATTTATATGATGATAGCATAATCATTGTAACAGCAGATCACGGAGAAGAATTAAATGATCATGATAATTGGGGTCATGGTCATTCTCTATATGAAGAATTAATACATATCCCTCTCGCAATTAAATTTCCGATTTATTCTGGAATTAAGGTTCGGAAAATTGATTCTATTGTGGGATTAATTGACATATTGCCCACATTATTGGATTATTTAGCGATCAAAGATCATAAATATATGCAAGGTTTTTCTCTACTTCCCATTATTAGTAATATTTCTGAAGATTTTAGATCAGGAATTATTTGTACAAATTCGAAGCATAATATTAAATGCTATCGCGAAAAGAGTAGTAAAATTATAAAAGAACATTTAAATTACCTTTTATTCGATATAGAGAATGATCCTTTAGAAAAAATAGATATTAAAAATAAAAATCCAGAATTGTTTTCCGTTTTTAAGACAAAACTTGAGAAAAACTTTAAAATAACCAAAAATGATGAATTCAGAGCGGGAAAAATCAAAATAGATTTGAGTTTAAAAGAAAAATTAAAGGCGCTTGGCTATATAAAATGAAGATAATAAAATAGTAAAAGCTGCATGTATAGCAGGAGCTCGTCCTCGATTTATTAAATTTGCTCTTTTTTTTGAGCAATCAAATTGCTTAAAAAAGCAAATTCTAAACCAAAAAGT
Source organism: uncultured Acidobacteriota bacterium (assembly GCA_964645975.1). GTDB lineage: Bacteria > Acidobacteriota > B3-B38 > Guanabaribacteriales > CAZYAF01 > CAZYAF01. The sequence continues at coordinate 234,947 of CAZYAF010000002.1, forward strand.
AGCAAGTGCAATAATTCACACAGAGCAGCATTATGACTATGAAATGAATAATACTTATTAAAGAATTGGTTATTTCAACAAAGGCGGGAATCGACAATTAAATATTAATTTATGTTTATCTAAGGTTATTAAGTTAATAGTAAAAATATTACTATTAATTAATATAGACAAAGTAATATCAATTTTTAGATTTAGCGTATCATTTTAACTCAACATTGGCGATATAATGGAAAAATCACTGGTATTTTCCGTATATGCTTTTCGCATGCAGACTTTTAAGGATTTAATCGCTATAATAATTCTCTTGGTTCTCTCTTTCTATGTAGTTTACTTTATGCCCCAGAGTGTTTCTATAGTTTTTTTTATTTTGCCCTTATTTTTGTTTTTTATTTCTAAAAAAGATTACTTTTGGTTTGCTTACTTCTTTATATTAACCCAAGGTCCAGGATACTTATTCGCTGACTTCTCAGGACTGTCACAGTATCGTTTGCCCTTATATACTTTTTTGCCAAGCTTCTCTTTTACTCCACTGGATTTTTTTGTAATTCTTGCAATCCTTAAAGCTATATTTAAAGGGGAAAAAACACAGTTGAAATTAAAGAAACCGCTGCTCTTAATTTTTGCCTATATGGTTTTTTCATTTGTTATCATTTCATTTATCTTTGGCACTACTGTTGACATACTCGTCAACAATCTAAGATGGATTTTTTATTATACAATAATCATTTCATTTTCATATTTAGTCAATAAAAAAGACGATATTTATCATTTCATTCTTCTTATTTTCCCATTTGTTTTTTTCATTCTTTTTACCCAAATCTATTTTGTGCATACTGGTACTGAGTTCATAGACCTTTTTAATCCTGGTTTTCGCGGTATTGCTCTTAATTCATTAACAAAAGAAGTAAGACCGCTGATGGGAGGAGTTCTGATACCATTTTTCAGCTTTATTTTTGCATTTACTTTATTGGAAGATAAAAATTACAAGCTATCTAAACTATATTTATATTTGATTACCATTTTATCATTTTTCTCGATTTTTATTTCAGCCACTCGTGTTTGGTTTATAATGTTCTTAGCTATTTTGATAGGTTATATCTTAATTTCTCGAAAAAAAGCTAAATTTGCTATAGCCGTTGTTTTTATTGCACTGACTTTTGTCTCTATATTGGTAAATTCAGGATTGATATCAAAGAGCTTTTTATTAGGTAGTGCATGGGGTCGTTTAAGTCAGGTTTTTAATATCCCAAAAGCAGGTATTTCTTCGGTAGATACTGGATATTCCAGATATATAATTGAATTTCCAGTTCTTTTTGAGCCGATTAAAGAAAATCCATTTATAGGCTACGGTTTTTCTCATATTGCTATGCAACATTATGATAATGATTTTGGCTTTTTAAATACAATTCTTATGTTCGGCATTGTGGGTTTTTCTCTTTTTGTCTATTTTTTCATAAGATATTTTTCAATGATACGTTCGTCTTTAAAACGACTAAATAATAGTAATCCATTTAGAACTTCATTAAAATTATTGGCTGTAGCCTGGGGAGGAATGCTTATAGGCTATTTTTCAACCTGGGACTTCTTTTCTTCCTATTTTTATAAGGTGTTCTTTGTTTCAGTCTTAATAGCAATATGCGAATTTTTTGTTAGGCAAGCAGATGAAGAGGAGCTGCTAACAAAACAGAAGAAACTTGCTGGAGAGAAGACATAATAAGAAACTGAGGAAAAATGATACCAGTATTTAGATCATACATGGGATATAAAAAGATAAAGGCAGTATAAAAAGTGTTAAGAACCGGATAAATTGTACTCGGTCCAAAGACATTATACATGGTTTTCCGCATTTTTGCATCCTATTAAATAGAATCTAAAATTTTAGAAGGGAGTACGATATGAAAGTTATCATACTGTGTGGAGGTATGGGTACAAGACTGAGGGAAGAAACTGAATATATACCTAAACCTATGGTTGAAATTGGTGGAAAACCAATTTTATGGCACATTATGAAATTATATGCGTATTATGGCTATAAAGAATTTGTTCTGGCTCTTGGGTATAAGGGTGATATCATTCGTCGTTACTTCCTTGACTACCAGTATTACAATAATGATTTTACGGTAAATCTTGGCATTAAAGATGGTGTTGAGTTGCATGGTAGTCATAGCGAACATGATTGGAAAGTTACATTAGTAGAAACCGGATTAAATTCAATGACAGGTTTCAGGATTAAGCTATGCAAGAAATACGTAAATGAAGAGAACTTTTTGCTTACCTACGGTGATGCTGTGAGTAATGTAAATATTGCGAAATTAGTTGATTTTCATAAAAGTCAAAAAAAAATTGGTACTATAACCGGTGTATTTCCTCCCTCTCGGTTTGGAGATTTAACCGTTTCAGGTGATCTGGTCGAAAAATTTAAGGAGAAACCGAAAGATTTAAAAAGTCGTAATCCGATAAATGGTGGTTTCTTCGTCTTCAAGAAAGATTTTTTTTCAATGATTGCTTCAGATACTACCTGTGATTTAGAAAGAGAACCACTCGAAACTTTAGCAACACAGAAACAATTGACTGTATATAAGCATTATGGATTTTGGCAGTGTATGGATACATACAGAGATTATCTGTTATTAAACAATCTATGGATAGATAACCCAGATTGGAAAGTGTGGGAATAAAACTTAACTATTAGAGAATTTTATTTTTTCAATTTCAAAAGGTGTCTCAAGAATATATTTTAATGCAATAACAAGATTTGATGTATTTGATTGAAAAGGTGCTTTGTGATTTGCGATTCCAGCTTAAAGCTACTCAAAAGCAAATCTAATTATGCATGTTAATCTATATACTTATTCAGAATAAGTCAAACAAAAATATAAGTATAACTTCGGTGCTATAAGAAAATAAAATTTTGTGACATAAAAATAATGTAAAACATTAAGAGAATAATAATGCTTATAAAAGAGAGAAGATTTAAAGAAGTATTAGAGATACAATTAAATCCACATCGAGATAAAAGAGGGTTTTTTATGCGAGTGTATGACGAGGGAATCTTCAAAAAACATGGAATACATATGAATTGGGTTCAGGAAAACCACTCGCTATCCGTAGAAAAAGATATAATCAGAGGATTGCATTTTCAGTTCCCACCGCATACGGAAGCAAAGTTAGTAAGAGTTATAAGCGGTGAAATATATGACGTTTTTATTGATCTGAGAATGGGCTCATTGACTTTTGGTCAATGGGACAGCATCAAGCTTTCGGCAGATAACAGGAAAATGGTATATATCCCCAGAGGCTTTGCTCACGGATTTTGCACATTAACCAAAAACTGTGAGGTGGTATATAAAGTAGATAACTATTATACTCCTGATAGTGAAGGTACTATTAGATGGGACGATCCAGATTTAGCAATTAATTGGCCAGTAAATAATCCAATCCTATCGGAAAAAGATGCAAAAGCAGAAAGCTTCAGAGAATTTATTAAGAGGCATGAGGGATTGAAAGTTTAATAAATAAATAGTTTATGAAAAAATAACAATGTTACTTTTTTGAAAGATAATGCTATGAAAATACGCCTTTTTAAGCCTTATATTGGGAAGGAAGAATTAGAGAATATAAAAGATGTTTTCGATAGAGCCTGGTTAGGATTAGGTCCGAAGGTTTCAGAATTTGAAATTGAATGGTGCAAATATATAGAGATCAAGACTTCTATTGCTGTAAACTCAGCTACAGCTGCATTACATCTGGCTTTAAACGCATATCACTTTAAAGAAGGAAGCAAAGTTTTAATTCCAGCTATTACTTTTGCATCTACGGCTACAGCAATTCTATACAACAGATTAGAGCCGATTTTTGTTGATGTCAATGCTGAAACAATTTCTATTAGCTTGCAGGATTTAGAAAAAAAATATGATAAAAACTGTGTTGCAGTAATCCCTGTTCATATGGGTGGACATCCAGTTCCGATGGATGAATTAATGGAATTTGCTAAGTCAAAAAATCTTGCTGTTATAGAAGACTGTGCTCATTGCGCTGGGGGAGAATTTAAAGGGTGCAAACTTGGCACCTGGGGAGATATTGGATGTTTTAGCTTTGAAGAGAAGAAATGTATGACCACAGGAGACGGCGGAATGATATGCTCAGATGATGAAGATTTAATTACTCCGCTCAGATCATATCGTTGGGTTGGCATCGACAAAGATACCTGGAAGCGAGCTAAAGGATATACCGATAGTGCTTATTTAAATGCTATGCATTGGTATTATGAAATTGCAGTTTTAGGTTATAAATATAATATGAATGACCTCGCAGCCTCGATTGGCTTAGCACAATTAAAAAAGCTGGATTGGATGAATGAGAGAAGAAGACAATGCATAAAAAGATATTTGCAAGGAGTAAAAAATCTTAAGAATATCAAACCTTTAGTGCCTTACGAACCGGATAATTACGTTTATTGGATTTTTGGTGTTCGATGCGATAGAAGGGACGATTTAATTATTCATTTAAAATCGAAAGGTATTGCTACAGGTGTTCATTACATGCCTTTGCCTTTGCATCCTTTGTTTAAATCCTATGATTATGGTTGTGAAAATTCTAATAAGATATGGAAAACTTTTGTAACTTTGCCCTTATTTGCAGAGCTAACTAATGAAGAGATTAATTATGTTGTAGATGCTTTATCTGAATTTGATAAAAAATACTGAAATAAGATAAAGGTAATTCGATGAGATATCCCAGAGTTTTTGTATTGGTTTTAAGTTATAATGGCAAATATTTATTAGAAGATTCCTTATCATCTTATTTGCATAATGACTACCCAAACTTTGAGGTGATTGTCATTGATAATGGCTCTATTGATGGAACATTTGACTATGTTAAAGAAAAATTTCCCCAAGCTAAAGTCCTTCGCACTGAAAATAATCTGGGTTATTCTGGAGGATTTAATTTAGGTCTAAATTTTGCTTTCAATGATAGCAATGCAGATTATGTTTTGATTTCAAATAATGATGTTAAAGCTGATAAAAAAGTGATTTCAGAACTAATAAAAGTTGCAGAAAGTGATGAGAAGATAGGTTTTGTTACAGGTAAGGTATACTACTATGATAGGCCAAATATTCTTCAAACAGTGGGAAAGAAAGAAGACCCAATAAGGTGGAATGGCAATCATATTGGAAATAGAGAGGAAGATAAAGGACAGTATGATGAAATTAGTGAGAGAGTTTTTGTTGATGATATTTTTATTTTGATAAGCAGAAAGTTATATAAGGAGACTGGAGGATATAATACCATGTTCTTTATTCAAGCAGAAGAGTACGATTGGCAGGCAAGAGCAAAGAAGTTGGGTTATAAGATAATGTATACTCCTCATGCAAAACTTTGGCATAAAGAGAGTATGACCATTGGTAAGCAATCAGCCTTAAAGGCTTATTATGATGCTCGAAATCCGATGTTAGTCATTGTGCTCCATAAATCTCCAGATTTTTTCAGAAGGTATTTTTGGCATCATTGCAAAAACATTACATTAGCATCATTAAGATATGCAAAAAATATGAGATTTTATACATCAATTAAGAATTTTCAGGGGCTATTATCCGGCATCTGGTGGATAATTATAAACAAGAAGTTTACATTAAGACATTTTTTCTAAAGATTAATACCGAGACTAACATAAAAGCTGTTACAGAGCTGCAATTTTCATCATTATCGATTTCCATAGATAAAATATCTTATCCAAAAAAAAGTTAAGGAGTTTACTCCTTAATTATCGCGATTTGCCTATCTGAAAAATAAAAAGTTGAAAGAATGAAATAATATTGGCAAAAAACTATAGGGAATGCTTTGCTAATAGGGGGAATAGATTAAACAGCGACAGAATTTAACGTGGTATAAAAAATTTTATGAGTATATATGGAGAGAGATGAGAAAAAGCGAGAGCACTGAAGTATGGAATAGAGAATGGGAAAGCCTAACGCCAGAAAGTGAGATAAAGATGTGGGACTTTTACGGGCTGAGATAATGGATTTTAAAATATACTCCACGGTATGGAACTATATTAGAGGCAGGTTGCGGTTTAGGGAGATATGTATTTTATCTGTATGAAGTTGGCATTAATTGCATGGGATTAGACTTTTCTGAAGAGGCAATAGCCAAAATACAAATATGCCAAAGAGAAAATAATTTTATGGCAAAATTTTGCCGGGGTAATGTTGAATCGTTACCATTTAAGGATAATAGTTTCTCAGGGTATATTTCATTAGGAGTAATAGAGCATTTTGAAGAAGGGCCGATAAAAGCATTAAGAGAGGCGTATAGGATTCTTTGTCCAGGGGTAATAGCACACCATCTTTATCCTTTTCACAAGTTTATTTAAAAGCAATGACAAAAATAAAGACGGCTATTAAGGATTGTGTAAAAAAGATTATAAAATATCCAATCCATAAACCCAATTTTTTCCAATACTGGTATACTCCTAAAATACTTAAGAATTTCGTTCAAAATGCCGGCCTCAAAGTAGCGATTGCAAAAGGAGCAGACCTTCTCTATGCCTTCTATGAGTTAGGATACATTCCCAAAAGAGAGACTTGGTTTAATAGATTAATATCCAAATTAGAAAATACATTTATCGCTAACATTGGTGCTCAATCGATTATTATTTCATATAAGCCTGCATCTGAAATGCGCTGTTTTTTGTGTGGGAGCTTAAATGTAAAAGAGAATGAGATGATAACAGCTATTCCTATATGCAATAAATGCTTAAAAGAACCTTATGCAAAATACTATGTGGAATCCGAGCGTCCTCAATTGCATTATAACTACATTATAAATCCTGCTTATATTAAAGGTAACAAAGCTGTATGTGAATATTGTGGAAAAACATATCAATTCCATAATATTTTTGAATACTATAGATTTGCAAAAAAGGTATGTCCAGCTTGTTTGAAAGATCCACATATAAATATAGAGCTTTCTGAAAATTATATCCAACCAATCTGGCGGAGAAGAGGAAAATTGCGAAGAGATATCCATTAGTTTATGTATTGATTTTTAGTTGCAATGTTAAACAGATTACTATTGACTATGGTGAACTTGTCTTAAAATCCGGTTATCCAATTTTAAGATCATAGCGATAATGAGAGTATGACTGCTATAGGCAATCCATCAAACTTAAATGCTTATAATGATACTCGAAATCCGATGTGAGTCATTTTGCTCTCTAAAATCCCTGAATTTTTTCAGAAGATATTTTTAGCAGCATTAAAAAATATTATTATGGTATCATTCAGGTAGGTAAAAAATATGAGGTTTTATACATCATTTAAGAATTTTCAGGGTTTATTATCGGGCATCTGGTGGATAATTAAAAACAAAGAATTTACTTAAAGACATTTTATCTAAAGATGGGAATTGGCATTCGTCGAAGTCTTAATAAATTATACATTTACCTCGTTGTTTTGGAATTTTCAATACGAAAGTTTTTCTTCGGATTTGAAAATGCAAACAAAATGCTCCAATCCGTGGATAAAAGGGCTATTATTCCAATTCTCAGAAAGAATGGAGCCACTATTGGAAGTAATTGTGATATTGAATCGCCTCTAATTTTTCATAATTGCGAAGATTATAAGAACTTAATTATTGGTAATAATTGTCATATTGGTAAAAATACTTTTCTCGACCTGAAGGCACCTATTGTTATCGAAGATGCTGTGTGTATTTCCATGTGTACCACAATACTGACACATTTTGATGCAGGAAAAAGCCCTTTAAAAAAGCACGGCTTTCCTGATTCAAAAAGCAAAGTGTTACTAAAAAAAGGATGCTATATTGGTGCAAATGCCATTATCCTCCTTGGAGTTACAATTGGCAAATGCGCTGTGGTAGGGGCAGGAGCTGTAGTCGCTAAGGATGTTGCACCATTTACTGTGGTTGGTGGTGTTCCAGCTAAAATGATAAAGAAAATAAAAGTATGATTACACAAAAAGCATCTTTTTACTCTTTACCAATTTACTTATAAAAGGTCAGGTATTATTTTCTTTCTTCGATTATGCCTTATGGGATTAATGAACTAAAATCCTAAACTGCTATGGATTTGGTTGCAAATGGAAGAAAAAATTCTTGATATTGTAAGATGCCAGCAATGCTTGGGGAAACTTGCTTTAAGAGAGGAAAAACTTGTATGCAATAATTGCAAAAAACTTTACCCAGTGTCAAAAGACCTAATATTTATGGGATATGATGAGGATAAAAGAGAAGAAATCGGAAGGATCATCGAAATAGAAAGTGACCATAATACTAATTTAGACAGGATACAAATGCATTACGATTTCGCTTACCCATCATATAAAATTGGTTTATTATCAGTTAATATTTTAAAACAGGATATTCAAGAAACCAACCCAATTGCAGTCGATATTGGAAGCGGTGGAGCTCCAATGAGCAAGATGCTTTCTGAAAATGGATTTGATACCTATCGCTGCGATTTGGATCCTAATACTTTATATGTTGGACTTTTCTGGGATCACCGCAATCTGGGTTTAGGTAAACATATTGTCTGCGATGCGAGTCTCCTGCCTTTTTCAAATAATAGCATTGATGTAATATATTGCAAAGAATTTGTTCATCATATTGAGCATTACAACTCCCTTTTTGCTGAAATAAATCGTGTTCTGAAAAAAGATGGCATTTTTTTAATGATTGAACCTGCACGAGCAGTTAGCAGTTTTATTTGGAAAGAAACAGGAGACCATTTCGGACATCATTACCAAACAATATTCAGTTATTTTAATACCTTAAAGAAGAATGAACTTTTGCCTTATCGTTATTATCTTTACTTCTATGGAGAGTCCAAGAGGTTAAAGTTTCTGAATATACTTAAGAAGTATTTTTATAAACAAATATACTTAAGGTCCAGGACTTCCAAAATTGATTTGTTCTTAAAGCAGCACATACAGAGGTTAATAGGTGGTACTAATGTTATATTCTCTAAAAAGATCAGGGAAATTTCTGAGTATAAAAAAAGACCAAAAATTCAAATTGTAGAGCCCTATTGGTTGAGGTTGAATGAAGAATATTTATCTGACTCGAGATTAATAAAGTTTAATACGATTCTTGAAGATGCTTATAAAGAAATTGCTAAGTGGCAATAAGGAAATGTGAAGTACATGCTTGCCCAAAAGCTCATTACAAGTTATGGCTCGAAAATATTGATTCAATCCATTCAGATTGCAGCAAGTATTGTAGTAGCAAGAATTGCCGGTCCTACAGTATTGGGTACAGTGGCCTTTGGCCTGGCATTTGTTTCTATGCTTGAATTTGTTGCAGATTTAGGAATTGGCTCTGCTCATATAAAGCTGATCTCTGAAGGACAGGATATAGGTAAATGTATTTCAACTTTTACAATACTAAGGACGGGAAGTACCTTTCTATTTTTTATAATTGTTTTAGGGGTTTTTTTAATTCAAAAATATTTACTAAATGTTCAATTCGAAAGTACAGCACATGAATATGTAATTTTAATTACTTTGATAACTGTTACAATTAATCAATTACTATTTATTCCTAAAACAACTTTTGCCGGGAAAACGGAGCAAGCCAAACAGGATATTCCGGAGTTTGTCAGAACCATTATACATCAAATTCTTAGAGTTATTATCGTCATTCTTGGTTATAAAGCTGTTGCTCTTGCTTTTGGCAATTTAATCTCTACCTTAATAATAATTCCATTTGTTTTATATTTATTTAAAGACTATCCAAAAGCCAACTTTGATAGAAAATTAGCTTTGAAATATATGAGGATATCGGTACCTATATTGATTATCGCAATATCTAAATACATAATATTATATTTAGACAGGGTAGCCCTCCAGTATTTTGTAAACTCAGAGGAGGTAGGATATTATACAGTCGGCTATAGAATAGGAGGTTTAGTGCTTATGATAGCAAGCAGTGCCGGACTACTATTTTTCCCCTTATTTTCTAAAGCAGCATCCAATAAAGATTTTCAATATATTAAAAATACAATCGAAAAGTTCGAGAGATTTAGTTTTATATTTATTATGCCGGTTGTGATATTCATTTCGTTGTATTCAGGTGTTATTATAAGAATGTTGCTCGGAAGCCAATATCTTCCATCTATTCCTGTTATGACTATAATCAATATAGCAATGTTCTTAATGGTTTTAAATATGCCTTATGGGAATGTAATTACTGGATTGGGCTTTTTTAAATTAGTAGCAATTTTAGATCTAATAAATCTGTTTCTATTTGCTGGTTTAATATCAGTATTTTCCCATCCAAAGATATTTAACTTGGGGGCCACTGGAACGGCAATAACTGTGCTGCTGTCGACTTTATTTATCGGCATTTCATATCGAATTTTTGCAAAAAAAAAGTGTACCATACTTGATTTAAAAAAAAGCAAAAAATTTATAGTATTCGGCATATTTAATTTCGCTATTTTCTATTTTGTATATGCTTATCTGAGCGAAATTCATAAAATGTATTTTAAAATAGCATTTATACCTATTTATTTTTGTATTACTTACCTTGTATTAGTGCTTTTAGGCTGGATAAATAAAGAAGACTTGCATAATTTTAAGGAATTAATTAATATAAAGAAATTACTAAAGTATATTAGAGAAGAAATAAGGAAGAGGTAAAAAGATAGAGGTGAGAAGAAAAAAATTATTGCAAGATGAGCAAAAAGATCTTTGGGATGAGTATTGGAGTAGCTGCCCTTATTCGATTAAGGATATGATTAATGGAGATAAATGGGTTGCTGTTAAATATTCTCCATTGTTGCCTTACATTATGGAGTATGTTCCGAGAGGGAAAAAAGTCTTAGAAGCGGGCTGTGGCATGGGCCCGTGGGTAATATATCTAAATGATTTAGGTTATAAAATAATAGGTTTAGATTTTTCAATACAAACTATTAAGCAGTCAAAAAGGCTATATCCGAGTCTAAAATTTATTGCAGGAGATGTAGTTAACCTGGGATTAAAAGACAATTCTTTTGATGCTGTGCTCTCTTGGGGTGTTGTTGAACATTTTGAAGCGGGCCCTCATAGAGCATTGGGTGAAATGTTTAGAGTTCTAAGATCAGGTGGATTATTATTTATCACGGTTCCTTGCAAGAATATGCTTTATTTTTCACCGCTATTGTGGGTAGCAAATAAACTAAAACGAAACAAGGTAATCAGAAACATTATGAGAAAAGGAGAATTAAAAAATTCTTTTATCAACTATGAGTTTACTAAAAGAAAATTTTGTTTGCATTTACAATCTGCGGGATATGAATTAATTAAAGTATTACCTATATCACACGAAGTAGGGTTTGCGAAACCAATAAATTTGCATCTTTTGAAAGGCGCTAAACTTTTCCATAAAAATAAATTTGGCAATTGGGAAGGATTATCAAAAATTGGAAGTTTTCTATGCAGGTGCTTAAAAAGAATCTCTCCATGGATCACTCCGGACCAGATTTTTTCTATTGCCATAAAGAAATAATGGATTTTTTTGATTAACATTTGCCTTAGCTATGAAAACAAAAATTATAAGCATTATTCCTGATCCTCCTCCTTATAAGCTATATTCAAATGAACCTCGCCCTGAAATTAACTGGGATACATCCGATGGCCAGTGGGTCGGTATCTGGGGATATGATTGGCCGGATATGACAGGGAAAGAGGTTTTAAAACTAACAGATGACTTTGAATACCACATCTGGCAGCCGGATTTAAGAGCAGATAAAGTATATTCGCATATTTTTGAAAACGGATTAAAACACACACTTTTTCCCGCTGTTAATCGAAGAAGGTTATATGGTTTTAGATTGATGAATAAAGTATGCTCTGATTCGATGTTAGGAGAATTAGAAAAATGTAGTAAAGATAAAAACATAATTCTAAATCTAAATGGCGGAATTTCAGGTTTAACAAAAGAGATATTAGGTTATTTGAATACTATGCCCCTTGTTCACAGCTATCGTGGAGTAATTCATCTGCCATCAACAATGTTTTTTAGTCTAACAAAAAACATGTTTTCTAAGTTTAATAATATAATGGACTTGTTTTGGTTGAAAAGAAATATAAACAAAATAGATATTATAACTTATCAAAATGACATAGACATAAAAAAATTAAAAAAGATTTATAAGGGAAAATTAACAAAAATTACCTCAGGGTGTGATTTCTCATTTTGGTATCCAGAAGATCGCAAACTTGCAAGAAAAGAATTAGAGCTACCTGAAGATAAAAAAATCTTTTTATGTGCATCTAATCTGATCCAACTTAAGCAAGTGGATAAGGTTATTTCTGTATTTACTGAATTATCCAATAAGTATGACTTTCTTTTGATAATCGCCGGGCACGGAACGAGAGATTATGAGAATTATTTACATGCTATTGCATCAGATTTATTGAGAGAAAATAAAATAAAATTTGTTGGCTATATTAGAGGTGAAGAATTGCGTCAGTACTACAACACATGCGATATATTTTTATCCACATCAACTGAAGAAGGGGGTCCAGTTTCAGTAATGCAGGCTTTTGCCTGCGAAATCCCAGTTATCTCAACGGATACCGGTAATACGGCCGAGATTATGAAACAATATAAATGCGGTTGTCTTTTAGATATATATGATTATAAAATGTGGAGAAATGAGTTAGAAAAAATATTAGAAGGCAATAAAGAAGTTAAAACCATAGATAGAGAGATAGCAAAGCGATATTACCATTGGCCAAATATTGCACAAAAATATATAAATGTATATCAAAAGTTAGTTAGAAAATATTATCCGTAAAACATCGTTTACCTCAATGAATTTTAGCAAAAAATATTGGGATTTTTTAGCCTTAAAAGAGGAAATGCAAGAACCTCTTCCCCTACTTAGGGTTATATACAATCCAAAAGAATGGGCAAATAATCCAACCATAAAGAGAATTGCAGAAAAAATAGACGATAACTCTTTTATCTTAGACATAGGTGCTGGGGATAAAAAACTAAAGATCATGCTTGAGGATGCATTTAAGAAGAAGATGAAGAATTATTTCAGTCTGGATATTGATGAAAAATATATACATGATTATAAATATATCCATGAAGTAAGAAGAAAATTTGATGCTATGTTTCTATTGGAATTTATAGAGCATCTTCAATTTAAGGATGGAATTGCTGTATTGGAAAAAGTGCATTCGTTACTGAATCCTGGGGGTTATATTTTTATTTCAACACCAAATGTAGATCATGCTAATCAATTATGGAGAAGCCAGATCACCCATATTTCACATTGGCCCTCACGAGACCTTTATGCAATTTTAAGGCTAATCGGATTTGAAAAAATAGAGGGCTATAGAATCTTCCTTGTTCCTAATATGACGAGTCTCAAAATGCATATAAAATATTTTTTACAAAAGCTCTTGTGCCGGATTTTAGATCTTGATTATGCTCATGGAATTTTCTTCATAGGCCAAAAATAACTGCATGATGTTGTTAATGATAAAAAGTTTTAAATTAATAGAAGGACAGGTACCTATGCATAAAAACGAAAGCTTCTGGCACTGTATGGATACAAATAGGGATTTTTTATATCAAAATAAGCTATGACAGATAGGTAAGGCGTTATGGAAAATATGGAGTTAGTTATGCACAAAGTAATGCTTGAAGATTGTCAATATGTAGTAAGCAATATGGATGTTGAACCTTTGAAAAATTCAGTAATTCTAATAACAGGGGTTGGGGGATTCTTGGGTTTTAACTTTTTGCATAACCTTATCTTTTTTGCCGGAGAGGGCATTAAGCCTAAAAGAGTTATTGGAGTTGATAATTTTCTTCTAAGACGTCCCGAATGGTTGAGTTTTATGGAAGATAAATGCGACTTTGTTGAAATTGAAAAGTTCGATATAGCCAATGATGACATAGGGAAGATTATAAACAGCAAGGATGTGGATTACATAATCCATTTGGCTTCTATTGCTTCACCTTCTTTTTATAGAAGACACCCTGTTGAGACCATAGATGCAAATGTATGGGGATTAAGAAATCTGCTTGAATTTTTTAAAGATAGAGAGCTAAAAAGCTTTCTCTTTTTTTCAAGCAGTGAGGTATACGGAGACCCGTTGCCTGAATTCATACCAACTCCAGAGCACTATAGGGGTTATGTTGCATGTACAGGACCAAGAGCCTGTTATGATGAAGCAAAGAGATTCGGAGAAACACTATGCTACGTTTTTAATAAGGTTTATGACACACCAATAAAGATAGTAAGACCTTTTAATAACTATGGTCCTGGATTAGACGTAAATGACAGGAGAGTAGTTGCAGACTTTGCTAAATCAATTTTAGAAAATAAAAATATATTGATACATTCCGATGGCAGTCCTACAAGGACTTTTTGTTATGTAGCAGATGCTATGATAGGTTATTGGAAAGCTATATTCTATGAGAGATTCGATGTATTCAATATCGGAATAGATAAACCGGAGATCTCCGTTAAAGAATTAGCAGAAATTTATGAAGAAGTTGGTAAAAAATTATTCGATTTTTCCGGCGATATAATTTTAAGAAAAAGTGAAGATAAAGAATATCTAATTGATAATCCTAATCGAAGATGCCCTGACATTACTAAGGCAAAAAAGCTTTTAGGATATAATCCTACAATAGATATTTATGAAGGCATAAAAAGATATTTGATGTTTTTAAAAGAGGTCAGAAGATGATAACTGTAATAGGACTTGGATTTGTCGGCCTTACTACCGCTGTTGGTTTAGCTTATAAAGGATTTAAAGTTTACGGATATGAAAATGATAAAGAAAAATTAGAAAAAATAAAAAATGGAAAGTTACCTTTTTATGAGCCCCAAATAGATAGGGCTCTAATTTTTACCTTAGAAAATAAAAATTTTGTATTAGGAAATGGTCTTCAAGAGTGTATCAAAAATTCCGAATTGATTATATTTTGCGTTGGCACTCCTTCTGGTAAAGATGGTGCAGAATTAAGTTTGTTAAAAAGAGCTATAAAAAGCACGTTGAAATATGTCATAGGCTACAAAACGATAGTGATAAAATCCACAGTTCCTCCAGGCACAACGGCTAAAGACATTAAAAAATGGATTGAAGAAGAAGGTTTTAAAGTCGGAAAGAGCATTGGCTTAGCAAATAATCCAGAGTTTCTAAGGGAAGGTAAAGCTTGGCAAGATTTTATGGAGCCAGACAGGATTGTTATAGGAGAGTTTGATAAAAAAAGTGGGGATGTAGTTCAAAAAATATATGAGCTATTTAACGCAGAGATATTTCGGGTTTCACTTACTACAGCAGAGTTTATCAAGTATTTATCAAATACGCTCCTTGCTACACTGATAAGTTTTTCTAATGAGATGGCAACGTTTGCTGAAATCGGGGGAGATATAGATATATCTTCTGCCTTTAAAATTCTCCATAGAGATAAAAGATGGTATGGTAATCCTGCTCCTATGACAAGCTATGTATATCCAGGGTGTGGTTTTGGCGGCTATTGCCTACCAAAGGATACTTTGGCCATTATAAAAAAGGCTGAAGAATTTGGATTTGAAATGAAAATTTTAAAATGTGTGGCAGACATCAATGAAGATAGAAAAAGATGGCTCGTAGAAAAATGCAAGGCAGTTTTAGGTGGAAATTTAAAGGGCAAAGAGATATGTGTTCTTGGATTATCCTTCAAGCCTGATACTAATGATGTGAGGGAAGCGCCATCGAAAGATATAATTGAGCAATTGTTAAGAGAAGGGGCGAAGTTAAAGGCTTATGATCCGATGGCAATGGAGAATTTCAAAAAATTCAAACTTGATATTAAATACGCTCATTGTCTGGAAGACGCTGTAAGAGATGTTGATGCTGTAGTTATAATAACAGGATGGGAAGAATTCAAAAAATTGGAAGAAGTGAAGCTTACAGCTATTGTTATAGATGGGAGGTTCATTTTATAAGAAGATATATTTAAACATCGACCTTTTTGATAAAAGAATGGCTCACGATTGGAATAGTGAATAAGTGATAATTTCAAGTGACGAGTGACGAGAAGAAATAGTACATTATTAGTAATAAAGTCTCCTACCTATAAACAAAAGCATGGTCAAATTAGTACTCAAAAATCTGCTATGAGTGTAATAATTAACCGCCTTAACTGTGCCAATGATTAGTAATAGTGCTTATCTAACGAAATTGTAACAGAGGGTGATGAAGGTTAAATTAGACTGTCGCTATTACAAAGGCAACATGCCCTGTATTTTCCACAAGAAAGATAAGATGTTATGTGACACTTGTACTAAATACGATCCGATTAAGATGCGTATTCTCATCATTAAACTTGGATCAATAGGCGATGTATTACGCACGACTCCCATCCTTCCTGCCTTTAAAAAGAAATATGAAGGATGCGAAATAACATGGATCACAAAATCGAATGCAGCTTCACTATTTAAAGGAAATGAGTATGTGGATCGGCTATTATTGATTGAAGAAAATTATCTCGAATTTATCCTTAATGAAAAGTTCGATATCGGCATTTGTCTCGACTCTGATCAGATAAGTGCGACTATTCACAGGTTAGCCTCCTGTACAAATCGATATGGATTTATTGCAGATGATTATGGACATATTCAACCAGCAAATGATCTTGCCAAGGAGTGGTGGCACATGGGCTTGAATGATGATATGAAAAAAAAGAATCGTAAAACATACCAGCAAATAATGTTCGAAATCTGCCAATTGCCACATCCAATTCCTCGCCCTTTGTTGTTTCTTAGCAGCGAAGCTCTAAAACATGCTGAAGCATTTGCTAAGCTCAAGAAATTAGAGAAATATCCCAAAGTTATAGGAGTAAATACAGGAGGAGGAAGCCGATGGCAATATAAAAAGTGGACCCAAGAAGGATATGTTGATCTTATCACCAGATTAAGGGAATTAGGTGTAGGGATAATTCTTTTTGGCGGACCAGAAGAAGTGAAATTTAATGCACAGATATTGAAAAAAGTCTCCTCAGGTGTGATAGATGCAGGATGTGGGAATACATTGTTAGAGTTTGCTTCCCTTATTAATCTTGTAGATGTTTTTTTTACTCCTGATAGCCTTGGTATGCACATAGCTGTTGCATTAAAGAAACCAGTTATTGTCCTGGTTGGACCAACATCACCCTGGGAGCTCGATCTGTATGGCACGGGAGAAGTGATTTGCTCAGACGTTGATTGTATTGCTTGTTACCTGGAGCATTGTGATAAAGTAACGAACTGTATGAACACGCTAAAAGCGGAATTTGTATTTGAAAAAGTAAAGGAGTATTTATGAATGTGTCCTTATTCAGAAAAAGGATCTTTTAATATATTTTTTCTGTCGGTTTATTTTAATAATTTCTTCAAATACGAGAAATAATTTTAAATTACTTTCTACATATCTGTAATAGCTATTTAGGTAGTATCTAATTAATGCAAATAATTTAAAGTCCTTTATAGAGAGCAATATTGAGCTATGAAAATAGCATATGTCACTTTTGGCCATATTGATAGCACTCTCCCTCTTGTTAAATATATTTCTAAAGAGGTAGAGGTTGATCTTTATCTTGTATTTGCAAAAAATTTCAAAAAAGAAAGCATTATAAATTTTGAAGATATTGATGTTGTAACAGGCTTTGTGACGGGAGAAAAGATGAATGAGATTTTGGATTCTGAAATAAGAGAATATATTGGTGAGAGTTTCAAATTCTCAATATTAATATATAGTAACTTAAAATTTCAAAGTTTGAGCAATATTTTGTTGTCATATCAGCTTAGTAAAATCCTTAGGAAAAAGAAGTACGATTGTATCCATTTTAATGGGAATAACTTACAGCAAATGTGGATATCAATTTTTACTCCATATATTCCTAAAGTTCATACAATCCATGACTATATTGGGCATTATGGTGAAAGGAGCACGTGGGCAGAAAGATATAATAAGTTTTTAATGATTTCTAAAAAGCAAAAGATTATGCATTTCCGTATACCCACCGAGAGTGATAAGAGTGCAAAAGGAACATTGCATACAATATATTATGGGCCTTTAGAAATCTTTAAAATATGGAGTGGAGAAACAGTGTTAGAAGAAGAGAATACTGTTCTATTCTTCGGACGAATATCTCCATACAAAGGAATTGAATATTTAGTTCAGGCAGTTCCCATTATTAAAAAATCCATTCCTAATTTAAAAGTAATCATAGCTGGAAATGGCAAGTTCTATTTTGATATTACCCATATAAGAGATGATGATACATATGAAATTATCAATCGATACATTCCCAATGATGAATTGGTAAAATTGATTCAGAGAGCATCATTAATTATCTGCCCCTTTATAGATACCACACAAAGTGGAATGGTTATGACTGCTTATGCCTTTAATAAGCCTGTAGTAGCCTCAGCAGTTGGGGGCATTCCAGAGGTTGTGGAAAATAATGTAACTGGCAAATTAGTTCCACACAGAGAGCCTCAAGCCTTAGCTGAGGCGATCATAGATTTGCTGTTACATCACAATAAAATAAAAGATATGAAGAAAAACATACAAAAAAAATGCTCCAAAGGTGAGCTTTCCTGGGATTATATCGCAAAGCATACAATAGATGTATACAGAAAAGCATCAAAAAAATCCTGAGAAAATTATCAACATCCTTGTATGAAATCGAATAATAAAGCAAAAAGAAAAATATTGATTGCCGTTGATACAATGGCCATTGGAGGAACAGAAAAACTAACTGCAGCTCTGGCAAATAGGTTCGCTAAAAAAGGATATGATTGTCTCATTTTAATACTGTTCGACAATCTTTTATCCATTAAATTCGTAGATAAAGATAAGGTGAGAATTTGTACTGCATTTCGCAAATACAAATATGATCCATCTTACTTATTTAAGATCAGAAAAATTATCAGAGATTACAAGCCTGATATTATATTATGCCAGGCATTGTTCTCTTATTTTTCAGTAAAAATAGCGACATTACTATTTCATGCTATTCCCATGTTTTTAGCATTGCACTATACCCATAGCATTAAGACCAAAGATAAAATTTTTGATAGAATCTATTTCACTTTGCTGAGGTTGACATCCGACAAAATTATTACAATCTATAGAAGACAAAATAGGCTATTCTCATCAAAGTATCATTTACCTCTGCGAAAATTTATTTGCATACCCAATGGGATTGATACAGAGTATTTCAAAAATGCTAATATAAAGAATGATAGAAAAAAATTACATATCATTCATATTGCGAACATTAGAGAAGAAAAAGACCAAACAACTCTTTTAGAAGCCCTGAAAATTATAGAAGAAAATTTCAAGGAATGGCGACTAACCTTTTGTGGGAGAGATTTGATTCATATGAAGCATAAATTTACAAAAAACTTATCGTCATGGAATCTCGAACATAAAGTTGTATTTATAGATTGTGTTGATGATGTAAGGACTCTACTTATCAATGCAGATGTTTTTATCTTATCGTCAATTTCAGAGGCTCTTCCCATGTCAGCATTGGAAGCAATGTCGATGGGTGTCCCTTGTATTCTGACAGATGTAGGAGGGTGTTCTGATATAGTTAATGACGGAATAAATGGTTTTCTAATCCCGCAAAAAAATCCCCGGGCAATTGCAGATAGATTGCTCTTTTTAGGCAATAATCCAGATCAATTACGGAAAATGAGAATAGAATCAAGAAGAAAAATTGTTAGAGAATTTGATTTGGAGAGGATAGTAGGGAGATATTTAGACCTCTTTGAAAAACACCTCCAAACGGAGGAAGCTTGATGAAATTGCTTTTTGGATTATATGGAGAAAATGCTGTAAATCATCAAGACTCGATTAATCATTATGTAGATCAATATGAGATTATTAACAGAAATTGTATTATATCAAATACTAATACAGGACGAATAAAATATCCTCCATCTATTTCTGATCATGAAAAATGGTTATTCTTGAATGGACTATTTATCTTAAAAGATTATACATTGGATGCATTTATGGATAATCCTTTGCAAATACTCCGTGCTATTCTAAAAAAGAGTCCAGGGAATATCCCGAAAGAATTCGTCAATGGGGCATATAATGGAGTTATTCTTGAGAAGGATGGGATTTATTTATTTAATGACTTTATGGCCCTTTATCCGCTTTATTATTCTTTTCGAAATGGCATGCTTTTCTTCTCTTCAAGTTTACAACTGTTGTCAAAAATCCTGAAACCCGCTTGGGACAGGGAAGCAATAACAGAATTTCTGCAATTAGGATATAACTTTACTTATAGAACTATACTAAAAGACATATTCTGTTTACCACCTTCTTCTCTATTGAGCTATAAGAATAACAACCTTACTATAAAGAATTATGCTTCCTTTCCTGAAACAGGAGAAGTTACTGGTGATCAACAGGAAGTGATAGAAGAAATTCACAGCAAATTTAAGAAATCCATTAACAGATTATATTCCACAAAGTTAAAGTATTGCCTAAGTCTGACTGGTGGGATGGATTCCAGGCTAATATTTCTCGAATGGCCGGACAAATCGGAATTATTAACAGAAACAGCGGGAGAAAATAGTTCCGATTTTATTAAGGCGAGAGAATTGGTGGAGAAATTGGGAAATGCGGACTTGCACGAACTGGAAGATTTGAAAGATGATATGTATTTTGAGGGCATTCAAAGATATTATGATTCATGTGATAATCCCACAAAATTATTAGCAGATTACAATTATTTCCATCTTTTATGGAAGCAGAATAGAGGTGCGGATATACATTTTACCGGAGTTGGTGGAGAATTATATAATGGTGAAAGTCTGTATCTAAATAGAAAATTATTTTGTGTTTTAAGAGAAGGGATACTTCCTTATCATTATCATAAACTTGATGATACCTCAAAAGCTGATTTGATTAAAGAAGCCTTATATTCAAAATATAAAAGAGATCTATCTAAACTTTTAAGCGAAAAGTATATAATGAATCAAACAGATATTATCGAAATCATATCAGAAAAACTAGATACATTCTTAGGTAATCCTTTCTTTAAAGAAACGTATATTGAGCGTTTTCGCACTTTTATGTTGGCAAATGCTGCATATTATCCCTTAAGTTTTGTGAATCAGGTTAATGATTTTCTGATATTTCCCTATAATGATATAGAATTCATTTATTCTGCATGTAAATATCATCCTGCCTCAAGAGAACTAAGGCGGTTACAGCTTTCAATTTTAAAAAAACATAAAGAGGCTTTGGATATCCCAGTTGATACTACACATATTAAATTATCTTACCCTTATTTCATTCACAAATTTATGCGAGTTTTAAGATTCGTTTTAAATATCGGATTCCATAAAAGGATACCACTTATACAGAAAGGTGAGCCGCCAAAATTCAGAGTATTTAAATATTTCGACCATTCATTCGCTGATTACCGTAATTATGTAAAGTCCATTATACTTGAATCTACTTTTTACAATAGGAATAAGACTCGAAAATATTTGCAGGGGTTAGATAAAATCTCACGTTTTAATTTTTATACTCATCACAAGGAAGCTGCAAATATTTCCATACTCTTACGCTTAGCAATAGCTGAGAAGAAATTTAAATAACGATATTCATAAAATTCAAAAAATGATACATAGATTTAAAGCTTCTTTGAGCAAGCTAAATTTTATCTTGAAGCGCAATCCGAAAATTGTAAAATTAAAAGATATTGACCTGGTAAAATATATTCCCAAACCGTTTAAGGGGGTGTTTATTCTTTCAGCAGATTTTGAACTTGCTTGGGCATGGCGATATGCCAAGAGCTTCAAAAATCCTAAAGAACAGGCAAAAAATTTCGCAAAAATTTCAAGAAGAAATATTCCCAAGATATTGGATCTTTGCAACGAATACAATATTCCCATTACCTGGGCTACTGTTGGACATTTATTATTAGAAAAATGCAGTTATAATGGTAAATTAGCTCATTCCCACTTAAGACGAATTCCCCATCATGAGAACAAGTACTGGAGATTTAATACAGGAGATTGGTTTGAAGATGATCCAGGCAACAATTGGCATGTAACGCCAGAATGGTATGCCCCGGATTTAGTTAGAGAGATTATGAATTCAAGTATAAGACATGAAATCGCCTGTCATACCTTTTCACATATTGATTGCCGAGATGGCATTTGTCCGCCCGAAGTATTTAAAGACGAGATAAATGAGTGCCTGAAAGCAGCAAAAGAATGGGGGATTGAGATGAAGTCCTTTGTCTATCCGGGCAATTTAATTGGCAACTTAGAATCATTGTATGACTTGGGCTTTACCTCGTATCGCACAGATTTCAGCAATCTCCTTTCATTTCCACGAAAAGATGAATATGGATTGTGGGAAATGCCAAGCACAGCAGAATTGGCTTACCGGAAGGAATGGTCAGTCGATTATCACATATGGCGTTATAAAAAGATTGTAGATCGAGCTATAAATTATGGTCGTGTCTGTAGCTTCTGGTTTCATCCATCCTGCGATGAAAGAGTTATAGATTTAATTTTCCCTTATTTCTTTGAATATATAAGTAATCTTAATAGTAAAGGTCTGCTATTAATAACCACTATAAGTGATTATATCGATTATGTAGAGAAAAATGAGCAAAAGTAAGAATATAGCTATTGTTTTAGGAATGACTGAGACTGGGTTAGGTGTAATACGAAGTTTAGGACGAAATGGAATCAAGGTTATTGGACTGGATTACCGTAAAGATATGGCATTTTGGTCAAAATATGCAGAATCTTTCATCTGTCCCCACCCTTTGGGAGAATTAAATTCTTTTCAGCAATTTCTGATTTCTTTATCAAAGAAATATACCTACAAGCCGGTCCTTTTCCTAACCTCCGACGATTTTGTGCTTGCTGTTTCGCGAATAAGAGCAAATCTCTCTCCTCATTTCCTTTTTAATATTCCTTCTACAGATGTTGTTGAGAGTATTATAAACAAAAAAATGCAATATAAGAAGGCTAAAGAGATTGGTGTACCAATTCCCAGGACCTTTTATCCTCAATCAAATGAAGAACTCCAGAAGTTTCAAAATGATTTAAAATATCCTCTATTTATCAAAGGATGCTACAGCTATATTTGGAAAGAAAATTTTGGCTCCCTTAAAGGATTTCTTGTTGAAAATAAGGAGGAGTTAAATGAAAAATTTAAAATGATTTTTGGAAAAAAAGTTCCTGCAATGGTACAAGAAGTCATTCAAGGTCCTGATACAAATCACTACAAAGTTTCAATATATATTTCGCAAAGCGCAGAGCCTTTATTGGTTTTTACACTTCGCAAGATTCGACAATTACCCATAAGATTTGGTGTAGGTTCATGTGTTGAAAGTATTGATTATCCTGAACTCCTTGAGGTAGGATTAAGGTATTTTATGGGGATAAATTATCGTGGAATAGGTTCTGCTGAGTTTAAACTCGATGAAAAAGACAACATATTGAAACTCATAGAACTTAATCCCCGGTTATGGCAGCAGAATATTCTTTCTACAGTATGTGGAATGAACTTTCCTATGGTTCAATATTTAGATTTAACAGGTGAACGACCTCAACCTGTGAATGGATTTAAAAAAAATATAAAATGGTTAAATATTTATATGGATTTTCAATCATTTTGGCATTATCATCGTGAAAAGAAGTTGACATTGTTAAAGTGGATTAAAAGTTTAAAAGGCGTGAAAGTGCTTTCCGATTTCGCTTTGGATGATATAAAACCCTTCTTACATGAATTTCAATATGGTCTTTTACTATTCAAACTCCCATTATATCTGTTAAAAAAACATGATTAAAAAATTAACAATTTTAGGCGGTGCTAGTTTAAATACGCCTTCTTTCATTGAAGCATGTTCGACTCATAAACTTGAAATTGAGCAACTTTGTCTATTTGATATCAAGGTAGAGAGGCTCGATCTTATAGCAAAATTTTGTAGCAATCTCGTAGAGTACTATAAATTATCGACAAAAATTAAGAGCACAAATGATATAATTGAAGCAGTTGCTAATGCAGACTATATTCTATTTATGATTCGAGCTGGTGGAGAATATAGCGAGCATAAGGATAGCAAAAACTTAGCTTTCAGCGGCATACTGGGACATGCTGGTTTTTATACCAAAGCATTTCGAAATGCAAAGCCTGTTTTGGAATACTCGAAAGTTATAGAGAAAACATCTCCATTATCAACTTTAATAATTTTTTCAAATCCTGTAAGCCTTCTTTGCGAGATGATTGGACAAAATACTTCACTTCGCCCTATTGGTCTTTGTCACCATTCCTATCATCTAAAAGAGAAGGTTGCAGCGATAACAGAAAAGAACGAAGCGGATTTATTTGTGGATACAATAGGTATAAATCATGTTTCATTTATTTGCGATTGTTTATATCAGGGAAAGCCGATAATGAAGGAATTCTTAGAGAAAATTAATAATACGCAAAATAATTTCTTCAATTATCCTTTAACAAAATACCTTGATGTAATTCCGATATTAGAGGCCTTTTCTTTATTTTATAAAGGGGAACGTTTCCATTGGTCGCAAGATGGTAAGAGGTCTTTTTTAAGGCAGTTGAAAGCTAAATATCTTCCATATTCATTTATTAAAGCTAAATTAAATATGATATTGAAAGAAATTAAAAATAATAATTTTAACATTGTTAGTTCTTTAAAAAATAGAGCACCGTGGTATGATAAAACCATTGTTCCGTTCTTGAGAGATTTTTCCAGCAAAAAAGAGAAGGATTATATCATAACATATGAAAATATATCTTCCCTATTTAATAGAAAGACAATCGAGACAGTTTTTTCTTTTAAAGATGGTTTGATGACAATAAAGAATCTGAATATTCAGTGTCCTGAATATGTATACTCTCTTTTATTACAAGTAATGATTAGTGAACAACTGATGATCGAGGCTATTGTAACAAGCTCAAAAGAAAAAGCGCTGGAATCATTAATTGTTCATCCCAATGTTAAATCGGCAATAAAGGCGAGAAAATTATCAGAAAAATATTTCTAAAAATATTTGGAGAAAATATTTGAAAGAAAACCTTAAATGCCCTGTATGTGGAGAAGATGAATTCAATAAGCTTAAGGTTTATTATAACTACGAACAGGTATGGTTCAGATGTAGATCATGCTCTTTCATTTTCAGGATATTTGAAGATGAAATAAACTATCATCTTTTTGGTTTGCCAGAAAACATTGATGAATATTTATATCCAAAAAGAGAAAAATTTTATATTTTTATATTGCAACAAATTATGAAACGTTTTTATAATGCCAAGGATATTGCTTTATTGGATGTTGGAAGTGGCAATTGTGGGTTTCTAAATATTTGTAAATCATATGGGCTAAATAAAATTAAGGGCGTGGAAGCTCAACCTCATATTGTTAGGATAACTTCAAAAAAATTTTCCATAGATGTTGTTTGTGATTATTACAAGAGATCTTTATTCCCGGAAGCATCATTTGATTGTATTTATTCAAACCACCTCTTAGAGCACATAAAATATCCTTTCAAATTTATATCTGATACATATTTTCATCTAAAGAAAAATGGCGTATTATGTTTAGAAATACCTTCCAATAGATCGATTGAATTCATTTTATTTAATTTAGCTAAGCGCAGAACCTTATTAAAACATCATTTAATTCCACAACATTTTAGCTATTTCAATCCAAAATCTTTAACAGTTTTATTGAAAAGGATTGGATATAAAGAAATTGAAATTACAACAGGTATGTGGTTTTATAAAAGAAATAATTTATTTTTGAGGTATTTATCAAAATTATTAATTGATCCAATCCTGAATTTTCTAAAACTTCAGTCAATGCTCGTGTTTGCAAAGAAAGAATAATTTTTTAAAAATATTATGTTTGATATTTACGGCATCATAGATTTTTGGGGAAAATGTGATCTATTGAGGATTGAGAATCCATTTCTCAAATATCAATACTATAATGATATTTCTTTTAAGGAATATTTAATCCAGACTCCTTCGACAAAAATATTCTACTTAGAGAGAAGAAAGACAACAGAAAACCATTTTCATGAGAGTTCTGAACATCTATTCATATTTGGCTTTGCATTTTCAAACAAAAATTATGAGCTATTGAAGGGAAAAAAGCCCAAGAAATTATCTGCAAGAGAGGTATATGATCTTTACAAGAGCTATAATAAAAATTTCGTCCACTATATTAAAGGTTCGTTTGTTATCATAATTTATGACGAGAAAAAAAAGAATTTATTTTGCATCAGCGATCAGCTAAATGTATTGCCCATCTATTACGCCTATAAAAATGGTATTTTCCTTTTTTCATCTGCTATAAAACCTATCCTCGATTCAAATTTTGTAAGCCATGAAATAAATAAAACAGCAATAACAGAATTTGCTATCTTCGATTATCCTTTGGGAAGCAAAACCTATTATAAAGATATAACAATGTTAGATTATGGGGAGATTTTAGTTGTCAATAATAAAGGAGTGAAAAGAGAAAGATATTTTTATGTAGACAGCCTATTCAAAGTTAAGCTGATGAAAAAGGATGAATCTTTAATAGCATTAGGAGAAGCCCTTTATAACAGTATAAATCTCCATACATCAGGCTCAAAAAAGTTACTTCTCTCCTTAACCGGTGGTTTTGATGGTCGTGCTAATTTAGCATTGATTAACCGTAATGCCGAAGATTTTCTTTGCTATTCTTATGGCATGCCTGGCAGCAGACAGATTACTATTCCAATGGAAATTGCGCGAAGGTTAAAGATTAACTACAAACCGATCTATCTTAATAAGGATTTTGAAGCACAATATGAAGATTGTGCCCTTAGGTCTTTGTTTTACTCGGATGGAACTGCACCAATCCTGCGCGCTAATTATCCCTATGCTTATAAGCAGTTAAAAGAATTCTCAGATACAGCTATAACCGGATTATTTGGAAGCGAGATTCTTAGGCCTATTTATAATCTCGGCATACAATTTAATGACAATTCTGAACGACTCTTTATGGGCAAAGATTTTAATAAAGATTTAACATGCTCATTTGAACATGAAAAAAATCATGGTTACTTTAGAACTCAGCTTTTTGAAGATAACTATGAGGAAATCAAAGATTTTATCTGGAAGAATTACTTTTTACCCTATAAAGACATTGATAAATTAACCCAATTTTTCTTCTTTTTCATCAGTGAGGGCATACGCAAATATTTTATGCAGGAGATTCGCATTGAGAGAGTTTATGTAAATACCAGATTTCCTTACTTCGATTTTGACTTTGTACAGCTAATGTACAGGACTCCCTTTGCAGGTATGTATAATGGAGCACTGAAAAGAAGCGCTATAAAAAGAAGAAGAGCTCAATTATTATATGCTTATATAATTAACCAATATAAGCCGATATTGGGCGAAATAATCACTGATAGAGGCTATAAGCCAAAGGATTTGCTTTCTCCTATCTATTATCTAAAAATTATGCCAGGATACATCAAAACACAACTTTACAATAGAAGAATAGGCAATGATGCTTTTGATTCTGAACGATGGACCGATATGATATTTTCTAAAAAAATTGGACTGATGAAAAAAGAAACTGATATGTTTCCTGGAACATTATTTGAAAAATATAAAAACAAAGAAAATTTGAGGGAAAATTACTATTTTTCCAGAGTGTTTTCCTTAAAATATTGGTTGGAAAATTGGAAGTAAAACAACAGAGAAGAGTAGCTCATTTTGTCAGAAAATTATTACCCCCATTTACTGCGTTTATTAGAGATCAAATTATGAATCAAATTAGATATAAACCATACATAATTTATAAAGAATTTATTGAGAGTGAATTTTCCAAGGAGATAATAACTTCATTTACAACTTTTTATTGCGAAAAACATAAAAAAGGTATTAGCAAAAAATACTCCCAATTTTTATATAAGAATCTTAGACGATTAACTTCGATGGATAAAAAAAACATAATATCATTTCTTCATGACAATAAAATAGATATTCTTCACTTCCATTATGGAACGGATGCTACAATGTTCCTTGACATTGCAAAATATTCAAAGATTCCTTCGGTGGTATCTTTTTACGGATATGATTGCTCTTCTTTTCCCCATTGGTATTTTGGACTTGCTAAACTCTTGCTCCTAAGGATTTTTAAATATGTAGATTATTGTCTTGCAATGAGTAAAGATATGAAGTCCGATTTAATAAAAATAGGATGTCCTGAAAATAAAATAATAGTACATTATCATGGGATTGACGTGCAAAAATTTTTCTATAATCGTCAATATAAAAGCAAAGATAATATTACTTTTTTAATAGTGGCATATTTAGTGCCTCAAAAAGGACATCTTTTTTTATTTCAAGCTTTTAAAAAAGCTTTAACCCTTACAAATAAGAGTCTAAATTTGAGAGTAGTAGGGGATGGATACTTAATGCCACAGCTCAAGAAATTTGTCAGACAAAATAATATGAGTGCAAATATTCGTTTTATAGGCGCTTTAAAACATTTGAGCCCTGAGTTCTTAAAAGAGTATTACAATACTGATATCTTTGTTCTCCCGAGTTTAATGAGCCAAACAAAAGAAAAGGAGGGGATACCAGGTACCATTGTTGAAGCGATGGCTTCAGGACTCCCGGTTATTTCCACCTATCATGCTGGGATCCCATATATAATTAATCATGGGGAAAATGGATACCTCGTTAAAGAATGGGATATTGACAATTTAGCAAAATATATGTGCCAGCTTGCAGAAGACGTAGAGCTACGTAAAAGTTTAGGTAGAAAAGCACAGATATATGCATTGAAGCAACTGAATTTAGAGCGGAATGGAATTATATTAGAAGATAATTACGATTTAGCTATAAAAAATCACATTAAGACATATTAAATTAATCGAAACTCTCTCAAAAAGCTTTTGCTATATAGTAATAAAATTTTATATGAGAATAAAAAGAGAACTTTCTATGAATGTATTGCCGCTCATTTATTCTACACTAAAATCATAAAACTTTAAATGGAGTATTTAGATGGACAATGATAAAAAAACAAAAACTATAAGACAATCAAAATTTTTATCTATATCAACTCAATTATCGGGAATTATTATTTCTGGCCTTATATTATCTGCAATAGATTTTTCAATAAATCACTATTTTAATAATGACATCGCGCTGGATAATTTATTTAACTGTCTGATGACATGCATTAAACTTTCGTTTTTTTATATCTTACTATCTTCAATAATTTCAGTATCAATTCGATTTATTTTTAAAAAGTCGAATTTATTTACTTTACTCATATCATTTGCTCTAATTGTTTCATTTCAACTCAGCATTTTAATCAAGGGGAATTTTACAGATTCCAAGTTAGTTTATGTTGCGTTTTTATTATTAGCTCTGGCAGGCAGTATTATTATATATAGTTACAATAAACTCATAAAAAATGTCATATTTGGATTCGTAATTATTATTTTATATGCTTTTCTCTGTTTTAATTATCTATATTACTTAAAAGACTCACAGCCACATAAACAAATTCAATTTCTCAATAAATCAGCAAATTTAAATGTGATTTGGATAACCATTGATGCTTTAAGAGCTGATCATATGTCGGTTTATGGCTATGAAAAAGATACTACTCCCTATTTAAATAAATTTAAAAAAGAATTTTATATTTTTAAAAATCATTATTCAAACGCTACTTGCACAAATATATCAGTGCCATCATTTATTAGTTCAAAATATCCTTCCCAACTATTTTTCGAAAAAAATCGCTATAATTTGTCTAATAAAAATTTTACAATTGCTGAGATATTAAAAAAACATGGCTATTTCAATATTTCTATATCCTCTCAGCATTTAACCGGAATTAGATATAATTATCACCAAGGCTTTGATATTTTCATGGATCGTAAGAAGCTATTCATTGCAAAAAAATCAGATTTTTCACTATTATGGCATAATTCTTTTATTGGCAGATTAATTCAATTTATATATTTTGATAATGATTTAAGTACTTTGGAAATTTCTAAGAAATGTTTAGAAACATATAGTGATAGAAAACTTTTTATATGGATTTATTTCATAGCTCCACATGCACCGTACAAAAATCATAATCAACAAAAATTTGATTTAGGCATGTCAAATAAGAAAATCGATGGAAGTTTAAAAACCCTATCTTTAATAAAAAATAAAAAAATAATTCCTGATCCTCAGGGTATTAAATACCTTATATCATTATATGATAATGAGATATTATATAGTGATTATTTGTTGAGTAATTTGATAGATTATTTAAAATCTAATGGTCTATTTTATAATTCAATTATCATTATTAATTCCGATCATGGAGAAAATCTAAATGAACATAATAATCTTTTTGGACATTGTGATAGGCCTTACGAAAGCCAGATTAACGTACCATTAATTATGCATGTTCCTGACACCAACTACATGCAGGATGACACTGCTTTGAGTTCAAATATTGATATAGTTCCTACAATATTAGATTTAATTAATGTTCAATATGAAGATGGTTATTTTGAGGGAATACCATTATTAAGCAAAGAATTGAATCCTAAAAATGATTTTATATTAGCTGAGACAACTGAATATATAGCATGTAAATATAATCATTATAAAATAATAATATCAAAAACGGCACTTAATGAGATAGAAATTTTCGATTTAAGCACAGATCCTTTTGAGACAAAGGATATATATGATCAATCTAATCCTGTGCATGTGCATATGGTTAGAATGCTGCTTAAGATTGCTCATAAAAAGAAGTTATTTAGAAAAGTCGATTTCTCCGAAGATAAGAGAGAAAAATTTTTAAAAGATTTGAAAGCACTCGGGTATATTGAATAATTCTTAATAAAAACTATTAGATAGAAACCATTTATAGAGATATTATAAAACACAATTTTGAAATAGTAATTAATCACTATATGGAATATTCTGCTTATGAGGGGACGCTGCATTAAACTTGATTAAATAAATACATCCAGGACTTGTACCTGAATTTAAGCTTTTGTCAAGTGAAAACTTAGTGATTTAAGATATTTCCTTTACCACTAAAAAAATGATAGATTTTACATTAAAGACTTTCAAATTTTTATGCACTACATTCCAAAAACATGGATATAAATTTATTACTTTTAAAGATTATTGTCTGAATAACACTCCGATAAAATTCGTCATTATGCGGCACGATGTAGATAGAAAAGCGAACTCTGCTCTTACAATGGCAAAGTTTGAGAGTTTATTGGGTATCAAATCCTCATATTATTTCAGATGCAAAAAAGGAAGATTCGAAGATAATATAATCAGAGAAATAATGTCTTTAGGGCACGAAATCGGCTATCATTATGAAACCCTTGCTAAAGCAGGAGGCAATTATGCCAGAGCAATCGAAATATTTAAGTTAGAGCTGGAGCGCCTTATAAATCTCGCCGATATAAAGACAATCTGCGCTCATGGCTCACCATTATCAAAATGGGATTCAAAAAAGATATGGGAAAGATATAATTTTAAGGATTTTGGAATCCTGGGAGAGCCCTATCTAACTCTAAACTTCGATGAAATCCTATATCTTACAGATACCGGGCGTAGATGGAATGGAGAAAGCCTAAGCGTAAGAGATAAAGTTAATTCAAAATTTGCATATAATTTCAAATCCACCTTTGATATAATTAAAACTTTGAATAATGATGAGCTACCAGCTAAATTAATGGTTAATGCTCATCCCCATAGATGGACAGATAAATCGCTCCCCTGGCTAAAAGAGTTGCTTTGGCAGAACACAAAAAATATAGGGAAACGTATTTTAGCAAAAATATACCGATGAAGGTTGTTAGAGAAATCGAAAGAAAAAAATGGTCTGATTTTGTTTGTAACCATCCTCATGGCAATATTTTCCAGACGCCAGAAATGTATGAAGTCTATAAAGAGACAACCAACCATCAACCAATCTTCCTGGCAGTAATAAATGAGAAAAACAAAATTCTGGGAACTTTATTATCAGTTGTTCAACAAGAATATAAGGGATACTTTGGCACATTAACTGCACGGTCAGTTATATGGGGGGGGCCCTTAGTAGAAAATGATGATGAGCAAGTCTTCCGCCTAATTATAAAGGAGTATGAAAAAATTTCCAGAAAAATGGCCCTATATTCACAATTCAGAAACCTATGGAATATAGAAAAATTTAGTGATTCATTTCGTAATTTTGGCTATTATTTTGAAGACCATTTAAATATTATTATTGATTTAAACAAACCAGAAAACATATTATGGAAAGAAGTCCATCCTAAAAAACGAAATAGAATTAGAAGAGCTTATAAAGAGAGGACATACATGCAAGAACTCGTGAGCCTCTCAGATATTGATAGCATGTACGAAATACTACATAAAGTTTATAAAAATGCAAAAATGCCAATAGCAGACAAAAGCTTATTCGTGGCAGCTTTCGAAATATTAGCGCCTCTCGGAATGATTAAATATTTCGGTGCCTTTAATAATAAGAAAATTATAGGAGCAAGATGCATTTTAGCGTATCGAGAAACCCTTTATGATTGGTATGCAGGCAGTCGCAAGGAGTTTAATAATAAGTATCCTAACGATTTGCTTCCCTGGGAGATATTCAAGTGGGGGAAAGAAAGAGGATATACAATATTTGATTTTGGAGGTGCTGGTAGACCTGATAAGAAATATGGTGTTCGAGAATTTAAAAAGAAATTTGGCGGTGAGTTGATAAAATATGGAAGATATGAAAAAATCCATCAGCCAATGAAATTCAAAATAGCCAAAGCAGGATTTAAATTATGGCAGAGACTAAAAATCTGAATAATAAGATTCCGGCAAAAAAAATATCGAAGATAGTTTTCATAATATGGACATCAGCGCATTATCATTTCTTTAAAAATATAATAATTGAGTTATCCAGGCAAAACCATATAAAGATATATATCTTAGCTCGTAGATTTAAAAATGTTGAAAAATTATTTAAAGAGGATAATCTAGCATACAGTATTGTTGCAATTCAACGTGATAATTTCTTTCTTAAAATCTTAGAAAACATACTATCCATCTTCAAAATTTTATTCAAAATAATAAGGATATATCCAGACCTGATAATAGGCTGTGGTTCTGTGGGCGGGGCAGCAGCTTCTTTTGCCTTGCGAATACCCTCAATAATGTTTGAAGATGATGAAGTAACCTATTTTCAACAGATTTTCTATTTTCCATTCATAAAATATATTATTGTTCCAGAAAAATTTAGAAAGTCATTCGGCAAAAAGGAAATCCGACTTATTGGATATAAAGAGCTGGCTTATTTGCATCCCAATTGGTTTAAGCCAGATAAAAATATTCTGAGAGTATATGGTCTGGCTAAGGGGGATAAATATGTAGTAATTCGCCTTAATACCTGGGACGCATATCATGATATTGGACAAAAAGGAATCTCCCATAGCTCCATAAAAAATCTAATAAACACATTTTCACGCTATGGTAAGGTTTTGATATCAACTGAAAAAGATTTGCCTGAACAATATGTAAAGTTTATGATTCACGATCCAACACATATTCATCATATATTATCTTACGCATCTTTATTATTTTCTGATACTCAAACAATGGCAACAGAAGGAGCGATTTTAGGTACACCTGTCGTGAGAACCAACTCATTTGTCGGAGAAAATGACATGTCAAATTTTATTGAATTAGAACAGGATTATGGATTAATGTTCAATCTAAGGTCCTTTGAAGGAGCAAAAAAAAAAGCTGTTGAATTACTGCAACAAAAAGATATTAAAGCGATTTGGAGAGAAAAAAGAAATAAATTGCTACAAGACAAGATAGATGTTTCAAGATTTTTAATATGGTTCATTAAAAATTATCCTACAAGTATTAAAATTATCAAACAAGATAAATCTTTTCAATTAAGGTTTAGATAATATGTGTGGAATTTGTGGAGTTGTTTTATTTAACCAGGAGGAAGTTAGAGCTGAGCTTATAAAGTCAATGATAAATGTTATGAAGCATCGGGGGCCTGATGATGAAGGTCTGTTCATTAATGGAAATATTGGATTAGGTCACACTCGATTGAGTATTCTTGACCTATCTTCGGCAGGGCATCAGCCAATGAATGACCAGAGCGGTAGATACTGCATCATCCACAATGGAGAAATTTATAACTATCGCGAACTCAGAAAGGAACTTAGCAGTAAGTATAATTTCGTTACTCGTACCGATACAGAAGTAATTCTATATGCTTATCAAGAGTGGGGGACTAAATGCCTTGACCACTTTAATGGAATGTTCGCATTTGCAATTTACGACAAAAAAACACGAGGGCTCTTCCTTGCTCGTGATCGCTTTGGTATAAAGCCAATATATTATTATCATGACAAAGACAGATTCATTTTTGCATCAGAGATAACAAGCATCCTTAAAGCAGTTCCTCAAGAAAAAATTCCCAATAATCCTATTATCTTTGATTATCTTGTCTACAATCGCACTGACCAATATACCGAAACTTTTTTCAAGAATATAAAAAGAGTTAGTCACGGCCACTACGTGCTTATAAAAGAAAATAATGTATCATTTCAGCAGTGGTACAATCTTCAGGAACGTATAAATAATTCCCTTTTATCTGCGGAAGAATTCAGGCATATTTTAGTTGATTCCATTCAATTGCGTTTGCGCAGTGATGTTCCTATAGGCGTCTGTCTGAGCGGAGGATTGGATTCTTCGTCTATAACATCAATTTTAACTACTATTTTGAAGAAGAATGATTTACAAACTTTTTCTGCTGCCTTTGGGCAGGGTAAAGTGGAAGATGAAAGCGATTATATTGACCTCTATCAGAATTCAGTTTCTAAAATGCATAAAACTTTTCCCACTGCTCAAGCATTATACGACGATCTTTCTTCATTTGTGAAGTGTCATGGAGAACCAATTCCCAGCACTTCTCCTTATGCTCAATTTAAGGTGATGGAATTAGCAAAAGAAAGTGTTAAGGTTCTATTAGATGGACAAGGGGGTGATGAGCTGCTTGCTGGTTATCACTACTTTTTTGGCAATTATTTCAAAGAACTCTTGTTAAAAGGGCGCCTATTGAAACTTTTAAGAGAATTATATTATTACTATTTTAATCATCGCTCTTTCTATGGCATCAAGTCATTGGCATTTTACCTTTTACCGAATTCGTTAAAAGTTAAGACAAAATTGTTAGGAAGGAATTATCTAAAAAAGGATTTTTACGAGCAAGAGAGAAAGAACACTCGATTGCTGGAAACTCTCTTTAAGGCTCGCTCTCTTCAAGAGGCTTTACTTAACCATTTTGAGCATAAATTAGAGCATCTCCTGAAATGGGAAGACAGAAACTCAATGTGGTTTTCAATAGAATCGAGAGTTCCATTTCTGGACTATAGATTAGTGGAAAAGACACTCTCATTATCTTCTGAAAAACTTATTGCAAAGGGTATGACAAAATGCATTTTACGAGAGAGCATGAGAGGCATATTGCCGGAACAAATTCGACTGCGGAAAGATAAAATCGGATTCATGACTCCTGAGAGTGAATGGTTAAGAGAGTCAGTATTCAAAGATTTTATTTTAAATTTGCTTCAATCTAATTCTTTTCGTCAGAGACCTTATTTTGATAATAAAGCTTGTATGAAGCTTTATAACCTTCATCTCCAAAGGAAGATTAACATTTCCCATGATATCTGGAAATGGATACATTTAGAGCTATGGCTCAACTCTTTTACTAATTAAAAGACTTAATAACCTGATGACTAATACTATTAATATACAAGACTTTTTGGCAGCAAAGTATGAATCTCAAGTAATTTCTTTTATTAAAGGACATATACCTTCGGAATTTCATCATGATATATTTATTTTAGAAAATGCTCCTTGTTTTGAAACTATCGAGAACAAAAAGCCCCATAATCTTGTCATATCCTCTCTCTTGCTAAATGATTTTGGCGATATCAACCAAAATTTAATAAAAATCAATAGCTCGTTAAGATCTAATGGTATATTTATCGGTAGGTTAGAAACTTTTGAACATCGAAAACGCAGATTATCTTTATCCCATAATAAAATCCTCTATAAGTTAAAAATTCTTTATGAATTCATTTTCAAGAGGGTATTACCGAAGTGGCCAATCTCTCGCCACATCTATCGAAAGCCTGGAATCATAAAACATCATCTTCTCTCAAAATGCGAAGCATTGGGCAGATTAAGGTATTGTGGGTTTGAAATTTCAGCCCTAAAAGAGACGGATAAATATCTATATTTTATAACATTTAAGAATTCACAACCTTTGAATGAAAGACCCAACGATAGAATTCTATTAAAAATACCAAAAGTCGGAAAAGGTGGCCGTACCATCTATTGCTATAAATTGAGAACAATGTATGCCTATGCGAGTTATATCCACGATTATATTATTAATAATCTTCCAATAGATAACGAAGGTAAAATTATTGGCGATTTTCGAACCACCGATTGGGGTAAATTTCTTAGAAAAACCTGGCTGGATGAAATGCCCCAGCTTCTTAACATAGTAAAAGGGGATATATTTTTTATTGGGCTTCGACCTTTATCGAGGGAATTTCTTTCTCTCTACCCTGAGAAGTGGCAAAAAGAGCGCATGAAGATAAAGCCTGGTTTTGTTCCGCCGTACTATGCAGATTGCCCTAAATCTTTTAAGGAAATCATAGAATCGGAAATACGTTATTATGAAGCCAAGAAAAAACATCCTATAAAAACCGATATCATTTATTTTTTTAAAGTTGTTTTTAATTTTATAACCGGCCGAGCCCGAACGGGTTAACTATAGTTAAAGATATTGCATATTTTATTTCAGTTCGAAAAAGTTTGAGATTTACTTGAGCCTCCATACTTTGCATAGAAATTTATTGCGATTGATTCAAAAAGGATGCAATAGGCTTTCAAGTCAGGATGAATAACACCTTGCCGTGAGCTGCTTGAAGGTATTAACTAATCTGCTTAATGATAGCATTATTTCCCTTTGCCACTAATTTTCCCACCCGCTGAATATAATTCTTGTTCATGCTTAACTTCAATAATAATTAGTTTACTTACCCTGCTGCTATTCTTTACTTTTGGATTTTGCTATCTTGCTCAAATGGTAATTTGTTAAAAGCGATTGATAATCTTGCCATTGACATAAAAAGATGCCAATTAAGATTATTATCATACCGACTATTATCTCCAGGCCTGGAACTTCTTTAAAAATTATCCAATCTACAAGCAGAGCTATTGGTGGAGTAATGTAGTTGTAATAAGATAAGCTAATTGCGCTCATTTTTTGGAGCAGCCAATAATACAGGACAAATACAATTGCTGAGCCTATGACTCCCAGGTATAATATCGATGCTAAAACTCTGTAGTTAAAATGAATTTTGTTAAATTCACCCCTGAGCAGGCCAATAAGAGATAGGCTCGCAATCCCCCATATCATTTGGTGAAGTGTTATAGAAATAGGGTGGACATTTGCTAAATATTTTTTGACAATTACAGTAGATATTGCTCCATTAGCTGCAGCAATAACCATTGCAAGGGCTGATAAGGTCACAATGGGAAGAAAATGTGTTACCAATAATTGCTTATAAAAAATTGTTACTACACCACCGAATCCGAGAAATAATCCAGCATATTTAAGAATACGGAATTCCTCCTGATGAAAAATAAAATTGGACAGGATTCCAACGAAAATGGGGAAGGTAGAGTAAAGGATGGCGGCTACACCAGCATTAATGTATTGTTCTGACCAATAAATTAAACCAAATTGGAATAAATACAAAAATAGAGCACTTGATAAAATATTCTTAAAGTCTTCTTTTCCTAATGTTAATGGAATATTCCGTACTTTAGCATAGATAAAAAGCAAACCAACAGCCAAACAAAAACGGAAAGCAGCACCCGTAAACGGAGGTATTCCTTCTAAAGATATTTTAATTGCAGCCCAGGTAGTTCCCCAGATTACACATAAGAGTATGAATACGACTATCTTCATAAATGTTATAAATCCGTCTTTTTATTAAAAAACACATATCCATTAATTCAATTATCTTTCATACTAAGTTTTGTCAAGGATTTTCTGCAAATTTATCTCCAACATACTTCTTCTTTCTGCAAGCAATTCTTAGAATTGCTTGGCTTTTCGGTTTGTAAAAGAACTGACATATTCAGATATCGATTCCCAGCCAGTCATTCTTCATGCTGTTCCAGCAGCAATGCTCCTATCAGGCGAAGGCAAAACTCCTGGTTGGGGAAAATGCTCACCACTCGTGTTCTTCGTTTGATCTCACGGTTAAGCCGTTCCAGGCAGTTAGTAGTTCTCAGCTTCTTACGATGGTTCTCCGGAACATTGAGAACAGCAATCACATGCTCCAACTCTTCTTCCAGTTTCTCTATAAGCTTGGGATAGCTTTCTGCCCAATCTTCTGCCATCCTTTGCAGAAGAAACCGTGCTGCCGCACAACCTCTCCGCTATCTTCCTCACCTGTCTGTTCGATAAACCCTGGATATACATCTCTATCAGACTGCTGAATAATGACTTCTCACTGCGTTGATAACGCTCAAAAAGCTGCGATGAAAAACTGCAATCACGACTCTGCGGCACCCGAAGTTCCAAGCTGCATACCCGGCTGTCCAGCTTCCGAGCCTTATACCCATTACGAAAACCCTTCCGCACGCTGCTGCGCTCATAGGGCTCAGCACCTATATGCTCCGTCACCTCTACCTGTAATATGGATTATACTACTGCTTCCACTAATTTCCTAAACTCCTCATCACCCTCAGAAAAAAGTTCTTTCAACCATTCATCTTTTGGGTTACAATTTATCGTGGCCATCGCTTCTCCTTTCATACTGTTAAAAATTGATAATGTTTTAATCTTTAGTATGGTTGAGAATACTATGGCCCTTGTCAATTTATTTCTATCCCATCTTAGCAGCAATGGTAGAATGGATTAATAGCAAAATCAAAGTCATTACAAGAAAAGCCTATGGCTACAGAGATATCGAATACTTTAAGTTGAAGATCTATAATTCACACCTCATCAGATACTCATTATTGTGATGAACCAAAAATTTATAGTTTTTTAATACTACTATTTATTATTATGATTAAACTAATTGGAGATGATTGGAGAACGCTTTATTATTCAATGCGTGAGTCAAAACAGTCAGAATCCTGAGGGGAAATTTACATAAATGATTATTTTAATCCTCTGGCTTAGCAATATATACATTATATCTGCAAAATAGATTAAATATTATTTAGTATGTCTTAATTCTAAATGCTCTGAAATATTAAAGTCAAGAAGAAAATAAAATTTATATGATCTTTATTTATTTGAAATGTTTAAACTTCTCTCAAAAGGGTTTTTTGGGTCTCCGTTTGGTCTCCGGCAGGGAAAAGGAAGAAAATGAAAAAATACGGAAATTCCTCTAAGTTCTTGAGAATAATGGTGCCGGAGGTCGGACTCGAACCGACATGGACTAAAAGCCCGCGGGATTTTGAGTCCCGTGCGTCTACCAATTTCACCACTCCGGCATTACATTTAGAACTGGTGCAAATTTAAGATATACTATTTTTGTTTCTTTGTCAACGAAAAGGAAATATATACTTTTTTCTTATTTGGAAGATAGAATAGGATATGCTATAATTTTGGAAAATATAGTATATACTGAAAATAATAGGAGTTGACTACCATGCCCGAAGAAAAGGAAAATAAAGAAAACAAAGCTTTAGGAGAAAAGGTCTGGGAGAGTACCAGAGAATTTTTTTCCCGAGTAAAGGAAGACGCAGATAAGAGCATAAAAATCCTCAGCCTTAAAAGCGAGGTCAGCAGACTAAGAAAAGAAAAAAGCATGCTGTATACTAAACTGGGTGAGATGGCTTATGAGAAAATAAGACTGGAAAGTTTGAAGGATAGCGAACTCAAACCGACAGCTGAAGAAATAACCAAAATAGATAAGGAAATCGAGGTTAAAGAACGTTCAATAGAAAAGATTAAAGAAACCATGAGCGCCCCGGTTCAGGAGAAAGAGACCCCACCTGAAAGCACACCGAAAACCCCAAAAGCAAAAGCAGGCAAGAAAAGTACACCAACAAAGAAGACCAAACCCACAAAAGCAAGCAGTAGTAAGACTGCCAAAAGTACCAAAACTACCAAGAGTACTCAGAAGAAGGCAAGCAAATAAATTTCAGCACCTATTTATAATGTGTACTATCCTTTGCTCGAACTCAAACAGCACATTAAAGAATTAAAACATCTACATAATTTTTGAAGGGATCGCTGTGTTAATTAGTTAAAGCAGGGTTCTATTTCTGTTATTATATCTCCAGGAAGCTGCCGAATCCTTTTTCTAAAGCTTTTTTATACGTGAGGCTGGCTATTGCCACATCCTGTATTCCCACACCGGTCAAATCGCAAATGGTGATCTCCGATTCATTTTCTCTTCCTGATTTTTTGCCTACTACAACCTCTCCTAACTCAGCATGGACATCTTCTGGTTTTAAGATTTTTTCTTCAACGGCATGGTGAATTTCACCCCGTTCAACACATTGTAGTAAACTGTCAGCAACCACCTTATGAGCTTTACCGAGGACGCTGGCTTCCAACTCCTGTTTCTCCGGTTCGTCAGAGCCCACGGCGGTTATATGCGCTCCTCCTTTTACCCATTCCGCTTTTACCAACGGTTTCTTGCTCGGAGTCGCGGTAATGATGATGTCGCTCCCTTCAACCGCTTCCTGAATTGTCTCCGCTCCTTCGATCTTTGCTCTTATGAGAGGTTGCATATCCTTTATATAACCATCTATTGTCTCTGGAGGTGTTCCCCAGATTTTAACCCTGGAGAAGGATCTTACCTTATTTAAAGCGCTCAGTTGAAATCTTCCTTGATTACCGGAACCAATAATTCCAACTTGATCGATATCTTTCTTGGCTAAATATTTGGCCGCTACACCACCAGCTGCGCCTGTTCTCAAGTCAGTAAGATATGCATTATCAAACAATAAACAGGTTGGGAATCCAGTCTCAGCACTAAAGAGAAGCATCATCCCGCTTCCCACAGGTAATCCCTTAGAAGGATTATCGTAAAATCCAGAGGCCACTTTGAAGGCAAAGAAATCAGTTTCCTTGATGTGAGCTCCCTTTAAATGTACATCTCCATTTTTTCCAGGTATGTTAAGAGATATTATTCCAGGAACAACGGCTTTGCCCTGAGCATAGTCGGCAAAAACTTGCTCTATTTCATCAATAGCCTCATCCTCGGTTACCGCTGCTCTTATTTCTTTTTCATAAAGTATCATTACTTTCATGGTACCCCTTCGTTCAAATCTTAAATCTTATTTCAATTTACTTATTAATTCGTCAATCAAAGATAAAGCAGTTTCAAGATATTCCTTCTCTGGTCCGTAACCAATACGCATATATCCATCCATGCCGAAGTGATCACCGGGAACGATGAGCACACTCTTTTCTTTACGGAGCCTTTCCGCTAATTCTGATGAGTTTATTTTCATATTATATTTCAAAAAAGCAATTGCTCCCGCTTCAGGATCGGTCAGGCGTAGGTTTTCTGGATGACCATTAATCCAATCTTTTAAAATCGGGAAATTAGTTCTCAATATTTTTTTGGTTCTGGCGATAATTTTCTTATAGGTAGAGGATTCGAAGGCTATGGTCGCTAATTTATCGCTGAGCATACTGGCGCAAATGGAGGTATAGTCATGATAAGACCAGCATTCTTTTATTATATCGGCAGGACCTGCAATCCATCCTATGCGTAAACCAGGAAGGCCATAGGCTTTGGAAAAGCCACCGACTATCAGATTTTTATCAGATCGCCCCCAGAGTCCCGGACTAAATCCACCTTCTAATTCCGCACCTCGATATACCTCGTCTGCCATAATCCAGGCACCAACTTTATCGGCAATGCTGCATATTTCATCTAACTCTTTTCCAGTTAAGACACCACCCGTTGGATTATTGGGATTGCAGAGAAATATCATTTTGGTTTTAGTAGTAACAGCCCTTCTAAATTCATCGAGATCCGGTTTCCATTTTCCCTCTATTTCTCGTAGGTGAAAAGGCTTTAGCTCAACACCCAAACCTCTCGCTGCTCCCCATAGTTGCATATAATTGGGGAGCATAATAACTGCCTCATCTCCCGGGTTGAGTGTTGTCAAAAGAGCAACTAAATTAGCTTCGGAACTGCCATTTGTTACCTGAATATTAGAGAGATTTGCATCGGGATACAGTTGCGTGATCCGATCGCGAAGTTCTTCAGAGCCATTCGTTTGTATGTACTCCAGGCGCAGGTTTAAGAAATCATCTATCATGTCTTCGCTGATTAATTCTTTAAGCTGCATGGGATGTACACCGCTCTCTGATAGATTATAATCCACATGAAACTCATAGGTTGATTGCCAGCGCTCCATTTCAAATTTTTCCCATTTCATGTATTCTATCCTCCTCTTGGTTTGTTTAAAATTATCATGCAAGCCATATAGAAAAATGTAATATTAAATATAACTTAATAAAAATAATCTCACTTTGCTTTTCTTTTGTCAAGATATATTATTGAGAAGTAATGCTATTTTATGTTACCGAAATTTAACATAGAAATGAGGAAGGATTTTATCGGATGATTTAGTAGTGGTTGAGCTAATAATTTTAGAGACATAATTATAGTGCTACAAAAAGAATCATTATTGTATGAAATGCTCTTAGTTATTATGTAGTTTTATATAATTGATTTATGTGGAATATAGCAATTTAAGATTTCTAAAATTTCAGGATTCGTCAATAGTAATTGATTTGATATTACTAAATTGTAGCATTTATGGTAAGGTCTTTTCTATTTATATTCTCTGTATTCTTTAACTCCCTCGTTTTTATAATGAGAAGTAAAGAGTTACTGCTCTTTGATCTGGGAGCTTATAAACCCTATTATCCCATTTTGATTTCGGAAAGGGGAGCAGGACCAGTACCAGGGGGCTGGAATGTTCTACTGCTTTCCCACCATTTTTTGGCATAATTTCTCGTTTTTTTTCGGTCAGCATTAAACATAGATATGCACTTATCGCACACTATCCAAGGGGTTCGTTGACCGGCTAAGGCCTGACAGCAACTTGTCCGTAATAGTGTATTATGGCAAAAGTCCCTATAGGAATTAACTCCCATAAATGCAAATTCATCTTTATGATATTGATAATAATGCTGCCAATAATTGGGTGTACTTACCACTTCTCTTGTGGTCAGCAAGTATCCGTTGGGTCTTGATACTTTCGTATCACAAATATCACAGGCACATGATTCATAAATTGCTTCGCCATGTTTTGGTTTAGTTGACATAATATTACCCCTATTTTACTCAATAAGGGTCCATCCTGTGGCTGGTCCGCAGTTTGGACATTCTGTAAATTTCTTGCCTGCTTCGATATACCTGATATTGGTTTGCTTACCTAAGCTTTCTAACCTTCCTGTATGAAGCCCAGTACCTTTCATATGTTTTGCAAAGAAATCAGCAACTCCACCTTCCCCGCAAAATTCGCATTTGTATTTACCGCTTTTTGGGACAATTGAGCCGGGTGCTAAATTTACGTATTTGCTCACTGACTGTCTCCGTGTTTAAAAATTTAGATTAAATTCATCTTTTTTATTAATGCACAATCAATTTCGCATATGTAAAAATGTTTATTTTTTTCTTACTTCTTATGTATAAGAAAAGTTTAGGAGAATAATCCATTTTGCTATTCATTACTTTACCTTATGAAAAAAAGCCCCATAAATAGTAAAATCATATGAAGAATGTTATCTTGGCTAAGCACTAATGGTAAATCTTTTGCTAATATAAACTGTATTTTTCTTTTATTCAATAAAAAAAATACTAGAATTGTTGATAATTTTTTTTGCTT
This sequence comes from uncultured Acidobacteriota bacterium, assembly GCA_964645975.1. Classification (GTDB taxonomy): domain Bacteria; phylum Acidobacteriota; class B3-B38; order Guanabaribacteriales; family CAZYAF01; genus CAZYAF01. The sequence continues at coordinate 278,953 of CAZYAF010000002.1, forward strand.
GCTTCTTTATTCTTAAAGAATATAGTAATCGTAAATGATGTGATATCTTAGATGTAATAACAATATTATTTATAAAAGGTTTTCAGTAATTCAAGCATTTTTTGGGGATTGGTAGTGGGGAGCTGGCATTGGTAGTTCTGGCATACATAGCCAGTTGCTTTGTTATCAATGCTTTTGAGGTCTTTAGTATAAGGGGCATACTGAGTAATCTCCGGTGATTCTTGCTCAGCGGGTCGGAAGAGTAGTATCTTATTAGGTAAAAACGCATGCTTTAAAGTTTGCAGCATACTTTCCGTATCAGTGGCTGAGGGATGCCCGACTATGACGATTTCAAGTGATGTATCGAGGGCAAAATCCAAAGCTGACATTAGCTGAGTACAAGCAGTTGGAACTTGCAAAGCCTTTTCTGAAAATGCGCTTCCGATTTGGGCTGCTTTTTTCTCTAATTCAGGTTGAGCTGTTATGCGACCAAGGCGAATTAGATTCAGCATTGCTACCGAGTTTCCTGAAGGGATGGCGCTATCATAAATATCCTTTCTGCGCACAAATAATTGCTCTGTCTCATCAGAAGTAAAATAGAAACCACCATTTTTTTCGTCCCAGAAATGTTGTAGCGCGTAGTCGTTGATTTCAATGGCTGCTTTAAGATAAGAAACTTCCAAGGTACTTTCATATAGTTCTATGAGACCCCAGATTAAGAAAGCATAGTCATTAAGAAATCCATCAACTGCTACTTCACCATCACGGTATCGATGATAAAGTTTCCCTGATGGATCTCGCATCTTTTCGAGAATGAAATTTGCTGCTTCCTTGGCTGTTTCATCATAGATAGGTTCGTCAAGGGCTTGTGCAGCTTTTGCTAGAGCGGCAATCATAAGCCCATTCCAGTCCGTCAAAACCTTGTCGTCTTTAAAAGGACGAGCTCTTTTTTCTCGAGCGGTAAATAATTTCTTTTTGGCACTTTCTAAGAGCTTTTGTATTTCACCCACCGGTATTTTTAGCCGTAGTGAGATCTCCGACAATGAGAGTGTGCGGTGTAAAATGTTTGTTCCTGTTTTTCTTATTGTGGCTTCTTCCAAGTAATTACCTTCATCCTCCAAATTGAATATATTGATTATCACATCGACCTCTTTCGTAGAAATCAGTTGATTAATTTCATCTATGCTCCATACATAAAATTTTCCTTCCACACCCTCGCTATCAGCGTCTTCCGCGGAGAAGAAACCTCCCTCAGATGAGGATATATCTCGAAAAACATAAGTCAAGATTTCACGGGTAGTTTTTCCGAAAGTCTCCTTACCTGTTGCCTGATAAGCTTCAGTATAGGCCATGGCCAGCATTGCCTGGTCATAGAGCATTTTTTCGAAGTGAGGGACCAACCATTTTGAATCTGTGGAGTAGCGATGGAAACCAAAGCCGATATGATCGTAAATTCCTCCCCACTGCATAGCCTGAAGTGTTTTTTCTACCATATGCAGTGCTCTTTTATCTCCAGTTCGTTTCCAGTAGCGTAGAAGAAACATAAGGTTCTGTGGAGTAGGAAATTTTGGCGTCTTTCCAAAGCCTCCATATTCTTCATCAAACATCTGGCTAAGCTGCTCATAAGTTGTATGCAAAAGGCTATGGTCCAATTTCGATCCAGGCAAATCAGTTGAAGATTCCTTAAGAGAAGTAGTTATTTGACTTGAAATTGATTGTATTTTCCCTTTTTGGAATTCCCATAAAGCCTTGATTTGAGGTATTACATCCATCATTCCTGCACGGCCGTGTTTGCTCTCTTTGGGAAGGTAAGTGGCTGCAAAAAATGGTTTCCTATCTGGTGTCATAATAATAGTGAGCGGCCAACCCCCACTTCCTGTCATCATTTGGCAAACATGCATATAGGTGCTGTCAATATCCGGCCTTTCCTCTCTATCCACTTTGATACTAACAAAAGTCTGATTCATCAACTTCGCAACTTCTTGATCTTCGAAGGATTCCTTTTCCATTACATGACACCAGTGGCAGGTGGAATAGCCAATAGATAAAAATATAGGTTTATTTTCCTTGCGAGCCTTCTCAAAAGCTTCTTCGTTCCAGGCATACCAATCTACCGGGTTATAAGCATGCTGTAAAAGATAGGGGCTTTTCTCGTTTATGAGCCGATTTGGTTTTTTGTTAGATGTCGATTGATCAGACATGAATATAATCCTTGTGGTAAAAAACCAGCATAATGAACTGCTGAATAATAAATTAAAGCAAATTTCGCTTTTCTAAATAGTTATAACACAATTATATATGGTTGAGATAATGAAAGCTATTATTTTTTTGGTTTAAGAGGTTAATGGAGGAGAATCTTTCTCCTGTTCGTACTTTTTCCATAGTTGTTCCATTTCTGCAGCAACTCTTATTTTCGGCCAATAGTAGATTAGAAAGCACAAAGCTATTATTATAATGAGTGCTGGCACTCCAGCCTCTGGTCCAAAATCACCACCGGTAAGCCAGATTGGTCCTTTCCGTTGTACTATCAAAAGGGTGTCCGCTGATTTTCCACCGCTTACAGGCAGAGAGTAAATCCTGCCCATAAAGAAATTCCAGCCGAAATGAAGTCCTGAGGGAAGCCAGAGAGATTTGGTGCGGATATAGCATAATGCAAGGAGCACTCCAGCGGCTGTTATATTAAAAGCAGCTACCCAGCTGGAATTGGGATTCGCAAGATGACCTATCCCAAAAAGAGCTGATAGTATGGCTGTAGCAATAAAAGCATTAGCTCCTTCAATGAAATTTTGAAACATGTATCCTCTGAATGACAATTCCTCAAAGGCGGATTGGAATATAATAATTATGAACGAATATACGAAAATATTCGTAAGTAGTGAGGATGATATATTATTCAGTTTAAAAGTAATGAAACCCATTCCGAACTCGAATAAGAATAGAATAGAAACCAATACAAATCCTATGAGAACACCGAGCAAATATTCCTTAAGCCACCGAGAATGAAACATAAAACCTATTGTTGAAATAGATCTCTTATCAAGATAGTGAGCTAAAAGATAAGAAACAGCCAAAATCCCACAAAAGAGAATTAAATAACCCAAAAAGTTTGAAAAATGACGTGGAAGTCCAAAATTTCTGGGCAAAGATGAAAGGAATACAATTGGTATGCATAAAAGTATAAATATACAAATCCTCCAACCAGCACGCAGTCTACCATTGGTTACAAAAATCTTCTTAATATTCATAGTTTCATCCTTTCTTTATTAGTGAGTTAGATTTTTTACCATTAAATTGAAATAGTTTATCCTGCTTTTGGCTTAGCACTATTTTTTATAATTCTATTTGAAAGGTAATCCTTTCTTTTTATAATAATTGTCCCAGAGTTTCTTCATTTCCGGAGCTATTTTAATTCTTTTCCAGTAATATATTAAAAAGCAAGCAGTTATAAGTAGTATAAGAGCTGGTATCCCTGCTTCGGGTCCAAAATCACCTCCGGTAAGCCAGCTTGGGCCTTTCTGTTTTACTAACAAAAAGGTTTTAGAAGATTGAGTTCCGCTACAAGGCAAAGAGTAAATATTACGCATAATGAAATTCCAACTAAAATGGAGTCCTGAAGGTAGCCAGAGGGATTTGGTGCATATATATCCTACAGCGTGCAATATTCCAAATGCGGTGAGGTTTATTGCTACAATCCAACGAGAATTGGGATTGAGCAAGTGGCCTAAACCGAAAAGAACAGAGAGCGCTACGGTAGCAAAAATAGCATTAGTTCCTTCTATCAAATTCTGAAACATATATCCCCGGAAGGCCAGTTCCTCAAAGGCAGATTGGAATATGATAGTAATCATTGAGACAAGAAAGATGCTTTTAAGCAGGCTAATAGTAATAATATTCCATTTTACCTCTATATATCCCATACTGAGCTCAAAAAAGAATAAAATAGACACTAAAACAAATCCGAGAAGGATACCAAGAGCATATTCTTTAAGCCACCGAGAATGGAACATAAATCCGATGGTAGCAACGGGCCTTTTATCAAGATATCGAGCCAATATAAATGATAGCGCTAAAGTTAGGCAGAAAGTGATAACATATCGGATTAACATCTGATCCCAAAGACGAAAAGTAAGATAATTTAAGGAGAAAAAGCAGAGAAGAAAGAAGATCAGTACTCTCCAGCCAGATCTGAGTCTTCCTTTGCTGACAAATATTTTTTTAAAATTCATTATCTATTCCAGTTAGATGTTTATATCATTTCATAAAATAGCATGCTACTTATTAGAGTTGAACATTTTTATGATTTCGTTTATACCTTTTTTGGCCTCAATAAAGTAAAAGTTATCCTGTTCCTCCAAGCCAATAATGTTTAGGATCTTTTTATAAATATTGAGAGCTTTTTGATACTCTTCCATTTGATAATGATAAATCTGTGCCATTTTCATTAATGCATTGAGCTGTTTGGGATCAAGTTCTAACACTTTTTTTAATAATAAAATGGCTGTTTCATATCGCTCTTCGCTGAGTGCAAGCTCAACCTTATGAAAATAGGGTTTAGCTAATTCTTCGATAGTCGGCTCTCCTGTAAATCCCCAGAGGACATCTACGCCTTTATCTGCAAAAAGTGTCAGAAAAAAATAGGCAAAAATTCCAAAAACTATTCCAATGCCTATAATATATACGATAAAATTTTTTTTTAAGTTCCCTAGCGATACAGCAAAAACTCCTATGAGTGAAGTGGCAAATAAGATAAAAATCTGTATTCTTAAGAATTGAAGAAACTGGTGAGAGTCGGTGAATGCATCATAATAGATTGAATAAAATTCACGGATGAAAAAAAGAACTATTTTATAGAGCAGAGAGATTATTTTATGAAAGGTGGTCATCTATTTAAATACCTTACGTTTGATTCCATACCTTCCTTTTAATTATAAATCAAAAGGAAAAGGCGAACTATAAAAAATGATGTAGAAATCCACCACATCATTATGATAGAATTTATGCGCATTCGATTATAAAGCCAAATTGTAAAAAGTATAATAACATTTTAAATAAAGAAGGGATAGGGAAAATGGTACCTGTAGTTATAACCAGTGCTATTCGAACTGCTATTGGCAGTTTTGCAGGAACTTTGAAAGATGTTCCTGCTATAGAATTAGGCACCGTTGTCATCAAAGAGGCCTTGAGCCGATCTAAGATAAAGAGTGATCAGATAGATGAGGTTATCATGGGATGTATCCTGCAAGCAGGCTTAGGGCAAAATCCTGCTCGTCAGGCAGCTATTAAGGCAGGTATACCTGTAGATGTTCCGGCACATACCGTAAATAAGGTATGTGCTTCAGGAATGAAATCCATCATGCTTGCTGTCCAGGCCATAAAATGTCAGGATGCCGAGATAATTGTTGCTGGTGGAATGGAGAGCATGAGTCAGGCTCCCTATCTGCTGCCAAAAGCACGATGGGGTTATCGCATGGGATCGGATCATGCTGTAGATTGTATGATAAAAGATGGATTATGGTGTGCTATGGAAGATGTCCATATGGGTATTACAGCAGAGAACATCGCTGAGAAATACAAAATTTCCCGTAGAGAGCAGGATGAATTTGCCGCATCGAGTCAACAGAAAACGGAAAAAGCTATTAAAGCAGGTAAATTTAAAAAAGAAATAATACCCGTTATGGTCCCACAGCGAAAGAAGGAGCCGATATCTTTTGAACAGGACGAATTTCCCCGTCCTGGAGTAACGGTAGAGGGCATCAGCAAACTGAGACCCGCTTTTAAAAAGGATGGTAGCGTTACTGCTGGTAATGCTTCTGGTATAAATGATGGAGCAGCAGCAGTTGTGGTAATGGCAGCAAGCAAGGCAGAGGAATTGGGGATAAAGCCCATGGCAAAAATCATTTCTTATGCTTCAGCAGCTGTAGAGCCGGCTTATATGGGAATGGGTCCAGTACCTGCCGTCAGAAAAGCTTTGGCTAAAGCTGATTTGAAGATGGAGGATATAGAATTATGGGAGCTTAATGAAGCTTTTGCTGCTCAATCAATAGCGGTATTGAGTGAACTTGGACTTGATGATTCTCATGTTAATGTTAATGGCGGAGCTATTGCGCTGGGGCATCCCATAGGTGCAACAGGTGCCAGAATCCTCACCACCTTGCTTTATGCTATGGAAGATATAGGCGTTCACGTAGGATTAGCGGGGCTCTGCGTTGGTGGAGGTCAAGGTGCTGCCATTATAGTTGAGAGGTAGCTTAAAATTTGGTTTAGCAAATACAATATACAGTTAAAGTAAGTATTCAAATATTCTAAGTTTTGCTATTATTTAATTTATGAATAATGAAGAGGAATATTATGCTTGATCATCAACCGATTAAGTACAAAATAATAATATGCTGTTTGATTGGTTTAGCTTTTGGGTTATTAGTTGCAATAGCCGAAGGTATATGGCAAAGTTATTACAATTATAAAATATATTTTTTATCTATTGGGATTAATGTTCTTTTCTATGGACTTGCAGCTACATTATTTTGTCTCGTTTTTCTCATTATTTCTAAACTTATAAAGGTTCTGAAGGACCATCTATTAAGCTTTTTTTTCTCTTTTCTCCTATCCCTTTGTGGATTTATTTTATCACTGATTTATGTATACCCTCATGTTATTACGTTAAGCTTCATTCACGCAAATCCTTTTTCAGCGATAATTATGTTAACAACGATATTTATTTTGGTATTCCTTATAGTTACTGTTGTTTTGGTAAAAATTAAGCTAAAGATGGTTTTTCTATACTCTTTCATTCTGTTTTATATCGCCTTTCTTTTTATAGGTATATTCCGGCAGCAGCTTAATAGATGTAACACCTCTTTTAATAGAAAAGCGGAATCAGATGATTATATTAATATAATATTTATAGTAAATGATAGCCTTCGGAGCGACCATCTATCTTGTTATGGTTATAATAAAAATACCAGTCCCTACCTTGATATCTTCGCCAAAAAAGGAGTTCTTTTTGCTCATGCTATAACCCAGGGAGCAAATACTTCCATTGCCACACCCTCTTTATTAAATTCACGATACCCTTATGAAAGCTATCAGAGCTTGATAAACGGAGATTTCCCTGGTTTAGCAGAGGTTTTACAAAATCATGGATACATAACTGCGGCTTTTTCAGCCAATCCCTTTATTTCAGACGCATTTGGATTTGATCGAGGTTATGATTTTTTTTCATATCTTCCTTATGCAGACAGATATGATATTCTTCTTCTCAACTTATATTCGAAAATTATTCCTTATCTTAATATACCCTCGGATGGAGGAGCTTTTTATGCTCCATTATCTACTATGAACTTGCGAATAAAAGATTTTTTAGAAAAAAATCAAAATACGCCTTTCTTCATATATATTCATACTATGGATACTCACATTCCCTATCTTCCTCCCAGTAAATATATTAAAAAATTTTTAGATAATTATAAAAAAGACTATGCAAATGATTATTATCTACAAAGAATGAATAAAACGGAACGAAGTGGTCCACATGGGGATAAGCTACTAAACAATCTAATAGCTCGCTATGATGCCTCAATTCTATATTTGGATGAATACATTGGGAAATTATGGACTCATATAGAAAAGCTTCATCTGCAGGAAAAAACTCTCTTGATTATTACCGCTGATCACGGCGATGAATATAATGAACATGGTAAGCTGTTTCATGGGCATAACCTTTATGATGAAACTATTCGTGTTCCATTAATATTCTATCATTCCAATGCACTTCCTCAAGGGAAGGTTATTAATCAATTAGCAGGGCATATTGATATAATGCCTACCATCCTGGATATTCTAAATCTGTCAGTTAATAAAGATATGAAGGGTTTAAGTTTATTGCCAATTATGCATAATCAAAGTCAGCCCCTCTCTCGAGATTTTATTTTAAGCCAGGCTAATGATAAGGTTGCTATTGTGAATGATAAATGGAAATACATTGCTAATTTAGATGATAACCAGAATATTAAAGGAGTAGAATTGTACGATTTATTAAATGACCCCAAGGAATTAAATAATCTTGCTCAAGAGGAGATTGAAATTAAAAAGGTTATGCATAAAAAACTGCTCGATTATCTCAAGCACGCTAAAAGCAGAAAACTGGAAATGAAAATTGATAACATAACTCCAGAGCTCAGAAAGCGCCTTAAAGCTTTAGGTTATATTAATTAGCTTTTAATACACATTCATATTATGCATTTATCTATGTATATATACATTTATAGAATTCCTTTTAAAAGATAAAAACTTTATCATACATAAAAAAAGCCGGAACCGAATATGCCCCGGCATAATGATTCAATATTTTTCAAATTTATTTCTATCCACTACTTATGATCATTTTAGAAATTTTTATGGTGGGAGCGGCGAAGCTTCCACGGAAATCCAGGTCAGTACCGACCATTTCAATATTTTTAAGCATTTCCTGCATGGTGCTGGCAGTGGTGATTTCCTCTACCGGGAAGGTGAGCTTTCCGTCCTCAATCCAGAGCCCACTGGAGCCACGGGACCAATCGCCAGTAATCGTGTTAGCACCCCAACCAAACATATAGGTCAGATATAAACCTTTCTTGACACTTTTTATTATATCCTTTGCATCGGAAGTTCCTGCCTTAAGATAGAAATTAGTAGGTCCAACATCAGGTTGAGAGGATATTCCCCGGGAAGCGTTTCCTGTTGTTTTGGCATTTAGTTTTTTTGCTGTATATGTATTATGCAGGTAGGTTTTTAAAATACCTTTATCTATTACTGCTTTCGTATAAGTTTTGACTCCTTCGTCATCTGCTGGTTTAGAGCCCAATCCTTTGGCCATCAATGGATCATCAATAATAGTGATCAAGGGTGATGCGATGTGCTCACCAAGCTTATCGATGAGGAATGAAGCTTTGCGGTAAATAGAAGAGCCTGAAACCGCGCTGAATATGCAGCGAACAAAATCTGTTGCCATATTGGGGTCAAAAATAACGGGAACCTCCTGGGTTTCAATTGTCTGTGGATTGAGCTTTCGCAGCACTCGTTCAGCAGCAATTCTGCCTACTTCCTCTGGTTTATCGAGGTCGTCATAAAACCGTTTGTTTGAGAACCAGTAGTCAGTTTGTTTTTGCCCTTTACTTTCGGCAATAGGTTCGGTGGAAATGGATATATAGCTGTAGCGGTATTCTTCAGCAAATCCTGAGGAATTCGCCAGTGCTCTGGTTGTCAGGTCGCAATAGCATCTCCCTCCATCAGAATATTTAATTTGTTTATCGACTTTAAGTGATGCATCTTCACATTTCCGGGCCAAGGAAATCATTTCTTCTACTGGAAGCTTTTCCAGTTTTGGGTCGTAGAGATTAAGGTCGGGGAGTTTATCGGGATGCAGCTCTTTGTTGGGCAGAGCGTTATACTTGTCTTCGCCGGTAATGCGAGCTAAGCCAACTGCTTGTTTTACGAACTGTTCTAAAGACTCAGGCTGCAGGTCTGAGGTGTAAGAAATAGCAGAACGGTTTTTGGAAAAAACTCTTAAACCCAATACCTTAGAGCTCGCTTGTTTAAGTTTTTCTACTTTTCCCAGCCTAACAGTTACATCAGTATTTCTTGAATCAACACCAACACAATCGGCTGTGTCTGCTCCCGCTTTAGTAGCCATTTCCACGATTTTTGCTGTTAATTCTTTCAATTCAGTCATGATTCATTTCTCCTTAAATCTATTCGTAAAAATTTCATAGTTTTCATTGTTATGATATTTGTTAACCTTTAGATGTGCCGCCTACTAATAATTCAGAGATTCGTGCTGTGGGCATACCCATACCAGCTGGTACACTTTGACCAGCTTTTCCACAGGTGCCGGTACCAGGTTCCCATTTGAAGTCATTACCTACCATGTCTATTTTTGTCAAAATGGTAGGACCGTCACCTATTAGGGTGGCATCTTTAATAGGTGAGGTAATCTTACCATCCTCTATTAAATAGGCTTCAACGCACATAAAGACGAACTTACCATTAGTTATATCTACCTGGCCTCCAGCAAAGCTTTTTGCATAGACTCCCTTTGAGACAGATTTAATTATTTCGTCGGGATCTGATGTTCCATTCGCCATGTAGGTATTGGTCATTCGAGGAATTGGATAGTGATTGAAACTCTCACGCCTTCCATTGCCGGTAGGTTTTGCTTTCATTAATTTGGCACTAAGCAAATCCTGCATATAGCCTCGCAAAATTCCATTTTCAATAAGAACAGTATCTTGAGAGGGGGTGCCTTCATCATCAATATTGATGCTTCCTCTTAGATTTTTAAATGCTCCGCCATCTCTAATGGTTACCAATTCCGAAGCGACTTTTTCGCCGATTCGATCAGCAAAGGCGGAGGTTTTCTTTCGGTTGAAGTCTGCTTCTAACCCATGACCCACAGCCTCATGAATAATTACTCCCGGCTCTCCAGCAGCTAATACTACTGTCTGAGGTCCAGCCGGGGCATCTTTGGCATCGAGCATTTTTACTGCCACTTCTGCTGCATTTTTCGCTATTTCTTTAGGAGGATGTTCTTTGAATAGCTCCATGCCTAAACGTCCTCCTTCGCCAGAAAATGCAGAACGACGGTTTTCCTTTTCTTCAGCTATACAATTTACGAAAAAGCGAACCATAGGCTGGGTATCTTTTGCCAGAACTCCTTCAGAGTTTGCTATCATTATATACCGGATATCATCAATAAAATATACGGTTACTTTTTTAATACGGCTGTCATATTGTGAAGCGGCATTATCTGCATCATTAATTAATTTGAGTTTGTTATCTACTGCTGCTTCATGAACTGGATTTACTATAGGATAATAGTTGGAAACCTTTCTTGGAGATATATCTGCTATTTTTACTTTTGATGGTCCACTGGCAATAAGAGCTGCTGTCAAAGCTGCTTCTTTCATTTTCTCAAAAGCTAAATCTTCAGTATAGGCATAACCAGTCTTTTCCCCAGAGAGAACACGAACTCCTAATCCCATATTTATTCCTTGAGCAGCGCTCTTGATAATATGTTCTTCCAATTGAATCCTATCATTGAGGCTATATTCAAAATAAAGTTCGGCAAAATCTCCACCTTTGGAAAGGGCCGCGCTCAGAATCTTCTGCATATCTTCCTTGCTTACTCCAAAATAGTCAATAAATGGCAAAGCTTCTCCTTTCTCTTCTAATGCCAATAATCCTTTACCCCAGGAAGGAAAACTAGCTAAAGCCAATCCTCCCAGGGCACTTTGCTTGATAAAATCACGTCTATTGATCCTACGGATGATATCCTTCATATCTTCTCTCCTTTCGCTACTATTATAATTTTTTATTTATTTCATTTTTTCATCGAGCTTCTTTAATAATATAGGGAAAAAAGCTTCAAAATCTCTATATTTATCTCGGTTATTATCATATTCCTCAATTATATCAAAAAAAATGGGAATAAGCTGGAATCCACGCTCAGGAGATTTCTCTACTATCCACTGTTTCATTTTTTCGTCAGAAGCTTTTTCCCAGAGGTGGGCCTGTATTGCACGAATGAGATTTTCGATGAGCACTCGATCCCATTCGCCATAGCCCATTTTTCTCATTTTTTCTCTATTTTCTTCATCTAATTTTTCAAGAATATAAGAACGCTTTTTATATAATTTCTTATTTCTCATTAAAACGGGTTCGAGGAATGTGTGACCGAACTCATGGAAAGCAGTATCGATAACCGCTGCTTTTGAGCCGAAATAATTAGCTCCTTCTTCTGCGAGGCTAAAGGGTCCTTGAACATCATATACTAAAGGCTTTCCATCAGATATGGCTTCAACATTGAGAGCCATCATGGGCATTTGAGGTGAGGGAATGATAAAATAGTGCTCTTTTTCTGCTCCGTAGAAGTCTTCCATAATCTTTGCTATATCTACATCCCCAATTTTTTCTTCAATGTTCATTTTAAGCTTTTCGTAATAGGGTTGCTTTTCCTGCCAGAATTTTTCGTAATTAGACTGCTGGTAGAAATCTCTCACCGCAGGGATATACTTGGTAGCTTTCATTTCCACATATTTATTATATAGCCAGTTGACCAGCTTATTTGCTGATGATTGTCGTGGTTGATAAATCAATTGCGCCTCTGGAAGGTCGTTATGATAGATAGCCAGATGGCAGAAAAAACTGTGCCACACTCATTGTTTTTCAAAAAATTTTTGCGTCATCTTTACTGCTTCATGATTCTGGTAAGGAAGAAAACGCTCTCTTGTTTCAATAGCAAAGGGAAACGTGCTCGGTCTCTTTTCCCAGAAGTCTGTTAAATTTATTAAGGTGCAAAATACCTCAATATTTTTGCTATAAATAACCTGCAATTTTGGTTTTTCTGTATTGCTTACTTGAGAAATAAGTATATTAGCATTTAACATTACAAGTATAATAACAAAAAAGATAATTATGACGCATTTTGCAATCCTCATTTTTAGCTCCTGTGATGTATTACGCTTGGAAATAAAACCACACATTAACATAGACACATATTAAAGGGAAAACGTTTACTATTTTGGTAATTGTTTATAGGCCGAGATAATCTTCTAATTTCAACCCTACAATGGATTGAAATTTATCCTTGAGTGAAGGGACTGAGCCTGTTGTTTCATCAAGCAAGATTTTTTCTATACGAGCTGTAGGTACAAACATTACGGAAAGACCCATAAGCTGTTCTCCACCCTGTGCGATCTGAGAGCACCAGTCCTCAAAGCTATTAAGCTCAATTCCCCTTATGGTGAGTCCTATTTGGTCTAAATGGATTAAGACGCCCCAAATTTTCTCTCTTGGTTCTCTCAGATAAGCAACGACTATTGAATTCGAGTGCATCTTTTGTCCTTCATAAGGAAAATAATATACTGTTTTTTAATAATCCTTTTTTATAATACCATATTTATGTTAGCTATAGCAAAATCTTATTCATTTTATAATTCGAATCATACAATGTGTAAGAAGACTAACACATGATAATTATATCTATGAAGGGGACTAAGATGCAAAAGTGGTCAGAACACAGAGAGAAAATAAATGTAAATATTTAGAAAGGTGTCTGATTTTATGATTTCCAATAGTGTTATAAAAGAGGTCAATCTTATATAGCATAATTGTTTGTATTCGAATATCGGTGGGAGAGGTACTGCTCAATAGAGAAGTGAAACTTTTTAATACATAAAATGTTGAGATATTTTTATCTTACTATATCTTGCTTTGTAATGGCAGATAACGAATATAAGATAGACTGCTCAATCATTTCTTACAAGTAAAGCTTATTGCATATGTAGCTTACTGGATTATAAGGTCGTCGAACCAGCAGGTGCCAGCACCCCGGTATTCCAGCGCAATCCTGGCCCAGAGTAGCTTTTCCATCATCCATATGCCCATCTTTTGCTCACCATCAACAAATAGATTAATCTGGTCTCCTCTAACTTCAATTTTAATCTGATACTGCTGTTTGCGATTGATGGTATCATTTACAATATATTGCTCTACAACTTTACCAGCCACTCTATGCCGTAGAATCCATCTCCCAGGTACACTTGCTCCCACAGGATTAATCTGCATCCTGAGCTCCCAGTAATTCCGTTTATCTTTATAGCTGAATAGAATGGAACTGAATACTCGGGAAGCTAACCCACCATTACGAGTCACCTTGACCTCTATATCACATGTTTCGCTCACAGCGCCCGGCGGGAACAAACGCAAGAAGCTGGTAGTATATCTCATGAGGAGCTGCTCATATTTAACGATGGCGTTGCCCGTTCCCATCTTCTGCCAGTCTGATATATCGGTATCGAAGAAGTCGAGTTCTATGGGAAGCCCGCTGCCGAAGATGACATAGGTCTCCCCGGCTTGAGAGCGCCCTGCTGGAGCAGCATAAGGAGCACCGATGATTACATCATCGAAGCCATCGCCATTGATATCGCCGCTGGAAACGGAATAGCCAGACCAATCGGAAGCATCATCGCCGTAGATGGTCATATCGGCGGCGCTGCTGTCGAGGTCTACGGTGGCTAACGGTGCAGCGCTGCCGAAGATGACATAGGTCTCCCCGGCCCAACTGCCGCCTGCTGGATCAGCTCCATAAGCACCGATGATGACATCAGCACAGCCATCTCCGTTGATATCGCCGCTGGAAACGGAATGGCCAGATAGATCATAATCATCATCGCCGTAGATGGTCATATCGGCTGATACTGAATTGAGGTCTACAGTGGCTAACGGTGCAGCGCTGCCGAAGATGACATAGGTCTCCCCGGCATCAGTGCCGCCTGCT
>CAZYAF010000003.1:0-12227 GCA_964645975.1 uncultured Acidobacteriota bacterium
ACTTCTTCATGGCTCGTTATGCCTATCAGGATGATGGTCAGAATAACTATCTGGTAGGTGGAAACAACCCAGAGCATGCAGGAGGAACCGGCGGTAATACCTATCATTCTATGATTGGGAAAATCACCAGCGTCATCGGTGACAACGCCATGAACGAAGGTTACTTCCAGTACAGCAAGTTTCTCAACCTGATCGAAACCAATTCTCCAGAAGCATATATTCAGTCCATCTGTCCACAAATTTTTACCGGATACAACCTCAATTTACCGCAGAGCACGCTGCAGAAGAAGTATCAGTTTGTGGATAACTTCTCTTATCACACCACAGCTTTTGGATTGGAACATGATTTCAAAACCGGTTTCGAATACCAGCTGGTAAGAGTAGATGGCTATCTTGGAAATGATTATATCACCAGCTGGGGAGATAGTGGATATTACTGGCAGTTTCGATGGTATAATACCGAAGATTTTGTAGCCTATCAACAGGGTGATTACAGCAGACTTCCTGATCTAGTAAATGCAAACGCGGGTTATGGTTTAGCACCGGGCGATGATAAAAACCATGTTGTTGACTTCTACTTCAAGGATGATATGCATGTAACCGATAAACTGACTTTGAACCTTGGTTTCCACTATGGCTTTGAGAAAGGCGCTGTAGGTGAGTATCACGAGTTAGTACAGGATTATATCTGGGGAAAACCGAAGACCGATTACAACAACTTTGCTCCCCGCTTAGGTTTTGCCTATGATGCCAAAGGTGATGGTACTCTGGTCATTCGAGGCGGCTATGGAACATTTTACAGCCAGGTAGTTAATAATGTGCTGCTGTGGCTGACCAGTGGACAGGGAATGGATGTTCCGCAGTCAGCAGGCTCTGGAGATATCGAGAATCCCGGATATGGTCCTCAGGATGTACTTAACGGAACTGCTCCTGATCCAGCTACCCTTGCTCCCATGCCTGGTGCCCCGGTACCGGAGGAATACTACGGTCTCTATATGAATATAATGCTGCCCAATTATCAGGTACCTATGGTGAGTACTATGAGCCTTGGTGCCAGTTGGGACCTGGGCAACGGCTATGCAGTGGATATTGACTTCGTTCGCAGCTGGTCACGAAACGAATGGAGACGAGTCAGAGCGGGCTCTATAGCAGCAACTGTTGGCGGAATTAATGAAAGTGGTAATGCTGATGCCAACGGATTTGACGCAACCGAGAATTTCGCTCAACGCAGCGGAATGTTGGGCAACTGGGGTCGTATTGATTACAACGGATTGTTGTTTGGTCTTCGCAAACGCTTTGAGAAGGATTTGACCCTGCAGCTCTCCTACACCTTCAAGAATCACAAAACCAACGGCTCTCCCCATAATTTCTGGGGCTCGGATACTGATGAAAGAGACTTTCCAAACCTTGACGTATCATACGGTCCTGTTCCTGGCACACGAGACCATAGCTTTGCAGCCTCGCTGGTATATCTGATGCCCTATGAGATTCAGGTCGGCACCATTCTTTCTGCTTCATCTGCCTTCCACCACGACGGATTTGATGTAAATTTAGGCGATACAGACAACGATCAACGATCCAATGACAGCCTTGATGCTCGAGGCCGGGGTGGTTATACTGCATATCCCTATTTATCCTGGGATGTGCGTTTCTCCAAGATTTTCACCTTAAGTGATAAGTATAAAGCCCAGTTCTTCTTCGAGGTCTTTAATCTCACTAACCATGACAACCGCAACTACACAGATATTCGTCAGCAAATTACTGATCCGGAGACCTTCGGAAAATCTTACCAGCTTCTTGGAGTACCTCGTCAAGCGCAGATTTCCCTCAGGCTCGACTTCTAAGTTCTGATTTAAGAAGCTTGACTACTTCAAGCCTCTCGGTCGTAACGGCCGAGAGGCTTTTTTATTATATATTTAAGCAAAGGATAGCTTTATTACGCAAATATTCTGGGTATATACAAAAAAGAGCAGGTGTAAAACATGCTCCTGCAAATTATTAAAAGGGAGGAAAGCATTGCGTGGCGGAGAGGGTGGGATTCGAACCCACGTGCCCCGTTCATCACGAGACAAACCGATTTCGAGTCGGCCCCGTTACGTCCACTTCGGTACCTCTCCGGCCCTGCAAATTTTATTATAATACAAAATCAATTACAAAGCTAATGCTATCTTTTCTGCTGAAAAAAATCCTTCAAAATCGTACTGCATTCAGCAGCCAGAAGTCCTGATACTATTTCTGGCTTGTGGTTTAGACCTTTGAGCTGAGAGAAATTGATCAATGACTTCACTGCCCCGAATTTCGGTTCCTCTGTTCCATATACTATGCGCTTGACGCGGGCATGAAGTGCTGCCCCCAGGCACATAAGGCAAGGTTCTGCAGTTACATAAAGAGTCACTCCAGGAAGACGGTAACTTCCTTTATGTTCCGCTGCGTTCCGTAGAGCAATTATTTCTGCATGAGCCGTAGGGTCTTGAAGAGTAATAGTGCTGTTATAACCTCTACCCATTACCTCTCCCTTCTCCACCACAACTGCTCCTATGGGTACTTCTCCCTGCTTAAACGCTTGCTTCGCTTCTCGCAAGGCTAAACGCATGAAAGATTCATCATTAACTATATTTTTAATTGTCTTATTCTTTAGCTTTTCTTTCATATAGTCCTTGTGTTTTTTTTTGCTGTATTATATCTTTTAAGTTATTTCCATTTCAATATAAGAAGGTACAAAAAATAGTACTTAATCAAATCATTATTCATCTTGCTTCATAAATTATATTTAATCCCTTAAAAATTTATGGCTTCCTAATCGTATTTATCTTAATATATAATAACATAAAGCTGTTAATTAAATGATATTCATATTGTTAGGAGGATATAATGGATAAATCGAACATTCATAGCATAAGCAGAAGAGGTTTTATAAGTTCAGCTTCAGGTCTAATGCTGGGCAGTTGCTTCCTGGGATTACTTCCCTCAAAATTATTAGCAGCAGTAAGAGAACAGGAAACAATTGAAGAGATTACGCCTGAAGAACTTAAATGGGTTGAACAGTCAGTAATGGCTGAGGATTTAAAGAACTACTTCCATAAAGGCTACAGTTGAGCGGAATCCCTCTTACTGGTTTCAGTAAGATATTTGAAAAAACCGGAGGAATTAGTCTGGTTAGCTTGTGGTTATGGCGGTGGTCTTCTGCATAAGGAGCTCTGTGGATTTCTAACTGCTGGCATAATGTCTCTTGGGTTAGCAGCCGGGACGCTTAAAGAGGAAAGGGCCGAGGGGAAAAAGCTCTGTGGAGAAATGGTAAATAAATACTGGGATTGGTGGACTACGAAAGCACCTCTCCGCTGTGCAGATATCCGAAAAGAAGGTACTACCAGTACTACCTGCAGCCGATTAGGTCGTCTCGCTGCAGCAAAAGTTGAGGAGTTGATTGAATCGGCAAAAGCCGCCAGCTAACAGTTTTTTAATCCTTCACAATTATAAAAGAGGAAATAAAAATTAATAGACGAAATTTCATAAAAGGCTGTGCTTTATTTGCCGGCGGATTGAGTTTAAGCGCTCAGAATGTTCCCTTTATTCAAAATAATTCTCTGTCATATAAACCCTCGCCTAATTTAAATAAGGAGAGTGCTATGTCAGTTCCTCATACGATCAAAGTCATAGTAAAATCACAGAAGGGACACTGCGAATTCGGTTATAAACCTGGCGATGAGATTATCTTTGATGGCGAAACCATCAGGGGAAGAGTTTGTCTTCACGCCCTCTATAGTTTTTTGCCAAAAGTCTTTGCCATGCGATATGGTGCTGAATTTCCCTGGTTAAAGGACAAAAATATTTCTACTCATGCCTGTCCAGATGCGGCTAATCCTGTGGTCTTTGAAATAAAAAGAATCTAAAGATATACCCATAATGAAAGCGTAAGTAAATGAATATCAGGTTATTTAATTTTCTGTTCTAAGAATTTATGTTTGGCAAAAAAGGAGGTGAAGTATATAGAACTATAAAATTAAACTCTACAGTCTCATCATTGACTTGGCTTTTTAAGAAGATTTACCATAAGTATTATGAATTTATCTCAGCCCCACAGTATTAACATTCTTTTAAAGGGAGGATAGAAAAATTAACAGACGGAGCTTTATAAAAGGATGTTCTCTTATGGCTTGCAGCTTGAGCCTTGGGCTTAAGGGTTTTCCTTTTGCTCTTAAAAGCTTTGAGCTAAATAAGAATTCTCTTCCCTGCAAAAAGGAGAGTGCAATGGCAGAACAATTTAAAAAAATTATAGCGACTGTAACGAAAGGACAATGCAGCGCTTATAAACCCGGCGATACGATTGTTTTTGAAGATGCCAAAATGGAAGGGAATGTATGCCCCTTTGCCCTTTATGCTTTGCTCCCAGTGGTCATTGCTATGCGTTATGGATCGGAATTCCCCTGGTTGAAAGATAAAGATGTTTATACTGATCTTGCCTGCCCCGATGGAGCTAATCCTGTACTCTTTGAGATAAGGCGCTCATAAAATTTCCATTATTTTTGCAGACTAAAAATAATTCTACTGAAATTGCCGTTTATATGATCAGTAATGTTTCTATGGAAGAATAAAGAGCTTATTTAGTAATCTACATGCATAAATTATATTAAATCTATCAACATAAAATCAGTATCAAAGAAAATTGATAACTAATTTCTATAATTAAAGCAGGTTTTTATTTTCTAAGAAGCTTGTATCCATTTCTTCAGAAGAGCATTCTTCATAAGTATGGTCTCGTGACGGTAAAAGCCAGTAGATATAAGAGAGATATCTACCTCTAAATGATCAGAAAGAAATTTGAAATAATCTTTGGCTTGCTGAGGTAATTTATTATAATCTGTTATGCCAGTGGTATCTTTTTCCCATCCTTTAAGAGTGTGATAAACAGGCTTGCATTCTTCCAGTACCCAACTTTCAGCCGGTATTTCTTTGATTGTTTTTCCCTTATATTTATACCCCATACATACTTTTATCTCTTTGAGAGTATCAAGTACATCGAGTTTAGTAAAGCCTACAGCATCCATTCCATTAATCCTTTTTGCATAGCGAGCAGCTAAAAGATCGAACCAACCACAACGTCGTGGTCTACCCGTTGTAGCTCCATACTCATTACCTCGATGCTGAAGTATTTTTCCTATATCATTTTTGAGCTCAGTAGGAAATGGGCCAGAGCCCACACGGGTGGCATAGCACTTACTAATTCCTATGACACCGTCTATCTTTTTCGGACCTACTCCTGCTCCAGTGCAGGCTCCTCCTGCAGTCGCATTGGAAGAGGTTACAAACGGGTATGTACCATGGTCAATATCCAGATTACTGCCCTGGGCTCCCTCAAAAAGAACTGATTTCCCCTGAGCTATAAGCTGGTCCAACAATAATGACGTATCAGTAAGGTAATCTTTAATCTTACTATAGCATTCTAATATGTTTTTATAAACCGGCTCAGGTTTAATCGGTTTTTTACTGTAGGCATTCTGCAGAATGGCATTAATGACAAAGAGGTTCCTTTCCAATTGTTCCTTTAGCAATTTTGGATTAGATAAGTCAGACATTCTGATACCACATCGAGCCATTTTGTGTTGATAACAAGGACCAATTCCTCGTGAGGTAGTACCCAGCATATTTTTTCCTAAATGTGCTTCATTCGCTTTATCTAAAAGCTGATGGTATGGCAGGATCAAATGACATCGATTACTGATAAAAAGATGGCCTTTTATAATGACACCAACTTTACGCAGCTGCTCGATCTCATTGAGCAGTGCCTCCGGATCAACAACTACGCCATTGCCTATAATACAGATCTTACCCTGATGAAGCAGACCTGAAGGAATGAGATGAAAGATAAATTTTTTTCCATTGGCATAGACAGTATGACCGGCATTATGGCCACCCTGATAACGAACAATGATATCAAAATATTTCGCCAGATAATCGACTATCTTTCCTTTACCTTCATCACCCCATTGCATACCAACCAGAACAATATTAGGCATTACTTCACCTGCTCCTTTGCTATTAATTATTTATTCCCTTCATGATATATTATCAAAAAGAGTTTTTGTGAGCAAGAAAAAACGACTGATCTTAATAAATATGATTAGAGCATATACCAAAATCTTAGCCTCATTGATTGACTTGAATTATAGGTTAATACCTATGAATAATCTTGTTTAGGATGCAGTTTGCTATTAAAATGTATATATGCTAATCTTTTGAAGAACGGAAAAAAGTCATTTTTTAATGCAATAATAAAGGAATATAAATATTATGGATATTATTCATTTAGACGGCCACAACCTCAGCTTAGAAGATGTGGAGCAGGTTGCCAAAGGAGAGGCTCAAGTTCAACTGGCGGATAAAGGACGAGATCAATTGCGGGCTTCACGTTCTGTGGTGGAGAAAAAGCTAAAATCCGGTGAGGTAGCTTATGGGATAAATACCGGCTTTGGTCATCTGAGCAACGTAAGGATAGCTGATAAAGATGTGGAACAGCTGCAGCTAAACCTCATCAGGAGTCATGCAACTGCTTTAGGAGAACCTTTAGATGAAGCAGCTGTTCGTGCGGCAGTGCTACTGAGGGCAAATACTCTGGCTAAAGGTTATTCCGGTGTTAGAGAAGTAGTAGTTGAGCACCTCATTGATATGATTAACAAAGGAGTTCATCCCCTTATTCCCGCTCAGGGTTCTGTAGGTGCAAGCGGTGATCTGGCTCCATTAGCCCACCTATCTCTGGTAATGGTAGGAGAAGGTGAGGCACTGTATCGCGGCAAAGCCATGTCTGGCTCACATGCCTTGCAAAAAGCAGGATTAAAACCATTAAAGCTAAAAGCTAAAGAAGGACTTTCTCTAATAAATGGCTGTCAAATAACCGCTTCCATTGGCAGCTTAACCCTTTTGCAAGCAGAACGTTTATGTCAAATGGCAGACATAGCTGGAGCTTTGACTCTGGAAGCCCTTAAAGGGAGCAAGAAACCTTTTGATGAGCGCATACATCACCCTCGCCCTCATCCAGGTCAATTGATTGTTGCTAAGAATCTGACGCTCTTATTAGAAGGAAGCGAGATAATGGAATCGCATAGATTCTGCTCCAAGATTCAGGATGCTTACAGCCTGAGATGTATGCCGCAGGTTCACGGTGCTGTGCGCGATGCTCTATCTTTCGTTCGCACCACATTGGAGCGAGAGATTAATTCTGCGACGGATAATCCCATGGTATTCGCCGAAGACGGTGATATTATCAACGGTGGAAATTTTCATGGAGCGATACTGGCTCTGGCTATGGACTTTATGGCAATTGCCCTCACGGAGCTGGGCACTATTTCTGAGCGCCGCATTGACCGGCTTGTCAATCCCCTATTAAGTGAGCTTCCCGCGTTCCTGGTAGAAAACGTGGGATTGAACTCCGGCTTCATGTTAACACAGGTAACCGCTGCCTCTTTAGCTTCAGAGAGTAAATCCTTATGCCATCCAGCCAGTGTGGATACTATTCCTACTTCGGCTAATAAGGAAGATCATGTGAGCATGAGCACCACAGCAGCACGCAAAGCAAAAATGATTCTTAACAACGTAGAAAAGATTTTAGCCATTGAATTGCTCTGTGCCGCTCAGGCAATGGAATTCCATCGTCCGTTAAAATCTTCTGCAGCTTTGGAGGAAGTTCATAAAACCATCCGCAATAAAGTCCCCTTCCTTAAAAAAGATAGAGCCCTTCATAAAGATATTAATGCCCTATTGGTTATGTTAAGTGAGGGAATATTCATTTCTTCAGTAAAAAAAAGCATTGGTAGCATTGATTAGGCAATCCGATTAATAAATGCCGCACCTCAAATTAAGTTATATTTATTGTCCTCAGCAGTAGACAATAGTCTATTTTTGTGGACATAGATTTTTAAATTTTTTTGTATTATTATTCCGGCTTACCATAGTATTTTCATAATCCAATAAAACGCTAAATTCTCTAACTATCTACATTTAAAAAACTTAACGTAACAGAAGCTGCAGCATTTAAGTTTTTTGCTCTAAATTCATATATTTATTTATTAGTGGCATAGTTCTTGCTGTTTTAAAAATGGGGGTAGTATATATTTAAGGGAGTAAGGCAGGTGAGCCACTATATAAGAGCTATTATCACCATTTTTATACCCTTATTAATTTTTTCTCAACTAGGGAATGCGCAGGAGGAGAAGGTACATCAGTACAAGGTTGAGGTGAAGGAGAAGCTGCTGTATGTTCTGGCTTTGGATAAGAAGGGGAATCCGATTAACGACCTGAAAAAAGAGGATTTTCAGCTATTTGTGGATGGCAAGCCGCAGGAGATAAAGACCTTTTCGATTATCAAACATATCCAAAAAAGAGGAGAAGAGCAAAAGCTAAAAATATCTCAAGAAAGAATTAAGGTTCCCAAAATTTCTGAGAAAGAAATGATGGATGATAGAAGATTTATTCTGGCAATTCTTCCATCTAAACCAGAATCCATTTTTCAAAGAAATAAGATTGGAAAAGCGATAAAGCATCTAATCAAACAAGCTCAATATCCCAGGGACTGGATTGGCATAGTAATATTAGATCCTGATTGGATAGCAACTATTCAAGATTTTACTTGTTCAAAAGAAAAGCTATTGAAAAAATTTTATGCATATCTCAACTTCGATATGGATAAGTTCAAGAAACTGAATAAGCAATATCCATTAACTTCCCAAGAGATATTTCAAGTGCCTTTACTCCCAATATTTAAGGGAACTATTCGAATTAAAGGAGGTATAGATATTATTACAGGTTTAGAGATTATTGCTGAAAAAATGGGAGTATTAAATAGACGCAAAATCATTCTTTGTTTTGGTTTACCATTGCTTTTTACCGGTCCTGATGAATCTGATAAAAATACTTGGGAACAATATAATAATCGATTATCCGCTTTTTTCGAGATGATTAACAAAATAAACTCTCTTAATATCACAATCTATTATTCAGAAATAAGAAAACCAGGTTTTAAAAATTATCATGATGCTTCGTCTCCTGTAACATTGAATTCTGAAGAATTATCACTTGGTAATACTATTTCTCGAGGAGATACAATCGGCAGAAATTTGGATTATATAAATATGCTAAAAGAATCGAGCCATTTTGCATTAGCAAATGAGACCGGTGGAAAATACTATAATATAAGCAGCCCCACCTATTTTATTGATGATGTTGATAAAATGAATAACAGCTATTATCTTATAAGTTTTCCAATTACTATACAATTAAAAAAGAAAAAATCGATTAGTATAAAATTGAAATGCCGGAGAGAAGGGGTAAAGCTATATTACAGCAACAAATACTATGCTCCTCACGAGCTTGAAGAAAAGAGATTTGAAGACACTTACAAGAGAATGCAATTTTATAAATATTTAGTTGCAGATACGTTTCATCCTACTTTAGAAATGCAGGGATTATGGATTCCCTTGCCAAGCGACGAGGAAGGTTTACAAGTAGGTTTTATCGACTTTCATCTACCAGCAGAAATTTTTCACAGATTGCCCATATCATATCAGCTTGGATGCTCTTATTCAGACCCTCTGAAGAAAGGGATTTTTTTCCAAGATGAATTAAAGCTCTCTTCTTCGGGAAAGGACAAGCTAAAGGTTTCTTCGGGATATGTATTAAGAGTTCTGGGTAAGTTTACTGAAGAAGGAAAAGCACTTAGGCTGGTTGCTATGGATATCGAAAGTGGGGAATATGGAAAGCACGAAATTGATATCAGCAAATCCTCAGTGAAATCAAATTTCAGCAAAATAATATTAGGAAGGCTCTTAGAAAAAGAGCGCATATATGAATTCCGAGACTACTCTGAAGCCCGATATAATCTGGAAAAGAACCTTTATAAACTTCTTTCAATAAATAAGCAGCCAATCGTTCCTTCAGCAAATAACACTTTTAGCTCTGGAGAACAAATCACTTTTTGCCTACTGCATAAAATTCCAAAAAATCAAGCGAAAAAATATAAAAATCAGAAAGCCCAAGCATATCTATCCCCTGAAAGAGAAACTCACAAATCAAAACTGCCAGTTCACATAAAAAAAATTGGAAAGGACTATTATCAATATTATGGAACGATAGATACTACAAATTTAGCTACAGGAAGATATAAGATAGAAGTTGATTTATTAAACTCTCAGAATTCCATTATTACGGCAACTGATGCTATATTTGAAATAATAAATAAACAAGGTGCTAATTAAGCTATAATATTATTAATACTTACTTTAACAAATATTAGCGCATAAAAATGAAATTAAGAGTTTTTAAAACCACGTTATTTGCGTATGTTCTCATGGGCCTTTGTATTCCACTTTTTTCCGCTCAAGAGGAGAAGATACAATATAAAATAGAAGTGAAAGAGAAGCTGTTGTATGTACTGGCGCTGGATAAAGATGGGAATCCGGTTACTGACCTGAAGAAGGATGATTTCCAGCTCTTTGTAGATGGAAATCCTCAGGAAATTGAGACATTTACTTTAATTACTCATGAAGAAAAAGAGTCTTTAGAAAAAAAGGTGGAAGTGCCAGCGGTGGAAAAAGAAACAACTCCCTTTGAAATTAAGGAAGCTGAGACGAACAAGAGATTTATTGTAGCAATCATTCCACCGGGTTTTGGCTCCAGATATCAGCACTTCAGAGCTAAAAAATCCCTTATTCATCTTATTGAGCAGGCAAGACACCCAGATGACTGGATAAGCGTTGTAGCAATATACAGAGACGGGATTTATTCTATTCAAGACTTTACCAACATAAAGGAAAAGCTGCTGAAAAAGGTGGATGCAGCCTTCAAAATTGGCGATAAGGAATTAAAAAATCTACAGAGGCAATATCCTTTAACTGATGAGGAGTTCTATCAGGTGCCGCAATTGCCCATCTTCCAAGGAGTAATACCTGTAAAAGGAGGAATAGATATTATCCCTTCACTGGAGCTCATAGCGGAAAAAATCGATATTCTCAAAGGTAGAAAGATGATTTTATGCTTCGGACTTCCTTTAAATATTTTTTCAACAGAACAAAAACCTGATCGAATATCTGCTTTTTTCGATATGGTTAATAAGATGCTAACGCATAATATTACTGTTTATTATTCGGAGCTATCAGGACCACATATTCCAGGTTTTTTCGATGCTTCTTCTTCTATCAAGTTAGATTCAAATTTAATACCTGGTAATATATTATATAATCCTATGGATTTAGCTTATGATCGTTTTCTCCATGAATCGACCCATTTTGCCCTGGCGAATGAAACTGGCGGAAAATACTACTACAATATAAGCAGCCCCACCTATTTTATTGATGATGTTGATAAAATAAATAGCAGTTATTACTTCATCAGCTTTCCGATTACTATACCATTAAATAAAAAGAAATCTCTGAAGATAAAACTGAAATGTAAGAGGGAAGGCGTAAAATTATATTATAGCAACAAATACTATGCACCCCATGACCTTGAAGAAGAAAAATTTGAGGATACCTACAAGAAAATTCAGCTTTTCAAATACTTAGTTGTTGATACTGAGCAGCCAGAATTAGATATAGAGGGAAAATGGATTTCCCTGCCCAGTGATGAGGAAGCCCTCCAGTTAGGATTTATAGATTTCTATCTTCCTCAAGAACTAATCCAGAAATTCCCCATTACCTATCAGTTGGGAGGTTCTTATACAACTTCTCAAAGAAGAGGGATATTTTTCCAGGAAGAAGTGGAGTTTTCTTCTCCTCAGAGGGACAAGGGATATAGAGCACGGGCTCTGGCTAAGTTTACCAGAGAAGGTAAGTCTCTCAGATTAGTTGCAATGGACAGTGAAAGCGGAGAATTTGGCAGATTCGATGTGGATATAAGTGAATCTTCAGAAAAAAGAAATTTCAGTGATATCCTATTAGGTAAGCTGGTTGACAAAAAAAGAATACATGAATTCCAAGACTATTCCGAAGCCCGATATAATCTGAAGAAAGACCTTTATAAACTCCTTATTTTGGACCAGAAACTAATCATCCCTTCGGTTAGTAACAACTTCAGCCAGGGTGAGAAGATTACCTTCTGCCTCATTCACAAAATTCCAGAAAAGCAATCAAAGCAATATAAGAATCTGAAGGCTACAGCATATCTCTCCCCTGATAGAGAAGGAGAGACTCACAAATCAAAACTGCCAGTTCACATAAAAAAAATTGGAAAGGACTATTATC
>CAZYAF010000003.1:12327-227008 GCA_964645975.1 uncultured Acidobacteriota bacterium
AATATCCTTTAACTGATGAGGAGTTCTATCAGGTGCCGCAATTGCCCATCTTCCAGGGAGTACTACCGGTAAAAGGAGGAATAGATATCATTCCATCCCTTGAGCTGATAGCAGAAAAAATCGATATCCTTAAAGGTAGAAAGATGATTTTATGCCTGGGACTTCGCTTAAATATTTTTTCAACAGAGCAAAAACCTGATCGAGTATCTGCTTTTTTCGATATGGTCAATAAGATGCTAACGCATAATATTACTGTTTACTATTCGGAATTGAAGGGGCCACATATTCCAGGTTTTTTCGATGCTTCTTCCTCTATCAAGTTAGATTCAAATTTAATACCTGGTAATATATTTTATAATCCTATGGATTTAGCTTATGACCGATTTCTTCATGAGTCGAGCCATTTTGCATTAGCTAATGAGACTGGCGGAAAATACTACTATAATATAAGCAGCCCCACCTATTTCATTGATGATGTTGATAAGATAAATAGCAGCTATTACCTCATCAGTTTTCCGATTACTATAAATTTGAATCAAAAGAAATCTCTTAGCATAAAATTGAAATGTAAAAGGGAAGGTGTAAAGTTATATTACAGTAACAAATACTATGCACCCCATGACCTTGAAGATGAAAAATTTGAGGATACTTACCAAAAAATTCAGCTTTTTAAATATTTAGTTGTGGATACTGAGCAGCCAGAATTAGATATAGAGGGAAAATGGATTCCATTGCCCGGCGTAGAGCAAGGATTACAAGTAGGTTTTATCGATTTCTATCTTCCCCCAGAACTCATCCAGCAGTTACCCGTTACCTATCAGTTGGGAGGTTCTTATACAACTTCTCAAAGAAGAGGGATATTTTTCCAGGAAGAAGTGGAGTTTTCTTCTCCTCAGAGGGACAAGGGATATAGAGCACGGGCTCTGG
Organism: uncultured Acidobacteriota bacterium; assembly: GCA_964645975.1. GTDB lineage: Bacteria > Acidobacteriota > B3-B38 > Guanabaribacteriales > CAZYAF01 > CAZYAF01. The sequence goes on from CAZYAF010000003.1 coordinate 13,255, forward strand.
CTAAGTTTACCAGAGAAGGTAAGTCTCTCAGATTAGTTGCAATGGACAGTGAAAGCGGAGAATTTGGCAGATTCGATGTGGATATAAGTGAATCTTCAGAAAAAAGAAATTTCAGTGATATCCTATTAGGTAAGCTGGTTGACAAAAAAAGAATACATGAATTCCAAGACTATTCCGAAGCCCGATATAATCTGAAGAAAGACCTTTATAAACTCCTTATTTTGGACCAGAAACTAATCATCCCTTCGGTTAGTAACAACTTCAGCCAGGGTGAGAAAATTACCTTCTGCCTGATTCACAAAATACCAGAAAAGGAATCCAGGCGATATAAGAAAGTGAAAGTTGCAGCTTATTTGTCCCTCGATAAAGAAGGACAAATCACGGAAATTAACCTGCCAGTTAGCATCAAAAAAGTGGAGAAGCACTATCTCCAATATTATGGAAAAATCGATCCATCTAAATCTGAAGTAGGAAGATATAGGCTCGAGATTGCTATTAAGGATTCCCATAATCTGGCTATTGCCGCCTTTGATACGTACTTCAAAATAATTCCATAAGGCACTACCATTCATCCTCATAAAGCCTTATAATTAATATAACGACCAGAATGTATTTAGGATTATAAGGATTAATATAATAATTTATAAAATAATAGTTAAGGAGATTAATGATGAAAAGAGATATTAAAGCACCGAGAGGAACAAAAATCTCCTGTAAAGGGTGGCAGCAGGAAGCTGCCATGCGAATGTTGATGAACAATCTTGATTCGGAGGTTGCCGAGCTTCCGGAGCAACTAATCGTCTATGGAGGCACAGGAAAAGCAGCCCGTAATTGGGACTGTTACGATAAAATTGTTGAGAGCCTTAAAGAGTTGGAAAATGACGAAACGCTCTTAGTACAATCGGGTAAGCCTGTTGGCATTTTCACCTCCCATCCTGATGCTCCTCGTGTCTTGATATCCAATGCAATGATGGTACCCCATTGGGCAACCTGGGAAAAGTTCAATGAGTTGGACAAAAAGGGTCTTATAATGTACGGCCAGATGACTGCAGGGAGCTGGATATACATCGGCACGCAGGGTATTCTGCAGGGAACCTATGAAACCCTCGCTGCTGCTGCAAGAAGACATTTTGGCGGCAGCCTCAAAGGAAAGCTGGTTCTTACCGGTGGTCTTGGTGGTATGGGTGGAGCCCAGCCTATGGCAGTTACCATGAACGAAGGCGTTATTATCGCCATAGAGGTAGACGAAAACCGATTACAGCGTAGATTGCAGATGGGCTATTGTGATGAGGGTGTTGATAGTCTGGATGATGCTTTGAAACTGGCCAACCAGGCCCTAAAGAAAAAAGAATCCTTATCAATAGGGCTGCTGGGCAATACTGCGGATATAGTCCCGGAATTTGTAAAGCGTGATATAGTGCCGGATTTGCTTACAGACCAGACATCAGCTCACGATGCTCTCAACGGTTACGTTCCTCATAGGATTAGTTACCAGGATGCACTAAAGCTGAGAAAGAGCAACCCAGAAGAATATGAGAAAAGAGCGCTGGAATCTATTACCGTTCATATGCAGGCAATGCTCGATTTACAGAAAAAAGGAGCAGTGGCTTTTGACTATGGTAACAACATCAGAGGTCAAGCCATTAAGGTGGGCATCAAAGATGCTTTTAATATCCCGGGCTTTGTACCCGAATATATCAGACCTCTCTTCTGCGAGGGTAAGGGGCCTTTCCGCTGGGCTGCCCTTTCAGGTGAAGCAAACGATATACATGTGACTGACGATGCAGTTCTCGAACTCTTTCCGCAGGATGAAGCGCTTTGTCGTTGGATAAAACTTGCCAGAGAAAAAGTGCCATTCCAGGGTTTACCCTCAAGAATTTGCTGGCTTGGTTATGGTGAGAGAGCAGAATTTGGCTTAAAGATTAATCAGCTCATCGCTGATGGAAAAATTACAGCTCCTATAGTAATAGGTCGCGACCACCTGGACAGTGGTTCTGTTGCCTCTCCAAATCGCGAGACCGAAGGAATGAGAGATGGAAGCGATGCTATTGCTGACTGGCCCATTCTTAACGCTCTGATCAATGCAATAGGCGGAGCTACCTGGATATCTGTACATCACGGTGGCGGAGTAGGTATCGGTTATTCCATCCATGCCGGCATGGTAATCGTAGCAGATGGAACAGCCGAGGCCGCTCGCCGACTGGAGAGAGTGCTCACTACAGATCCGGGCAGCGGTATTGCCAGACATGTTGATGCTGGTTACCCAGAGGCAATAAAAACAGCTAAAGAAAAAGGGATTAAAATTCCGTTCCTCAAATAGAGGAATTGTAAATAACACTAAACAATATAAAAAATATTAAAAAAAATAACACTTCGTAGTAAAGTTGAATTATTTTAAAACTAATGAAGATATGTCTGAAAACAGATATTTCATTGCAAATTGAAATTATTTTTATTGGTTAATGGATAAATATGAAAGAGATAAAAAGAAAATATGTATCAAGAATGAGAATTATACTTTTCATATTATTAGGAGCTATTTTTGTTGGTGCAATTTATGATACTGCACATAACTTCAGAGTATTTACAATAGAAATAAAAATTACCCTTTCTGTATTACTATTATCAGGATTTTTATTAAGCATCTTGCCTCACTTTAGGACCTCCCCCTATTCATCTTACCTTTCTATAATCATGGGCGCCCTTTTTCTCATTTATGTCTTAGGTGCTATTTTCATTTTATATGACAATCATGTCTATAGTCAGTGGGATATTCTTAGAAGAGATGACATGAAAAAACATGCAACTGAAGTAGGAAAAAAATTTAATCATGAGTATGCACAATATTTAGAAAACAAGATGAGACTTATATTAAATGATGAAGAGCTGCAAATCCTACTCACTCAGGATAGAAATGTAGCCAACAGACGAAGTATTTTTGATACTTTAAGAAAAAAATTTAGTGAACAAAAACCTATTGGAAATGGATTTGGATTAAGCTTACTTACTTCTGAAGGCAACATAATAGCCTGGTATGGTAATACCAAACCATTAGGAGATACTGAATTTGATCATATATTAAAAACTGATGAAAACATTTTTACATATAAAAGCTTTGTAAATACCTGGTTAAACATTTTAACAGTTTTAAAAGATAAACAACAAAATGTAATTGGATATGCTTTAGGACAGATGCTTCTGGAATCAAGCTATAATATAAACAATGAATCTGCGCAAAATAGAAATAATTTTCTATTGTCATTTTTACCTGAAAGAGAAAGAATAAGCATTGATTTCTACGATTTTAGAGAGGAACGTAGTGATCTTAAGGCTCTGTTTGAGCGTCATGGTTCTTTTGTCTGGCGTAGCAGCCGAGGGGAAAGTGAAAGATTGTACTACCCTCTCTATAGCTCTGACAAAGACATTTTAGGTGTAGCAACTGTCGTAAGCCTCGATAGAGAATCATACGTAAATCGTTTTGGCAGCAAACTACAAACAACTGCAGCATTAGTAATTATTTTGCTGCTCCTATGGTTGACGGTGCTCCAGATAAAGGCTTATCGCATGGTTTTAAAGGCTACTAACAAGCCTCATCTCCTAAAGAAGGCCGTGAACAGTCTAACAAATCTCGTGATACTTCTATTTCTATTGTGGTCAATCCGCTGGCTTTTCAGTTACCTTAATTTTCCTCTGCACTTAATGCATTCATCCACCTTCGAACCCAGATATTTTATGCTAAAGGGTTTTCTGCAGCTCATGATATCCCCCGCCGATTTCTTATTGACCTCTTTCTTCTTTTTTATGAGCATGTTATTTGTAGGATTATTTTTCTGGGAAATAGGACAAAAAAGTACGCCTCTTGAACGAAACATTAATAAAAAATTCAGGGTTAACAACATAAGAGCCATCAGGCTTTTTTCTTCTTTTCTGCTGATCCTGCTTGTTGCCTTCCTTCTCTTTCAATTCAATGAATTTATCAGTACAGTAGCGTATAATTCTGGAGCAAAGATTATTATTTTTTCTTTGGAATCGCCGAATCTTATTCGCTTATGCATTGGATTAGGAATACACCTTTTTGCCCTCAGCTTTCTTGTATTACTCTGCTCTGCTTTAATATTATTTAGAGCTATTAATAGCAGGGATACCAAGCCATCTCCATCACTAAAACTGTTTATTCTCTTTTCTGCTTCAATAATTTTCGTGCTTTTGCTCATTAACAAAGTAATTTTCCCTTTTCTGTTAAGCACATTACTATTGCTAATAATTATTAGTATATTAGCGTATTATTACCATCAGATTCGGGATTGGTTTCATAGAAGCTCTTTATTAGCTCGCATAATTTTTCTATTCTTATTAGCATTTTCATCGATCTTGTTGTATTACCCGGGTATTTTTACTTATCTCGATGAATTAAAAATCAATTTTGTGGAAAAAGAGCTTATACCTCAAATTGAAAACCAAAGGGATTATGGTGGCTTTGTGCTCCGTCAATCTTTTTCTATAATTGACCATTCAAAAAGACTTAAGGATATTTTAAAATCAGCGGAATTGGAAAATAGAGGTGTAGCCTACTCCTTCTGGAGGGAGATGGGTTATGCAACAGTTGAGTTTAATTCTTCTATAACAGTCTTTGACTCTCAAGGAAAACTCATTGATAATTTTTCATTTTATTTTCCTCATTTTGAAACTAAAAAATTAGAGGAATTAAAGCAATATATCGAGCCGCATATTAGCTTAAAGTGGCTGCTTTTCGGAAGCCGTGAAATGGAAGTCATCCAAGGGACGAAAACAATCTTAGACAATGGAGAAATAATTGGAGCAGTAAACGTATCCATTTCAACCGGATACGATAATTTAGCCTTCGTCCACTTAAACGATCCCTATTATGAGATCTTCCATCCAAAAAGATTTTCCAATCCGGAGCGTGTTCTTTTCAATGACCAACTATTCCTCACGGTCTATGAATGGAATGGGAGGATCATTTTCAGCTCGGCAAATAAAATTTTTTCCATAGATAATCAAACAATAAAAGAACTCAAAAATAGAAAACCGCCCATTTGGAAAAAGTTATCCTCTGATAATGAAAACTATAGACTTGTTTATTTCGAAGCGTTAGACTCCCCATTTGCTATTGCATTTCCCTTGCTCGGTCTCAAAGATTATATTTTTTCTATTACAGGATTATTAGCTATTAACGGTATAATTATTATATTTTTATGTTTGCTGTTCGCTATTTTTATGGCTAATGTACAACATCTTCGCTTCAATTGGTTTAATTTATGGGAAGGAATTTCTAAAAGTTTTTATCGAAAAATATTGGCTCTTCTCATTATAATCTCAATAATACCGATGATATTTTTATCGTTAAGCATTCGTAACTATCTCTCCGATAGGTTAATGAGACAAATCAGGGAAGAAGGCATAGCAACTGCAGAATTTGCCAAACGAGCAATGGAAGATTATCTCTTTGCTCAAGAAAAAGAAAAGGACAAACCAGGAGATTTAATAGACGATAATCTTGCTCTACTCATAAGTAGCTGGGCAAATAGAGATATTCACATATTTATTAACGATTATCTTGTAGCAACTAATAAGCGTGAACTTTTTTCTGCCGGCTTCATATCTCCCAGAATTGATGTAGATATTTATTATCAGTTAGCTTTAGCTAAGCAGCCCTATTATGCAAATCAATATACATTGGGCGATTTTAGCTATTTGGTTATCAATGTCCCCATTGAACTGCCTACCATTAAAAAATCTACTATATTATCTACTCCCCTCATGTTAGAACAACGCCAGGTTGAAATCGAAATCACCGAAATCAATGATGCCATCTTTATAGCTACTGTTCTCTTGATAATATTCTGCTCTGTTCTGAGCTATTCTATTGCCAGAAAAGTATCAGGTCCTATAAAGAAACTCACACAAAGTACCTATCAGATTTCTGAAGGAAATTTCGATCTTCAAGTATCTACAAGATCAAAAGATGAAATGAAGGAGTTAGTCGAGTCCTTTAATCTCATGGCTAAAAATGTAAAACAGCAGCAATTAGCACTTCGTGAAAGGAAGGAATATATCGAGCAGATACTTCTCAATGCACCTACTGGAGTTCTGTCTTTAGACGATAAAGGTACAATTACTACAATTAATCCTTCAGCCGTACGACTTCTCTTAATAAGACAAAAAAAACTCATTGGCCTTCCTTTCCTTCGAATTATCACTAACTCCAGTGGATTAAAAGAACTGAAGAGCTTATTGATGAAATATTTAAGAGAGCCTCAAAAACAGCTAAGCCAAGAGATCCAAATTGAACGTTTTGGTAATAAAATGAATCTACGCATCAAATTCCTTCCACTCAAAGAAAGAGAAAAAGAAATCAGTGGTTCAATAATACTAATTGAAGATATAACTGATGTGATCAACTCTAATCGGTTAGCTACCTGGGCTGAGATGGCTCGGATTATAGCACATGAGATTAAAAATCCTTTAACACCAATTCAACTTTCTGCAGAGCACCTTAAGCAAGTAATTAAGGATCAACCAAGGGGATATAGAGAGATTAGTAATACCTGTATCGAGAGCATATTAAATCAAGTAAACCTATTACGTCAACTTTCAACCGAATTTTCACATTACGCCAAATTCCCTCAGCTAAAGCTGAGCACATTAAATATAAAGGAATTAATTAACGATGTTGTATGTGCTTATAGCTCATTGCAGAGAGATAAATATGAACTGAAAATACACATAGAAGAGAAGCTTCCACTTATCCAAGGAGATAAAGAACTCTTAAGGAGAGCTTTCACTAATATTATAGAGAATTCCCTTGAGGCTATGCCGGATGGTGGAACTCTTAGCATAAATGCAAAATTGAGTCGAAGAAAAGGATTGAAGGGAATTAAAATAGAAATCTCAGATTCTGGTACCGGTATCGATCAAGAAACACTAAAACGACTTTTTGAACCTTATTTCTCTACCAAAGATTCAGGAGTCGGATTGGGATTAGCCATCAGCAAAAAAGCCATAGAAGAACATAAAGGTGAAATTTCTGTAAAAAGCTATCCCGGAAAAGGAACAAAAATTACAATCTGGCTGCCTGAGGAAAATTAAGCTAAAACTACCTTATATTATTTTAGCTCTGTTAATTTCTCTTTTTCTATTTTTATGAGCTACATTGACATCATCTTTTTTACAATTTTGTGCTAATATAACTAAAAAGAAAAAGTTAGATTTATGGATTTATACAAGAGGGGATTTCATAAGATGAAACATATTGGAGATTTTAGTAAGGAAGAATTGCTGGAAATTATCACTGATGCAGCAAAACTCTGGTTGGCACATGATGGGCTATGGTTTCAGGCAGTCGAGAGAGCTTATGGTATGGAAGCAGCTATTGAGATGGACCGCCAGGCATGGGAACACTTTACTGTAATCGAAGCTAAAAGGATTATGAACAGGCTAAATATAGAACCTGGTGGAGGTATCACTGCTTTAATTCAGGCGCTTAACTTTCGTCTTTATGCCCACATAAATAAGCAAGAAGTGATCGAAGCAACGAATAATCGATGTGTTTTTAGGATGAATAAGTGTCGAGTGCAGGATGCTCGAAAACGAAGGGGATTGAACGACTTTCCCTGTAAATCGGTAGGTATTGTTGAATATAGCAATTTTGCGAAAACCATTGACCCTCGGATTGAAACCACCTGTATTGCCTGCCCCCCTGACAAGCACCCACCAGACTGGTTGTGTGCCTGGGAATTCTATATTAGAGAATAATTTATTTTTATCGAAAAAAGCTCTTCTTAAAAAATTGTAATATTATTGTATAATATCTATTTTGGGTTCTGGCCCAACGGGAGTCCTAATCGGACCAAAATTCTGCTCATATATTTTTACATTATTTTGCAAAGCACCGAGAAAACGTTTGGCATGAGCAGGACTCATAATAATCCGAGAAACCAACTTCCCATTTTTGGTGCCATGGAATATACTGACAAAATCAAAATAAAACTCCTCAGGTCCATGGGAGATACTGGCTAAGTTAGAATAGATTCCCTGCATGGTAACCTCATCAGCTTTTATCTCTACCTTTATTTCTTTACCTGTTTGGTTCTTTTTAAAATCTTGATTCAATTTATCTCACTCCTTTCTAAAAACAAGTTTTTCTATTTTCCTACGTTCAGAACATAGCATAATAATTTTTTTGTTCAAAACCTCTATCTTATTTTAAACGAATATCTTAACAAAACAATACCGTATTATTATTTTTATAATTTGCTGTTTTATATGTATATTTGACAATTTTGATATGAAGCGCTATAATGCTTTTATTATTTTGAAATAAATTTTCCCTTATCCTCCCATGTAAACTGATTATTATGCATGCAAGTATACAAAATAAATTTTTAGAAGATTATGGCTTAACACCCGTTCCCAAGAATAAACGCAAACATTGGTTAAGTATAGGTGTAGTATGGGTGGGAGTCGCAATCGTTATGTCTGCATTACTCAGAGGTATGATGGTGGGAATGGGACTGGGTCGTATAAGCCATGTTATTTTAGCTTTTTTTCTTGGAGAGCTAATATTGATCATTATGATGGCCCTGAGCGGTTACATAGGTGCACGAACTGGCCTTTCCACTCCCTTAATTGCACGTACTGCATTTGGTAATGTTGGTTCTACAATTGTTTCGCTTTCCATTGCCCTCTCTCTCATGGGATGGTTTGGTGTTCAGGCCAATCTTTTTGCCCGTACTATTTTAGCTTATATTAAAATAGATATACCTTTAGCTCCTTTAGCTTTTTGCGGCGGCCTGCTAATGATGACAACCGCTGTTGTCGGATTCAGAGGTCTTAAATTTTTGAGCTGGATTGCTGTTCCAATGATGATTTGTATTTTCATTGCCACTGTTTTCAAACTAAATATCCCTTTACTACCTCCTCAACAATTGATTGCATTAGCAAAAGCACATAATCCAGATCCTTATCCAATTAATGTTGGAGCTGCAGCAACTATCGTAGCAGGGGGCTTCATCGTTGGTGCTGTGACCAGCTCTGATGTCGCTCGCTATGCACGAAATAAGCTAAAAGATATCTTTTATGCAGCAACATTCGCAATGAGCGCAAGTGCTTTGCTACACCTTATAGGCTCTCTTCTTACTATGAAGACCGGTAAATACCATGAAATGCTTCCTGAGCTTATTATTTCGCCTACCTATGCTGGCCTGGGATTATTGGGCTTTGTTGCTCTTCTCTTAGCTCAATGGACTACAAATGACAATAATCTCTATTCGGCAGTCTTAGCCTTAAATAATATAATCCGATGGAAAAAATGGAAGCTTACAATTATTGTTGGATTGCTATCCTCAGTGCTTGCTGCTTTCGGTATTTTAGAAAGATTAGATTTATTCTTAGTTCTGCTTACCGCAGGAATCGGACCTATTGGCGGCATCATAGTAGCAGATTATTATCTTCTTGGCCGCAAAAATACCTCTGATATGCGTAAAGCCTGGAATAAGCAATGCAATCGCCCAGCTCTTGTAGCTTATTTTACGGCCTTTGTAATCGGTTGGATAACCTCTGGACATCCCTTCAAGCTCCAAATTTTTCCCTTTTCTGTTGCAGCATTTAATGGTATTATATCAGCAACGGTTTTATATTATCTATTCACAAAAATTATTTCGTACAGAAATGCATTAATTAAATAAATAGAGGGGAATTTTATATGGCTTTTAAGCAAGTGATAGAAGCCTTTGATCTATTGGATAGCCCGCAAGCAAAGGCACATCAAATAGCTGATATTCTGAAGAATCAGACTTCCTGTGATATAAAAATAGAAAATATCAAAAGTGAAAAGGGAAAAACTGATTTCCTGAAAGTAACTTTTGCCGGAACTCAAGGAAAACTATCAAGAGGGAATGCTCCTACTATCGGCATAATCGGAAGAGTTGGTGGTATCGGTGCAAGACCTGAACGTATTGGCATAGTCTCTGATGCCGATGGTGCACTTATTGCTATCGGCTGTATGTTGAAATTCGCCGATATGATTAGCAAAGGTGATAGAGTTGATGGAGATGTCATAATTACAACACACCTATGCCCATCAGCCCCAACTAAACCTCATAAACCTGTGCCTTTCATGGATTCTCCAGTGGACATGGAGATGATGAATCGTTTTGAGGTTGATGAAGAAATGGATGCTATACTATCAAATGATGCCACTAAGGCCAATCGCATTATAAATCATTTAGGTTTTGCCATATCACCAGTTGTTAAACAAGGGTACATTCTCAGACCGACTGATGAAATTTTGGATATAATGCAAACCGTAAGCGGTGCCCCACCTGTTATCTTTCCATTAACCACAGCAGACATAACTCCTTATGCCAATGAAATATATCATATTAATAGCATACTACAACCTGCAGTAGTGACTAATTCTCCAGTATTAGGAATAGCGACTACTTCTCTCATGCCTGTAGCGGGGTGCGCTACTGGAGCAAATCAGTTAATCCACATCGAAACTGCAGTGAGATTTAATATAGAAGCAGCAAAAGCTTTTACCTCTGGTAATTGTGACCTTTGCTACCAAGAGGATTTTAAACAACTAATATCTCATTACGGTGTTATGAAAAAATTTCAAGATCCTAACATAAAGACAAAATGAGGTGAGTCAGCATGAGTCTCCCTATTGTCGGATTACTCACTATTGGTCAATCATCAAGAGACGACCTTTTTCAAGAAATGAAAAAATTAATTGATTCACGCATTAAAATAATTGAAGCCGGTGTTCTTGACGATTTCTCAGAGGAAGAAATAGCAGAGCTTACTCCCTCAGCAGGTGAATTTCCACTGATAACCAAAATTAAAGGAAATAAATCGTTAGTAGTAAGCAAAAATAAAATTTCCACCTTACTGGGAAAAAAAATTGACCATCTTCATAAGGCAGGTGCTGAACTGGTTGCAATTCTTTGCACCACACCTTTTGACACCTTACCAGCAAAAGCCTTTGTTCTTAAAACAGGAAACCTTCTAAATTCATTAATAGCAAAGCTTTTAAATAATGGAAAACTTGGTGTCTTAATTCCACTTAAAGAGCAGGTAGAGATATCTAAAACCAGATGGAAAAATTTAGGAATTGATGTAGTAGTAGAATATGCTTCTCCTTATGGTGATTTATCAGCCTTAAAAAAGGCAGCATCTCGGCTTTCAGTTATTAAAGAATTGAGCTTGATACTTATGGATTGCTTAGGGTACTCACTAAAAATGAAAGAAATGATTTCATTTTTTTTCCAAGCTCCCATTATTCTCCCGAGAACTTTGCTTTCCAGTGTAATAAATGAATTAGTTAGATAAAATAAAATGAGGTATACTATGTTTGACATTAACAATATTAAAGATGAAAAAATTCGTTGCTTTTATGAGCTTTTTTGCAGACGCTGCAGTATTAGACAATTCCAAGATCGAGAGATAGAAGTAGAGAAACTTGACCGCATTCTGGAAATAGGCCGAAGAGCGCCCAGTGCATCTAATCTGCAACCCTGGCACTTCATCATACTTCCCAAAGATAAACGGGGAGAATTTGATGAGGTAATTAATCGAAAAAGCCTCAATACGGCACCCATCATTATTGCTGCTTGTGTTGAGCCCAATAAAGCCTGGATACGTTCCTACGATAAAAAAAATTATGCCTGGGTTGATGTGACTATAGCCCTCACTGAGATGATGGCAGCAGCTACAACCGAAGGTCTGGGTTCCTGCTGGATTGCTGCATTTGATCCTTCTAAAGCAAGAGAAATTTTAAATCTCCCACAAAACATAGAATTAGTAATACTTATTGCTTTAGGATATCCAGAAAAGCCATTAAGCATAGAAGAGAAAGAAAGGAAAAATTTAAAAAATATAATCCATTATGAAAAATGGGGAAATTAACATTTTGGCCTTGAGTCAATCTATTTTTACTTCTATACATTAGAGGCAAAAATGAATAAAAGAAAAACCACCTATGATAGAAGACGCATGGTCAGTAGGAAAGAAGATAGGCTCATTTTCAAAAAAGAATTTAATAGTATTATTGAAAATGTAGTAGAATTGAAGGAAACTTTAAAAAAATTCAGAGAAAATGGAACTAATAAGGAAGCAGCAAAGACCTTTGAACAAGTAATAAATAAAATGGAAAATCAAATACAGAATCTTGATAAAAAGCTCTTTAGCTTGCATTCTTATTGGATAAATAATTCAGAATAACTCTTGCTCCGAATCCGTGCTGCGAGCATAATAGTAGACGGGGCTCCTGGAATTTTTGCTGAAAGAGGAATGTATGCACATTAGCAGACGAAAAGCAATTAAATTATTAGCAAGTACATATATGGCTGCCCATTGGAGAACGGCATTTTCATATGCTAATTCAGACGATTATAAAGGCATTTTCGCTCTCGGGCGCTCTGGTGAGCTGAATTTGGAAAAGGTTGCTTCTCTTCCATTTGTTGATGGAATTTGCCTTAGAAGCAAATGGAATAAAATATGCCCTTCAGAAGGGGAGATAAATATAGACTATTTTAATGAAGGTCTTGACTTAGCTGCAAAATATAATAAAAAAGTCACTTTATGGGTCACTCCCGGCGCTGCCACTCCTCAGTGGGTTTATTCCAAGGGTGCCGAATTTGTTGAGGTGAATAACCGAGGTAAATATAAAAAGATCCCAATACCCTGGAATAAATATTATTTAAAGATGTGGTTCGATTTTATCAGTAAATTTGCTAAAAAAATAAAAAACAATCCACATCTCAAAACCGTGGTAGTAACAGTAGCTCATTTCAAATCTATCGAATTTCATCTTCCTAAAGAGCTGCGAAGATTAAGGAGATTTTCCTTCGACACTATTTTAGGTATATGGAAAGATGCTATAGACCATTTTGCTTTGCAATTTCCTCAGCAGTTCCTTACCACTCACTCTACTATGGGAATTCTAAAAAATAAAACTATTCCTGATGAAATCTGTTTATATGGTGCCAGAGTTTACGGTGGAAGATTTGGTACTCAAATGAATAATCTCAGAGAGTATACAAAAATAAATACCCTTAAACGGTTGCAAAGGCTCTCTCATGAGATGCCGGTGGGTTTACAAGCAGCAGGATACTTTGGCCCGGGTAAACGAGGAGGAGATTTATCTAAAGCCTTGGAACTCGGCTTCAATTCTGCTAATGCTCGTTACTTTGAATTATATGGTCCCAACATTTTCACAATTAATCACAAAAGTGTGTTAAATAGCTTTTCGATTAAGCTGACATCAGCTTAGGTACAGAGTTAATATCATGTTAAGCCAAAATAATAATCAAACCTTAGATATCCTCGATATTTAGCTTATATTTGCCCACCTGATACTTGATGTTAATAAATATATGAGCCAAAAGTCCTTCCTTTATTACAATGGTTATTATTTTTAATCCCCTATAGACTCCACTTTTTCTTATTTCTAATGATGACAATAACTACAACGGTAGATTTGGGTTCACGCTTTATTTTAAACAATGATTCTTTAAAAGATTACAAATATTTAAAATCAGCACCGAGAATAGAACTCATTATTCTATTCGCCAGAATCTTTTCTGAAAAATCTCAAATAATTAAAGAAAAAAATGATAAGCGTAAGCTATTCTATGCCAAAAAGATAGCATTATTTTTTTACTTGCATTATTCTTATTTATATTATATAATATAAACCGTAAAGGCCAGATAAAAGAATAGCTTCAAGGATAGACAGCATATAATTCAAAAATATTATAGGTTTTCTTAATGAAGTTGATTCGAATTACAAAAGTACAACAGAATGAAAGGAGGATTAAAAGACATTTCAAGAAACTGAGGAGACAAATAACGGAAAATATTTTTGAACCAAAAATATACTAATATATCGCTGGGATTAAAAAACCTCTAAATCTTTCCCTAAGTTAGCCAATTAAAATAAGCTTCCTCCATAATTTTCTCTTTAAATCAGCATTAGAGACGGAACCTCTGGGTACTAATTTATAAGGAGAGTTAGCATGCGTATCAGTAGACGTGAAGCTATTAAGATGTTAGCGGGAGCATATTTGGCTGCTAATTGGGTACCAGCACTTTCAGGTGCTGATCCAAGCGATTATAAAGGCATTTTCGCTCTCGGGCGCTCTGGTAAGCTAAATTTGGAAAAAGCTGCTTCACTTCCATTTGTTGATGGAATATGTTTGAGGAGCAAATGGAATAAAATATGCCCTTCAGAAGGAGAAATGAATATCGATTATTTTAATGACGGATTTAATTTAGCTGCAAAATATAATAAAAAGGTCACTTTATGGGTCACTCCCGGCGCTTCTACTCCGGAGTGGATTTATTCCAGAGGAGCTCGAAGTATTAATGTAAAATATCAAGATAGAACATTAAAAATTCCTGTACCCTGGCATAAGGTTTATTTGAAGCTATGGTTCGATTTTGTCTCCGATTTAGCTGATTTGATAAGAAATAAACCAAATCTAAAAAATATAGTTGTTACTGTTGCTCATTTCAAATCATCTGAATTCCATCTGCCTAATAAACTTAAAAGATTAAACAAATATTCTCCCGATACAATTTTAGGCATATGGAAAGATGCGATAGACCATTTTGCCATGCAATTTCCCTGGCAATTCCTTACCACCCACTCTACTCTTGCTATTATTAAAGATAGATTGCTCCCTGACGATATCGTCCTATATGGAGCACGAGTATATAGTGGAAGATTTGGGACGCAAATGAATAATTTAAAAGAAGAAATGGGCTTAAGCTCCTTAAATCGTTTAAAAAGACTTTCTCAAGAAATGCCTGTAGGTTTTCAGGCTGCAGGCTATTTTGGTGGTCGGAAAATAGGGGGCGATTTATTTAAAGCTTTGGATATTGCCTTTAATGTTGCCAATGCGCGTTATTTCGAGCTATATGGACCAAATATTACCAGACGTCTTCAGAGTAGAGCCTTACGAAAATTTTATCCGAGCTTGACAAATACTCAATAATTATTAGTATTATCTATATATTTATTGATTGGAATAATAAGCGCAAAATTCTCTGTGGTAAAATATCTCTATTTTCTAAATCTACTTTAAAAAACTTAACATCACCCCTTTTTTTTACCATATCAACAAATGGTTCTGCCTTTAGTTGAATTGTGCCGAATATCGGTCTTTCAGAATTGAGGGCTTGCAGCAGAACAGTTTTAAATCGAGGAACAAAAAGCTCCATTCTACCTACTTCATCAAAAACAATCAATTGCGAGGACTTATTGGGGATGAGAGATGGGATTATTAATCTTTCTATATCCTTTATATTAACCTTATATTTGCTTACCTGATATCTGCTCTTAATATTCACATGAGCTAAAAGACCCTCTTCTCCTTCGAGAGTAATTATCTTAAATCCTGTACGTGCACCGCCTTCTCTAATTTCTCTGGTAAAAAAACCCTGCATCTTTATTCCCCGTAATCCAGAAAGTACTTTTTCAATTATGGTAGTCTTGCCTATACCCGGTCTGCCAGTGATCAATATATGCTTCATCTAATACCCCATTTTAAAGAATATTTTTGGTGATGAGCAAAAAGCGGTCTATTATCTTAAGATGACTATTAATCCCCCTTATACCAATCGCTTCCATGGTCAAAGCTTATCAATAGCTTACTTTTGAGCTTATGACGCTCCAAGGCAAGTTCTATCAACCGGTCAATTAATTCAGGGGCTTTTATACCGGAATACTCTATGAGTTTTGGGTACATACTAATTGCAGTAAAACCGGGCATAGTGTTTATCTCGCTAAGATAAAGCTTCTCGGTATTTTTATCCAGCAAAAAATCCACTCGGGCAAGCCCAGCGCAGTCAATGGCTTTATAAGCCTTTATAGCTATCTCCTTCACTTCTTCCTGTTTCGCTGGACTTAATTTGGCCGGAATCTCAAGCTCGCTTTTTCCATCCACATATTTATCAAAATAATCATAGAACTCCCCTCCAGGAATAACCTCCCCCGGTATGGAAGCAAAAGGCTCTTCATTACCCAATACCGAACACTCAATCTCTCGGGCATCTATAGCCTCTTCTGCTAAAATTTTACGATCAAATTTTAACGCCAGCCGAAGAGCCTCACTTAAGCCAGAACGTTCCTTTGCTTTCGTTATTCCGATGCTCGAACCCAGAGCAGAAGGCTTAACAAAACAAGGATATCCTAAGTACTTTTCAATTTGGTCAATTATTCTTTCTGAATCCTTCTCCAATTCCTTCCAGCTAAAGCAGAGATGTCTTGCTACAGGAAGATTATGCTGCAGGAAAATGCTCTTAGCAGCAGCTTTGTCCATTGCCAGACTGCAGCCAAGCACACTGGCGCCAACATAGGCAATACCCAGCATCTCAAACATTCCCTGGATAGTGCCATCTTCTCCAAAGGGACCATGGAGCACCGGAAAGACAACATCCATATCTAATAATGATGAAGGAGGAAAGTCTGAAACTCCTGATATTTCACCTTCCTTTAATCTTTCTAAACTATTATCACCAGCAATCCATTTCCCCTGCTGGGTTATACCGAAGAGATAGACTTCATATTTGTTCTTATCCATACTATCAACTATGAAAGAAGCGGAAACAAGAGAAACCTCATGTTCAGCGCTCTTGCCACCGAAAATAACGCCAACCTTTAACTTTTGCCCCATTTTTTATTACTCCAGATTTATCATAATTTATCAATCCGTTATCATTTTCATTTTATCAAAAATAAATCAAAACTTAAACTATCATTTTTATTAACAACAATAGATATAAAATAGTATTTAATCATGATAAAATCTTTATAAAGAGAATAAGTAATTAAAAATTAGTGAATAACTAAATATCAATAGGAATTTAAGATGGATATTTACAATTTTGTAATACCTTTAGGTATCACTGCATACTCTTTGCTCGTCATTACTTTTTTATTCGGTTTATTTAGATGGAACTTTAAATATCACAGGGTATTGGCTATATTAGCCATTATTGCTGCCAGTATACATTTAATATTAGTAATTTTGTCTCGTTAAAAAAGGAGAAGCAAAAATATGAGGAAAAAATATGTTTTTGTCTTTGCTTTGCTATTTCTTATCTGCTTAATCGGGATAACAAACAAAGTTATGGCTCATGCACCTAATAATATTACATTTGAATTTGATAAAGAAACTAAGGTGCTTAAGCTAAAAGTAGCACATTCAGTTAAAGATGGTGAGAAACACTATGTTAAAGAGATAAAAATCTTTATTGATAATACACTGGTATTACACCAGATATTTAAAAAGCAATTTAATAATAACTTTCAAGAAGCTGTTTATCTGTTAATGGATGTTTCAGAAGGAACCACGATAAAGATTGAAGCTAAATGTAGTAGATTTGGCACCTTAAAGAGAGATATTACATTAAAATAATACTCCGCTGCATTAGCATCATAAAATTATTCATGTAAATCTCTATGGGAGAATAAAGCAAAAAAGCTTTGTTTTTAAAGAAATATGCTCCTCCTGCTTCAAAGATCAGATTTAATTTTTGGAAAAAATAATTATATGTAAATAAATTGAAGTCGATATATTATTCATTTAGAAAGATATAGACAAAGACTTTAGTGTCACCTATCAAATTATCTATAATACAATATTCATTTGGTTGATGAGCCAATTCGTCGAGACGGGACCAAACTGCTGCATTATATCCTTCCCTTCGGAAATAAGCTGCAACTGTTCCTCCTCCAATACCCATGGGCTTTGCATTTTTGTTATAAACAAGCTTCACAGCTTGCTCCAATGCCTTTACTACATGTGAATCGGACGGAGTTAGAGGGGCTGCCTGTTCGCTCTGAGGAGATTCAAAAGAAATCTTGACACCAAAATCCTTCTCTATTTCGTCACACATTCCCCTTATTTTCTTCTGAACCTCTTTGATATCATACTCAGGCATTACTCGACTATCTAAATAAAAGACATCCTCTCCGGGAATAGTATTTACATTAGGAACATTAGCTTCTTTTTTGGTTGGCTCAAACGTGCTATATGGAGGTTCAAATAAATTATCTTTGGAGGGATAAAGTTCATACAGAGAATTAAGTTTTACAATAAGATGAGCTGCCGCTTTATGCGTATTTATACCCTTTTGAGGGGTTGATGCATGGCATTGCTCACCTTTAGTGGTAAACTTCAACCACAAAATTGACTTTTCTGCTATCTCTATCATCGTTCCCTCGGAGTTTCCACCATCAGGTACAATAATTAAATCCTCTTTTTTGAATATACCGGGCTCTTTAAGGATAAATTGAATTCCATGCTGGCTACCCATCTCTTCATCTGCAACTATCATCAGACCGATATTGTGCTTGGGCTTGATTCCTAAGTCTCTAAAAACTTTAGCGGCAAAAACTGAGGATACTAATCCTTGCTGATTATCTTCGACGCCTCTTCCATAGATCTTGCCATCTTTGACTTCGATTTTATAAGGATCCGTCTTCCATAACGAAAGTTCACCAGGAGGAACAACATCCATATGCGCCATCACCCAGGTGGTGAAATCATTACTTTCGCCTTTAATTATGGCGGCAATATTAGGCCTTAACTTGTCCGGTACACTATCATCAGGTGAATTATATTCATTTATCTCATCAAAACCAATTTTTCCCAAATATGATTTTATAAATTGAGCTTTCTTCCATTCCCCTTCGCCTCCACTAAGGGGGCTAATAGCGGGAATTGCTGTTAGTTTTCCTTGTAAATCAATCATCTCATCTTTATATGATTCTATCTTGCGAGAAATCTGCTCAAAATCAATTTTATCAGCCATTTTCTCTCCCCTCATTATTTGATAAGTTTTAGTAAATGAATGCCTAAATAAAACACTTATAATTCTAATTTAGTTTTTCAATAAATAATACCAGACTTTTTTGTAATAACAAAGAAGAATCTTCTCAAAAATAAAAAAAATTAATTTCTTCCGTTAATATACATATGTATAATATCAAATAACAAATAGCTCTATATAATAGCTCTAATAATTTTTTTAAAATTGAAAATACTATGAGCACACAAAAATGAAAGCATTATTTTTTGATAAAAATGTTACTTTGAAAGAAATCCCAAAACCAAAACCAAAAAAGGGTGAAGCGCTCATAAGAATCCTGAGAGCCGGTATTTGTCAAACAGATTTGGAAATTATAAAAGGATATATGAACTTCAAAGGTATTCTGGGACACGAATTTGTGGGAATTGTCGAAGTAAGTTCTTCTTCATCATTCAAGGGAAAAAGAGTAGTAGGTGAGATAAATATTGGATGCAATCAGTGTCTGTGGTGTTTAAAGAATGAAAGTCGTCATTGTCTTAACCGAAAAGTACTCGGTATATTTCAAAAAGATGGTGTCTTTGCTGAATATGCAACACTTCCAGAAAGAAATTTACATTTGCTTCCAGATACTATCTCAGATGACGAAGCAATATTTATAGAACCTCTGGCAGCGGCCTTGGAGATCGAGGAGCAAGTGCATATAAAACATGAGGACTCCGTGCTTATTATAGGTGATGGGCGGCTTGGTCAATTAATAGCGCAACTCATGCACCTCAAGGGATGCACACTTTTAGTAATTGGCAAAAACAAAAGTAAGCTCAATATGCTCGATAATTTTGGAATAGATACTAAACTTTCCTCAGAAAAATTTGAACAAAAATTTGATGTAATAGTTGAATGTAGCGGCTCTCGTGAAGGTTTAGAAATGGCCCTAAATCTTGCTAAGCCGAGAGGAAAAATAGTACTCAAAAGCACTATAGCTCAGAAGTATAACCTTGATCTGGCAAAATTAGTAATACAAGAAATTCAACTGATTGGCTCTCGATGCGGCCCTTTTAAGCCTGCTATTAGGCTTTTATCTCGCGGTTTTGTCAAGATACAACCTCTTATATCTGCTTGTTTTCCTTTGGAACAGGGTTTAAAAGCACTCAATTTTGCCAAACAAAAAAATGTGATAAAAGTTATACTAACCATGGAAGAATAGAAACATATTAAATTCATAATAGGGCAGGATATAATGAAATATGCACTTTTTATCGATTTTGACGGTACAGTTACTGTAGTTGACACTTTAGAATATCTTCTTAATAATTTCGCCGACACATGCTGGCAAAACATAGAAGACAAAATTGCTAAAAATAAAATAACGGAGGCTGAAGGACTACAAAAGCAATTTAATCTGATCCACCTGGAAAAAGAGCAGGCCTTAGAACAATTGGATAAAGTAGTTCAATTAGACCCTTATGCTAATGAGTTCTTTCACTGGTGTGAAAACAAAGAAATTCCAACAACAATTGTAAGCGGAGGATTTCGCTGGATAATATCACATTTATTAAAGAAAAACGGAATTCAAAAAATTAATCTGAAATCGAATGACTCAATTGTTATAAATGGTAAATGGAAAATCATTCCCGGAGGTACCTCCTCGGATTGTGACAAATGCAATCACTGTAAAACACAATATATCCGCTCTGCAAAAGATAAAGGTTATACAACAATTTATATCGGTAATGGAAATACGGATCGATGCCCTTCTAAGCAAGCAGATATTGTATTTGCCAAAGGCGAATTAAAAGAATTCTGTCGAAAAGAAAAAATTAAATTTTTCTCTTTTCGTGATCTACACGAAGTTATCGTAAAGCTCGAAAGCTTGTTGGTAGGAAATCCTAAAATAGAAGAAAAAAAAGAAAATTAAGTATTTAGCCTTCTCTTAAGACCTCGAATAAAGAATATTCCTACATCCATACCTTCAGTTATTACTATGGAATCTTTTTCATGACTTAATGGCTGTAGTATTATTGTTGAATTTACTTTGGAGTATTTTCGAGGTAAAAACTCTTTTTTGTGAATGGCTAATACTAAGTCTCCTTTGTTGTAAGAATGATTTGGTTCCACCAAAAGGAGATCACCTTTATTTATAGGACTACTTGCTTCATGCTGATCTTCAATTAATGCATAGAATGCTTTTGGATCAGTAGTTTCTGCCATTTCATATTCGGAAGAAGCTTCTTGCGGGTAATTGAGGTCAGAGAAATCTTTCCAACCAGTAACTTGAGATTGCTGTAAAACTGGCACCATAAATTTGCCTCTCTTCTTATCTGGTCCGACAGCTTCTGTCTCAGTGTGATACACAAACTCAATGTCTTTAAATAAATCAGATTCTTTATCCAAACATACCAACTTTGCCAAAGTCTTCCTCTCCATTCCGAGCAACTTAGCCAGCTTTTTTATGCGATTAAAGGGAAGTGGAGCAACACCTCTCTCTATATTGGAGATAGCTTGTTTGTCTTTATAATTCAATACCTTAGCTACCTGATCCTGATTTAAGCCGAGTTCTTTCCTTCTCTTTTGAATGAATTTTCCTACTTTTTTTCTACTCTTCAACCCTTTTGGTCCTCTTCTTTTTCTATTCATTTTTGTACCCCTTAATTATACTTCTACTAAACACATAACAATAAATCCCCTCCCCCCTAATTAACTAATATATTATATAATTAATTAATATAGTTTTCAAGTTTTTTTAAAAAATTTTTTTTGATATAAATAATAATCTTTAGACTTGAATCTGAATAAAGACTTTACTGAAATATAAAGATAGCTATTTAGTAAAATATTATACAAAATTGCTCATATATAAGTAGGTTATTTAATGCGCTTAAAGGATAATTTGAAATATTAAACAAAACTTAATTTTTAAATGCCTAACCTCATCGAGCTTCAAATTCAAAATTTAAAAATTGAGGCAGGGGATTATAAAATATCTTATTCTTTATTCCCCTACCTTTTAAAAATGAGAGCAAACGTATAACTTACATATTCGAACAGAGTACTTTAATCTCGTTTTCCTATAACTTATACTCTCAGAAACTCCCTGTCGACCACTACAACATCATCTGAAGCAGAATAATTGCTTTCTAAAAATTGTAGGAGTTAGAACTTGATCATTTCTTTTTGTGAACTCCCGACATCTGAAGCAGCATAAGGCTAATACCAAAAATCAAAATGGCAATTCCGCCTCTCCAGTAAGTTAGACCTGGTTTTATAAATGTCCAATGACCAAAAGAGAGAACCGCGCCTATAATGAGCACAATGGCTGCTACTAAGATACAGAGATAAATCAATATCTTCATTTAGACCCCTCCTGTTTATAAATTAATATTCTACCTAATTATAGCATCTTTTATAAAGAAAAAAATACTTTTTTGATATCTAAAACTTATTTTACTTAATTTTGCTTAAAAAAAAGAGACTTTTCTGATTAAACGTATAATTCAAAAATTATCTGTCTTCTTTCGGCTGGTATTTATGCTTATTTTCCCTCCACCATTTTGACCAGGCATCATAATCATTGCCCAACGGCTGTTTTGTTATTTCCTCGAGTGAGTCTGCAGCTTTTTGTCCTATCGATAAATGTTTATCCTTAAGTTGCTCAATTAGGGGCTCAATTGCGCGCCAATCTCTAATATCACCCAGAAATTCTGCTGCTGCCAACCTAACTTTCAAATTTTTATCGTTCAGAGCAGAAATTAAAGCTTCTATTGCCCGATCGTCCTGGAACTTAGCAAGTGCCCAGGCTGCCCATTGCCGCACCTGCCAGTTATCATCCTGCAAAGCGTTAATAAGTGTTTCAACTGCGCCATTGTCTCCAATGCGTCCCAACGCATACACAGCCTCCATTCTCACCTCCCAGGATTCATCTCTCGCAGCCTCTATTAACGGTTCAAGTGCTCTTTTATCCTTAATTTTCCCCAGAACTGCAGCTGTTCTTCTCCGGAGAACGGGATCATTACTTTTAAGTACAAGGAAAAGATTCTCTAAAGCGCCAGCATATTTTATCTTCGCCAGTGCCGCAGTTGTATAGTATCGCAGATATGGATCGGGATGGTCCATTTCGGGAATAAGTACACGAATTGCTCGCTTATCCCCAATCTCACCAAGTACCCAGGCTGCATTCATCCTTTTAAGATTATCTGCATGACTTCTGAAAACATCTATCAAGGATTCAACCGCTGGCTCTCCTATTGCTGCTAAAATTTCTTGCACATCTTCGTCTCTTAGCCTGCTGAACTCATCCCCCTTGTTCTTCATCACATCAATAAGTGAATTGACAACTGGTTTCCCTACGTTTGCTAATGCTTCTTTCGCACTTTCTCTGGAAATAAAAGGATCTCTCCGTAAAACATCTAATACTATATTTGCACCATAGGCTTCTATTATAATTTCGTATAATTTCTGCCAATAAGAACCAGATTTCTTCAGAGCTACATTATATGGAGTTAAATCTTTAGTTCGCCAACTCAGGGCCTTTATACATTCCGCGATGTTCACATATCCTTGAAAGGTCTTTTTGAGCGTGGTACCTTCTGGAATCTTTAATGAAATTATGCCTTTTAATAGGGCTCCCGAATAATCCGAGGTATTATATATTGAAATTGATTGACCTTGTTTAGCACCCTCTAAATGCCCTTCTGCCTGTATCCTTAAAATAGCATCGTATTCTTTTGCATCTGCCTTTACTACATTCAAGCCGATATATTTCTCTAAAAATTTTTTTATGTCTGCGGCTAATGGAAGATTTACTACTTCTTTTCCTTCACAAGAATCTTCAACTAAGATCTTAACTCTTTTTACATTTCTAAACTCTAATCTTATTTCATCCTGATATTTTTTAAGTATTGCGCGTGCTTCCTCAGCATGAATACCTACGGGATATTTTCTCAGAAAGTCCTGATAGTCGGAAATAGTGCCATCATCCTTAATATCTTCCCATTCCATATCTTCAACAAGACCGCATCCCACCAGACATAAAAATAGTACCAGAGCTAATACCCAAGAAAATTCTCTCAATATTTTACCTAACTCCGACATTTTTAATCTCCTGAGTGATTTATAAACATTTAGAATTATAAAAAAATAATTTTTGACAATATAATAATCCTGACCCTAATATTGTTATACTATAATGTTATTAATTATTATAGCTGATTTCTCAGAGCAAATAAATTAAATAGTTTATAATATGCCAAATAAAATAATTATTAATTATACTTTAATTTTGATTGAATATTCATCATGTTTAAAATATCAAGCTGAAATATATTCTGACTTGAAATCTTCAAATAATTTTGATAGATAAGCAAATGAGAAGAAAAAATATTGAGTTTACGATTAAATAAAGAAAGGTTGGAATTATGGAAGACAAAATCATAATTATGTCAACTACGGACTCTCAAGCATTAGCGGAAAAGATTGCCGATGAGCTCCTAAAGCTTAAGCTTGCCGCCTGTGTAAATATAATACCGAGTGTTCAATCCCGTTATTGGTGGCAGGATAAAATTAATAGTGCGGAGGAATTTATCTTATTAATAAAAACTGCCGAGCACCTCTTTAATGAGGTCTTTCTTACTATTAAACAAATCCATAGCTACGAGTGCCCTGAGATTATCAGTATTCCCATCATAGCTGGTTCTGAAGACTACCTCAACTGGATAAAGAGCTCAATAAAACCCAGGCAAAGCTAAGCATTAGATTAATCAAATATACATTTACTCAAATATCTTTCGGCCCCATCGGGTAGAATAGTGACAACTCTCTTGCCCTTCCCTAACTCCTCAGCTATGCGCAAAGCACCAAATACACTCGCTCCCGAAGAACCACCAACCAACAGCCCTTCCTTACGTGCCAGTAATCTGGCCGTGGCAAAGCAATCATCATCAGACACTGTAATAACACGATCAATCAAATCCAAATCCAGAGTTGGGCTGTAGAAATCCACTCCTATTCCTTCGACCTTATGCGACTTATAAGTTCCTCCATCCAAAATAGAGCCCTCCGGTTGCACTGCAACCGCTAATACTTGTGGTATCTTCTCTTTTAAATAACGCATCACCCCGGTAAACGTACCGCCCGTTCCCACACCAATAACTGCCGCGTCAATATTCCCCTCCATCTGCTTATAAATCTCCGGCCCCGTGCTTTGGTAGTGATAATCCGGATTGGCAAGATTGTAAAATTGATTGGGCAAAAAAGAATTTGCTATCTTTTTGTTGAGTTCTTCAGCCCTTTTAATGGCTCCCTCCATTCCCTCTTCAGTCGCTGTAAGCTCCAGCTCAGCTCCCAGGGCCTTCACCAGCTTCATCTTCTCCTGGCTGTACTTTTTCGGCATCACAATAATAGACCGATAGCCCCGGAGACAGGCAATAAGAGCCAATCCTATACCCGTGTTGCCTGAGGTCGGTTCAATAATCGTAAATCCCTCCTTTAATTTCCCTTCCTTTTCCGCAGCAAGAACCATGCCCAGAGCAGCTCTGTCCTTTATACTGCCTCCCGGATTAAGAAATTCCAGCTTGGCATAAATTTCTGCATGATTCATTTTTTCAATTTTCTTCAATCTGAGCAAAGGAGTATTTCCGATCAAATCGAGCAGGTTATCATATACATTTAAAGCCATATGCTCTCCTATAAATTTCTGAAATGTCCTATTTATGATATGTCAACATATATTCCTTGGCAAATACTATTTCACATAAAAAGTATTTCAGCGAATAATCTGAAAATTGTTATTGAAAAAATCATAAAATACCCTATAAATAGTAATGGGACTAATTCCCAGAAAATTATATTGTGATGCTATAATATTTTTAAATAGTATGATAGAGAAAAGAAACTTACAGGAATTAGAAAAAGAAGAAGCCTTTAGCTGCGTTAAATGCGGTCTCTGCCGAAGCGTATGCCCTGTTTTTGATGTGCTGCAAAAGGAACCCGCCGTGGCCCGGGGCAAAATGGCACTGATAGAAGCCCTCAGAGAAAAAAAGCTCAAAGAAGAACCGAAAATTGCCCACCTGCTCTCCACCTGCCTTCTCTGCGGCAAGTGCCAGGCAAATTGCCCCAATATGGTAAACTACGTGGACGTCATGCTGGCCGCTCGAGCACAGCTCGCACAGGAGACAGGCCTCCCTCTGACAAAAAAATTTCTCCTGGAGCTTTTCCATCCTAATTGGCTTCTGCAGTTTGGCATGAGGCTTGCTCGCATCGCCCAGAAAATAGTGCTACGAAAAGTTCCAAAAGAAAGTGGCCTTCGCCTGCGCTTCCCTTTGCCATTCATAGGAAGAAATCGGCTCGTCCCGCAAGTGGCAAAGCGCTTTCTCATATCCGAGTATTCAGGTGAAATAAAAGCCCCTCACGAGAAGGGTAAAGTGGGGCTTTTCATCGGTTGCGCCATCAACTACCTTTTGCCAGAAATAGGCAGTAGCCTTATTAAACTCCTATTACGAGCTGGTTATACCATCGTAGTACCTCCTCAACAAGGATGCTGCGGACTGCCAGCTACCTATAACGGCATGGTGAAGATAGCGGATAAACTTCGTCATAATAATATTGAAGCATTTAAAGAAACTGACGTAGATTTTATTATAACTGCCTGCGCTACCTGCGGTGGTGCGCTCAAGAACTACTATCAATTCACTAATCGTCAAGGAAAACCTATTAAAGTACTGGATATGTCAGAATTTTTAGTGGCTCATAAAAATGATTTCAAATTTAAACCCCGGGCTGATGAACGTATTACCTATCACGATCCCTGCCATCTGCGGAATATTCAGAATATTTCACAGCCTCCGCGAGACTTGATAAAGAATGCTGCTGGCGAAAGCTTTGTGGATATGGAAGGTGCTGACCTTTGCTGCGGCTTCGGCGGACTTTTCAGTGTTTTCCAGCCTGAGATTTCGCAAGCAATCGGCGACAAAAAGGCTGAGTTTATTAAAAAATCCGGAGCCAGGCTGGTACTCACCGGCTGCCCGGGTTGCGTGCTCTATCTAAGAGATGGATTGGCTCGTAATAATTCCGATGTGCAGGTTCGTCATCTGGCCGAATTCCTCAAAGAGTCCACAACTTAATCCTTCAAAAAGCTAACCATATTGTGACAACCTATTTGTCTACTCACCTCTAAATCACAGCAAAGAAATGCTGTGTAGGAACAATTGCCAATGCCACTTTAATAGTAAACAATGCAATATTCAATATTATTTCAAAATATGGAAGAAGTTTATAACCATTTAATAAATAAGCTCCGCTTTCCCTCTTCGTTAAATCCTCCAAAGCAAGCAGTAGTTAAATAAAAAAAGGGGGGCAGCCGGTGAGGCTGCCCCCAAATTAAAGGAGACAACAAAAATGGCAACTAAGTCTTGATGGCTCTTTCGTCTATTGAAAGAAGCCCGTCCTGAGAAAGCTCCTTTATGCACTGCGCTATCTCTTTGCCATTGAGATAGAGCTTGTTTACGATTACTGCCGGCTTCCCATCCTTCTCGTTGAGGTTGCGGCCGGGGCCGGGGGATTTTGTGAGGAGGCGTTCGAGCTGAAAGCGGTTGAGTACTACTTCGGGGTTGTAGGCTGGGTTCTCGCCCACCAGCAGGTGGGTGGGGACGGTGAAGATGCCGCCGTGCTGCGCTGCATAGTAGGGTTTCCCTCCGGGGCCGGTTCCTCCTCCGTAGCCATAGCTGCCGCCGTATTTACCACCGTAAGGGCCGGCGTACTCGTCGTAGGTGTAGCCCACGTGGATGCCGATGTCCTTCGGTATCTCGCCTATCTCGTTGATCAGGGTCTGCACCGGCAAGGGCGAGAAGGCATTGATCAGCTCTCGGCCGTAGCTTTTGGTATATTCAACTGCCGTACCAAAGGCTTCTATCAGCGAGCCGCAGGGGGGTGAGTGACCGGAGATGTGGTCGATCAGGTCGTAGACCGCATCCTTCATCTCTATCACCGCATCTCGCATCTCTATCATAGGATCCGCTTTCAGCAGCCCGGCTGCCTCCGCTTGCTCGATGAGGGCTCTCGTGTTGTCATCGATCTTGTACCCCATGGTCTCGTGCGCTTCTTTTAATGATTGTAATGTCGGAGCCATCATGGCCAGCGCTTCGTTCTGCTTGAAACCGCCCGCAATCAGCTTGTCGTAGTTTGCCAGGCTGTCCTGCTGCCAGTCGGTGAAGAGCTGCTGGTTCATGGCTCCCACCTGCGCCAGCGAGGTGTACACATCGGTCATCCCCTTGACTGACTCGATAACCGCGCGGTTGGTCTCCACCAGATTGCCGTAGCGCTTGAGCTGGTTAAAGGCCGCGCTGCCCTTGAGGCCGTACTCCTCCTGAGCCTTGCCCAGGTTGGCGATGACCTCCTTCATCTGGTCGATGGCGGAGGCTATGTCGCTGCCGTTCTTCATGAGCTCCTGAAAGGTGGCAGAGGCGGCTCTTGCCAAACGTTCGAACTCGGCCTGGCCTATCTCTCCCAGGTTCTGGGTGGCTTTTGTCAATCCCTGCACCGCGATGCCCAGCTTCTCCTCCACGTACTGCTTGATGCTCTGAACCTCCAGGCCAAACTGGCGGCTGAGCTGAATCATGTCTATCATGTTCTTGTTGAAGGTGATGCCCAGCTTGTCCATCTCATCTGCCAACTGCGGGAACACGTCGTTGAGGGTTGAGGTGGCCATGGTAGCGTCTATCATGCCGGTCTCTAATAATGAGAAAACATCCCGGGCTCGGGAGGCGAAGGTGTCGAAGTTTTTGGCGGTGATGTCGGTCTCTCGCATGATGTCGCCCAGATGCAGGGTCACGGCGCTGAAGCGGTCGCCCAGGTCCTTGGAAGCATCGGCAATCTTCTTTGCCAGGTCATCGGAGATGGCGGCTCCCAGGTCTCTGAGCACATCCTTCTGCACCTTCTCCTCTTCGGTCATCCAACCGAAGAGACTGGCTATCCCCTTGGCAAAATCCTTAATCGAAGCCCACACCTGCTTGATTATCTGCTGTATTTGCATTATAACTCCAGCTACTTTGCCGATGGGGCCTAAGGCAGCTCCTATCTTGCTGAAGAGGCCTTGTTCTTGTACC
This sequence comes from uncultured Acidobacteriota bacterium, assembly GCA_964645975.1. GTDB lineage: Bacteria > Acidobacteriota > B3-B38 > Guanabaribacteriales > CAZYAF01 > CAZYAF01. The sequence continues at coordinate 42,192 of CAZYAF010000003.1, forward strand.
GGACCAACAAAATCGGGGGAGACCTGCGGGCCTTTGAAAATGTTAAATATATCAGAAAATCCACCTTTTAGTGATTCATATGTTCCCTGAATACCACCATGGATGCTGCTGAAGAAATCTATGATGCTGTCAGCCCAGAACTTCCAACCGGTAAGCGATTTTTGCTGGGCATCCTTTTCAAAACTGGTTATGTCATGATAGAAGTTCTTAAAATCATCCTTTAACGGCATCAAGACAGACCCGGCGCCAGCTGAGAGGCCTGAGCTTTTTGACAGTGAGCCGGTGGCTAAGGCTTCGACCGGAATCTGCAGAATGGCTTCGGCTTTAGCAGCAACGGTATCTAAGGTGCTCTCCAACAGCGGAGTCTTGTCCATAATCCCCTGGCAAAAGGCTTCCATGAATCTCAATCCGTAGCCATAGATAATGGAAAACGGTGGGCTCTTACGAAACTGCAGCTTATCTTTTAGCCAATCCACCTTGTCGTTAATTAAATTTTTAACCCCTCCCCAGGCAGATAAAAGCCCTTCTCTAAAATAATTTATTACATTCTTTCCATATTCCTTAAAAACATATAGTCGCTCTGCAGGGTAATCCACCAAATAATTTATACCCTCTACGATCTCGTCTTTAATATTTATAAATTTGTCTACAACCCAGAACATAAAATCATCAATATACTTTCGAGCACCAGTAATTTCTAAAATCCAATCGGTGAACTTTAATGCCGCAATGAAAGTACCAACTATTAGAGCACCTTTGCCTAATAGCAGCAAGAGAGGGCTAAGTGCTGCTGCAAAAGCTACAACAGAACCTTTGGCTGTTAAAAATGTAGCAGAAACACTTAAAACACTTGCAGTAAGGGTAATAAAACCTTGAACCAATGTACCTTTGTCTATAGCTTTTTCAATTTCTGCTAAATCATCTCTGATACCAGATAATATGTTTTTCATCTCATCCATCTTGCTGCAAATGAGTTCAATCCCACTTCTGGTATGTTGAATTAATTTGTCAACATAAACACCTACCTTCGACACCATTTTCAACCAAGCATGATCCACCTTTTCTACACCTTTTGGCAAAATTGTGGTTGCCTTTTCCATTTTCTTGAGAAATAACTCATCTGTCTGTTTCATCTTTTCTTGAAGCTTATCCAGTTGCTCCATGTCTACTTCAACTGCCATTTTCAGATCGATTACAGCCATTGTAACTTCTCCTTTCTTTTATGGTTTTTAAAATTATTCACCTTGAACTTTTTCTCATTTATAGTATTATTAAACATGAAGACCTCATTCCAACTGGAGATTAGTTATGAAAAAGTGTCCATATTGCGCTGAAGAAATAAAAGATGAAGCAATTGTATGCAGATATTGCGGAAGTGATTTAACAATCACTCCTTCAGAGCGAGATAGCAAGAGAAATATAATGGTAATTCTTCTTTTCATTGCAAGTTTGATTTTCTTAATTACAGGTGTTATTGTCATTTTACAATATCTTTTAAAATATGTTTTTTAATTTTTAACTATTAGTTCATCCATTTTGCTGCATATCGAACTTATACCATTAGAAAATGTTTCTACAAATTCTTTCATTGTAGGACCTAATTTTTCCAAAAAATCATTCATCGACTTGCCAACTTTCTCCATTCTTTGCAGGATTTTCTTATCCGATTCTTCCATCAATTTTCGTGCTTCTTCCATCTGTTTGGTATCTAATATAACTGCCATTCTTAAATCGATATTTGCCATATCTTACCTCTCCTTATTTAATAAATAGGTTATTAATCTTTTAAAACAAAAAAATATTGTAATTAACATTATTTTTATTTATATTTTATTTACTAATCATTGTTATTTTAAATAGAAGAATTATAATGAAAAAATGCCCCTTCTGTGCTGAAGAAATCAAGGATGAAGCTAAAATATGTCGTTATTGTGGCCGAGGCTTAGTTAAAAAACTTACAGATAAAATAGAACTCATAACTGGAAAAGCTTTAAAAATAACTTATCAAAGTGTTTATAAAATTATTTTAATTTTTATTGCTTTGATTATTATGATTTCAAAGTTAATTGAATATTTAGAATATTTCAATATAACAAAATAATCTTTTGCTAATATCTATGAGTTTCAAAGAGCGTTTGTAATTAAGTAAAAGTGCAAATTCCTATAATTTATTTTTAACTGCTCTCATACAAAGGAATTTTGGGTGGTAGTTTTCAGCTCATTTTCGCCTGTTTCAAATAACAAACCGTTAAGTGAATCTTGAAATCCTAAAAAACTATCTCTTTCATATATTCCATTAAATTTGTAAATGAAAAGGTTGAATTAGCATCTCCTTTCGTTCACAATATTATTTTCTACTAATAACTTTCTAATTAAGGAAACTAATGATGAAAAAATGTAAATATTGCGCTGAAGAAATCAAAGATGAAGCCATCGTCTGCCGCTATTGCGGTAGAGTTTTAATAAAAAAACTCAAATACAAAATAGAGCTAATTACTGGAAAAATTACAATTAGACGAATATATAATTTTTTATTCTATTTATTTACATTTGCCTTATCGATTTATTTATTGATTGAATTTTTTGAACCATAGCAAATTTATCAATTTATAAGATACATTTACAGCTTTCAAATAGCTTTTGTATTTAGCTTAATAACTATTAGCTTGAAATTTTTAATGCTCTCATATATAGGCAAAATAGGTGGTAGGTTTTAACCAATTTTGCCTAACATCGTGTAAATTAATGATTGACATTATCACCTAAATGTCAGGTTATTCTTTACAATCGTAACCAGCAAAAGCGTTATCACACCCCCTCAGACAGAAGAAAAGAATAAGCGGCTACAACGCTTCGGACAGGGGCAAGCACTGTCCCTACATTTTATTTATTTAATAGGGAAAAACGGACAGCCAAATAGGTTGTCCCTACACGGGAGTCCGTTGCAGAAAAATAACCAATCAGCTTCGCTGGCATAGCGTCTTTGCCGCCTGTCTCTACATAACCTGCTTTTGCAAAACACTGTTGCGGTAATAAATTATTTTGTTTAATAAATAAAAATAAGTGCGTATCTATATTTTTTATAAAATCACCGATGCCATTGAAGAGGCTGGCTATCCCCTTGGCAAAATATTTAATCGAAGCCCACACCTGTTTTACTATCTCAGGTACTTTGGTGAGTAACCCTACCATACTGCCAATTGGTTCCAGGGCTCCAGCAATTCCTCCAAGGATTCCTCCTTCGGCGCTGCCAGCCCGGAAGCTTTTGAAGATATCATCAAAACCTCCTCTTAGCCTATCAAAGGTGGCTTGAATGGAACTGGAGATGCCGCTGAACATCTCCATAATAGAGTTCGCCCAGTCTTTCATGGTTGGTAATAGTTTTTTAGGATCCGGTATATCTCCACGAGCCGGCATATCAAGGGCATAGTCATCCAGCTCATTGGAAGGTGCAGGGAGCATTCCATACTGTTTGCTGGTGTCATAAGCAGCCAGGTCTCGCAGTTTCCCTTCAGCTAAAAACTACCTAAATGGAGCATATGACATTTTATTCATCCTTATTAGCTTATGGAACTGATGTCATATAGATGCAAATTTATCTGCTACAATACCTTGAAAAAGTACAATAAAAAAATAATTAATACATTTTTTCTTTTGATTTAAGCAAAGAGAATGATAGTATAGTAGCCAATATAAAATTAATATTTCTTATAGCACATTTTTATAAAAGGGTTTTTCATGAAAAAAGGTAAGAAAATCATCCTCATTATTGCTATTGTGATAATAGTTTTAGGAACCATCCTTTGGTTTTCTGGCTCGTATATAGGCAAATATTTTCAGCAGAAATATTTGCAAAATGAATATCAGCCTGAAGAGCTGCAAATTGATGCTATTGGAAGTTTTCCTTCGGAATATCATTTGAAAGGAATCCCCTGGATTTCGTATAAAAAGAGCTACTGCCAATCTGCGAGCCTGCAGATGATCGCTCATTATCATGGTATTGAAGAATCACTTGATTATTTTAATTTCCTTATGGGATTTTCATACTCGGCTGCTTCTTTTGGTAATTGGCAGAGTTTCATGCCCTGGTCTGATCCGGAACCGGGATTCAGAGTGGCTGCCCCCTATTTAGGATTAAAGAGGAGGTATATCATAACTAATAATGATGAGTCCATACTCAAAGCTTTAAAATTTTATTTATCAAAAGGCTATCCTATAAGGATTGCTCACAATTCACGCGCTCTTAGAGGGGAAGAAGGTTTTAGCGGTCACAGTGCAGTATTGGTGGGATATAATGAAGCTGACTTCTATTATTATGAGACCGGAGGCGAAGACCGATTTAGTGAAGGTAAAAAAGGCATAAAGGTTACCGACCAAACGCTTATTAATGCGATGAGAGATATACACGAGAGATTTAATCATCCATGGAAATTTTCCTTCACGATATTTAAAAAAGCTGAGAAGGTGGAAGACATCAGAGAAATATGGAAGAGGAATGGTGAGCTCTTAATAGGGAGCAAGTGGGGACCTATATGTCAGGGTTCTTTTGCCATCAAAGAATTTGCTCTCCAGATTGAAAGAGAAGCAGATGATCTTAAATCATGGTCAGCAACTGATAAAAAAGAACCGAATGCTGTATTGAGCATAGTAGACGTGAATATCAGCCCTTGGGACTATATCCAATGGAAACTGAAAGCTGCCAGCTACACCCGGCGAGATAATGTTAGATTTCTAAAGGAACATTTTTCTTCAGATAAGGAAGCTGTAAATGCAGCTCAAGCTCTTGAAGAAGCTATCAAATGTTATGAAGAAGCCCTTAAGGCGAGCGATGATTTCATGGCAGGAAAAGTAACAATAGAAGAGATGGTAAAACCTCTCCTTAGAGCAGCTACTGTTGAAGAGGAGGTAGGGAAGATTTTGCTGCAAAAAGCTGGTGCAGGAGTGTAGCTAACAAATAATGCAAATTATTTTATTTATGCAGAGACACGAATCTTCTAATGGACCGGTCGTAGGTTTTCTCAACCTCAGGGGGAAAAAAGCAGGCGGGTAATTCCCCCATTCTCCAATGATATTGTATACATTCACAGCAACGACCCTTGCGTGAGCATGGCTCATAAGTGCAGTTACATCTCTTTAGGTTTTCTTCGTAATTCGCACAATCTTTCATAATTGGTTCCTTCCCTATTAATACTATTGATCAATTAAGCTTCATTTTAGGTTCAGTTTTCCCTCTAACCATCCAAGGGAAATTGTGTCCGCCTGAAATCTATCAGGTGTGTAAGGTTTAATATCTAAAAGAGGGCTACCGTCAAAAGCGTCAAGGCCTTTCACTTCGAGGATGTTTCCCTTTCGGGTTATCAGTTTTACTAAAGTGAGAGCAATGGGATTCGGTCTATTTGGGGCGCGCGTAGCAAATAGCCCTCTGAGTTGTGTATCTCGACGAGGTATTATTTTTAATGAATAGGGTTTAGTATCGCTCAACCAATAGAAGATAAAGAGGTGAGAGAAACCATCTATATCAGTAAGTCCTTCTTCATATTCTTTATAGACTTCAATGCGAGAAATTATTTTAGACCTTTCATCCCATAGGGGAACATCCTCTTTTTTCTTAAAGGGAGAATGGATTACCCCGATGGCTTTTAAACATATGCCTTCTTTTTGTGGTTTAAAAAACATTGAACTTGGAAGCCAAAAGCCTTTATGATTTCTGCTTGGTTTTGCTCTTATTATTTAAGGCTCTTAAAGAGTTCGTGAGCTTCGTCTACCGAAGCCTTATCGTGTACAATTTTCCTTACCGCCTGTATCATCGCTGCTGAATAGTCAGACTGCCAGATGTTTCGTCCCATATCAACCCCGACGGCACCATGCTGAACTGCGTTGTGAGCAAGCTGTAGGGCATCTCGCTCATTATCCAATTTCGGTCCGCCTGCTATAACAACGGGAATCGGGCAACTTTCGACCACTTTCTCAAAATCTTCACAATAGTAAGTCTTCACAAAATGAGCACCTAATTCAGCGGCTATGCGACAACACAGAGAGAGGAAGCGAGCATCGCGCTTTTCCAGCTCTTTACCCACTGCTGTGACCGCTAACACTGGAATTCCATATTCCTCCCCTTCATTAACCAGCTTTGAGAGGTTCATGAGTGTTTGATGCTCATACGCAGTACCCACATATATGGAAAGCGCAACTGCGGAAACATTAAGGCGAATTGCCTCCTGCATGGAGGTAGTAATTTCTTCATTTGAAAGATCTTTGCCAATAATACTGTTGCCGCCTGAAACTCTGAGTACTATTGGCACATTTGCATGAGCGTCAACACAATTACGCAGTACTCCTCTGGTGAGCATGAGGGAATCGGCATAAGATATAAGCGGCTTTATGGTTTTTTCTGGCTGTTCAAGTCTATTGGTGGGACCTAAGAAATAGCCATGATCCACCGCTAACATAACTGTGCGGCCGCTTTCAGGCTTAATTATCTTAGATAGGCGATTTTGCATACCCCAATCCATAATACTGTCCCTCCTTTTGCTATTGTATTTTTTACAGCAATACAAGTTTAATAAATCAAAAACCAAATTAAAATACTTTATTTAAAAAATGAAAGCGTTAGGTGTAGTATGTTTACCTATTTTTATTTTTGCGGAAAGATTACTACCTTTAGGCAATCGTCTGCTTTCTCAATCAATTGGAAACCTTTTCCTGTTTCTGCCAGACCGAGACGATGTGTTATCATATCATTTACTTTCACTCTACCAGCTCGTATCAACTCAAGAGCGAAAACGTGGTCTGTCCCACTTCCGGCATAAGAAGTGGTTATGGTTATATCGTTGCGGAAAAAGAGCTCATTTATTGAGATTGGTATGGTAACACCCTCATTGGTAGGAGCAAAAAAAAGTATCGTTCCTCCTCTATCTACTGACTGAAGTGCCTGATTGAATGCAGATGTAGCGCTAGTACACACGATTACTAAATCAGCAAGATGTCCATTATTGATTTCTCGTAAAAGCTCGGGAGTAAACTCCTCTGCTTTTACTGTCTCTTCGGCACCAAATTTTTTGGCAGCTTTTAGACGAAAATCAGAAATATCCGTGGCTATTACTCTTCCTGCACCCAGAGCTGCTGCAAGCTGAATGTGAAGCAAGCCTGCTATACCACTACCAAGAACGAGAACATTATCTGCAGGCTGCAAGCGAGCCATTCGCTGACCTCTCAGCACGCAAGCCAGTGGCTCAGTGAAGGTGGCATCCTCATAAGACACATCTTCTGGTATGGGATATATACCTCGATCCACATTTATCGCTGGTAAACGAATATATTCAGAAAAGCCGCCGGGATAAAATTTTGTAGTACGGAGAGTTTCGCATACCGTATGATGTCCGCGCAAGCAATATCGGCAGGTATTGCAGGGTACGTGATGTGAGGCACATATACGATCGCCAACTTTATATTTAGTAACTCTCTCTCCTACTTCGACAACTTCACCAGAAACTTCATGTCCCAGTACCAGAGGGGCTTTTTTTATACGGTACCATTCCATAACATCACTTCCACAGATACCACTCGCTTCAACCCGCATTAATACCTCTGCAGGACCAATTTGCGGCTTTGGTATCTCCTCTAACCGCACATCACGGTTATTATAGTACATTGCAACCCGCAAGCTACACCTCTATCTTTGCTTCGAAAGAGCTTTACATCTATATGTAAAAACTAAGGGGCAATCTTAAAGATTGCCCCTTCACTAATATTTAAAATCTATTCAGTTGCCGGAGGTGGTGGGATAATACCTTTATCCATCAAGAACTGGGTTTGCTCCCGTGCTCTCTTTATGATGGTAGAAGCTTTCTGGAAGAGCTCATCTTTACTCATTTTAATCCGAGCAATTCCCTGTTCGATGGCCTTCATTCCCACGGCAGTTGCTTCACGAGGATATACTTCCCATTCGTCCATGGTTGGGATAATATATTTATCGCTAAGACCTTTTTCCTCAGCACAATTAGCCAACTCATGAGCAGCAGCAATGCACATTTCATCGGTAATTGTAGTAGCCATTACATCCAGAGTTCCGCGGAAAATACCAGGAAATCCGAGGGAATTATTCACCTGATTGTCGAAATCGGACCTTCCTGTGGCCACTATTCGTGCTCCTGCTTCCTTTGCCTCCCAGGGCCATATTTCAGGAACGGGATTAGCGCAGGCAAAAACGATGGAATCAGGAGCCATCTTTTCAACCCATTCTTTCTTTATTACACCTGGACCAGAGCGAGATAGCGCAATCAGCACATCAGCTCCTTCCATCGCTTCGGGAATGCCGCCTTTTCTTTGCTCTGCGTTGGTCTTATTGCAGAGCTCCCATTTCTCTTTCTCTTTCTCCTGTAGCTCGGTTCTACCTTTGTGAAGTGTTCCCTTACTGTCTACCATTATAATCTTACCTGGGTCAGCTCCTGCAGCCATAATAAGTCGAGAAATAGCTACATTAGAAGCTCCTACGCCAACCATTGTAATATTAACTTTATCAATCTTCTTCTTTACAACTTTGAGAGCGTTAATTAATCCTGCCACAGTTACTGTAGCAGTCCCCTGCTGATCATCATGCCATACAGGAATGCGAGCTTCTTTTCTTAAGGTATCGAGAATATGAAAGCATTTTGGCTTCTCAATATCCTCTAAGTTAACTCCAGCGAAGGATGGCTGCAATAATTTTACTGTATGAATGATCTCTTCAGCATCTGTAGTATCAAGGCAAATGGGAAAAGCATCAACGCCACCTAAGTACTTGAATAATATTGCTTTTCCCTCCATTACGGGCAAGCCTGCTTCGGGGCCTATATTTCCCAATCCTAAGATTCGGGTTCCATCGGTAATGACTGCAACAAAATTCCATTTATTAGTGTGCTCAAAAACCTTTAATGGATTTTTATGAATATCCTTGCAAGGTTCAGCAACTCCGGGTGTATACCAGATGCCAAAATCATCAAAGCTGCGGATACAGCATTTTGGTACTATCTCACATTTCCCTCGATAAAAAGGATGTAATATCATTGCATCCTTACCTGGCTTATAAGCCTTTTCAAGTAGCTCTTTCTCAGTTAGCTTTTTTTCTTCAGCCATTTAAAAATCCTCCTATTAATTATAAAAAAGATTAGAGCAAAAAAATGAATTATAACATTATTCTATACATCTCCTCCGTAAAATAAGAGAGATTACTATTTATGTTTTTTTATTGCTTTTTGCTAGTGATATCTTTCTCAGTCTTTGGCACGCTTTAATTGCCGCTCCGCTGCCTTGGCTAATACATTCCTTTAAAGTTGCTGGCCACAACGATAGCCCACAAAGATAAACACCTGGACGAGAAGATTCCAGCGGTCTCAAAACTTCATCAATCGAATGAAAGAAACTCTGTTCGCTTAAGGGAATACCTAATAGTGTAGCCAATTTCTCATTAATGTTATGAGGGATAATGGCATTACTCAGGACGATAAGATCGGGAGAAAAGAAAAGTGTTTTTCTCCCTTTTTCCTCCCGACATTTAATTTTTAATTCATCATCCTTTATCAGTTGGGGATCATCTAATAATTTGATAAATTCTATATCTTTTTCTTGTGCATCCGTTAGCAGCTCTTCTTCAAAGCCGAAAACTCTAATACCTTTGTGTAAGATGGAAATTTTGCATTCAGGCTTGAGTTCTTTAATCTTTAATGCATTTTGTATTGCTTCAACACAGCAAATCCGACTACAATAAGGTCGTTCAGCATTTCTACATCCTACACACTGAATCATAACAATGCTGGAAGGAGAGAATTCTTCTTTTTCTAATAACTGAGCTAATTGAGATTGTGTTATTACTTTATCTTCACTTTCGTATGAAAATTCTTTTGGATCATATTCTTCAGCTCCGGTAGCTACAATTATAGCTCCTGCTTTAATATCAGCTTTGCCATCTTGCTTGCTTATTTTAGCTTTGAAGATGCCATTGGAAACATTAATATTAGCTAAATGAGAGTCTGTGTAGATTGTTATAGTATTGTTAGCTTTTACTTCCTCTATAAGTTTGTTAAAGCCCTCTTTTATTTCATCTTCTGCAATAGCAAAATATCTATCCCTTAATACTCCTCCGAGCTCATTATTTTGCTCTACAAGCACAGCCTGGAAGCCACAATCAGCAACTGTTTTGGCAGCCTTCAAACCAGCAGGGCTTGAGCCAATAATCAGACATTTGTCCTCGGTATCTCCGCAAGGAGAATCCAGCTCTCCTTGCTGCCTTAAATAGGCCACAACTTGGCTTGCTGCTGCACTAGCCAACGCCATACTATCTCTAATGTTCTTTGGTTCGGTAAAGCTGCCGGAAGCAAAGATACCTGTCTGACTGCTTTTTTCGGGATTAAAGGTATCGGTTGCACAAAAGCTATACTTATTCAATCTTATTCCTGTGATGTTCTTTAATGCTCTGGCGGATGCCGGAGCCCATAATCCAACGGAGAGAACAGCTAAATCGAAAACCTCTCTTTCTGACTTTCCGTTTCGTGCATATTCTACTATTATGTTCTTTGTTTCCTTATCCTCATCGAGCTTGATTACTTCTCCTCTGATAACTTTAAATTTGGGCTTTTGCAGAGCTTCTTGAAAATATTCTTCGGATCCCTTACCTAAAGGCCTCATATCATCTCGTATAAAAATTTTGACCTCGGCTTTACTATCTTTTTCTTCTATCTGTAATGCTTGCTTAATAGCCTGATCGCAACAGATGGATGAGCAGTAGTTAGCCCCAATAAATTCCTCTCGAGAACCAACGCATTGGATAAAAGCTATAGTTCGTGCAACATTCCCATCCCAGGGGCGCAAAACCAATCCGCTAAAGGGTCCATTGGGACTAAGCATCCTCTCAAGCTCAATGCTTGTTATAATGTTATAATAGCGATTGTAGCCCATTTCTGGTTTATTCTGAGGATCAAAAGCTTTAAAACCAGGAGCTAAAATTATCGAATCTGCTTCAATATCTAACTTTTCCGCTTTTTGTTTCAAAACTATTGCTCTTTCCTTGCATTCTGCCATGCAAAGAGCGCAGCCAATGCATTGGCGACAACTCAGACAACGACGCGCTTCGGCTTGTGCTTCTTCTACGGTATAACCCAATTCAACCCGATCGAAATTGAGCTTCCTTTCCTCCAAGCTAAGGCTCTGCATGGACTTCCTTTTAGATGGGATATCGGCAAAATCGGGTATATATTTTTTCTTCTTCATGGTCTTTATTTACTTAGGTTCTTAATATAATTGTCAATAGAACATGCGGCTTGATGGCCAGCAGCAATTGCTTCGATGACTGTTGCTGGTCCGGTTACCGCATCACCACCAGCAAAGACGCTTGGACGATTAGTCGCTAATGTCTTTTCATCCACTACGAAGGAATTCCATCTCGATATCTCCAGGCCATGATCTTCAGGAAAAGATGATAAATCAGGTTCTTGACTGATGGCGGGAATGATAAGATCGCACTCGATAGTAAACTCTGAGCCTTTTATCGGAATTGGTCGTCTTCGTCCGCTTGCATCCAGTTTTCCTAATCTCATTTTTGTACATTCCATACCTGTTACCTTACCATTTTTACCTAAAATTCTACTGGGCGCAGCGAGGTAGTGAATTTTTACACCTTCATGTTCAGCCTCTTCAATCTCTGACTCATTCGCGGGCATCTCTTTTCGAGATCGACGATAGAGAATATAAACCTCTTCACATCCTAATCTCAAAGAAACTCTGGATGCATCTATAGCGGAATTACCACCACCAATTACTATTACTTTTGATCCTGGCTTGCTTTTATCACCCAGGTTTACCCTTTTTAGAAATTCTATACTATCTATAAAGCCCTCGTATTCATCTTCTCCAGGAGCTCCTAATTTCCTTCCTTTATACGCTCCAATTGCAATAAAAATGGCTTTATAATCCTGTTTGAAAAGATCGTCGAGGGTTAAATCTGAACCGACAGGAGCGTTGAGTTTGATTTCTACTCCAAGCGCTTTTATATAGTCAATATCAGCCATGATAAGTTCACGAGGGAGACGGAATTCAGGGATTCCTAACCAAAGCATACCCCCGGGAACTGATTCTTTTTCAAAAATGGTTACGTCGTATCCTAAGCTAACAAGATCGTAGGCACAGGTGAGACCTGCTGGACCACAACCTATTATAGCCACCTTACCCAAATCATTTTTCTTTACTGCTTCAGGAAGTGATATTTTCCCTTCATTCCTGAGTTTAAGTTCGTATTCAGCCGCAAAGCCTTTAAGGGCATCTATAGCTATTGGTTCATCCACCAGGGCACGATTGCAGGCAGTCTCACAGGGGTGAGTGCATACACGACCACATATTGCTGGCAAAGGATTGCTCTGACGTATAACAGCCAGGGCTTCCTCAAATTTTCCATCTGCAATTAATCCAACGTAGCGCCTAATATCAATGTGTACAGGGCATGCAATCTGACATGCAGGTGTTTCCTTTTCTATGCTACAAATAGCAGGATACGATTCTCGATTTTCTATATCGATGGCAGTACGCAGGCTCAAACCTTCATCAAATCTATTATAGCTCTTTACAGGACATACCTGCAGGCAGGTTCCACAAAGATTACAATTTTCTGTTACTCTAAAAGGGGCCTTATTAATGGCCACCTGAAAAGCAACTCCTTTTTTCTTTAATTCATCAAGCTGAGCGTTGCTAATAATTGAAATATTAGGATGCTCTCTGGCTGAAGCAATGAGAGATAGAATGATGTCACCTGCTGATCTATTATCGGGATAAACTTTATCTAAATAAGAAGCAGCTCCACCAAGAAAGGGGGTTTTCTCCAGGAGATATACATTTATACCCATTTCAGCTAAATCCAGAGCTGACTGCAATCCTGCAATCCCACTCCCAACCACTAAGGCAGATGGTGCCTTTTCCCGATTTTCCATGGTTTAATCCTTCCCTATTTAACCTGTCGAGGCCTGCCAAAGGGGGATGTTACCTTTGACTTGAGCTATTTCAGCCTTACCCATTCTTTTAAGGTCGGTTAGATGAAGCACTGTTTGGGGTGATGGAATAGATAATTTTTCAGCAATATCCAAGGCTGAGTACGGTTCTTTTTGCAAAAGCAGAGAAATCTGCTGTAGCCGGCATTCATCCATTGCAATATCATCCAACATTCTGTTCATTTCGTGGTTAGTGAATATCTCTCCATAGCGATTGCCCTTCTCCATGAATTGATATCGACGGGAGATAACCCAATTTAGTTTTTTCCCATTCACAGCTTGCTTTGCTGCCTGGAGCTTTAGCTGCACCATCTCTTCGCTCACATTCTCAGAGCTGCCTAAGGGGCCAAAAGATTTTATAGTATTTATAAATCCTTTAATTGACTGATTAAATTGTTCATTGCCCCCTGATGGCAAATTAATGAATAATAACCTCTCGGGATTTACAGAAGAATGTTTTAAAATATTCTTACTTAGAATTACTTTGCTTTCGGCCTGTAAATTTCCACTCTTAAAATGACACTCACCAGAAAGGCAGCCGCTGCTAAAGATTCCATCAGCACCTTTTAAAAAGGGCTCTACCAAATTTACCAGCTCTAATTTTCCAGAGCATTCAAGAAGTGTTAGATTAATCTCAGCATCTTCATAAGCAAGAGGTATTGCGGTGTTCTGTGCTTCCTGCAATGATGAACGCTTACAAGAAAAAGCAAAAATTTTTGGCCGAAAAGTATCGGCCATTATAACCACCTCCCTCAAGTCTCAAAGAATGAAGATTATTAATACATGGCTTATAAATGCCTTTTAATAATTAGATTCTTATTGTAATCTTTTTATGAAAGGGTGTCAATTTTTCTTTGTAATTTTTCTTTGCGTAGCTTCATAAACTTAAAGACTCATTTTATTTTCTTTATCAATCCTGAGGATATTTTTTAATAGTGATAAATTCGATATTAAAAAACAAAAAAAATCGATTGACTTGATGCTCCTAAATTTGATATATAAAAGTAAATAATGGGAGGGTTTAGAAAAATTATCAAACCTTACCATAATAGTTTTTCAATTATATAACTATATTATAGGTGGGAGGGTGTCATGGCAGAGAAAGGTACTGGAGCTATTAAAGCAATCCTCATCATCTTTGGGCTTATCTTTTTGATATATTGGGGATTAATGCTGATTTTTGTCCATCCCAGCATGACAGCATTATATGGAGCAAAATTTCCTGCAGAACCTGTCTATGCTCGAACCATTGGGATGTTATGCGTAGTAATGGGACTGTTGCTTTTATTTGCGAGCAGGGATCCGGTTAAGAATATCCTGGTAATTAACATACTGATAATTCACAACATCCTTTTCATAATATTTTATCTTGTTGGTTTGTCGTTAATTAAGGAGATGGTTGGATTCGTCTGGTGGTTAAATTTAATAATCACGTTTATATTCCTCATCTTATTGCTTTTATTTCGTCCCAAAAAAGCGTGATCTCAGAGCAAGAAAAGATACAAAACAGTAAAAGAAAAAATCTACATTCCCAATTTACAATTGAACAAATAGCACCAGACTAAACTTATTTTAACCTCAGATAACCAAATACTGTGGGGGCTTCTCGGCGGAGAATTGTGAGTATCTGGCGGGCAAGCTCCCTTATCTCCCATTGGGCACTGGGAGCCAGGCGAAGCTGTAAGATATGAAGCCATTCGCGGAAATTAGCACTCATTACAATATGAGTAGGACAGGCATTAGGCAGGATAAAGCGGGCATCCTCCTTGGGAATGCCTATATCCAAAAGGTGCTTATAGCCTTGTTGAAGTTGCTTCATTAAGTCATGATAGAAATCTGCAGCTTTCTCATTTTTATCTATTGTCTCTGGAGTGATATATTCAAATCCCTCCTCACGTACATAACGCTGTGAGCGCTGGCTAAAGGAAGCAAGACGGTGGCGCACTAACTGATGGCTGCAGGCGCGAGAGATACCAGAGATATCAAAGGTTGCCCAGGCGTGCTCAAAAACAGACATATGCTGGGCCTTCATTAACTTTTGAAGAAACTTTCCTCTATTTTTATCGTATATCTTATGTCGTGTATCATAGCAGGTACGGGCTGCTATCTCGATAACATTCTCTGGATCTTTGGTTATGGAAATAAGCTCTACTTTCATGCTCATTCCTGACTAATATTCCCCTTATAAAATAATAATAAATATTTTTATTCCCTTGTTTATAAAAATAAAATTTTAAAAATTATATTATAGCGGTTATCTCTTTCCGAAAAGCTTTTTAATAAAATTGTTCGCTACATAAAAGCCCATATTGGGATTGGCTATGAGCCTTCGTTTTAAATAGGAGATAGCATGCTGCCACTTCAAACAATATGGAATATAGAGGGTAAATTTATGATCCTCTTTAATCAGATAATCCTGTATCTCGCTTTTGGGAACACCGTAAAGCATCTGAAATTCATATCGGTCCTTAGCAATATTCTTTTTATTGATTAAATCCAGTGCTCTATGGATTAGTGCTTCATCATGGGTGGCAAAGGCTACGTAATAACCCATATCAAAAAGTTTCTCAGCATAATCCAGCAATTTGTCCTTCATCTCCGGCTTTTTTTGTAAGCTTATATCAGCCGGCTCCAGATAAATGCCAATACATAATCGGATATGAGCATTGAATCCTACCAAATTATCAATATCCTTTTCAGTCCTGAATAACCTGCTCTGTAGTACTCCCCAAACATTATCATAATTCTTTCTCAGCTTTTTATATAATGATAATGTAAGGTCTGTATAGTCATGTTCCTCCATATCGATAGTAACCAGGACTTTCTTCCTGGCAGCATCTTTTATTATTTTTTCCATATTTTTATATAAAACATCATTCCCCTGGTGAGAACCCAGTTGGGTGGGTTTTAAAGAAACAGTAGTATAAGTTGAATCATTAATTTTGTTTAAAAGATCGAAATAAGCATCAACGTAAAACTCGACTTCCTCATCGGTATTGGCGTCCTCGCCTAAAATGTCCAAGGAGGAGTGGATGTTCCGCTCATTCCATAGGTTGTTCGCTGATTCTATTACCTCTTCTGCCGAATATCCTCCGATATAAGGACTGGCAATCCATTTAACCAAAAATCCCGGTGACGCATTTATAACTATTTCTTTTAAACTCATCATTCTACCCCAATAAAACTAATTATTAACATCTATTATTTCGAAATAAACCATATTAAAGCTCATCTTAATTATATTATAAAATTTGCATTACAATGAAAGACAGTTAATGGTGCCTTTCTTGAGAAGTTTACTTTATAAGGTATAAAAAATCAACTGCGTTTTGAAATTGATATAAAATAGCTCGACTTCATTAAAGCGTTATATCGGAAATATTTTTAAGTAATGATTAATGAATATAACAATTAAAAACTATTTTAAATTATCTTTTGAGTTCATATAAAAACAGATATTTAAATTTTTAATGATATTGTACAAAAAAATATACGACAATAGTTTTTTATTACTATTGTCGTATATAGTGACAATTAAAATGTTTCTTAATCCTGCTTTTTCAAATAGTGCTCATTCCACATAGTATCAGTTAGCTTATGATATTCTTTTCCATAGTTTTTCATTCCCTGACAATATCCATCATCATTGATTGCTTCAAGTGCATTTTTGTCAATCGGTTGAGCATGAGCTTCCTTCCTCCAGATTTGGAATTCATCGAAATGGTCTCGAATAGCACAGGGGCAGAGCCAGTTTTGCACCTTTTCTTTTTTCCTGGTAAAACCATAGGAATCTTGCCACTTACGAATCTTCTGGAAAATAGGTGCCTTGAGTATATCGTTAATAGTACCTCCACGGTTGTATATATCATATATGTTATCGCATGAATAAGGTATAAAAACGCACGGCGTAATATCTCCATTCCAATTTATGTAGAAATAGCCACCATCTCGTCCTGCTGAGATACAACCATCGCTTACTGTTCCGCTGTTCCAAAAATCAGCAATGAATACCTTCTTTTCTTTTACCAGGCGCCACGTCCGTTTGAACATTTCCAAGCGCTGCTCGGGAGTGATCATCAACTTGAGACTGTGCTGACGGCCAATAGGCATATATTGAAACAACCAGGCATAAATAGCACACTCTTCTTCGAAGTAAAAATCTATGAACTCATCACTGGTAACAACATCCCAATTCTCTCTGGTTGCTGTAATCGATATGCCGAATGGTACACCGGCCTCTCGAAGAGCTTCAAAAGCTCTCATTATGCGTTTGTGAACTCCTTTTCCTCTTCTTGCATCAGTCTCTTTTTCAAATCCTTCCACAGAAATAGCGGTGGTAACATTACCCACTTCAACTAATCTCTCTGCTAACTTATCATTTATTAGTGTGCCGTTGGTGTAAACTAAAAAGAAATCATTTGAATGTCTGGCTGCCATATCTAAAAGGTCTTTTCCCTCACTTTCCCATAAAAAGGGTTCGCCACCAGATATTACAGTAAAATGGGATCCCCAGATTTCTTCTTTCTCTGTTAGGATTCTATCGAAGGTTTTAAAATCGAGTTTAGCTGAAGCAACAGAGGTACTTGCAGCATAACATCCGGAGCACTTCAAATTGCATTTTTCGCCGGGGCTAATAGTTATAAATCCTGGAGGAGAAAAGCCAAGTCTCTCTTTTGCTGTTTGGCGATCTTTAATTAAAAGAACCTGTTCTAAAAAAAGGTCAATTACCTGATCGATAATCTGCTGTGAAATAAGTCCTTGTTGATAAGCCTGTTCTGTGCGATAGAAAAGAGCTGAAATAAGATTATATTTATCTTCTTGTACGTGTCTTGGTCTACCTCTAAGATTTCTTTTCGTGATCATATCATAGATCTTCTTATCTATGAAGTTGAGTAGTATTCTTCTTAAATATTTCTTCGTTACTAATAGACGTGCTAAAGCTGTGAGGGTGACCTTTTGTCGAGCTTTTTCAAAATATTTTTCTGTGCTTATCATTTACCCCCCCTTCTCGAATGATGTAAAATCTGAAACTCAAATGACTAAACTTTTATTCCCTATGATTTTTATCAATACCGTTTGATACAAGGCTTTTTATATCTTCAATATCCTGGTTTAAATTTTCCGTTCCTTCCTTTTCAAGCCAATTGTATGTTACGGCATTAGTCATATGATCTATAATAAAAGCGAATTTTAATGGCTCTATATAGCGGACTTTACCTTCGGCGATAGCTTTTTCTACAATCTGAGATAAATTATCTATGAGCTTATTCCATTGGATTGCGTTTTGTTTCTGCAAAGACTTTTGCTCTTCGGCAGAATAACCCACACATGTCTGACTAAGAAAAATGGGGATAAATTCTCTATGCTGATGCAGAAAAGTGAGCTTTGCCTCGATGAATTTATCAATTTTTTTCAAATTTGAGGATGCTAAATCCATTTCCTCTTTAATCTTAGCCAGCATTTCCTCTAAACGGTGGGATATCATCTTTCGGTAAAGTGATTCTTTGCTTTGAAAGAATCGATAGAGTGTCGCTAAGGCGAATTCTGTCTTCTGAGCGATCTCTTTCATTTTTACTTTAAAATAGCCTTTTCGCGAGAAAAGCTCTTCTGCAATATTATAAATATATCTTATACGGTCTTGTTTTTCCTTTTCTCTTCTACTTAATTTCTTGGTAGCCATTATAATTCAACTCCCTATTATATAAAACGAAATTATTATTATAAAAGTAGAACCATGATTCTAATAATAACATTCTGGTTTTTATTATGTCAAGCCCATTTTTAACTTTTGTGCAATTTTTACTTATTTTATGTAATGGGGTGAAAATTAGTTGAGATGATTAAGACAAAATAATTTGCTTAATATCATGCGACTTTTAAATGCCAAAAAAGAGAATAATTATTGTATATAATAACAGGGGGGATTTATAAAAATAGCAATCATAAACAAACAGTCTAATAAAAGCTTACTTGATGATTTTGATTTATTCTTGGCTTTTCAATTTCTCTCGCCAAAAATCAAGCAAATCTGCCAGGGTCTCTTCCAAGGTCTTCTCATTTACCCAGCGTAAATCTTTTTTAGCTTTTGTATTATTACCAAGCAATAATGGATTATCACAGGGACGAAAAAGGCTTTCTTTTTGAGCCACTTCGATCTTCTCGGTGGAATAGGAGAGTAATATCCGCAGAATTTCTTCTATGCTTATGGCTCTATTAGAACATAAATTGTATGCTTCTCCTACTTTTCCTCGCTGCACTATTTTGAGGTAGCCATCTACTATATCTCGCACATCGGAAAAATCTCTTTGCGCTTTAAGATTGCCAACATAGAGCTTTGGCTCTTTCTTTTTCATTTCAATAGCAGCTATCTGGCGGGCAAAAGCGGAGCAAACAAATTGATTGCTCTGCCGCGGTCCACTATGGTTGAAGGGTCGTGCAATATAAATGGGGAGATTATCAGAGTAAATATATTGTGTCGCTAATATTTCCATTGCTGCTTTTGTAGCAGCATAGGGACTTATTGGGTTATAGGGCTGATTTTCTTGTGCTGCGCTTTCTGCATTTTCAATAGGACCGTAAATTTCACCAGAGCTTACAAGAAGAATTTTGGGGGTATTCTGCATTTCCCTGCAAGCTTCAAGCACATTAAAACTTCCTCCTATATTTGTTTTAAAAACTGTTTCTCTTCCCTCCCAGGATTTTGAAACACTACTTATCGCCGCTAAATGAAACAGGCAATCGGGCTTGATCTGGCGAACCACTTCTTTAAGATCTTGGTGATTCGTAATGTTTAGCTGAATAACTTCAATCCTATCAAGACAGTGTTGGAGATTATCCAGAGGAAAGTCGGGATAAGAAATCCCAGTAACATCGAAGCCCTGGTCTAAAAGGTAATCAACCAGATGGCTTCCTGCAAAACCTGCAATTCCAGTAATTAATGCTTTCATAATTTTAGGATTCTGAACGCCAAAATTCGAGGATATCTTTGAGGGTTTGTTCGAATTCTATAGCAGGTTTCCATCCTGTTTCATTTCTGAATTTCGAGGAGTCGCACACCAAAACTGGCACATCTGAGGGTCTCAAACGGTTTTCATCTTTGCGTATATCAATCTTAGCATCGGTCATGTTCAATAGCAGATCGAGCACTCCCTGAATCGAATAAGCTTTACCACTGCATATATTATAGACTTCACCAGCCTTGCATTTTTCCAGAGATAGCCAATATGCTCTAACCATGTCTCTTACATCGGTGAAATCACGTTTTGCTTCCAGATTGCCCACATAAATAACCGGTTCTTTTTTTCTCTTTTCAATATCAACTATCTGTTTGGTAAAATCAGAACAGACGAAGACCTCACCCCTTCGAGGGCCGGTATGGTTAAATCCACGGGTGCGAACAATATTAAGACCATAGCTCATATAATATTGATATCCAAGATAGTCCTGGCCTATCTTACTAACTGCATAAGGACTCATAGGTCTAAGGGGATTTGTCTCCTTTATCGGAAGTTCATTTTCTTGAACTAATCCATACTGCTCTGAAGAGCAGGCAAGTTGAATCCAGGGATTTATTTTGAGGCTTCTCACCGCTTCAAAAATGTTGAGTTGGCCTAAAATATTTGTGCTGAGCGATTCTGCCGGTGCATTCCAAGAAGTGGGTACAAAACTCTGTGCTGCAAGATGGAATATCTTATCTGGATGAATTGTTTCCATTATGCTTTTTACGGAATAGCCGTCGCGCAAATCACACTCAAGTATTCGGATTTTATCTTTTAAATGCTCAATATTCTCCATACGGCTGCGCCATCGTTTTATACCATATAGCTCTACATCTTTATGTTTTGATAGGATATAATCGGCTAAATGGCTTCCTGCAAAGCCAGTAATACCCGTAATTAGTACCCTCATAGATTTTCCTCCACCTTATAGCTCAATGATTTATTCCAATAAAAATTGACATTCTCTATTTTTCATGGATTCCTTTTATCGTGGGGAACCATACTGCTTTTTATAGTACTCTATAAAATTTTTATCCTTTTCTTTTATTTTTCTCCACCAAGGCTCTTGTGCTTGATACCAGTGTACAGTTTTTTCTAATGCTCTATCAAAATCTTCCAGTGGTTTCCAGCCTAAGCGTGAAATTTTATTTGAATCGAGGCTATAACGTCTATCATGGCCAGGCCGGTCAGGCACAGGCCTGATAAGTGAAGTTGGTTTCTGTAACATATGCACAATTTTATGGGCCACTTCTATATTTTGAAGATGGTGACCACTCCCAACATTATAGATTTCCCCGGCTTTTCCCTTGTTTATTATTAAATCAATGGCAGAACAGTTATCTTCCACATAAAGCCATTCCCTAACTTGTTTCCCATCGCCATATAATGGGAGGGATATATCATCAATAGCATTAGTTATAAAAAGGGACATGAGTTTTTCCGGATATTGATAGGGGCCAAAATTGTTTGACGGTCGAATGATAATTACCGGCAATTTATAAGTATTATAGAATGAAAGCACAAGCTTATCGGCTCCTGCCTTGCTGGCTGAATAAGGGTTTCGTGGATTTAAGGGATGGTCTTCTGTTGTTGAACCATGGGGTATAGCTCCATAGACTTCATCAGTGGATATGTGTACAAAAAGCTTAGTGCCGT
This sequence comes from uncultured Acidobacteriota bacterium, assembly GCA_964645975.1. Classification (GTDB taxonomy): domain Bacteria; phylum Acidobacteriota; class B3-B38; order Guanabaribacteriales; family CAZYAF01; genus CAZYAF01. The sequence goes on from CAZYAF010000003.1 coordinate 63,856, forward strand.
GCTTTGAAACTGCCTTTAGCAGATTATAAGTTCCATATACATCAGTTAGAATAAAAGAATCGGCATCCATGATAGAACGATCAACGTGAGTTTCCGCGGCAAAGTTTACTACTACTTCTATCTCAGGCATGAGCCTATCCAGCAATGAAAAATCACAGATGTCACCGTGTACAAATTTATAGTTTGGCATCTTTTCTATATCTTTTAGATTCTCAAGATTGCCAGCATAAGTAAGCTTGTCCAGGTTAACTATGTTAATATCTTCATACTTATTAATGAGGTAATAAATGAAATTGCTGCCAATAAATCCTGCACCACCGGTTATAAGAAATTTGTTCATTGAATTACCTTTTTTTGCATGTAATGATTAAATAAGGAGGAGCTATTTATCCTTCCTCGCCCAGTCATAGGGTATGTCACTGTTGTGAGGATCTACATTTACCTGGTCAGGTTTTTCATAGTTATACAGCTCTGTAGGGCAATTTACAATAATTGCTTCGCTTTCGCTAATGCATTTCCAACCATGAAATACATTGTTAGGAATCTGAACCAACATCAGATTATGGTCACCTATAAAGAACTCATTAACCTCACCTTTGGTCGGAGAATCAGCTCGTTGATCATAGATTACCAGTTTTATCATACCTTTTATGCATGCCACATTATCTACCTGGATCCGATGCATATGCCATCCTTTTACTACTCCCGGATAGGTAGTTGTAAAATAGAGCTGTCCAAATTTCATGAAAAGCTCATCATCACTTCTTAAAATTTCTGCCAATCTCCCCCGCTCATCAGGTATAGCTTTTAATTTCTTTAAATGTATATCTTCTATCATATTAGCAATTCCTCTATTTATCACAAATTCCAACTTCGCTTCTATCACCTAACATAAAACGGAATCCCTTTGGTTTGGAGGGTGCCTGAAATATTTTTACGTTCTTACCTATAAGGCTTCCATTAATACGATTATTTATGTCTATTATTGAACTGCCTTCTAAAATGATGCTGTTTTCTACTTCACTATTTCTAATCTCGATATTATCATGAATTGCAGTATAAGGACCGATATATGAGTGAATAATTCTATTACCCTGGCCAATAATACTCGGACCTCGGATAACACTGTCTTTTATTACCGTATCTGCACCAATCTCTACTTTTCCTTCGATACTGCATTCGCCTTCTATAGTGCATTCAATGTTATGATTTATGGTATCAAGCACCGTGCGATTAGCTTCTAAGATATCCTCCAGTTTGCCAGTATCCTTCCACCATCCTTTTACAATATTATGTGTAACTCGATAGCCCTTATCAATAAGATACTGAATAGCATCGGTTATTTCGAGCTCATTCCTTGCCGAAGGCTTGATATTCCTGGCTGCATCTAATATGTTATGGTCAAACATGTAAATACCTGTTAAGGCAAGATCACTAATACGCTCCTTTGGCTTCTCTACTAATCTGACAACTCTTTCCCCTTTGAGCTCTGCTACGCCAAACCTTTCCGGATGTTCCACGGGCGAGAGAAGAATCTGACAATTGGGATTTTCGCTCTGGAATTGCTCTACAAGATATGTAATGCCGCCTGTTAATAAATTATCGCCCAGATATAATACAAATCTTTCTTTTCCTAAAAAGGCTTCAGAAGTGAGTACTGCATGAGCTAATCCTAATGGTTCCGGCTGCTCGATATAGGTAATTTGTACCCCCCATTTTGAGCCATCGCCTACTGCTTCTATTATATCTTCTTTTGTATCACCAACGACGATTCCAATATCTGTGATACCAGCTTCTACAATTGCCTCCAGCCCATAGAAAAGTACCGGCTTGTTTGCCACAGGTACTAATTGCTTCGCCTGAGTAAATGTTATGGGTCTCAGTCTAACCCCTTTTCCGCCACTTAATATTAGTCCTTTCATTTTTCTCTTTTTATTGACTACCTATCGATCCCAGATTGGCTAATGTAATCAAAAATCTGAATTCGTTCTCCTGTCGTCGATATATATTAAAGCGCCTATAATTGATTAAAAAGCCGATACATTGAGCTTTATATTCCGCACCAAAGGAAGAATAAAGCATAGCTTGATTTTCAAAATCATAATTAATATCATAAAATACACTCAGCCGTTTATTTCCGGCATATAAAACACCATTAGACGCCATAATGTTTCTTGGTATCCTTCCAAATCCATAAGCAAATGTTTTTCTCCAGGAAAAACTAATATTGGTTCTATTTGGTATATCCATCTCAGCGCCAACGCTAAAGCTGTTAAAGTTGCGTTCCTCTATATCATATTCCAATACAGAATCTACATAGTAGTTCCGGGTGGGATTAAATCGCGCTCTAATGACAGCCGGTGAAAAACGGCTCACTATCTCCTTATCCATATATTCACCGGTGAATCGGTTAAACTGTCGACCATAAGAAGTGCGCAGATTTGGGTCTAAAGAAAAATTTTGGCTAAACTCAAGAGTAAAAAATTCTCGAACCTGGGATTGTTTAGCGCCTGTGCTCACTCTTTTGGATAAAAGGCGGCTGGCTATAGAATAGCGAAGCTCCTTTACCTCTGCCACAGTATCTACACCATCATATCTCCAAACATATTCTTGATTCTTTGGATCAGAAATGTAAACTATGCTTGCTCTGGGCTCAATTATGTGTTTATATCGTGTGCTATTCTCTTCCTGGCCTCCAAAAATCTTATTGAATACCGGTCCAACAACGCCTACTGACATTACATAATAAGTACGATTTATTGGCTCATCAATAAGAAGATTACGGTTTGGATCTTTCTGTTTGGTGTAATAGGTATCTCGAAATCCAAAAGCAGGATTAATTGTTATCCAGCTTATGTTCTTTATGGGCACTGAAACGCGGGTATGAAAGTCTGCTCTATAAAGGCTCATTTCATTGCGCCAATCACCTTGTTCCATTATCCTGGTGGGACTATTAAAGGATGAGGAAAAAGAAAAATAAATCGGTGAGCCTCCCAGCTTCTGGTCTCGGGCTCCAAAATCTATTCGAGGTAAGCTTTGTAGAGTAACAGAGCTGTCTTCTGAGAAATAGGTGGTATCGCGGCTGGTTATTGCATTTAGCGAGTAATACGATTTGCTCCAGCTCAGATAAGCTCGAGAGCCAATACTTCGAGAGGTATTAAGCTGTATCTTCTGCTCCAAATCCTGGAGATATTGGAAATCGCTGAGATAGTTCACATCGACAACAGCCCGGAAACCTCCTGGTAAATACTGCGCATGATTATATTTTATTTTATACCGCTTCATATCTCTTTCTTTATCCGACAGGTAATAGCCATAAAAATTGCCTTTGGAATGTTTACCTAAAATGTAACGATATTCTGCTCCTCTGCCTATTCCCAGCCTGGAATAGTAATCGAAATAAAACGTTGAATCCATATTACGGCGCATGGCCCAATAAAAAGCATCACTGAAAATAAAGCCCTTTAAATTTGAAGAGCCGATTGTTGGCATTAAAAAACCGGTCGCTCTGTCCCTCTTCAAGGGCCAATAGAGGTAAGGAACGTAAAAAACGGGTACGCCTTTGACTTTCAGGGCTGGATTTTTCAGAGAAATATGGTGGTCTACTTTTACTTTAGCTTCACCGGTGGTTAGACACCATCGAGGGTTCGGTTGGGTACAGGCAGTAAATTTTCCGTTATAAATTTTATATTCATCTTCTGATAAGCGTACTATTCTGTCGCCGATAATGATAAATTCAGGCTCAGTATAAAGAATAGCATTAAAAAAGGTTCCTGTTTTATCCTGTAGATTAGCTTCCATTCGGTCTCCGGCTATGGTCATATCTTTTTGCTGAAAGACCACATTACCTTCTGCTTGGAAGAAAAAAGTCTCAGTATTATACGTTACTTTATCTGCCTGTAATCGCTGACCTTTATAGCGAATATCAACATAACCGTTAGCAATGCGGTTATTTTTATCAAGCTGCTCCTCACTGGTGGCATTAACAATAAGCTGATCAATTGATAGAGGAACTTGCTGATCCTTTTGTTCTGCTTCCTCTTCCGTTTCCTGTTCCTGATCTTTTTCTTCTTGTTCCTTTTTATCTACTTTTTGCTTTTTCTCTTGCTTTGTTTGCTCTGTTGAATCCAAGGTTAAGGTGAATGCGCTATTATTAGCAAACAGGATATGGAGAAGGAACAATAAAAGAAATACAATAAAAAAATTTTTTAACTGTTTCATGGCTTATACTCATTTAATAGCAGATTTATAATTACCATAAAAGCCGACCTATTTCAAGCAAATAATGTGAATATTTCATTAAATTATCTCAGGAAAAACTATTATTAACAATCTAATTTTTGTGGGTAAGATGTTGTTTATTTATACTTTATACATTGAAAAAACTCTTTACCTCTCCTACTAAATAAAGGGAACCCGCAATGACTATAACGTCTTGACCTCGTGCTTTTTGTATTGCTAATTTCAATGCCTTCTCAGAATTGACAACTGTAAGAAGCGTGGGACTGTTAGACGGCGCTTGCTCAATAATCTTCTCTGGATTTTCACCTCGTTCTGACTGCAATTTAGGCACTATAACCAGTTTCGCCAGCGGAAAAAGAACCAGGCACATACCTTTAATATCTTTATCATTGAGAGCGGAAAAGATAAGAATTACTTTTTTCTTAATTTTGTGCATAATAAATTCTTTAAGGCTCGTAGCTGCAGTTACGTTATGTGCACCATCAAGCCAAATTTGTGGAGAATGATGTATGAGCTCCAATCTTCCCGGCCATTTTGGCTTTTCCAAGCCAGCTTTTATATCCTTTTTCCCAATTTTAAAGCCTTTTTGGTTTAATAACTCAATAGTACTGATGGCAGCTGCAGCATTCTCTACCTGATGTTTTCCTTTAAGACCAACTTTGATAGCTGGATATTCATTATGAGGGGTCACATAATTGAATACATAGTGAAAATCTCTATCAGGATGGACGTTAGAAACACCTGCAAAGCTCAGGATGTAATGAGCTTTTTTACGTCTGCACGCTTCTATGATAGTATCTAATGCTTCTTTTGATGAATATCCGATCACAACATTACCATTATTCCTGATGATACCAGTCTTCTCTTTAGCAATACTCTTTATTCCTTTCCCTAAGTACTGGGAATGATCTATTCCTATATTGGTGATTACCGATAAAAGAGGATCGACAGCATTAGTAGCATCCAGTCTTCCACCCATACCCACCTCAAGCAAAGCGATATCTACTAATTTTTGCTTAAAATATTCCAGAGCTATTGCGGTGGTAATTTCAAAGAATGTAGGCTGATGTTTTAGCTTTTTATTAAGCAAAAGAAATTCAATTAGATTCTTTATTTTACTGCATATAAGAACAAGCTCTTTTGAGCTAATAATCTTATAATTAATCTGAAATCTCTCTTCCAGCTTGACTAAATGCGGCGATGTATAAAGGCCAACTCGATAACCTCCCTTAATTAGTATCGAGGCTATAATAGATGCTGTCGAACCTTTCCCGTTTGTTCCGGCAATAAGTACCGCCGGATAGGATTTGTGAGGTTCACCCAAACCTTGTAACAGCGCTTTTATATTTTGTAATCCAAGCTTTATTCCAAATCTCTGTCTGCTGTAAATGAATTCTAAGGCTTCCTTATATTCCATATATAGCGTCTATTATAGCATACCTTCATTCTGCCAGGAAGAATAGCTTTTCAGCAACAATATGGGTGTAATATGGATAAATAATCACTTTAAATTCTGGACCTTGAGAGAGAAATAATTATGAGGAATTATCTGAGAGCATAAAATTTAGACATTGAGTAAGAACCTGCTTCAGCTTTTTTCTTTCTACTACCATATCAATCATTCCCCGCTCCAATAGAAATTCTGCCCGCTGAAAGCCTTCAGGTAAATCTTCTTTAATAGTCTGCTGAATTACTCGAGGACCAGCAAAACCGATAAGGGCTTTTGGCTCAGCTATAATTAAATCTCCAAGCATTCCAAAGCTGGCAGTAACTCCTCCGGTAGTAGGATCCGTGAGGACGGCAATATACGGTTGTTTTTCTTCATCCAAGCGTGCTAAAGCAGCACTTATCTTTGCCATTTGCATCAATGAGATAGGCCCTTCTTGCATCCGGGCACCACCTGAGGCACAAATAATAATCAAAGGCCTTCTCATTTCGATAGCCTTCTCTATTGCTCTTGCTACTTTCTCCCCAACAACAGAGCCCATGCTCCCGCCCATAAAACTATATTCCATAGCAGCTATGACCACAGGTATTTTGTTCATTTCGCCAATGGCATTAATAATAGCCTCAGCACTGTTAGTTTGTTGTTGATATTTTCTTAATCTTTCCCGGTAACTCATTGAGTCTGTAAAATTGAGGGGGTCTGAGGAGTATATATTTCTATCGAATTCTGTATAATTACTATCATCAAATAATGCTTTTAATCGTTCTATGGAGCTAATGCGAAAATGATAATTACATTTAGGGCAAACATTGGAATTACGGATAACTTCTTTTTTGTATATAATAGCTTTACAATTATTACATTTTAACCATAATCCATCGGGAATTCTGATTTTCTTCTCATCAACTGAAGGAGAAGAAGAAATCTTCTTTTTAAACCATTCCATCTTACTACAATACTATTATTTTTTGCTGTTCTTATTTAGAATCCTGCTTTATCCCACTTGCTTATTGTCTCCTTTATAAGAGCAGCTAATTTATCGGCTACTTTTTTAAAGTATTCCTTTGCTTGTGCTTCATCAAAATTTGGATAACCTTCACCTGCCTTATAAAGCAATATGGCTGCTGGAGATGGGACGGCTGTATAGCTGGGATCGATAGCAACCGTCTCATGCTTATTATATAATTCTTCATGCACCAGATTTGGATGAGCCGCTAGCATGGCGGCGTTTTCATTAATTCCTGCGTGCCCACCATCTTGCTTAAATACTTCTTGGGTAATATCGCCCGTATAGCTCCACCAATCTATTACTATCCCTCTAACATTATTATTCAAAGCAACTTCTATCATTGCTTCGTCTACTGGTTTCCGATTGGGCCCATGCCCGTTTATTATAATTATATTTTTAAAACCATTTTTTGCCAGACCTTCAATGATTTCTTGGACATAATTCTTAAAAGTGCGCTCTGAGATAGTAATTCCTCCAGGATAAGGAGTCAATCCAATGGTGCGTCCATAACATACAGGAGGAGCTACCAACGCATTGACCTCCTGGCAAATCATTTCAGCCAGCCGCTGGGGTACTGTATAATCAGCGCCATTATTCCCTACACCATGCGCTTCTATTGTTCCCGTAACTAATAGAACGGTATCCACTTTTTTGGGTACCACCTCTTTAAATTGCTTCCAATTATAGTCTGCTAAATTTCTATAAGGAACGGTATCCTTATCCTGGCAATATGCTGTACAATTAGAAGTAAACATTATACTGAAAATAATATAGAGTACAAACATAAAAAAATAGCTCATTCTTATTTTATGCATTGAAAATACCTCCCCCTCAAAGAATTTTTCAAAGGAATAAAGCATTATTCAGGAAAGCTTATAGCAGAAAAAAATACAACTATGTATTTTTATTTAATCAATAAGTAGCCTCGTTTTTAAAATGATCGCTCCAGAATTTAGCGATATAAAATAACTATTCCCGGAACACTCCAGGAGCTATTCCATACCTTCTCGCTTCATCTTCTAAATTGTCAAGCTGCTCCCTAAGTTGAGCAATCTCTCTTTCCAATGCCTCAATCTGTTGACCTGACAGAGCTAATCCAGCTCCTCCAGCATAGCGCATGGCTAAATTATTAGCTCTTGCAGCTTGAAGTTTCTGTTCTGCTTCATTAAGGCTCTTTGTTAATTCCTGCTTTCTTTTTACCCAATATTGAGTATTTTTCTTCTGCATTTCTATACGACGTTGTGCGTTATCTTGAGAACTGCTTCCCGTAGCTGGTGAGCTGCTTGGGGTTGATGAGGTACGCACAGTAGTAGAAGCAGGAGCTGCTTCGGTGCTTTTCTCAGGCTCTACATAGCTACCACTTTCAATTCGATCAACCAATGTCATTGGAAGAGAAACCATACCCCCGAATTTACTGAAAACAATTTGGTTGCCTTTAACTTCTGCATAGGAAGTCTGTATCTTTTCGCCATTTTTTAAATATATAGTATCTCCCAGGCATAAAAGAGAGCAAAAAGCAAGAAGAGCCATCATTAAGCCTGGAATAAGCATTTTTTTCATTATTCTTCACCCCTCTGGTAAAGTTTTTCTATTGTTTGCATTATAGCACTTTTTTCATATTACAACAACCTATTTTAAACCCGGAGATAGAAGAGCTTATAAATAGCTTTTTACAAAAAAAATAATAGAAAGTGGATATTTTATTACCTTATTTTATAAATTTCTCTGTTTTGAGCACTAAAACTTATCCTTATTATTTAATCAGATAAAAAATCAGCTCACTATTCGCGTTTTATGATAGGAAATCATGCTGCTGGGATATGCGAGAATCCCTTTCAATTTTCGATGGTAAATTACAAAATTTTTGGTATGAAAAAGGGGAATCCACGGTGACTCATCTTGAAAAATTTTCTGTGCTTCATTGTATAATCTGATTCTGTCAGTTACATTACTAAAAGGTAGTTCCCGAGCTGCTTTTAGCTTTTCATCAAAAAGCTTATTATGCCAGTGGGAGAGATTAAATACATACAACTTTCCACTTAAAAGAGAGTTGAGCGTATAATCGGGATGCCCTGTTGTATCAATCCACCCAGATAGAGCTAAATCATGCTCTCCTTCAATGAGCATATTACCGAAATCGTCATAAGTTGCAGGTACAATTATCTGCACTTTTACTCCGATATCAGCTAACTGTTTTTTAATTTCTTCAGCAACACCTTTGGGATTAGGTACATAGGGACGTGCTCGTGGAATACAAATTAAATTGATAGAAAAACCGTCTTTATAACCAGCATCAGCTAAAAGTTTTTTCGCCTCTGTTGGATTGTATCTCCCTGGATTTGGAAGGGCACTAAAGCCCCAGAATGCTGGAGAAAGAACTCTATTGGTTGGAACACCGAAACCTCCAAAATAGAACATCTGGGTCAATTTCATTTTATCTACTGCTAAATTAAGAGCCTGACGTACTTTTATATTATCTAAAGGCTTGTGTGTTATATTTATTGCTATGTAACAGATGTTCATGCCATAAAGCTTTATAATATTAAAATTTGGATTCTTTTGAATTTGGATCAAATCAGAGGGGAAAATGACATCTATCAAATCTATTTCTCCCTTCTCCAGAGCTGTTAAACGAGCCTTATTGTCGGATATAATTTTACAAACTACCTTTTTTAACCAAGGTTATCCTTGCCAATAATCTGTATATGACTCTAAAACTAGCTCTTTCCCTGTGCTATATTGTGCAAATTTAAAAGGTCCGCTTCCGATAGGAAGATATTCTTCTAATCTATTTCTTTCCCTAAGAGATTTAAATTGCTCTACATTCTCAGATGGAGCTATGCAATACTTGATGTTGGTAAGTTTATGCAAAAATCCGTTATTAGGCTCAGATAAAATGAAGCGAACAGTATTGCTATCAACTTTTTCAACTGTTGCCTCGAAGTTTTGGAAAATACTGACTGAATCTATTACATCATCAGCATCCATGTTGCTCCCATCATGGAATTTTACTTCTTTCCTGAGCTTAATCATCCATATACGATTATCATTACTTACTTCCCATGAAGTTGCTAAGCATGGTCTAATCCTGGTACTATTTTCTTCTAATGTTATCAAAGGTTCGAATATATTCCAAAATACCTTGGCTTGCACCGCATATCCAGATTCCCAGGGATTGAAAATCCCCAAATCGCTTTCAATTCCTACATTAAGTACCCTCTCATCCTGTTTGGATTGAGCTAAAAGAATAAAAGGCAACAAAAAAATCAACAAGGTAACTACACTTTTCTTTTTCATTGATATTCCCCTTAGATAATATTTAATAAACCGATTTGTTAAATCATTTGTAATTTATTTATAATGAAAAGATGGGGGATAATCCAATATTTAAAATAAACAAATTATCAAAAATCCTACGCCTTCATTGTCTGAAAATACTAATGCATTACCTATTTCTTTTTATCATCATCAAATAACATGGAAATAATCTCATCACCAATACTTGCTCTCTAATTTATATAGTATCTCATTAATTACAACCTGTTGATTAAGCAGAATACACCTCTAACTCATAATATGATAACAAATATAGATGCTATTTCTCAAAGGGATAATCTAATTGTAATGGAAGCAAAAGAATTCGGAAGAGCCTATTACTATGAGTACACTATAAATAATTATCAGATGATAAGATTTGCGTCTTAATTTATTCAATGTATATTCTATTCAGACCTTTATCTATTCGCAATAACACCTCTTCTGGCAAGGTTTTTAGTTTTTTAGCTAACTCCATTGCAGTTATGTTCTCATCTCCACTTTTACCAATTATGACAACTTCATCTCCTACTTCCACCTTTGGTAGATCAGTTACATCAATCAAGGTAAAATTCATACATATCTTACCTGCAATTGGCGCTCTTTTTCCCCTTATTAAAACTTCACCACCTTCAGAAAGGAGGCGATTAAATCCGTCGCTATATCCTATCGGCAGAAAGGCTATGGTAGAATATCGTTGTGTGATGAAGCTGGCCTCATAACTAACAGGAGTATCAGGAAGAAATTCTCTCAACAATACGATTCTTGTTTTGAAGGATAATATTGGCTTTACTGGAAAAGAGCAGCCCGCTGGAAGGTTACCCGATATGATTGTACCTGGCCTAACACAATTAAACCAAGATTCAGGATACGCAATCACTCCAGCGCTATTCGCCATATGTATGAATGGTAGATTTATGCCCATCTCTTTTAGATCAAGGACAACAGTCTGAAATCTTTTAATCTGAGTGTAGTTGAATTCATTTCCTGGAGGCTCAAAGGAAAGATGGCTGAAGATCCCCCCCATCCAAATTCCTTTTACTCCCTGCAACTTTTTTGCCAATTCAAGTGTCTGCTCGTAAGGAACGCCTAATCGACCTAATCCTGTATCTACTTTGAGATGATAAGGAAAAGCGGTGTTGCAATCTGCTGCTTCCCGAGCTAACTCCTGAGCCATCTTTATGTTGAATATAGCGGGTGTTAGCTTATTTTTTACTAATAAGTTTGCTTGTTCCTGATTGAAGCCAGTCATTACAAGAATTGGCATAGTGACACCTTCTTGCCTAAGGACCAATCCCTCTTCTAAGAAACTAACTCCCAACATATCAACACCAAGCGTTTCCAGTTTCCGAGATATTGGAATAATTCCATGACCATATGCATCAGCTTTCACCACGGGAATTATCTTTCTCTCTCTCCCAATATGATTTCTTATTATTTGAAGATTCTCCTCCATAAGATGCAAATCTATTTCCACCCACGCTGGTCTTAAGCGGGAAAGAGGACTATAAAGTTTAATCCAGTGGTTTTCAGCCGTGAATTTATCTTGCATTTCCTTTCTCTACTCCCCTAAATATTGCTTCAGCTATAAGTTCAGCTCCTATGCTGCCGATAAGATTAATATCGGCGGTTTTTTGCCCAAGAGAAAAAGCGAAAACAATGTCACCATCATATATTGTATGTGCGGGTCTTATAACTCGGCCAATACCATTTTGTGACATCTGTGCTACCTTCATGCATTCTACACGACTCAATTTGGCATTAGTAGCTACTATTCCTAATGTTGTATTCTCATAAGGAGAAACATTCCAATGAGGATTTGCTAACATATATTTCTCAGTCATGAGAAAGCGAGAGGAATCTTGAGGATGACGAGCACCAGCTATGATCTTATTCGTTTTATAATCCATCACATCTCCCAACGGGTTAACTACTACCAAACTGCCAATAATTACTCCATTTTTCAAACGTAATGAAGTGCTGCCTAAGCCACCTTTCATGCAATAATTATACCCCAAGATCTTACCAACACGAGCACCTTTTGCTGAACCAACCAGTCCTTCTTCCACTTTTGCGGAAGTAGCTGACCTACACGCCTCATACCCCATCTGCTTATCAGGTCTTATACTCGAAGAACCTACTGCTAAATCATAAATAACAGCTGCAGGAACTATGGGCACTTTTGCGGCTTGGGTAGAAAAGCCAATATCTTTTTCTTCTAAATATCTCTGCACTCCACCAGCTGCATCCAATCCAAAAGCGCTCCCACCAGTTAGAAGCAAAGCATTTATAACGGGTACTAAATGAAGAGGATTAAGTACATCCAACTCTCTCGTACCGGTTGCAGAACCTCTGATATCTGCAGCCCCTATTGCTGGTTTTGAAAACAATATCACAGTACATCCTGTCTTAGCTTTTTCATCAGCAAAATGCCCTACTCTAATACCAGCAATATCTGTAATGCTATTTTTCATTAGATATCCTTTCTTCTAATATCAAAAATTATAAAAGCGGGGTGCTAGATTGTCCAGTCTCGTTTTTATTCCCTTAACAAAAAAATACCATTGACCTTTTTTATACTACAGAGTATTATACTTTTAATCAGATTTTTGTTGATAATTTTTGTTTTTGTAATTATCCAAAAAAATAATAAAATTTGATATAATTTATGTCTTGAATTCTATAATTTATAATATTATACTCATAACTAAATTATAATATCAATTTAGTTTATTATTTATTAAAAGAAAGTAGAAAAATAGTTGCTATGGATGGTCGATTATGCTAAAATTTAAAGCGGTTTTTACTAATATATTCTTTAAAACCGTAGTGTTTTATTGTTTGAAAAAATAGTAGTTTAACGCTAAAGGTAGAACTGATGCCAGCTATTACTTTTCCAAAAAAGGAAGCTATTTTTGAAAATTTTCCCTGTCCTAAAGAAGTGTTTCACCAAAAATTCACTCATATTGCTTTGGAAAAACACGTTCTATATGGCTATTTTGCTATAAGCCATAATAATACTGGATATTATCTCTTTCTAACTGAAGGAAAGGTATTTGCTGCTGGAAAAAGCGAAAATAATGAGCTAACACCAATCCTCATCAGGGACTTCTTTAATTCCTACTCTCAAATTGATAATCCCCAACTATCTTTTTATACTACTGATGAAATATTGCTTTATTGTCTAAATGTAGTTTTTCAGCATACCCCTACTATACAAGCAACCACTGACATCGTTGATGCCGAGGAAGTATTAGCAAAATTGGAGGAAAAGAAAGGAGATGCAGTATTAAGCGTCGAAGAAGACAATAAAATTTCTCTCATTCTTTGCCGGGATGGAAAACCCACTGATTTATATTTTGTAGAGCCATCGGAAGCCTTGGGAGAGGAATCGGTAATAGACAAACTATTAGTGTTTGTTTACAGCAAAGCGCATAAAAAACCCTTAGAAATAAATTTATACCAAGACATAATTATCAAACCTGCCACTGATTCGGGATTCCCAAATCTTGAAATTGAGGGCGATATCCTTTCATATTACACTAAACCGCGTCCTGAAATTATCCTTAAGGTGGGGGAAGATATTTTGGGACGATACATAATTAAATCCGAGGCATTGTCTATTGGCAGAATATCCTCTAATGATGTGGTCATTAATAATCTCAGTGTTTCTCGACGACACGCTCTGGTAAAAGAAGAGGATAGCAAATTTTTTGCAGAAGACCTCAATAGCGTTAATGGAACTTTTGTAAACGGTGTCAGGATTACTAAAAAACAGCTCTATGACGGTGATGAGATATATATAGGCAACCATAAACTCATTTTCAATGCGCCTGAAGCAAAAGCAGTAAAAGAAGGGGAATCATTAACCATGGAGAAGAAAACTGTATTAATCGACACCACTGCTTTTCAGAAATACCAGGAGGCAACTGAGACAAAAAAAAGTTCACCAAAACTGCTTATGCCAAGCAAGAAGCCTATATATTTGACCAAGGATCTCTTTATAATAGGGAGTGGCCAGGATACAGACCTGCGATTGGAAGGAATGTTTGTAGGCGATGTTCACGCGAAAATAATAAAAGAAAAAAGCGGGGATTATTCACTCTCACATATATACCCAAAAGGATTAACGCGAGTAAATGGGTCAAAAATAGACAAGCATATTTTAAAAGACGGGGATGAAATCCAAATAAGTAAATATAGAGTAATTTTTAATAAATAATTAAACAATAAAAATCTCTTCTCATACCTACCAGATTTTATTTCCACATTAAATATGCCTTCCAATCTTCAGGAATTGCCTCATCTTTAACAGTGGTAAGTGAGGTTAAGAGCCAGTAAGGTCTCCTCGGTGCCCTGATAAGCTTCTTTTCAGCTTCCTGTGGGGTTTTACCTCCTTTTTTATTGTTGCACGTACGACAGGCCGTTACAATATTCTCCCAGTCGCTGCAACCCCCTCTATTCAAAGGAATTACGTGGTCAATAGTAAGTTCTCTAATTTTAAATTTTTCTCCGCAATATTGGCAGGTAAATTTATCACGTATAAAAATATTAAGGCGGGAGAATTTAACCAAATTCCTCCTTCTTTTAATCAATACATGACGCACAAGTTTTAAAACCGATGGTATCTTAATCGCCAGAGATATACTGTGAACCTCTTTATCGTATTCTTCTAAAACCTCAACCTTTCCCAGATACAGCAGGGTTATTGCTTTACACCAGGAAACGACATTAATCGGTTCATAAGTAGCATTTAAAATGAGAGTCTTCTCCGAAATATCCATCTCTATCACATCCTGTATTCACTCTATATTATATAGTTTTTTCTCCACTTGGCAACAGTAAGAAATAATACAAATCAAAAATTATTCAAAAATTAACAAATACAAAAAAGACCGTCTCTCAGTTAGATAGACGGTCTTTATATAAGATTATAACAACGAAATGTTATTTATTTTTTGCATTTTTATATTTTTTAATGGACTCAAGCCTGACTTTCTCGAACTCATCACCTGTATTCCATTGTGGCATCTTATCGGTATTTGCGATTCGAACTCCAACTAAAAAAGCTGCCTGTGTATCTTGAACCATCCCCTCAAAGCTCCAATCAGGACTATATTCATCGCTGGGTTGATGATATCTTTTAGCTATATATTCTTTGCGTCTTTTTTCCACCCATTCCTTGTCCTTACCCATGTAAGCTATGCCTGGATTTATATAAAGGACAGGAATACCTTGTTTGGCGAAGCTGAACTGGTCAGAACGATAAAAGCTTCCGTTTTCAGGGTAGTGGTCTCCCTCTACTGTTCTTCCCTGCTGCTGGGCAATTGCACTCATATGCTCATCTAATGTAGAGCGGCCAAAGCCGATTACTGTTAAGTCTCTCGTTGGGCCAATTATATTGAGAGAGTCAGTGTTTATATTTGCTGCAGTCTTAGCTTGAGGAAAAATCGGATGTGCAGCGTAGTAAGCAGAACCCAATAATCCTTGCTCCTCAGCAGTGACAGCGACAAAAACAATTGATCTTTTCGGCTTCTCATTAAGCAGGGTAAAAGCCTCAGCAGTCTCAATCATTCCTGCTACCCCGGTAGCATTGTCCAGCGCACCGTTGTAAATACTATCTCCGTCTATAGGTTTCCCTACTCCTAAATGGTCCCAATGTGAGCTATATACCGTACACTCTTCTTTAAGCTTCGGGTCACTTCCCTCTAAAACTCCAACCACATTATTAGAGTCGATGTGGCGGGACTTATTCTTTATCGTAACAGATGTGTTCAGTTTCAAAGGAACAGGCTTAAAATCGCGCGTCATTGCTGATTTCATCATTTCTTCTAAATCATAACCTGCCATTTTGAATATTTTCTCCGCTGCATCCTTAGTTATCCAGCTTTCAAGGTTCAGATATCGTTCTGCTTTAGAATCCAACCTAAACTGTTCTCCATACCAGGAACTTTGAACAACACTCCATGGATAACGGGCCATCTCGGTAGTATGGATAATAACGGCACCTATAGCTCCCTTCTGAGCAGCAATCTCATATTTGTAAGTCCATCTACCATAATAGGTCATCGCTTTCCCAGCAAAGAGATTTGGCTCTTCCTCTGATGCTGGTGGATCATTGATCAACATGAGCAGAACCTTACCGCTTACATCCATTCCTTTATAATCGTCCCAATTCTGCTCTGGCGCTTCCACACCATAGCCTACAAAGATTATTGGAGCATTGGTAGAGACCTCAAGCTCCTCCTTTTTAGTAGCTCCCATGAAGTCGTCATAATATTTCAAAGTCTGGCTCTCATCTTTCCCCTCTATTTTAAGTACCATGTCAGGATCCGCTGTTATACCCACCAAAGGAACCTTTTGAAAATAGCTATTATTTTCATAAGGAGCTTTTAAACCAGCTGCTTCGAACAATGCGGCAATATATCTAATTGCAATTTCTTCCCCTCGGCTGCCGGGTAGTCTTCCCTCACAAAGGTCATCTGCGAGGAATTTTACATGCGCCCTGAGCTCATGGGCTGTAATGGAAGCAGCAGACTTTGCTAAGTGCTGATCCAATTCAATCTTATCCTGAGATATTACAGCACTTATGCTAAACAAAATACAAAAGAGCAAAATAAGAACAGTCCTCTTAAACATTTCACCCTCCAATAATATAATAAATATTTTATTTCTATAAAACACTTTATTATTGTAATTTATTCTATTTATTATTAGTCATACCAGCTGATGAACCAATTTTTTCCTTTAAAAAATTACATCTCCAAAAAATTCTTATTTTCACTAACTTCTGGCATTATTCCCGTTATGACATCTAAGTACTTTAGATGTTCTATAATAAGATGTTTCTCTTTTTGAGAGGATAATAAAAGAAAAACATTCCGCAGGGGGCTTTTTTTCTTCACCTGATATTCGCTTATTTCAACAAGTATCTTAGAAAACTCCTCGAGAGGAATTCCTCTATAAGCACAACCTATTGGGTTTAGAGCAATATTTGTCAGCTTTAATTCAGCGGCTTTTTTAAAGCACGCCCTAAGTGCTCTTTCCACAAATTTCCTTCGACATGGTTGCTCAAGGTCAAAATTATAAATGATGGCAATGAATAAATGAGTTACGGGAAAATGTTTTCCATAAGCGCGCGCTTTTCTCCCTTGTGCCGTAATTATACTTCCCAGTTTTTTTGGCAGTTTTTTACCTGCTTGAGCAATAATTTTGTTCCAATCTTTTGCAGTGCTTTCTTTAGGAGATAAGGTAATTTCTTCGGGTCTCATGATGAGATTAACATCATCTGATACTATCAATCCTTCTACTGGAATAGAGAAATTTTTTTCTAACTCTAACTGAAGTATGATATTTTGAAGTTTTAGAATCATAATACTTATAAGATCTAATGTTATTACCTATAGTATATACTTATATAAGCTAAAATTTATTTACTTATCTTTTTCCGATAAAATTCTACTGCATTAGCTACACCTTCTCCAAGAGGTACTTTCGGCTGCCAGCCAAGCTCCTTCCTTATTCTTCCACAATCAAGGCTTATCCTATCAATTTCTCCCGGGCGTTTCTGCCCATAAATTGGCTCAATGGAGCAGCCAACGGCATCACGCACGGTCTGAAAGATTTTGTAATCTGTCACCTGCAATCCCCATCCCAGGTTATAGGCTTTATTATCTCCTTGATCTATAACCAGGATATTAGCATCAACGACATCAGATACATACAGATAATCACGGGTCTTGCTTCCATCACCAAAAATTGTTGGTTGCTCTCCGCTGATCATTTGCTCACTAAATATAGCAACAACTCCTGCTTCCCCATGAGGGTTCTGTCGGGGTCCATAAATATTGGGATAACGTAGTGTTGTATAATGCAATTGATGATTCACATAATATATATAGAGATAGTGCTCGACAGTGTGCTTATTTATGCCATACTGGGAAAGAGGCTTTATCTCATGGGTTTCTTTTACAGGTAAAGATGCAGGTTCTCCGTATATTGCTCCCCCGCTTGAACTGTAGATAAATTTCTTAACTCCATATTTTATTGAACATTCAAGTAAATTAATAGAACCTAAAATGTTAACTTCAGCATCAAAAAGAGGGTTTTCCACCGACTTTCTTAAGTTTACCTGAGCGGCGTGATGATTAACGATATCAGGCTTCTCTTTTTTAAATACATCTTTCAAACCCTTATCTCTTATATCCATATGATAGAATGTAGCACGGGGATTAATATTTTCTTTTGAGCCAAAGGATAAATCATCAATTACCACAACTTTATGACCTTCTTCGATTAAGCGGTCAGCTATGTGAGAAGCTATAAAACCGGCCCCCCCGGTTACTAAAAATTTCATATACTCTCCTTATTAACCAAAAAATGCTAATTAAATGTTGACAAACAACCCCTCCTTAGCAGTAAAATCGAGCTTAGCTAAAACAACTAATAATGCTTATCAACTATAGTATAAAAAGCACAATGAGTCAATCTTATAATATATTTTGCTTTAGAATATTTAGTAGAAATATATAATTTTTTAATCTAATTAGCCTTTCTGAAAATGTATGGAGTATTGCGTGCCTGCAGCATCATACATAAAAAATAAAAAACTATCGCTTACAATTCTTAGCACCTTTTATATAAGCTGCATCACTATAACTATATTGCTGATAGTGTTCAAAGGCTGGTTTAACATAACACAATTCAGTTTTGAGATTTCTCTTTTTCTTTTGATTATCTTTTCTTCCTACACTTTGGGAAATTTGATTTCTCAAAAGTTTGTACCTAATCTTTTTTATAATAAGCTGCAAAATATCATAGTTTCTCTTGCTTTAGGCTTTACTGCTCTTTCACTCATATCTTTATTATTAGGAAGCTTACAGCTTCTTTATGAAGGAATACTTATCGGAATTCTCACAGTTCTTTCAGCCCTTGGAGTAATTAAAATAATAAAGCAGAGAAAAAATGTTTCATTTAATAAAATTATGCTCACCGTAGATGAAAAAGCGCTCATTATCTTATTTTGGGTAATAGTACTTATGAATATGCTTTCTGCTCTCAGTCCTGTTATATTTTATGATGCCCTGGTGTACCATCTTAATATTCCAATGGAATATCTCAAAGCTCACCAGATATTGCATATGCCATATAATATGCACAGTAATTTACCCCAGGGAATGGGGATGATTTATGTATATGCTCTTTTATTAAAAAATGGAATTGTAGCCAAGCTGCTAAACTTCTTTTTTGGACTTCTCATTGCCCTTACTATTTACAGCATAGCCCGCCTTTGGCTCAATCGTCGTGCTGCCCTTATTGCAATGCTTCTATTCTATTCCATGCCGCAAATTTTTCTTTTGTCATCATTAGTCAATGTCGATTTACAAGCAGCTTTTTATGGGCTTCTCGGTTTCCATTGTTTGATAGTTTTCAACTATGAACTAAAAAAGAGATTGCTGCTTTTATCAGGTATCTTTTGTGGAGCTGCAATGAGCTTTAGATATCAAAGTGCCATTATTGCCGCAATGCTTCTTATCTTTATATTATTCTCCAGAAAGAAAGAAAACGACTCTTTAAATAATACTAAGAAGTCATCTTACAGCAGGAAAAAAATCAAAGAATTGCTTGCTGGAAGTTTCATCTTTTGCATGGCGCTGATCATTATATTCTCCCCTTGGATGATAAAAAATATCATCTTTACGGGGAATCCTCTTTTTCCCCTATTCTACAGTCTTTTTGGTGGGCGTGGCTGGAGTCTGGAACAAACTAACTATTTTTACAATAATATAAGCGGAAGGATAGGTGAAGGACTTACTCTGCAAAGCTGGCTGGATATCTTATGGCAAGCGTTAAATCGAGGAGATGAGCTAGGTTTCCACCGTTATCTCTTCTTGGCCGCTATTGCACTTATCCCTTTTGCTTTGAAAAAACGCCATCCAACGGCTATAGCCGGATTGTTGGGTTTGATCTATCTTGCACTATGGTGTGCCCTTTCCAGAAATGTAGCCAATATTTTACGCTATAATGTCTTTTCTTTTGCCTTGCTTAGTCTTTTCTTCATAGCTTTTATTTGGCAATGGTTTAAAAAAAGGCAAAAGATAGCGGTACTCCTCTTTATCCTTTTCATAATCATAGAGACTCTATTGGGGGTCTTATTCTGTCAGCAGCTAACCAAAAGCTTTATTCCGGTCTTTACTAACGTTAGCAGAATGCAATATATCACAAACTTTTTTCCAGCTTACCCCTTCATTAACGAGATAAATAATAAATTCTCTACCGAAGACAGGGTTCTTTTCATTGGTGAAACAAGGGGATTTTATCTGCAAAAGAAATGCATTGTGCCCTCTGCTAATGATGGACAATGGACAGCTCAAATTTTTCGAGGGGCTAAAAATGTCGAGGAAGTGCATCAGCGGATGAGAGCTTTAGGTATAACGCATTTATTGATAAATCCACAGGAACTCGAAAGATTGCGACCACTCTTTGGCTATCTAAATTTTAAAAATAAAGAAGAAAAAGAGCTTTTTGATAGATATATTAAAACAAGAAAGCCTATTGCTCGATATAAATATATATATCTACTATTAAGCTAAACTAATAAAGCTTAATGTCAACCAAAATAAATAATGGAGAATCAGGATGGAGAGTATTAAAAAACGAATACTGGTAAAGCGTTTTATCATGATCGGTGGATTTTTCTGTATGGTTCTTGCTTTATTCCATTTTTTTCTCCTCCCTCGTGCTGAACAGTGGGAGCTTCATTTTCAGAAAATACCACCAGAAATTGCTGGCACAATGTATGCTTTGAATAATGCAATAGGATTTATATTCCTCGGTTTTGGCATTCTATCAATAATGTTGGGTAAGAGCTTTGAGCGGGGAAGTTTTGATGCATGGAATTTCGGTTTCTTAATTGGAGCAGTAATCCTCTATCGGGCAATAGCTCAGTTTATTCATTATGGTACTAGTAGACATGATATCATGATATTTCTCATTTCCTTAGCCATCAGCTTGCTCTATCTTATTCCTCTAATTATTTTCTACAAAGAGTTCAAACGAGCTAAGGAAAGCTAAATTTTCACCATAGTTTCATATAAGTTAGAAAAATTACCTATCACGGGGGATGGCGAGCATTCTATCAAGGGTAGCTTTTGCCAGATTTCTTATAGGTTCCTCGACTTTTATTTCAGGATGGAGCGTTTCAAGGGCTCGAAGCACTTTTTTTAAAGTGGTAAGCTTCATATTGGGGCAGATAAATTTTGGGCTAGCAAGATAAATTTTTTTATCCGGATTCTCCCGCTTAATCCTTTCCACCAATCCCATCTCAGTACCTACAATGATCTCTTCAACAGTGCTTTCTCGTGCATATTTCACCATACCAGAAGTACTGAATACCTCATCGGCCAGATCCACCACATCAGGCTGACATTCCGGATGGACTATCACAGCTGCTTCAGGATGCGTTTTTTTTGCCTGAAGAATTTCCTCTGCTGTTACCCGATGGTGTGTAGCGCAGTATCCCTCCCAGGGGATTATTTCCTTATCTGTAAAACGTGATACAAAGTGAGCCAAGTTTTTATCCGGGATAAAGAGAATCCTTTTTTCCTTGACATAATTTACCACTTTAACCGCATTTGCCGATGTGCAGCAAATATCGCTCTCCGCTTTTACAGCAGCAGAGGAGTTTATATAACATACTACTGCTGCACCAGGAAGCTCCTTTTTACGTTCTCGTAATGCTTCTGGTGTAACCATATCAGCTAAAGGACAACCGGCATTTTCATCAGGTAAAATTACCTTCTTTTGCAGAGCAAGCATAGCGGCGCTTTCTGCCATAAAATGTACTCCACAAAAGACCACCACATCAGCCTCAGCTGAAGCTGCCTGCTGGCTTAAATCAAGGGAATCGCCTAAAATATCAGCGACGAGTTGAACTTCTTCTCTCTGATAATTATGTGCCAGTATTATTGCATTTTTTTCCTTTTTTAAGCGCGCTATTTTCTCTCTTATTTCTTTCATATTCCACTCCGCTGGTAAAATAGTTCCTTACTCACTTCCCTTCTTTTATTTCTTTAATGCGGTTATTTTCATCTACTAATACTATCTTAGTGGTTATCTTTTGAGGGTCATCTACCAAGGCGTAAGAAGCTATAATAATTAAATCATTTACCTTGGCCAAGTGAGCAGCTGCTCCATTTATACATACTTCGCCGGAACCTCGCTCACCTTTTATCAAATACGTCTCGAAACGATGACCACTAGTAATATTATAAACCTGCACTGATTTAAAAGGTGCCATATCTGCTGCTTGCAGTAACTCTTCGTCAAGAGTAAGGCTTCCCTCATAATCTAAATCAGTTCGAGTTACTCGTGCCCTATGTATCTTTGCTCTTAGTAATTTTCTCAGCATTTTAACTCCCCCAAATTTTAAACCTGTATAACAATATTGTCAATTAATCTTGTCTTTCCAATATGAACTGCTAATGCTATCAACGTTTCTTTTTTAATAATATCAAGCTCCTGCAAATTTTTATTATCTGTTATAGAAATATAGTCAATCTTTGCTGACGGTTCCTGATTAATTATCTTTTTAATCTCATGTGCTATTGCTGAGGAGTCTCTTTCACCCTGCTTAATTGATTTCTCTGCTAATTTAAGAGAACGATAAAGCACCAATGCTGCTTTTCTCTCTTCTGAACTAAGGTAGGTATTGCGAGAACTCATGGCTAAACCATCTGCTTCCCGCACAATAGGTTCTACCTCGATTTTTATATCGAGATTTAAATCCTCTACCATGCGGCGAACGATTATGGCCTGTAGTGCATCCTTCTGACCAAAATAAGCTAATTGAGGTTGAATAATGTTAAAGAGCTTCAATACTATTGTGGTTACACCTCGAAAATGTCCCGGTCGACTTGCTCCGCACAGTTTATCGCTTAACTCCTCCACAAAAACATATGTCTTATATCCTTCAGGGTACAACTCAGAAACATCGGGATGGAAAATATAATCCACTCCCTCCTCCTCTGCCAATTCTGCATCTCGCTTTAGGTTACGAGGATAACGATCCAAATCCTCCTGAGGACCAAATTGTGTGGGATTAACGAAAATGCTTATAACCAACATATCGCTTGACTGTCGTGCACGTCTGATGAGACTGAGGTGCCCCTGGTGCAGATATCCCATAGTAGGAACAAATCCAATTATGCTCCCCTCATCTCGAAAGGATTTGAGAGCTGCTCTCATTTCCATTACGGTCTTTATTATCTTCATTTTTCATTCTCTATTTCTTTCTCTAAAGCTTGCAAAACATCCTTAGTAAGATGGTAAGATTCCTCCTGTCCAGGGAATTTTTCCTCTTTAACATCTTGATAAAATTGTCTAAAAGCTTTCTGCAATTCATCATTAAGCTCCATATAGCGGCGCACAAATTTAGGTCGAAATCCGCTAAAATAGCCTATGAGGTCATAAGTAACAATTACCTGGCCATCGCAGTTAATACCAGCACCAATCCCAATAGTTGGTATATGGACTTTTGCGGTAATAATCCGAGCAAGTTCTGCCGGTATTCCCTCTAAGACTAGAGAAAAAGCCCCGGCATCCTCGAGTGCTAAGGCATCTTCTACCAATTGCTTAGCTTTATCCAGGTTCTTCCCTTGCACACGAAAACCACTGAAGCAATGTACTGATTGCGGAGTAAGACCTATATGTCCCATAACCGGAATCTCTGCATCAACCAAATGTCTAATAATGTGAGCGCGCTTTTTACCTCCTTCAATTTTTACTGCATGAGCCCGGCTTTCTTTAAGAAAGCGACCGGCGTTCTTTAATGTCTCTTCTTCATTTATGTGATATGAAAGATAGGGCATATCAGCAACCACCATGCTTCTCTGGCATGCTCTTGCAACTGCCTTGGTATGGTGTAGCATCTCCTCCATTGTTACCGATAATGTATCGGGATAGCCCAAAACAACCATTCCTAAACTATCTCCAACAAGAACAATATCGCAACCTGTCCGGTCCAGTATTTGAGCCAGAGGATAGTCATAAGCAGTCAACATGATTATTTTTTCACCTTTTTGCTTCTTCTGAAGCAGATAGGATATAGTAACTCGCCCGTTTCCTTCTTCTGCTTTTTGCATCAGCCTCTCCTTTCTCCCCACAGTTGTTGGGGGAAATAAATAGAGCCTTCCGGACAAGGAAGGCGGCATTAAATAACTGTTGTGGATAAGGGATTACCTTATTCCGCTTCCCGTCCCGGTCCCTTCTGGGATCCAAGCGGGACATAATATTTTGTCCCTTTTTCCATTTTCTCTATTTCAGAGATGAGGTCATCAAGCTCCTCTTTTCTCTCAACAAAATCTATCTCACTGGTATTAATTACCAGCAAGGGAGTTGCAGTATAATGAAAGAAAAAATAATTAAAGGCTTTGGTAACTTCTTCAATATATACTTCTGCTATGTTCATTTCCACATGTCGCTTCCGCTTATGAATACGTTCCATAAGCACATCAACCGTAGCCTGCAAATATATGACTAAATCCGGTTGGGGAATATTTTCTTCTAACATTTTGTAGAGTTTCTCATAGACGAGGAGTTCGGAATTGTTCAGGTTGAGATAGGCGAAGATCTTATCCTTGGCAAAAAGATAATCGCACAATGTTATTCGATTAAAAAGGTCTTGCTGAAGCAGCTCTTGCTGCTGGCGATAGCGATTTAAGAGAAAGAATAGCTGCGTTTGAAAAGCGGAACCCTCTCTATCGTGATAAAAATCTTTAAGGAAAGGATTCTCAGTCTCTTCCAGTATTTTGATGGCCTCCAGTTTAGGAGACAGCAAATTTACTAAACTGGTCTTGCCTACCCCTATAGGCCCCTCTACCGCGATATAATGAAATTTCATACAGTTACGATAACTTTATGTTCACGAGAAAATCTCACATACTCATTCATAAGATTATATAAAAATTACTCTATTCTTACAAGCTTTGTACGTCCTTTTTAGCAAGATTAATTTATTTGATTTGCTAATTAACTCGGTAATACGTTATTAAATATCTACTTTATCCGAATTTAATTTAATCACCTTTGAAGAATCCTTTAGTTCATTATTAAGCTGAGCAATGGTCTTTTTATATAATGGATGAATGAAATTAGGAGCAATTTCACATAAAGGTTCCAGCATAAAGCGTCGCAAATGCATGCGTTGATGCGGTATCTGTAGATTCGTTTTTTGCACCACTTTATCTCCATAAAAGAGAATATCTATATCAATAATGCGGGGAGCCATATCCCCTTTAGTGTTTCGCCCAAGCTTTCTCTCCACCTGCTGACAAAGATTAAGGAGCTCTTCTGCAGATAATGAAGTAGTAATCTCAGCCACAAGATTCAAAAACCACGGCTGTTGCTGCACTTCCACAGGTTCAGTACTATACAGAGACGATACTTTTTCTATATCAATACCTTTTTCTTCCAGCAAGTTAAGAGCCTTTCTAATATGAGTAGCTCCATCTCCCAGATTGCTGCCCAGGCAGATATATGCCACAACTTCCTGTTGTTGTTCATTATTCATTATTAATAATTAAAGTGTTTAAATTCTTCTCTATTGTAGTCAATATTCATTCTAATTGCAAAAAATGGTTAAGCTTTAACAAAAATTCACTTTTTAAATTCATAAAAAATCTGATATTATAAATTGGTTACTAAGAAATAGTTACTGACACTTAAAAATATACTATTTTTGGAAAAGAGTAACCAAACAATGATCGCTTGCAGCACTATTAAAAATATTTTTTCTTGCATTTTTAAAAGCAGCTATGTCAAACAAAAAAGAGCGGAAGAAAAAAGGAGGGATACATGACTGATGAGGAAAAATTTGATGCTATAGTTGTAGGTGCCGGTCCTGCAGGTATTGCAGCCGCCTACACCATGGCGAAAGCTAATCTCTCTGTAGTGGTTTTGGAAAAAGGTGCATATCCCGGTTCCAAGAACCTTTTTGGTGGCATTCTTTTCGGCACTGTCCTTAATCAAATGATTCCTGATTTCTGGGAACAGGCTCCTTTAGAGAGACATATAGTAAGCCGAAGATTCTCGCTGCTCAGCAAAGATAGCGAGGCTGCCTTCGATTATAGAAGCGAGAAATTTAATCAGCAGCCCTATAATAACTCTTTTACTGTCATCCGACCAAAATTCGACCGCTGGTTTGCCGAACAAGCAGAGGCGGCAGGAGCGGAGATCTATCCAGAAGTAGTAGTGGATGACTTCGTCTGGGAGGATGGTAAAGTATTTGGTATCAAGGCGCGAGGGGAAAGAGAAGGTGAATACGATGAGCTTTATAGCCATACAGTAATCTGCGCTGAAGGAGCTAATTCCATGCTGGCGGAAAAAGCCGGGCTCAGAAAAGACAAAAGCGCCATGAATTCGAAGAATCGAACAGTGGCAGTTAAAGAGGTCATAAAACTTCCCCGGCAGGTCATCGAAGACAGATTTCACCTGCGCGATGATGAAGGCATAGCTATTGAATATTTTGGAGAGGCATCTCAGGGGATGGTAGGTTCTGGCTTCATTTATACTAACAAAGAAAGCATATCTGTAGGAATTGGAGTAAGTATCGAAGATATAATGGAAACAGAAATCACTCCTTATGACCTGCTCGATCATTTCAAAGCTCACCCAGCAGTCAGGAATCTGATCAGAGGTGGGGAAGTAGTTGAATACTCTAGTCATATGATCGGAGAAGATAATTATACCAGACTCCCACAGCTCTTTACTCATGGGCTTATTTTGGTGGGGGATAGCGCTGGATTTGTCAATACTTCTATCTATCACGAAGTTACCAATATGGCAATGGCCTCAGGTATGCTTGCCGGACAATCAGTCATAGAAGCCAAGGAGAAAAACGACTTTTCTGCGGAGAGCCTATCAGCTTATAAGAAAAAACTGGAGAACAGTTTTATATTCAAAGATATGCAACGTTATAAAGGAACAGTTGATTTTCTAAATTCTAATCAATATATCTTAAATAAATATCCAGAGATTATGTTGGAACTTCTTGTGGATTTATTCACTGTAGACGAAACGTCTAAAAAGGAAGTGCAAAAAAAGGTATTCAAGAAATTCAGGCAAAAAATTGGATATTTTTCCTTTTTAAAAACCCTATGGAAAGCGAAAG
The DNA here is from genome assembly GCA_964645975.1 of uncultured Acidobacteriota bacterium. Classification (GTDB taxonomy): domain Bacteria; phylum Acidobacteriota; class B3-B38; order Guanabaribacteriales; family CAZYAF01; genus CAZYAF01. The sequence continues at coordinate 91,036 of CAZYAF010000003.1, forward strand.
GAAAATTACTATGAACCAGAATGATTGGGATAGATTTTTAGAAGATTCACAAAAGCTAACCATCGAGGATCGCCTTGATCTGGTAAAAAGAAAAATAGACAGGTGGAATCATATAGAGGTAAATCAAGAAGAATTCAAGAAGACCGAAAACCCTGCAATTCTCTATGTATGTCCGGCTAAGGTTTATGAAAAAAACGAGGAAACGGGTGAGTGCATTGTCAATTTTGAAAATTGCCTGGAATGCGGAACCTGTCAGGTAGCCAACCCGAATATAGTTACCTGGAGAAATCCTAATGGTGGTTTCGGTGTTAGCTACTCTTACAGTTAGGAAATAATAATTTGTCTATTTGTAAACTTAACATACCAACAAAGGTGGTGTTATGAAAAAAATCGCAGTATTGATTTTAGTCCTAATTTTTTCATCTTTTGGATTTGCTGAAGAAAAGATAGTGGCCATAAAAGGGAGTAAGATCCTCACAGTGACTAAAGGGACTATCGAAAATGGCACCATACTCATTAAAGATGGGAAAATCCAAAAAGTTGGTAAAGATATAAAAATACCAGAAAATGCTGAGATAATTGATGCTGCTAACTGCATCATCACACCAGGGCTCATAGATTCTCATTCTCATCTCGGTTTAGGTCCCAGTGGTGGCATAACCGAGGATAATGAGATGTCTGATCCGTGCACTCCTCAGCTCAGGATTATTGATTCTATTCATCCCGAGGGAGTAGCACCGCATAAATACTCTTTCCGTGACGCTGTATCTGAGGGTGTGACGACAGTAATAGCTCGTCCCGGCAGTGGTAATGTAATCGGCGGTCAAGCAGCTGCCATTAAATTGTGCGGTAAAACAGTGGACGATATGATTCTGGTTTTCCCCTGTGATATGAAAATGGCCATGGGTCACAAAGGCTATTATGCTTCCAAAGGCATGATGCCCATGACAAAAATGGGGACTGCCTACATCGTGCGTAAAGCCATGCTTGAGGCAGAGGAATATCATCAGGCCTGGCAACGATACGAAAAAGAAAAAGCGAAAACACCTGATGCTCGACCACCAAAAAGAGACTTGAAAAATGAAGCCATGCTCAAAGTGCTTAGAAGAGAGCTGCCCGTGCATATTCATGTTGGAGATGCCGATGATATAATGACTGCTGTCCGTCTGGCGGATGAATTTAATTTCTATAAACTCTCACTGGCACATGCAGAAGGGGCTTATAAAGTAGCCGATGAGCTGGCAAAAAGAGGTGTAATAGTCGTAGTGGGACCCTCAATGATTACCTTTGATGATAAAGGAAAGCTGATAAACTTAGCGGACTATCTGGTTAAGCATGGAGTTGAAGTCAATATAATGACCGATGCCGATGTTGTACAACAGGAATTTCTTCGCTTTCAAGCTGCAATAGCTATTAAATACGGGATGTCTCCTCACGAAGCTTTGAAGGCCATTACTATTAATCCCGCTAAGCTCATAGGTATGGAAAAGCGGATTGGCAGTATTGAAGAAGGGAAAGATGCCGATATAGTCATTTTCTCTGGCGATCCTTTTGATATTCAGACTCAGGTGATCAAGACCCTTATAAACGGAGAATTAGTCTATCAGACAAAATAGAACTAACTTCCAAAAAAATATCTCTTAGTTTAGGTGAAACAATGAAAAAAAAGACCATTATTTATCTATTATTTGGTTTAATAATCCTACCCCTAATGATTCACGCCCAGCCAGATAATGTATTAGTAGTCAAGGGCGGAAAAATCCTCACTATAAGCCAGGGAGAAATACAGAATGGAATCATTATCATCGAGAGCGGAAAAATCACGGCAGTAGGTAAAGGACTTACTATACCAGAGGGGGCACAAATTATAGACGCAAGCAAAGGATGGATACTTCCTGGATTAATTGCTGCTCATACCACTCTTGCTGTTGGAGACAGGTACGGAGCATCAGACAGTGATGAGACTTCCGATCCTAACACAGCTCAGCTCCTGGTAATAGATGCCATCAATCCTTTTGCAAAAAGGATAAAACAGGTAAGAATGGCAGGCGTAACATCAGCGATGATAACCCCGGGTAGAAGAAATGTAATAGGGGGGCAATCTGCGGTGGTAAAGCTCAGAGGAAATACGGTAACCGAAATGGTGCTTCTATCTCCCGCTGGTGTTAAATTCTCCATCGGAGAAGGACCAAAATTTACCTATGGGAGCAAAGGACGTCTCCCCTCAACTCGAATGGGAAGTGCCTTTGTGATGCGTAACGCCCTCATCGATGCCCAGGATTACCTGAGCAAATGGAAAGATTATGAGCAAAAGAAAAGCAAAGGAGAAACGGCCGCGTCGCCGAAACGCGATTTAGCAAAAGAAGCTTTATCAAAGGTCCTGGAGCAAAAACTGACAGCTTTTATAGAATGCTATAGAGCAGACGATATGATGACTGCTTTGAGAATTATTGACGAATTTAGATTAAAAGCGGTATTAGTGGGTTGTAGCGAAGCACACAAGATTCCTGAAGAGATTGCCAGAAGAAATATACCGGTAATAATTGGGCCAATGGGTGTGGGTCCTCGAAGAATGGAGACGCAAGATGTTACTATAAAAAATGCTGCAATTCTGGCAAAGGCAGGAGTTAAGGTTGTTATACAACCAGATAATGTACGAGGGGTTGGCAGGATTCGGGAGCTTCCTTTAGCTGCAGCTTTTGCTGTCAAAGGAGGACTCAGCCGCAAAGAAGCCTTGCGAACTATAACTCTTAATGCTGCTGAGGTCCTGGGAGTAGCAAACCGTATTGGCAGCATAGAACAGGATAAGGATGCTGATCTTGTTATCTTTAATGGAGACCCTCTGCACTACAGAACCTTGGTGTATAGAATTGTTATTGAGGGAAAAACGATATACCAACGAAAATAGACAAGCATTCATTCATGCGTTTGCTTAAAAATATTATAAATATTAGAATTTATACATAGAATCTATTGTAAAGAATCCAGTGACAGATATAGTAATCTTAGGTGGTGGCTTAGCCGGGTTAAGTGTTGCCTATCACCTGAGAAAAAAATATCAACTTTTTGAGAAAGAGGAAAGGGTTGGTGGCCTTTGTCGAAGTCATCAGGTCAGGGGATTTACTTTTGACTATACAGGACACCTCCTCCATTTCCGCAGCTCATATGCTAAAGATTTCGCATGTAGATTATTAGGCGATAATATCAAAGCCCATAATCGCAGAGCCTGGATTTTTTCCAAAAGCGTTTTCACTCGCTACCCCTTTCAGGCTAACACTTACGGCCTTCCTCCGGAAGTAATAGCCGAATGTTTGCTGGGTTTTATTGAATCGATAAAAAAAAGCGCATCATTACCTCCTGCAAATAATTTTAAAGATTGGATATTGCAGAAGTTTGGTTCGGGAATTGCTCACCATTTTATGCTTCCTTATAACCGTAAGCTGTGGACTATACCGCTGGAAGAAATAAGTCTCGATTGGTTAAAGCCTTTTGTACCGCAACCAGGCATTGCAGAAGTTATAAGGGGCGCATTAACAGCTCAGCACAGCAGCTTAGGATATAATGTAAAATTCTATTATCCCAAACAAGGCGGCATTGAGTCACTTATTAAGGCTATTAAATCCAACCTTCCCAATACGTTCACAAATTATGAAGCAAAGAAAATAGATTTGGATGCAAGAAGGATATACTTTCACAATGGCGAAAAGGTAAAATATACAAAATTGGTATCCACAATTCCCCTTTCTGAACTCATTGCGATCTCTTCTCCCATTCCTGATGATGTTAAAAAAGCAGCAGAAAAACTGAAATACTGCTCTGTTTATAATCTCAATCTTGGTTTGAAAGGAAAGAGGCATGGGGATAAGCACTGGGTATATTTTCCAGAAAAGGATATAGTTTTTTATAGAGTTGGCTTTAACAGCAGCTTTTGTCCCAAAACAGCACCGCCTGGTCAGAGCTCCATTTATGTTGAAGTTTCGTACTCTTCTGCAAAAACCTTCGATAAGAAGAGAATAAGAGAGAGAATAAGAGCCGATCTTATTAAAGTCGGCATCATCAATCATTTATCAGACATTGTAGTTGAGCTTCCTTTAGATATTAAATACGGGTATGTAATATTCGATCACCAACGAAAAAAGCGAGTAGAAACCATCCAAAGCTTCCTTAATTCTCAAAATATCTACACCTTAGGGCGTTTCGGAAGCTGGAGCTATCAGACGATGGAAGATGCAATACTCGATGGAAAAAAAGTTGCAGAAGTACTTATGCAAGGAAGATAAAAACGGAAAAATTACTATTCTTTCCTGGATTCATTCTTTGGTGGGAGTTCCATGCGGCGGACACGATAAAGCAGGTCTTCTATAAGCTTACGGTTGGCAAAGATTAAATCGGAGATTAATCCAATCACCCCAATCTGAAATCCCAGAATAAGCAAAACAGCAGCTAAAATCAAACTTTGAATATGACCAGCACCATTGCCGATAAAATAAAAATAAACAAAGCGTATTCCAAGAGCGAAGCCAGCTAAAAATATGAGTCCTCCTGCATAGAAAAAAATCTTTAATGGCTCATACATGGCATAGACACGCATTATTGTGGCAGCAGATTTCTTTATATAGCTCCAGGTTGAGCGATAGAGCCTCGATTCACGCATTTTTTCGTTAGTTTTTACTGGAATATGGGTGATGGAAATATTCTTCTTTCCCGCCTGGATAATGGTCTCCAGAGTATACGTAAACTGGGATACTATATTAATTTGCATAGCAGCTTCTCTATTATACGCTCGAAAACCGCTGGTAGTATCCGGCACTGATGTGTTGGAGAGCTGCCTAACAACCCAGCTCCCTATTCTTTGCAGCTTCTTTTTTATGAAAGAAAAATGGGGAATTTTTTCTATATCCCGGTCTCCAACAACTATATCTGCTTTTCCCTCTAAAATGGGCCTGATCAGGCGGGAGATTTCCTGGCCTTGATATTGATTATCTCCATCTGTGTTGACGATAATATCAGCTCCTAATTTAAGGCAGGTATCCAATCCGGTCATAAATGCAACAGCCAGTCCCTTAGTTGAAGTGAATCTGCGTATATGGTCTACCCCTAATTGCTTAGCCACCTCAAAGGTACGATCAGTACTCCCGTCATCAATAACTAATACCTCGATCTCATCAATTCCTCCAATTTTCCTCGGTATACTGCTTATAGTCATGGGGAGAGTATTTTCTTCATTTAGACACGGTATTTGTATAATCAATTTCATAACTATTCCCTCAAGAACTTTATAAAATTATAAAAATTATATCACAACTATTAAAGCCCATAAAGAAAAAATCTTATTGGACAGATTAGCGATTGAACAGCAAAATTGCACAGCGAATTCTATTATTAACCATTTATTCCATTGATTATAGTTTCATTTTTAGATCTGATTAAAAACATTTTTTAATAATAAGAAGAGAAAAACCTCCCTGTATTATAAAAAAACGTCCAGCTTCATGTTTCTGGTCGACAAGTTATGAGACTTTTTAGTAAATTTTATTCAAACTTAAAAGATCTTTTAATAACTATTGTCGTGAAAAGAGGGGCGAAAAGGAAGGTATCGATTTTCCGCCATTTAGAGCCATTTAATTTAGAAAATAAATAAGTTTATTTTTAAACCAATGCAGAACTACCAAACTTTTTATTGAAGCATTAAAAGAGACAAAATTAATTACATTAGTCTGCATTGTATATACATTAATTTTTTAAATTAAGACCTAATTTAAGTATCTGATAAAAACGAAATTTAAAAATGGAGAAGAAAAATTTGAAGAAATTATTATTAACTCTAATTTTATTTTTAATTTTAATTAATGTGCACCTGCATACTCAGGAAGAATCCCTAAATAATTCCAGACCTTCAATAACGATACCTAAAATTACCAAAGCCCCTAAGGTAGATGGTCGTTTGGATGATGAGTGTTGGTCTATCGCTACTAAAATTACCGGTTTTTATAAATGGCAACCGGTGGATGGTGAGCCTATTTCCATGGAAACAGAAGCCTACGTGGCTTATGATAGTGAAAATCTTTATGTAGCGTTTCGCTGTTATGATAACGAAACCAAAAAGCTCCATGCGTATTTGTCTAAACGCGATACTACAGTTTGGGAAGATAAGGTAGCAGTTGTACTGGATACATTTAACAGTCAGAGACGCGCCTATGGTCTGGAAGCTAACGCTTTTGGGGTACAGATGGATTGGCTTTATATTGAAGGAATAGGCTATGATGTAGGATTAGATATTATTTATACATCTGCAGGGAGAGTACATTCAGAAGGTTATACCGTTGAATTTGCCATTCCCTTTAAAAGTTTGCGCTTCCCTACGGGAGAGGTTCATACAATAGGATTAGGATTATTTCGCGTAATTGGTAGAAGAAAAGAGTGGGCATTTTGGCCTCCTCGGAGCAGGAACAAAAATACCTGGCTTGACATATTTGCCCAGGTTACTGGTATAGAAGGGATAGAATACAGCAGAAATATAGAAATCCTACCTTCATTTACGGCATTACAAACTGGAAGTCTTAGCAATGAAGGTGTATTTGAGAATGAGTCGCCCGATTCTGATTTTGGAGTTAGCTTAAAATATGGTATTACTCCCAATATTACAGTAGACTTCGCTTATAATCCCGATTTCAGCCAGGTGGAGGCTGATGTTAGTCAGGTGGATATAAACCAACGTTACGAACTCTATTATGAGGAAAAAAGACCTTTCTTCCTGGAAGGAGCTGATATCTTCCGCACTGACATTGAAGCCTTTTATTCCCGACGTATAATTGACCCCCTTCTGGGAGCAAAAATAACCGGTAAAGTTGGTAAAGCTACCTTCGGATTCCTCAGCGCTCTTGATGAGGGTCCAGGGAGAGAGTGGTTTGTTGAGGGCAACCATTATCTTGGTGAAAAAGCACTGGTCAATATAGCACGAGGAAAGTATGACTTGTTCGGAAATTCGTATATTGGCTTTCTCATGACCAACCGCCAGTTCGCTGATTTAAGCAATCAAGTGCTCAGTATTGATGGCCTCTTCAATTTCAAACAAAAGTATAGATTCAGCTTTCAGGGATTACAGAGTTTCACTACCACTGAAGCAGGTGAAAAGCTCCGGGATCCTGCTTTCATGGCTAATTTTTCTCGAGAAAGTCGACACTTATCTTATACTTTTACCTATAGAGATTTATATCCTGATTTTCAGTCTGATTTGGGATTTATAAAGCGTACCGATATAAGAGAGGGTACTATGAATATTGGGTATAAATTTATCCCTAATAATACATGGCTTATAGATTATACACCGGCTTACGAATTCTCCCGAATGTATGATCATAACGGAATCTTAGTGGAACATAAAAATAAAGGTTCAATACTATTTCAATTTCGTAAAAATACATTTATGACTCTTTCAATTGAAAGCTATATGGAGCAATGGATTGATATTGATTTCGATAAGAAGATTTTCAGCCTTTCATTAGAAAGCGCTCCTACAAGATATTTATCTGGCGAACTTCTCTACTCACAGGGAGACAGCATCTATTACGATATAAAAAATCCATACTTAGGGTATAGCAGGTTTCTCAGAAGTACCATTGCATATCGACCAAATATTCGGTTAAAAGAGGAGCTTATTTTCACCAAAAGCACGTTCTGGCAAGAAAAAAATGGCGCGGAAGTGTATGATTACAATATCATACGAAGCAAGACCACCTATCATTTCACCAGAAAACTCTTCTTACGAACCATACTCGAGTACAACGCCTATTGGAAGGAGCTGAGTACTGATATTTTATTGAGCTACATGCATAACTATGGAACTGTCTTTTTCCTTGGCTATGGAGGAGTCTTTGACAGAGATGAGTATATGCACTTCCGTCAAAATCAAAGGAGCTTCTTTGTAAAAGTATCCTACCTTTGGAGGATTTAATAATTTTTATTTAAGAGCCGTAAATTAGTTAAATCATGTTTATTTAGTACCTAATCCAGGATAGGCTTAAATGAAGAAAGTGATAATGGTTATTTTGATATTTCTATTTTTAGGCATTTCTCTCATTAATGCTCAAGAAACATTGACTACAAATGTGAGACCAAAAATTACAATTCCCAAGATTACTAATCCACCAAAGATAGATGGCCTCTTAGATGATGCGTGCTGGACTGAATCCACTAAAATTACTGGTTTTTATAAATTTGAGCCGGTTGATGGGGAACCAGCTTCTGAGAAGACAGAAGCATTTCTTGCTTATGATAGGGAAAATCTCTATGTTGCGTTTCGATGTTATGAAAGTGAACAAGAAAAGCTTCGAGCCTACGTATCGAAACGTGATACGTTAATTTGGGAGGATAAAGTTGGTGTTGTTTTAGATACTTTCAACAGTCAAAGAAAGGCTTACGGCCTGATTTCCAATGCCTTAGGGGTACAGTTAGATTGGTTTTATGTTGAAGGGAAAGAATACGATTTTGGCCTGGATATAATTTTTGACTCTGAAGGGAAATTAACTCCTGAAGGCTATGTCGTTGAATATGCTATCCCTTTCAAAAGCTTACGTTTTCCCCCCGGAGATGTCCAGACTATAGGATTGTTTCTATATAGAGTGTTTGGAAAACAAAGAGAATGGTCTTTTTGGCCCCCTCGGTCTAAGAACAAAAATACCTTGCTCGACCAGTCATCGCAGATTACCAATATTGAAGGAATAGAATACAGCAGAAACATAGAACTCTTACCGACATTTACTGCTTTACAGATTGGAGAACTCAATGAAAAAGGTGAATTTGAGAATAGCTCTCCGGATTCGGATTTCGGTTTCGGTTTGAAATATGGCATAACACCCAATATCACTGTAGACTTCACTTATAACCCCGATTTTAGTCAGGTGGAGGCGGATGTTGGTCAAGTGGATATCAATCAACGCTATGAGCTCTATTACGATGAGAAGAGACCCTTTTTTCTGGAGGGGGCCGATATCTTCAAAACAGATATCGAAGCCTTCTATTCCCGACGCATCATTGATCCGCAATATGGAGCGAAGATAACCGGTAAGGTAGGTAAAACAACCTTTGGATTTCTCAGCGCTTTGGACGAAGGGCCAGGGAGAAGATTAAGTGATAAAGATAATCCCTATCTGGGTGAGAAAGCGCTTTTTAATATCTTTAGAGGCACATATGATTTATTTGGCAATTCATATATAGGTTTTTTAATGACAAGCAGGGATTTTGCTGAATCAAGTAATAAGGTTGTAGGTATAGATGGACTGTTTAATTTTAAACAGAAATATAAAGTAAGCTTTCAAAGTTTAGAGAGTTATTCAACTACTATGGATGGAAATAAATTTAACGCTCCCGCATTTAAGGTCGATTTTTCCCGCGAGAGTCGTCATTTAAATTACTCCTTTACCTATAGAGATTTATATCCAGATTTTCGAGCTGAAGCAGGGTTCATAAAGCGTACCGATATAAGAGAAGGACTGATGAAATTAGGGTATAAATTTATTCCTAACAATAAGTGGATTGTTGACTATACACCAAGCTATGAATTCTCAAGTATGTATGATCATAATGCAACAATGGTAGAGCAAAAGAATAAGGGTTCCTTAGATATTCAGTTTCATAGAAATACTTTATTAACTCTTTCATTAGAAAAGGGTATGGAGCGATGGGTGGATTTAGATTGTGACAAGAACATGTTTGCCCTTACTTTAGAAACTGCACCCAACAGGTATTTTTCAGGAGTGCTCAGTTTAAATCAGGGTGATAGTATTTTTTATGATAAAGAAAGTCCCTATTTAGGATACTTAAGGTCTTTACAGAGCCAGGTAAATATTTATCCGAATGCACATCTAAAAGAAGCACTTATTTTTACCAAGAGTACTTTTTGGCGAGAGAAAGGTGGAAAAGAAATTTATGATTATAATATCATTCGCAGCAAAACGACTTACCATTTCAATAAGAAACTCTCCCTCAGGACTATTTTAGAATATAACGCTTTTTGGAAGGAGCTGAGTACTGACATTCTATTGAGCTATATGCATAACTATGGAACCGTGTTTTTCCTGGGTTATGGTGGCCTCTTTGACAGGGATGAATATATGTACTCCCGCCAAAACCACCGCAGCTTCTTTATAAAAGTTTCCTACCTCTGGAGACTTTAGAATTCTAATATCATTATAAATATCCGATTACATTATTCAAATCTTAACCTAAATATATAAGTTTGAACCAAAAGAAACCCCTTTCATCTCCTTATGCAGATGGCTATTGGCTTTATATACAGCTTTCATGATACAATGTGCACGAGTATGAAATAATTAAAATAAAAAGAGCTTTATTAGATAAAAAATGATACCAAAAGAAGAGGATATCATTAAATTTCTTAATCCTGCTTCCTATGGTCCCACTTCTTTGAGAAATTTGATTCATTTATTAGGGATAAAAAAGAGGGAAAGACAGGCATTTAAAAAACTTATTAAGGATTTGATAAAAAAGGGTATCCTGACTCGTATAAAAGGAAAAAAGATTGCTCTGCCATTAAAGGCAAAGCAGGTTACAGGAAAATTGATGATGAGCCGCAGGGGATATGGTTTTGTGGTACCCGAACAAGAAGGAATTTCTGATGTTCTTATCAATAGTAGAAGCCTCAAGGGAGCTCTTCATAAAGATAAAGTTGTAGCTGTTATTGAAGGCTACAAAGATAAAGAAAGAAAGCCCTGGGGTAGAATAGTAAATATCACTGAGAGAGCGAGCAAAACAGTTGTAGGACGGTTCTGGCGCTATAGAAACCAGGGCTATCTTCAACCCATAGAAGAAGTTTTTCCTGAGCAAATTCTCATCCCTCCTGGTCAAGACATGAACGCGCCGGAAAATCACTATGCAGTGGCAGAAATCATTCGCTATCCCGGATCAAAACGCCCAGCTACAGGACGAATTATCGAAGTTCTCGGAAGTCCTGATGAGCCCAATATTGAAGACCATATAGTGATAAGGATGTTTGACCTGCCTCGTGAGTTTCCACAGCAAGTCCTGCAAGAGGCTTCCCATTATGCTCCAGCAATTGACCCTGCTGAAGTGAAAAAAAGGAAAGAATTCCGCGACAAACTCATTATAACAGTGGACCCGGAAAGCGCTAAAGATTTTGACGATGCGGTGCATATAGAAGTGAGACCTGACGGAAGCTATGTATTGGGAGTGCATATTGCTGATGTCTCACATTATGTTACTCAAGGGAGTGCCATCGATCAGGAAGCCTACCGTCGAGGTAATAGCTATTATTTTACTGATTTTGCTCTACCAATGCTCCCAGAGAGATTGTCGAGTGAGCTGTGCAGCCTTAGACCCCAGGAGGATAGCTTGACACTAAGCATAGAAATGACATTTGATAAACTCGGTCGAGAGCGAGGAGTTCGATTTTACAAAGGCTTAATTAAAAGTCGCCAGCGTATGACATACAAAGAGGTGGCTGAAATCCTTAAACAAAAGGTAGAGCCTCCAAAAGAAGAGGGGAAAAACCTGCACACCGCTTTAAAAACAATGGCAGAACTCGCCCTCCTTCTCCGCAAAAGGAGAAGACAAAAAGGCAGCATAGATTTTGATTTTCCGGAACCAGAAATTTTGATAAACCCTCTGGGAAAAATTGAAGCCATTATAAAGGCTGAAAGGAATATCGCTCACCAGATAATTGAAGAATTTATGTTAGCAGCTAATCGGGTGGTAGCAAAACGTTTGGCGCAAAGTGGATTTCCGGCTATATACCGTATTCATGAGCCTCCTGATCCTTTTAAAGTAGAGGAGTTCATGCTCTTCCTTTCTAATTTAGGATATAGCTTATCAGAAAATGGAAATGCGCAAAACCCCAGAATATTCCAGAGACTTCTAAATAAAATTATAGGAAGACCAGAAGAAAACATAATAGCCAGAAGAATGCTACGGGTTATGAAATTAGCCCACTATTCAGATAAGAATAAGGGCCATTTTGCCCTTGCTTTCCCTCTATACACCCATTTTACTTCTCCCATCCGACGCTATCCTGACCTGGTTGTTCATCGCCTGCTAAAAGAGGTCCTCTGGTCCGATTATCTCTCCTCAGATGAAATAAATCAATTGAAAACAAATATTTCTCACATTGCAGGTCATTGTTCAGATACAGAAAGAGTCGCTGATGAGGCAGAAAGAAAGCTCATGGATTGGAAAAAAGTGCGCTTTATGTCACAAAAATTAGGTGAGCATTTTACTGCTTATATTAGTGACTTTAATCAGTATGGAATATATGCTGAACTGGAAGAATATTTTGTTGAAGGTTTTATCCCCATATCCACTTTGCTTGATGATTACTATATGTTTAATAGAGAAAAGATAACCTTAAAAGGGCGTAGAACCAAAAAGCAGTTCAGACTTGGACAAAAAATTAGAGTGATGGTAGTACGCGCCAATATAGAGCGGGCACAAATAGAATTTTCCCTTATTACATAATATTTTAAATATCAAAATAGAACGGTTGTATATAACTAAATGATAATATATATTAACTTCCGTTTAAAAGTAACATCAAATATGCTATTATGGAAAAGTATTTTTTTTAATAAGTGATTGATTTATTAAGAGAATAAAAGATATCTTATTCTTAACATTCTATCTATAAAAGGGAAGGTGAAAAATGGCTAATTCTGTTGAACCTGAAAAATTATCGTTACAAGAGCTGCAGGATAAAATCAATAAAATTCCACGCATAACGATTGGCCACATTCCTACACCTCTTGATGCCTGTCCTAATCTGACGCGAGCTTTAGGGGGGCCTAAAATATTTATTAAGCGGGATGATTGCACCGGCCTGGCATTTGGAGGAAACAAAACTCGTCAGTTAGAATTCATTATGGCTGATGTCATCAATTCTGGCGCTGATATCGTCGTTGCAGGAGCAGCCAGTCAATCAAACCTTTGCCGCCAGACAGCCGCTGCTGCTCGTAAGCTCGGCTTAAAAGCCTCACTAGTACTACTCTCTGGTATAAAGGGTTCTCTGAAACAGGGTAACTTGCTCCTCGATTATCTGCTTGATGCTGAGATTGAGATTGTTGAAAGCAAAGATTTTGGGATTGTTCCGGAGCTTCTCAAAAAGAAAGCGGTAGAGCTGCGAAACAGAGGCTTTAACCCTTATGTGTTTGATCCCTTTAAAGAATCGACATTTTTAGCTGCTGTTGCATATGTTAATGCTTTCATAGAGCTCGACGAACAGATGAAATATTTAGGCATAAAAGCTGATTATCTATACCTTAGTGGATTAAACATCACCCCTGCCGGACTCGCCCTGGCAGCCAAAGCGCTCAACTCTGATATAAAGATTATTGGTATTTCTCCGGCAAAGCTTCCAGAATCCCGGCCTGTTGATATCGCTCGTATTGCTAATAAAACTGCTGAGCTGCTGAAATTAGATATAAAGATATCACCTGAAGAGATAACAAATTATGAGGACTATGTAGGAAAAGAATATGGCGTTCCTACACAGAAAGGTATTGAAGCACTGAAGCTTGTTTCCCGTGAAGAAGGTATAATGCTTGATCCAGTTTACACCAGTAAAGCTATGGCTTGTTTAATAGACCATATAAAAGAAGGTAAAGTAAAGGAAAATGAGACTGTAATATTTTTGCATACTGGAGGGACACCGGCACTCTTTTCCTATCCAGAGGTGCTTGATAGCTAAAAGATGGCTATTACTTATCCATATTTTACCAAGCCCTCATATTTACAAAAACTTTCCCATAATAATATGCTTATTTCACAATTATTATGTGTCAATCAAAAATACAAGCAACCTTTAACTGAGCAGTGTCATTAAAAAAGAGCTCATATAACTGCATATTTTTTACCATTGAAAGTAAAGGCAAACCGCTCATTTTTGCAACAGAACGAAAAATAGTTACCTGCCTTCTTTTACCTCTTTAAAAAAATTTATTAAATAAGATACAGCCGCAAAACAACTTGACCTTATTTTATAAAGAATTTATAATTAATGACTTAAAAGGAATTAATTATGACAAAACAAATGTATATAAGTGAAATTGCAGATTGGTTAGATAAAGAGGTGACCATTAAGGGATGGCTTTACAATAAGCGCTCCAGTGGTTCTGTAAAATTTCTCTTAGTGCGAGATGGAAGTGGACTTATCCAAGCTATAGTGGAAAAAAATTCAGCCTCACCTGAAATATTTGATTTATGCGATAGTATTACTCAAGAATCCTCAATAATAATAAAAGGAAAAATCCACCAGGACAAAAGAGCTCCGGGAGGGTATGAGCTAACGCTTACAGACTTGCAGATAGTAGATATAGCCGAACCCTATCCAATTACACCTAAATCCCATGGTACGGAATTCCTCATGAATCATCGTCATCTATGGCTCCGTTCCTCACGTCAACAGGCAATCTTACGTCTTCGTCATAAGGTAATACAAGCAAGCAGAGATTATTATGACAAAAATGGCTATGTTCTTATCGATAGTCCCATATTTACTCCAGCCGCCTGTGAGGGTACTACTACATTATTCGAGACTGATTATTTTGGTAGTAAAGCTTACCTTACACAAAGTGGACAACTGTATTTAGAACCTGCATGCTTGGCCTTTGGCAAAGTTTATTGTTTTGGCCCTACTTTTAGAGCAGAAAAATCAAAGACTCGTAAGCATTTAATAGAATTCTGGATGCTTGAACCAGAAGTAGCATATGCTGAGCTGGATGATTTATTAGAGATTGCAGAAGACAGCATAACCTATATTGTGCAGCGTACCGTTGATGAAGGAAGAGACCTTCTTAAAGAGCTGGGGCGAGACCTGAGTTGCCTGGAAAAGGTAACAAAACCATTTCCACGAATATCCTATGACGAGGCAGTAAAAATTATTCAAAAGGAGAAAAAGACTTTCAAATGGGGTGATGATTTAGGTGCACCGGAAGAAACATTGCTTGCCAATCATTTCGATAAGCCTTTAATGGTTCATAGGTATCCAAAATCGATTAAAGCATTTTACATGGAACCTGATCCCGACAGAGATGATGTGGTTTTATGTTTGGATGTATTGGCCCCGGAGGGCTACGGTGAGATTATAGGTGGAAGCCAAAGAATTCATTCGCACGATTTATTGCTTCAGCGAATTAAGGAAAATAACCTCCCACAGGAAGCTTTTCAATGGTATCTGGATATCAGGAAATATGGTACAGTACCCCATAGTGGCTTTGGTATGGGCTTAGAACGAGTGGTTGCCTGGATTTGCGGACTGAAGCATCTACGAGAGGCCATACCTTACGCAAGGACTCTGCATCGTATATATCCTTAAGGAAAAATATATGACGAAGCCAATGATAGGTTTAATAAGCCTGGGATGTGCAAAAAACCAGGTGGATAGCGAGGTAATGTTGGGTTACCTGAGAGAGGAGGATTTTCCCATCTCTTACCAAGCCGAAGAATGCCAGATTATAATAATAAATACTTGCTCATTTATTGATAAGGCAAGAGAGGAAGCTATTGAAACCATATTAGAAATTGCCGAGCTAAAGAAAAGTGGCAACCTACAAAGGCTTATTGTAACTGGGTGTTTACCAGAGCGATATAGGGAGGAGCTATTAAAAGCATTGCCTGAGATAGATGTACTTCTGGGCGTTAATCAACTGCCAGAAATTACTCGTTACTGCAATTTAGAAAAGAAAGCAATTCCCAAAACACTATTCAGCAATAATCTCTATCTTTATGACCATAAAACTCCTCGGCTGCTTACCACTCCCCCTTATACAGCATATTTAAAGATTGCTGAAGGATGCAGTCACAAATGTTCCTTTTGCGCGGTTCCCCTCATAAGAGGTCGCTATCGAAGCCGGCCAACTGATTCCCTTGTAAAAGAAGCGCAGAATTTGGCTGCTTTAGGAGTGAAGGAACTCAACATTATAGCGCAGGACACATCCTTTTTTGCATTCGACCGAGGAGAGAGAAATGGATTGTGTACACTTCTTCGAGCTTTAGCAAAAATCGAGGAATTTAAATGGATTAGAATTCTCTACTGTCATCCTGAACATATGAGCCCTCAATTAATTGAGACTATTGCATCAGAAAATAAAATATGCTCTTATTTAGATATACCGCTGCAACATATAGATGGGAAGCTTCTTAAAAAAATGGGTCGTAGAGGTGATAGAAATTATTACGTTGAACTTATTAATAGCATACGGAGTATCATCCCCCATATTACGCTCCGTACTTCCTTTATAGTAGGTTTCCCCGGAGAAGGAGAAGAAGAATTTAAGCAGCTTATGAGCTTTATAGAAGAAATAAAATTCGACCGACTTGGCGTATTTACCTATTCCATTGAGGAAGGGACTAAGGCATATAGTTTAGGAGATCCTATTCCTCTGGCGATAAAAGAAAAACGATATCATGAACTAATGGAGCTGCAGGCTAAAATCTCTCTGCAAAAAAATCGTAATTTAATAGGACAAACTCAGGAGGTTTTAATTGAAGATGCTTATCAGGAAAGCATTGACCATATAAGCGGAAGATTGGCTTCTCAAGCTCCAGAAGTTGATGGTAGAGTATTAATCAACAAGGGAATAGCGCTCCCCGGTGATTTTTATCCTCTTAAGATTGTTGATGCTTTCGAATACGACTTGGTAGGACATTTAGTGAAAAAATAAAAATGTCGAGAGATGAACAAGATAACTCAAAAAATAAAATTATAGACAAAATTGCCATATTTATTGCAACAGGATTTTATTCAGGTTACTTCCCGCTCGCGCCAGGTACTATCGGTACAATTGTAGCTATACCTCTTTATTTTATTATTTGCCTCTTTAATTCAATTATTTATTATAGTATAATTATTATAGGTTTATTTATAATAGGTACAATAGTATCATCAAAAGCAATAAAAATATATCGCCAGGAGGATCCATCACCAGTTGTATTAGATGAAATAGTAGGATTTTTAGTAGCGCTTTTCCTTATCGAAATAACATGGTGGCGTCTTTTAGCTGCCTTTTTCATCTTTCGTTTCTTTGATATTACTAAACCTTTTCCTGCTGGAGCTGTTGAAAGTATAGGCAAGGGTTTTGGTATTATGGCAGATGACTTGGTAGCTGGTATTTATACTAACCTCATCATGCATCTGGCAATAAAATTTCTATAATAATGATTATTAACTCAAGGTAAAGTGCTGTGGATGTTGAGATAATTTGTATCGGTTCCGAGCTGTTAACTCCTAATGCAGTGGAGACTAATTCTCTTTTTCTCACAAAAGAGTTGAATAACCTGGGCTTTAGAGTCAATATCAAATCCATAGTGGAAGATAAAGCTCGGACTTTGACAAAATTGCTATCAGATTCGATGAAAAGGAATAGCATCATTTTTGCTACTGGAGGCTTAGGACCTACGGTTGATGATGTTACTATCAGGGTGGTATCAAAAGTATTAGAACGAAAAATGGTGCTTAATGAGACATTGTTGAATAAAATAGAGGAGAAATTTGCTCGCCGCGGTATTGAAATGCCCCTTAATAATCGTAAGCAGGCGCTTATTCCGCTGGGAGCGCAGGTGTTAGAAAATAAACTGGGTACAGCGCCTGGGCTCTGGCTAAAGGAGAATACACGTCAGTTTTTCTTTCTTCCTGGTGTTCCATCAGAAATGGAGCAAATTTTCCGGGACCATATCAAACCCATTCTAAGAAATATTTCAAAAGGAAAAATATTTAAAACAAAAATATTTAAACTTGCGGGACTCACGGAATCGGAAGTAGACTGGAGAATTAAAGATTTAACCCAAAAATATAGGAATAAAATTATCATATTAGCTTATCCAGGACAGATTGAGATAGCCTTTCAGATGGAGGCTCGTAATCATAAAGAAGCAGATAATGAGATAGAGAATTTTGAGCAGCAGCTTCAGAAGGAATTTGGCGATGATATTTTTGGTGCTGATGATGATTCTCTTGAAGCTGTCGTAGGAAAAATGCTAAAGCAAAGAAAAGCAACTTTAGCTATTGCTGAATCTTGTACCGGGGGGCTCATTTCATCGAGAATTACCGATGTACCAGGAAGTTCAGAATATTTTGAAAACGGAATTGTTGCTTATAGCAATCGAGCAAAAATAGAGCTGTTAGGAGTAAATCCTGAACTTATAGAATCTTTCGGAGCAGTAAGTCCTGAGGTAGCTGAAGCAATGGCAATGGGAGTGAAGAAAAAAAGCTCTGCAGACTATGGATTAGCGGTAACAGGAATTGCCGGACCTGCAGGTGGCTCTGAGAAAAAACCTGCGGGCCTGGTATATATAAGCCTGGCAGGAAAAAATGATGTAACTGTAAGCAAGAATATATTTTCAGGAAATAGAAAAAGAATAAAATTCTATAGTTCCCAAGCAGCACTTGATCTTTTGCGCAGGCAAATTATCAGGAGCTAAGCTTATGACAACAAAGATAATTATTACTGCAATTTCTTATTTTTTAGGCTCAATACCGCCAGGATATCTAATATCCAAAATAATTCAAGGAAAAGATATTCGTCATTTTGGCAGTGGTAATATTGGAGCAACCAATGTGGGACGCACAATGGGAGCTAAATGGGGCTTCATTACTCTATTTCTCGATATTGCTAAAGGAGCAGCGCCCGTTTTATTGGCCAGATATTTGATAGGATCCAATCTATTTGTAGCTATTGCAGGAGTCATGGTCATAGCAGGACACAATTTTTCTCTCTTTCTTAAATTTAAAGGGGGCAAAGGAGTAGCAACTGCATTGGGTGTATTCCTTGCATTAGCACCAACAGCAGTCTTTCCCGCTTTAGCAATATTCATTATAATGCTCTTAATTTTTAGATTTGTATCCTTAGGCTCCATTTCAGCGGCAGCTACTTTTCCTTTATTTACCTATTTTCTTGGTTACCCAAATGAAATAATAATGGGAGCAATTTTTGGAAGTCTATTGATAATAATTGCACATCGGTCTAATATTAAGAGATTAGTACAAGGTCAGGAGAATAAGTGCTCGTTTAGCCGCAAAAAGAGAGAGAAAGAGATATGAAAAAGATTGCCATTATTGGTGCAGGAAGCTGGGGAACAGCTCTGGCTATTCACCTTAGCACGATAGGACGTCCAGTAGCGTTATGGGTTTATGAGAAAGATTTAACCGAACGTATACAAGCCAATCGAGAAAACAATATATTCCTCCCAGGCTTTACTATTCCTAAAAATGTAAAACCTACAAATTCGCTGAAGCACGCCCTGGACGGAGCTGATATTGTCCTCTCTGCAATTCCTTCCCATGTATGCCGTCAGGTTTTTAAAAAGATGCTACCCTCTCTAAAAGAAGGAACGATAATAGTTAGCGCTACTAAGGGTATTGAAAATAAGTCTCTTATGCGAATGAGTCAAATAATAGAGGGAGTGCTGAAAGAGAAATTTCATCCCTCACTGACTGTTCTTTCTGGACCCAGTTTTGCTGTTGATGTAGCTCGACATCACCCTACTGCAGTTGTAGTGGCTTCTGAGGATAATGAAGTCGCCCACTTAATACAACAGGAATTTTACTCTCCTTCTTTTCGACTCTATTCGAGTACAGATATAATCGGAGTAGAATTAGCTGGTTCATTTAAAAACGTGATAGCAATAGCAGCTGGAGTTATCGACGGCTTAGGGTATGGTAATAATACATTAGCTGCCCTTATTACAAGAGGATTAGCAGAAATGACTAGATTAGTGGTGGCTATGGGAGGAAAGGAACGAACCATGAATGGTTTGGCAGGTATTGGAGATTTAGTATTAACATGCAGTGGAGCCCTCAGCCGAAATCGACAGGTAGGTCAGAGGTTAGGTAAAGGTGAAAAGCTCGATGATATTCTAAGTGGGATGGCCATGATAGCTGAAGGAGTAAAGACAACAAAGTCGGTAATGGATTTATCACAAAAACTTACTATAGAAATGCCCATAACTACTCAAGTATATGCTATACTTTATAAGGGTAAAGACCCACAATTAGCTATTAGAGAGCTTATGCTTCGAAACTTAAAAAGCGAGTAACTTTAAGATTTAGGTTACAGCGATGAAAAAACGAGGCAAAATACTTTATTCGATTCTACTATTGCTGATAGCAATAGGATTAATTCCTCTAGTGATCTCCGACTGGAAGCTTATTGATATAAATAGAGATGTGCTGCAAACTAAAGAAAAAGAAATGCAGCAGAATATTACCTCTTCTATTGCCCGTATGATTTCTCTCTATTTAGAAGGACAAAAGGAGGATGTACGCAATATTGCCTTGAGCGTAAGGGATAATATCAGAACTTCCAGAGGTTTAAGTTCAATGAGCGCACGCGCGCAGCAAAACCTTTTAGCCGGATATCTGGAAAGACACTCCGATATAAGGAAAATCATCCTACTCGACAATGAAGGTAGAGGAAATCAAATGGGGTATTCTCTACCTAATGCACCACTTAATGATTATCTTACTGAAGCTTATAACAGTGGCCAACAGGGACAGGAATATCTGAGTAACACATATTTTGTGGATACTCCTGAGCTTCGAGAATCAGTAGTAATTTTTTCTACCCCAATAAAATCAGAAACAGGAAGAAATATATTAGGTGTTATCTCCACGATAATCAGTTTATCACCTATACAAGAATTTATCAAAGAAAGGTCACGTTACGGTCATACTGTGTACTGTATAGATAATGCAGGAAACCTCATAGCCCATAGTGAGATTGATAAATTATATAAAAGAGCTGATTTAACCCAAATTGAGCTGGTAGAAGAGTTCTTTAAAACTAAATTATTAGCCAGTATAACAAAATCATTTACTCTTCAGACAGAAGATGGTGCTGTTAAAATGTTAGGAACAAGCACACCTATTTTTAACCTACCATGGGCCGTTTTTGTCCAGATGGATGAGAAAAAAGCGTATTGGTCTGTACATCAAATGATAAGACAGACCGCCTTATGGGGAGCGCTTACCTTCTTCTTAGCGATATTTTTGGGAATATTTTTTGCTCGAGGAATCAACAGTCCAATACAAAAACTAGCTCAAGGAGCTAAAGCTTTATCTAAAGGAGATTTTTCCCATAAGATAGAAGTAACAACCAAGAACGAATTGGCGGATTTAGCAGATACTTTTAATAGCATGACTAATAAAATCCGCCTCTACATCAGCCAAATAGAGCATGCAGCAAAGGAAAATAAAGCGCTTTTTATCAGTTCTATTAAGATGCTGGCTGCGGCCATAGACGAAAAAGACCCATATACCCGTGGTCACTCTGAAAGGGTTACACACTATAGTGTTGCTATTGCAAGACACCTGAATCTATCATTGCAAGAAATTGAAACCGTGCAGATTGCTGCCCTCTTACACGATGTGGGTAAAATAGGCATAGATGACGAAGTGCTTAGAAAACCCGGTAAACTCACAGATGAAGAATATGAAATAATCAAACAGCATCCGCGAAAGGGGGCTTATATTATGTCTCCTGTTAAACAACTAACGAAGGCCATTCCAGGAATGCTTTATCATCATGAGTTTATGGACGGCTCTGGTTACCCCGAAGGGCTTAAAGGCAGTGAGATACCGATGATCGCCCGAATTATAGCGGTGGCCGATTGTTTCGATGCCATTACCTCAGATCGTCCTTATCAGAAAGCTTTTGAGACAGAGAAAGCCATTAAACGGTTATTCGACCTGATTCACAGTAGATATGATCCAAAAGTTGTGGCAGCTCTCGTAGAAGCATATGAGAAAGGAGAGATACTAGCTGGTCCGCCAAAGAAAAAATTAATAGATGCAGAAAGTGAGACCGATTTAGAAATTAAGAAAGAAGTATAGCACTTAATTTAGAAAGCCAAAGATAACTATACATAAATTAAGCACGGAGGATTAAATTCCTGATGAAAAGAAATATATTACTTATAATTATCTCATTGCTTATCTTATCTCTAACTTTAATTCACTGTTCCAATGCGAAAAAAAATGAAAATACGATAAAACCTATTTTAAAAAAGACTCCTTTTTACCATTACAATCTGGGAAATAAATATTTCAGCGAAAAAAAGTTTGATTTGGCAATTAATGAATATCTGAAGGCTTTGGAATTGGATCCAAATTCACCTGAAGCTTATAATCATTTAGGATTAGCCTATTTTTTCAATCAGCAATACCAGGAGGCAGTTCTATCTTTTGAAAAAGTATTGGAGGTAAGCCCTCATTTTTCTGATGCACACAATAATCTCGGCATGG
This sequence comes from uncultured Acidobacteriota bacterium, assembly GCA_964645975.1. GTDB lineage: Bacteria > Acidobacteriota > B3-B38 > Guanabaribacteriales > CAZYAF01 > CAZYAF01. The sequence goes on from CAZYAF010000003.1 coordinate 113,300, forward strand.
TCTACAATGAAATAGGGAATCAAGATAAAGCAAAAGAAGAATTTATGTTAGCTCTTCGAAGTCCTAATTATCGCAGCCGACAACATGCCTATTATAATCTCGGAAACATCGCTTTAAACCAAAAAGAATATGATGAAGCTATTTTCCATTTTAGCAAAGCATTAGAAAACGATGCAAAAATGGCAGATGCTTATTACCGTCGTGCTTTAGCGTTTGAGGGATTAAACAGGATCAATGAAGCTCTGAAAAATTACAAGCAAGCGCTCAACATCCAACCTGTTATGGTAGAAGCAAATTATAATATCGCGCTTATCTATTTCAAATTAAATAACGATGAAAAAGCTAAATTCTACTTTTACCAAGTGAAAACATTAGCTCCTGATACTCAATTAGGGCAGAAAGCAGAAGAATTTTTAAAAATTATTAATAAAAGATTGAATGAAAAATAAGAACAGGAGTTCCTTACCCCAATTAAAAAAAGCCTTAAAAGGTACTACATCCCTTCTTAAATTAAATATTAATAGAATATTTAAAGCAGGAGTCTCAATAGACGATGAAGTGGTAGATGAATTGGAAGAGATCATGATTGGTGCTGACATAGGTGTTTCAACAACAGAAGCTATTATTCAGATAGTTAGGAATAAAGTCAAAGAATCACCTTCTATTAACAATGAAAATATAAAAGAACAAATTAGAAAAGAATTGCTCAAAATTTTGAATATAAAGAGCGTCGATATTTCTACGAATATCTCCAAACCACACATTATTATGATGGTTGGAGCCAATGGAGTTGGTAAAACCACAACCGTTGGAAAACTGGCTTACTATTATCAACAAGAAGGATATAAAGTATTGTTGAGCGCTGCAGACACATTTAGAGCTGCAGCTATTGAACAACTTCAGATACTGGCTGAACAAGCCGGCGCAGCATTAGTAAAGCATAAACCCAAAGCTGACCCTGGCGCCGTAGTATTTGACTCCATCACGGCAGCAAAAGCGAGAAATTACGATATCTTAATTATTGATACTGCAGGTCGACTCCATACAAAACACAATTTAATGAATGAGCTGGAGAAAATAAGGAATGTTATAAACCGTCAGATAAAAGATGCTCCCCATGAGGTTCTTTTAGTCATTGATGCCACAATAGGTCAGAATGCCATAATACAGGCGGAAGAATTTTTAAAGTTTTCAGGTGTGAATGGCATTATCTTAGCAAAATTAGATGGAACCGCTAAAGGAGGAGTGGTAGTTGCCATAGCAAAACAGTTTGGTATTCCAATAAAGTACGTTGGCACGGGAGAAAGCCTTAGTGATTTGATTAAATTCTATCCCGTTGAATTTGTTGAGGCTCTGCTAAACGATAACTAATCTGATATGGATGATAGCTATTATCTAAAAAGAGCTTTAGAGCTTGCTGAAAAAGGAAAAGGGAAAACGAGCCCAAACCCCCTCGTCGGTGCAGTCCTGGTTAAAGACGGAAAGATTATTGGCCAGGGTTATCATGAAAAAGCGGGCTTACCTCATGCTGAGATTACAGCTTTAAGAGAAGCTATAACCTCCCCAAAGAAAAGTACCCTTTATATAAATTTAGAGCCCTGTATTCATCACGGTCGTACTCCACCCTGTGTTGATGCTATTATTAAAGCCGAAGTTAAAAGAGTTGTCGCCTGCATGGAAGACCCAAATCCATTAATCAATGGTAAAGGCTTTGAGCAATTAAAAAAATATGGCATCAAAGTGGACGTGGGATTATTAAGAGAAAAAGCAGAAAACTTAAATGAAGCATTTATTTACTATATTAAACATAAGCTTCCTTTCGTGCTTATAAAAGCAGCATTAACCCTTGATGGAAAACTTTCATCTTTAAAAGGAAAAAAAGAACAAATAACAGGCGCAAAATCAAGAGAATACGTGCATCAATTAAGAAAAGAATATGATGCGATTATGGTCGGTGTTAATACAATATTAATCGATGATCCCCAGCTTACGGCTCGACCTTCTAACCAAGAGGGAACACCTCTTTTACGAGTAATCCTTGATAGCAAATTAAGAACCCCACCTCACGCACTTATTTTCCAGGCAAAGGATGGAGGTAGTACCCTTATATTCACCTCACGTAATAGTCCAATTGAAGCTGGTAAAGAATTAGAGAAAGCAGGAGCGAAGATAATTGAGGTAAGGGATAATAATGGTATAATAAATCTGAAAGAAGTATTGAAACATTTAGGCAATTCGGAGATAATGAGCCTTATTATAGAAGGGGGTTCGAAGATAATAACAACTGCTCTAAGAAAAGCTGTAGCACAAAAGATCATATTTATTTTCGCACCTAAAATTTGTGCCCATAAAAACTCACTTCCTTTAATAGATTACAGTATGCTACAAAATGAGGATAAACTGCTACATTTAACAAAAATGAAAAGCTTTCCTTTAGGAGAAGATATAGCCATCGAGGCATATATAAAACCAGATATTAACCTGGAAGAATCTTAAATCATGTTTACCGGAATAATAGAAGAAGTAGGACAGCTGGAAAAAATTAAAGCAACTAATGGGGGAAAGGAGCTGCACGTCAGAGCTAAAAAAGTAACAAAAGACATGAATCCGGGTGATAGCTTAGCAGTTAACGGCATATGTTTTACCATAGTGACGGTTACAGAGCAATTTCTTACCGTTTTTGCCTCTACTGAAACACTGGAGAAAACCACTGCAGCTTATTGGCGAAAAGGAGATCAGCTAAATTTAGAGCGCCCTTTAAGAATTGATGGTCGTCTTGATGGTCATATCGTCTTAGGACATATAGATTTTGTAGGGCATGTAAAAGATATTAAAAAGCTGGGCCAGTCAATTATTATTAGAATTGAATATCCATCAGAAAAGGCGCGCTCATTTGTTCATAAAGGATCAGTTGCTGTAGATGGCATTAGCCTTACTATTTCATCTCTGGATAAAAATTATTTTGAGAATGCCATCATACCCTTCACCTGGGCCAATACAAATCTGCAATCATTGATCAAAGGAAAAAAGGTGAATATAGAAACCGATATTATAGGAAAATATATAGAAAGATTTCTTAAGGATAGGGGATATTCCAATAAGATAACCGAAGATTATCTTAAACTTCAAGGTTTTTAATCTTCTTGAGCTAATAGAGCTTAATTTGTTATAATAACTACCAGCTAAATTTTTCTTGGTGTATGATGAAAAAATATTTTATAATTAACACCCTAAGATAAATTGGAGTTTTTAACTAAATGGAGAACATAAAATGTGCTTTTCCACCATTGAAGAAGCAGTAGAAGATATCCACCAGGGTAAAATGGTCATTGTTGTGGATGATGAGGATAGAGAAAATGAGGGAGACCTGACCTGTGCCGTTTCTAAGGTGACCCCGGAAATAATCAACTTTATGGCAAAATATGGCAGAGGCCTTATATGTCTGGCTATGGAGAAAAAGCGTCTCGAAGAGCTAAAAATTGAGCAAATGGTTGAAAAAAATACCGCACCCTTTGGCACCGCGTTTTGTATTTCTATAGATGCAATAAAAAATGTAACAACAGGAATCTCTGCTGCAGATCGGGCACAGACTATTCTTACAGCTATAGATCCAAAAACAACACCAGATGACTTAGCAAGACCAGGACACATCTTTCCTCTAATGGCAAGAGGGGGCGGTGTGCTTCGCAGAGCGGGACAAACTGAGGCTTCAGTTGATTTAGCTCGTATCGCAGGACTCTATCCTGCTGGAGTTATATGCGAGATAATGAATGAAGATGGCACTATGGCCCGCATACCACAACTTAAAATATTCACAGAAAAATTTGATCTAAAGATGATAACTGTTGCTGATTTGATAACCTATAGGCTGAGACACGAAAAATTTGTTCGTAGGGTTGCCAAAACCTTAATACCAACCAAAACAGGAGAATTTAAGCTTATCGCTTATGAAAATAAGATTGATGGTAAGATTCATGTTGCCTTAGTAATGGGAAAAATAAAATCAGGAGATAAAGTCTTAGTGAGAGTACATTCTCAATGCCTAACTGGTGATGTCTTTCACTCTTTGCGCTGTGATTGTGGAGAGCAGCTCCACAAAGCAATGGAATTAATAGGTGCCGAAGGTAAAGGAGTTATACTTTATCTTAACCAAGAAGGTAGAGGTATCGGTCTTTTGAATAAACTTAAGGCCTATGAACTACAGGATAAAGGCGAAGATACAGTAGAAGCAAATGAACACCTCGGTTTTAAGGCAGATCCCCGCGACTACGGTATCGGCGCACAAATTTTAAACGATTTAGGTCTTCGTCAGATAAGAGTTATGACCAACAACCCTAAAAAATTTGTTGCATTAAAAGGATATGGCTTGAAGATTGTTGAACGAGTACCACTTGAAATATCACCTAATGAAGTGAACAAAAAATATCTAAAGACAAAAAGAGAAAAATTGGGACATTATCTATCAATTAGTTAAAACAATATTTTCCAAGAGGGTAGAAATATTTTTCTTGATATTTTCTTTTTCTTTTAATATAATAACAGATAAATGATGTAATTAAAAAAAAGAATTAGATAAAGGTTTTAAGTTGTTTGATATTCTTACAAGTAAACTACAAGCTGTTATAAAGAATCTAAAAGGAGAAGGTCATTTAAAGGAAGGTCACCTTGATGAGGCCTTGCGTCAAGTAAGAATTGCTTTACTTGAAGCAGACGTTAATTTTAAAGTAGTTAAAATATTCTGTGAACAGATAAAACAAAAAGCCTTGGGGCAAAAAGTTCTTGAGAGCTTAACCCCTGCACAGCAGGTTGTAAAGATTGTTAGAGATGAATTAACAGAATTGTTAGGGAAAGAGACAAATAATTTAAGTCTTCAACATGAAAATTTAAATAGGATTATTTTGGTGGGGCTGCAAGGTAGTGGAAAAACAACAACAGCCGCAAAACTTGGAATATGGTTAAATAAAAAGGGATATAAACCTTATTTGGTATCAGCAGATGTGTATCGACCAGCAGCAAAAGAACAACTATTAACAGTAGCAGAACAAGCTGAATTACCCGCTTTTAGGCAAGAAAAAGAGCTCAAACCAACCGATATATGTCGCCAAGCTCTTTCAGAAGCAAAGGCAACGCAACGCAATGTTCTTATACTTGATACTGCTGGTCGCTGGCATATTGATGAACAAAGAATGCATGAACTTGAAGAAATGAATCATATACTTAACCCCGAAGAAATCATATATGTAGCCGATGCCATGACGGGACAAGATGCTGTTAAAAGTGCTATGACTTTTAATCAAAGATTAGACATAACCGGTGTTATACTTACTAAAATGGATGGCGATGCAAGAGGAGGCGCTGCTCTCTCCGTAAAAGCGGTAACTCACAAGCCTATTAAATTTATAGGAGTAGGAGAGAAACTTGATGCTTTAGAGCCCTTTCATCCGGATAGAATTGCCTCAAGAATTTTAGGAATGGGTGATGTTCTCTCACTTATTGAAAAGGCTGAAGAAGTAATTGACAGGAAAGAAGCAGCTAAGCTCGAGGAAAAAATACGTCGAGCAGATATTACACTGGAAGACTTCCTCGTACAACTCAAGCAAATTAAAAAAATGGGAGCTTTAACAGATTTGGTTGGTATGATACCTGGTTTGAATAAATTTAAAGACTTAAAGAATTTGGATTTAGATGATAACAAGATTAAATGGATGGAAGCAATAATTAACTCAATGACGATAGAGGAAAGACGAAATCATACAATAATCAATGGTAGTCGTCGCAAAAGAATTGCCAATGGAAGTGGAACCTCTATTACAGAAGTAAATAATGTATTAAAACAATTTAGTATGACGAAAAAACTTATTAAAGAGTTAAATAGACATCCAAAGGGAGGATTTATCGGTAAACATAAACTCCCCATTTTTGGCTAATTCGATTAGCATTTAAGCTTAGAATTTGACCTATAGCATACAAATAAACCGATGAGAATACATAATTTTCAGAATTCAGTAAAGGCATTGAGAGCCAGAAAGAAGTGATTAAGGGAGGTGAATGAATGGTCTCGATTAGATTGACGAGAATGGGCTCTAAGAGGAAGCCCTTCTATCGAGTGGTAGTAACTGATTCCCGAAAAGCAAGGGACGGTAGCTTTATAGAAAATTTAGGGCATTATAATCCATGTACCCAACCATCAGAGATTAAAATAGATGTAGAAAAAATAGAAGAGTGGATTAAAAAAGGAGCCAAACCTTCGGAAACGGTAGTCAGTTTGGTTGAAAAATTAAAAAGTAAGGCATAAGTAAAATGCACTATTGCATAGTTAGGGAACCAAGGTAAATGTTGTTAGTAACAAAACTACGGGAGGGTAATTATGAAAGAGCTAATCGAATTAATCGCTAAGGCTCTGGTTGACCATCCAGATCAGGTCAAGGTAACTCAACTTGATGGAGAACAAACTACAGTCCTTGAACTAAGAGTTGCCCCTGAAGATTTAGGCAAAGTGATTGGTAAGCAGGGAAGAACTGCTCGGTCAATTCGCACTATTCTGGGTGCCGCAGGAATGAAGTTGCACAAAAGGTTTGTCTTAGAAATCCTTGAATAATGGTCCGAAACCATAAGGAAGATAAGTCGGCGCTTATTTCCTTAGGGGTAATTACAAAAGTCCGCGGTACTAAAGGCGAAGTCGTTGTAGGCCTGAAAAGTAGGTACAAAAACCACTTCTCTTCAATAAAGAAGGGAGTTATAAGTGTGCCTGGAGGAAGATATTCTGAAGTTGAGATTGAAAACTTGTGGTTTCACAGAGAGAAGTTTATTGCAAAATTCAAAGGTTGCGATACCATCGAACAAGCGGAAAAAATGGTGGGAAACGAAGTGCATATTACCGAAAAGGATCTATTACCCCAGGGGGATAATGATTTTTTTATCTTCCAACTTATAGGATTGAAAGTAATTATCAAAGGAGGTGATTTCTTAGGAGAAATTACAGATATTCTATGCACAGGAGGAACAGATGTTCTCGTAGTAGAAAGTGGTAAGAAAGAATACCTTATACCTATGGCAGAAGAATATTTAGAAAATATAGATATCGATAATAAAAAAATAATTATTAAACCACCTGAAGGCTTGCTGGAAATAAATGAGATTTGATATAATATCCATTTTCCCGGAAGCCTTTGAGGGAATTTTCTCTTGTGGCATTATTAATCGGTCTTTGAAAAAGAAACTTATAGAGATCTATATCCACCAGCTGAGAGATTATAGTAGAGATGCACATAAAAAGGTGGATGATAGACCTTACGGCGGTGGAAGCGGCATGGTATTCAAGCCCCAACCAATTTTTGATGCTGTTGAAGCAATTATTCAGCAATCGCAGGAAAAAAAAAGAACAATTATTTTACTCTCCCCTCAGGGGAAGCGATTATGTCAAGAGGAAGTTAACCGCCTAGCAGCCTATGCTCAGTTAATATTGATATGTGGTCGATATGAAGGAGTCGATGAACGTATACGAGAACACCTTATTACTGATGAGCTTTCAATTGGAGATTATGTGCTCAGTGGTGGAGAAATAGCAGCAATGGCGGTGGTGGACGTACTGACTCGCGCCATACCTGAAAGCCTTAGTTCAACAGAATCAGTAAAAGAGGATTCTTTTTATACTGGTTTATTGGATTTTCCACAGTATACTCGACCTCCGATTTATAGGGGCTGGAAAGTACCAGAAGTGCTTCTATCCGGTAACCACGAGGCAATTAGATTCTGGCGCAAAAGAAAGCTTCTGGAAAATACTTTGAAAAAAAGACCTGATTTATTATCCCGGGCAAAACTTAATAAGAAGACTTTAAAAATTATTCAAGAGATCCAAAAAGAAAATAATATATAAGGAGTATTTACAAATCTGATAAGCAGTAGGTTGAAGCCTGTACGTCAGAAGGAGAGCGAGAAAATGAACGCTATACAATCAATAGAAGATCAAGAAATGCGAAAAGATTTACCCTCTTTTAATCCGGGTGATAAAATCCGAGTATATATAAAAGTAAAGGAAGGCGATAAAGAAAGAGTCCAACCTTTTGAGGGGATCGTTATTGCAATTAGGGGAAGTAGAAATAATGCTACTTTCACAATGAGAAAAATATCTTATGGGATTGCTGTTGAAAGGATTTTTCCCTTGCATTCACCAGCTATACAAAAAATAGACGTAATTAGAAGGGGGGATGTTGCCCGGGCTAAGTTATATTATCTTAGAAAATATAGAGGGAAGAAGACAAGGATAAAAGAGAAAAGGGATTATTTACGAACAAAAAGTACGGAAGAAAAAGAAAATTCCCTAAATGAGGAGAAAAAAGCTAAAGATTAGCTCCGAAGCTTTGAACTACTTCGAGCTCGAGGTTCAACATCGAGGCTTTAAAAAAATTGGAGGTATTGATGAAGCTGGCTGTGGAAGTTTATGTGGACCTGTGGTTGCAGCAGCAGTTATTCTTGACCTGAACAACCTCATACCTGGCATTAATGATTCAAAGAAAATTGGCATAAAAAAAAGGAACATTCTATTTAAGAAAATTAAAGAATCTGCAATAGGTTGGAGCATTGGAATAGTATCAGCTGAGGAAATTGATCGAATAAATATACGGCAGGCAACTTTTAAAGCCATGCGAAATGCTGTAGAAAAATTAAATCCACGACCTGATTTTATCTTAGTAGATGGCTATTCTATTCCGGAGCTTACTATTTCCCAGAGAGCAATTATAAAAGGAGATAGTAAAAGTATTTCAATAGCAGCCGCATCTATAGTAGCAAAGGTAACGAGAGATGAACTTATGGATGCTTATCATTCTTTGCATCCCCGATATAATTTTAGAAAGAACAAAGGATATGCTACTCTGGAGCACAGGCAAGCACTAAAATCAATTGGGCCTTCGCCGCTGCATAGATTGAGCTATAGGCTATCATTTTAAAGGGGATTTAATATTACAGTATAATAACACATGATAACTTAGAGTTATGGCGAAGAAAGATAAGATTATAAAAACAGCTGAAAAATATGTTAAGCAAGGCAAATTATTAAATGCTATTGCTGAATATAAAAAGCTGTTAGAAGTTAATCCAAAAGACTGGGGAACAATCAACCTTATAGGAGACCTATGTGTACGTATTGGAGAAAATCAAGAAGCCATCGAATACTTCAATCGTTTAGGAGAACATTACTCTAAAGACGGATTTTATCTGAAAGCTATCGCTATTTATAAAAAGATAACCAAATTAGATCCCAATAATATGCCTGCTTATGCTAAGCTTGGCCATCTTTATGCCAAGCAAGGGCTTCCCTTAGAAGCTCGCGCAAATTATCAGATAGTTGCGGATCATTATATAAATCACAGGGAGTATACCAAAGCTGCTGAAATTTATCAGAGTTTGGCTGAATTAGAACCAGAAAATATAATAGTTCGCCAGAAGCTCGCTGAAATAAATTTCAGATTAGGTAACAAAGAAGAGTCTATTCAAGAGCTGTTTTCCATAGCAAAAGAGCAAATTAGAAAAGAAAAATACGATGAAAGCAGGAAACTTCTGAGAAAAATTTTGGAAATGCAGCCTGATCACAGTGGTGCAATTTTCAATTTAGCAGATATTTATTGCAAATCAGGCGATCCAGAAAAAGCAATAAACCTCTTTAGACAATATCTAGAAAAAGATCCAGATAATGTTAAATTAAATTCCCGGTTAGGAGAGCTTTATCTCAATCTTGGGGATTTTAGCAAAGCAGAAGAAATTTTTAAGAAAATTGCCCAACTTGCCCCGGACGATAAAATAGCCCAAATGCATTTAGGATTAGTCTCTCTGGAACAGGAGGATGTTGAGAAAGCATATAATTTGATGGAGTCCTTTATTGACGAAGCAATAAAAAATAAAGAAGAAGATCAGGCTATAATATATCTAAATCAAATTTTGCAAAAAAATAACCGACATGCTCCTACATTAGAAAAACTCGCTAAAATCTACATAAATCTTAGCCAGGTAAAACCTCTCATATCTACACTTAATACCCTATCCGATGTTTATATTGAAACCGAAAACTATCAAAAGGCTTATACTGTCTTAGAAAAGCTTGTTGATCTTGACTCGGAAAATACTGAATTCTTGAAAAAGTTTAATTGGCTGCGTTCTCAAATAAGTCCTGTTGAGGAAGAAAAAGCTGCTCCCGCTAAAGAAGAAGAGAAAAAAGCTATAAGCGAAATCGAGAAAGCTGAGCAAGCAGAAGTAATCGAAGAAATAAAACCATTAGAAGAAGTGGAGGAAATAAAAGAAATACAAATTGAAGAAGACCTCTCTAAAGAAGATGCAATTTCACAAGAATGGCAAGCTTTGACCGCGGCTGAAGAAAAAATAGAAGAACCACTTCCAATAGAACTCATGCCCAAAGAAGCACCTGCAATTGATAAAATCGCCGCTAAAGAAATGAAGGGTGAGCGGCTGAAAGTGCTGGAAAATGCTCTTATTGAAGCAGAGATATTTTCAAAATACGGTCTAATGGACAAAGCCTTAGAAAAGCTTCTCTCCTTGCTGCCAGAATTTAACCTCAATGCGCAAGTGCATAATGCTTTAAAAAATATTTATATAGAACAACAGAACTTTGAAGAAACCGCTAAGGAATACCAAAAATTAATAAATATATACAATGACCACGAAGAAAAAGATGCAGCATTACAATTACATCGAGAAGCTCTCGAAGTCCTCCCTCAGGGATTGATAGAAGAAGATTATTCAAAGCTAATCGAAGCTTTTGCAGAAAAAGGCATAGCCGATGTTGAAGTATTTGAGGAAGAGGTAGAAAGAGTTCCATTTATTGAGGAGGAGATTGAAGAAATAAAACCAGTAAAAACTATGGAAGAAAAACCAGCAGAAGCTATCGAGACAATTAAACCCCAACCGCGCGTACAGAAGGAAAAAGTTGCTGAAGATATATCTCAGGTTGAATTTGCTGAACCCGTACAATTGGAGCCAGAACCATTAGAACCACAATTAGAAGAAGAGATTGGGTTAGAAAAAATAGAAGAAGAGAAAGGGAAGGGTGGAACACTTGACGAGGCTATTCTCGAAGCTTTAGAGGAAGTAGACTTTTATATTGATCAAGGTTTTCCCAGAGAGGCACAAAGCCTGGTAGTAAATCTTTACCAGAAATTTCCTCATCATGAAGGTGTGCTTAAACGACTTGAACGCTTAAATATAGACCCTGAAGCAATTGAGCGAGGAGAGATCGTAGCTGTTCCAATAGATGAACTTTCTCCTGCTGGTATCCAAGCTCCTGAAGAAGAATCAATTGAACCGTCACAAATAGACTCAGAGCTCTCCGAAGCATTTAGCAAATACGAACAGCATGAAGCTGCAGCAGAGGAAAAAATGTCCTTAGATGAACCTTTAGATTTAAGAGAAGATAAATTTGTTACTGACGAAGAATTATTCGCTGAAGAGGAGAGTTTTTTCAATCTTAGTTCAGAACTGGGAGAAGATTTCCTTCAATCGATGACACCTGAAGAGACAGAAGGTCCCATGCCGGTGATAGAAAAGTTTGCTGTAGAGAAAGATGAGCTAAAAGAATTACTTAAAGATTTGAAAGCAGATATCAAACAGAAAGTTGAAGAAGAAGATTATGAAACCCGCTATAATCTTGGTATTGCTTACAAAGAAATGAGCTTAATTGACGAAGCGATTTCAGAATTTCAGATTTCTGTAAAAAGCTTAGAACGATATGTCGATAGCAGTACCATGCTTGGACTTTGTTTTCTTGAAAAGGGCATGAATGAGCAAGCCCTCCAATGGCTCCATAAAGCAATAGAAAAAGTAGAAAAAGAAGAAGAGAAGATCGGCATACTGTATTACATGGCACAAGCTTATCAGCAGATGGATAAGCTTGGTAAAGCGCTGGATATATACAATTTTATCTATAAAGAAGACGCAAACTTTCAGGATGTAGCAGAACGTATTAAGAGCTTAACAATAAAAAGCTAATCCATCCCCTTTCTATATCACTCGTAACTATTTTTCCCCACTAAATTAAACTATTCAACTAATAGTCATCGCAGCCCTCTTCTGCAAAAGCTTCCATTCAAAATCTATCGTCTGTTGTATCTTTTTAATATCTTCGTCTTTCAGATGAACAAAACGTCTCTGGGGCTTTAAATATACCTCTACTGGAAGCCCTTTAGGCTGATAATTTATAGTGTATTTTATGCCATTCTCTATCTCAAAGAGGGGGAAAGCCTTGGTATCTGCTGCTAATCGAGCAATTTTTATAGATAAATCATCTGCAATCTTCCATCCTGGAGGACAGGGGCAAAGAATATGAATGAATTTAGTACCCTTTATTTCTTTTGCTTTTTTCATTTTTTTGATGAAGTCTTCTGGAAATGCAATATTAGCAGTAGCAGCGTATGGAATGCGATGTCCAGCCATAATCTCCATCATATTCTTTTTAGGTTGCTCTTTAGGATGAGCAGAAGGAGTAGTAGTCGTCCATGCTCCCCAAGGAGTAGCAGAACTACGCTGGATGCCCGTATTCATATAGGCTTCATTGTCATAACAGACATAAATAATGTCGTCATTTCTCTCTGCAGCTCCGGATAATGCTTGAATTCCTATATCAAAAGTTCCTCCATCACCTGCCCAGGCTAATACGGTGATTTCCTCATCTCCCATACTATCTAAGGCAGTCCTTATCCCGGAAGCAGTAGCTGCAGCTGCTTCAAATGCGCAGTGCATAAGCGGTACTTTTAAGGATGAATAGGGCATTGGACCTGCAATAATCGACCAGCAACAAGCTGGTATCGCAATCATAGCTTTTTCGCCGATGGCCTTCAAAGCATAACGCATTGCCAGGGCACCACCGCACCCAGGACAGGCAAGATGTCCTGAGGTCATCAATTCAGCTTCTGGTATTCTTTCTTTCATAATTTCAACCCCTCCCAGATAATAATCTCTCTCGACTTATCTTCCTTTTGGGTTCTTCTTATTATGTTAGTAATAACATCTGGCGTTATATCTCTACCACCTAAGCCAACAATATACCCATATATCTTTGGTTTTTTATCTTCGCTAAGATGATAAAGAGAAGATTTGATCTCCTGGCTAAATATCCCTCCATGACCATAGGAGATGTTCCGATCCATGACCGCAACCTTTTTGGCTTTGGATAGCACTTCCCGGACCTCCTCTACAGGAAACGGTCTAAATGTCCGTATTTTCAGCATACCGACAGATTCTCCTTTTTCTCGCAGTTGATCAATAACTACTCGTGCTGTGGATACTGAGGTTCCCGAGGCTACTAATATCAGCTCAGCATCCTCGGTATGGTATTTTTCTACTAATCCATAACGCCGTCCAAAAATACGACCATACTCTTCACCGACATCATTGATAACCTTTTTTGCCTCATCCATTGCTATTTGCAGCTTATAGCGAAGCTCAAAGTATACATCAGGTGGTGTTAGGCAGTGAAAAGCATGGGGCTCTTTTATATCCAGACGATATTTATATAATTTTTTGGGTAGGAAAGCATCTATTTTATCTTGATCTGGAATATCTACTGGTTCATAGGTATGAGAAAGCACAAAAGCGTCCAGTATAACCATTGAAGGAATTAATACTTGTTCTGATACCTTATAGGCTTGGACGATGGAATCAAGAACTTCTTGATTGCTCTCGCAATAAAATTGCATCCACCCTGTATCCCGCTGAGAAAGGCTATCATTCTGATCGGTCCAAATAGACCAACCAGGAGCCATAGCTCGATTAACATTTGCCATAACGATAGGCAGCCGAGCTCCCGAGGCCCAATGTAATAGTTCATGCATAAGAGCGAGACCTTGCGAAGATGTGGCTGTAAAAGCTCTCACACCTGTTTGTGCCGCTCCTATACAACTTGCCATAGCGGAATGCTCAGATTCAACCTTTAAGAATTCGGCAGCTAATTCACCGCTGGCGCAAAGCTCAGAAAGCTCTTCAACAATTTGTGTTTGAGGAGTAATAGGATAAGCAGCTATTACATCGACTCGTGAAATAGAGGCGCCGTAGGATACTGAATGATTTCCCATTAATATCTTTTTCATCTTTTTACCTCCTTAAATGTCATAGCAGCTCTTGGACACTCATGGACACATACCAAACAACCCTTACAATAGTTATAATTAATTCGATATCTATTGCTCTTATGATCTCTACGAATGGCTACATCGGGACAAACGGTAAAGCAATTATCGCATTGGTTGCAGGTTCCACAATTAAAACATCTGCACACTTCTTTCACAGTTTCATCCTCGTTGTAGCCAATTTTTTCTTCTTCAAAATTATCTTTATAATCTTTTATAGAGCGAACCTTAGGTTCTACCTTTGGTTCATGAGTAAAGTAATCAAGGTTGATATCATCGATGGCTACTACCTGGCTGTTAGGTGGTTTCATAGGATTAATATAACGCTGAATAGCAAGAGTTCCTTTCTGACCGATTCTCAATTTATCCATCCTGTCACTAAGATCGATTCCCTGGAGATAAGCATCTATAGCAATAGCTGCCCTTTTACCAGAGCCAATGGCGTGAGCTACCGTTCTGGGTTGATCAGCAGCATCGCCACCAGCGAAGATTTTATTGTCTGATGTACGACCTAAATCGTCAATTTTAATAGCCCAATCATCTTCTAAAATCTCTTTTGGTAGAGAAGAAAGATCACATTGCTCTCCGATAGCAGCGATAATTGTATCAAGCTCTACGGTATAATTAGAACCATCGATGGGTATAGGACGTCTCCTTCCAGAACTATCTGGCTCGCCCAGCTCCATTTTGACACATTCCATTCCTGCCACGTTTCCATTTTCTTCAAGCACTTTAACCGGAGTAGTAAGAAATTTGATCTCTATTCCTTCATGCAATGCATCTTCAATTTCCTCTGCTAGAGCAGGCATTTCCTGCCGCGTTCTACGATAGTAGATAATAGGTTGTACTCCAAGTCTCAGGGCACAACGCGCGGCATCCATTGCAGTATTTCCGCCACCAATTATCGCTACTCGAGGACCTATTCTCGGTTTTTTACCAAGATTAATCTCCTGGAGAAACTCTAAACCTGAAAGCACTCCTGATGCTTCTTCAGCAGGAACGTTAAGCTTGCGATTACGATGGGCACCCGTTGCAATGAACACTGCATCATATTCTTCTTTTAGCTTATCGAAGGCAATATCTTTACCCACTTGTTTATTAGATTTGATTTCTACACCCAGAGCTTTAATACGTTCTATTTCCTTGCGCAGCACATCTTTCGGAAGCCGAAATTCAGGTATGCCCAGTCTTAGAATTCCTCCTGGCTCTGCCATGGCTTCATAAACGGTAACCTGATAGCCCATGCGGGCTAAATGATAAGCACAGGTTAAACCTGCAGGACCAGAGCCAATTATTCCGATTTTTTCCTTCTTTTTTTCTTTTGTTGGCTGTGGAAGAGGCAGTTCTAAGCCGAAATCACCAATAGCTTTTTCGATTTTATTTATTCCGATGGCTTCGTCATAATCTCCTCTATTGCATGCCTGCTCGCAAGGATGATAGCAGACCCTTCCACAAACTGCAGGAAAGGGATTTTCTTGAATAAGAAGCTCATATGCTTCTTGCATTTTACCTTCACGCATTAATATCATATACCTGACAATATCCTCACCAGCAGGGCATGCCTCATTGCAGGGAGCTGTTTTATTTTGATACAAAGGCAAAACATACTTCCAGGTACCTGTTTCATTAACCAGCATGCTTCCCAATGACATAGGTACGGTAGGTACATCTTTCTCTTTTTCGAAGGTAATTTTTTTTATCTCTTCGGGATTGACTTTCATTTAGTGCTCCTTTCTGCTCTTGTCGCGAGTAAAAGCATATTGATAAAGTTCATCTTGAGTTGAAAACAACCTGCTCATATGCTTCTTTCACCGCTTTGAGGTTATTCTCCTTAAACATCGGAACTTCTTCATCAACTGCTTGCAATAAAGAATCCAGGGTTACAATACCTGTAACATGAGAAAAAGCACCCAAAATGGCAGTATTAACTATAGGTTGAGTTTTGCTCCCCAAGCGGTATTTTAAGGCAACGGCATTAGCATTCACTGTTGCTACTTTAAATTTCTTAAATTCCGTGTATTCTTCCGGCTTTTTATCAGAATTAATTAATATCCACCCGTTCTCCTTGAGTCCCTCAGTAATATTAACAGCTCCAACCAATGAAGGATCGAGTACCATAATATGGTCAGGCTCATGAATTTGACAGCGCAGGTTTATTTGCTTATCATCAATACGAGTGAATGCAGTTACAGGTGCTCCTCTACGTTCTACTCCAAAAGCAGGAAATGATTGAGCAAATTTTCCTTGCTTAAAAATAGCAACAGCGAGCATCTTAGAAGCAACTACTGCTCCTTGTCCCCCCCTGCCGTGAATTCTTATTTCTATCATAACATCACTTCCCCTCATATTAATTAATAATAATAACTTATAAATCCTACAGCTTCGCAAGGCATTGCAAAGCTGAGCCATTATAATAATGAGCAAACGCAATAATAATTATATGTAGCTGTTAACTTATCCCTTTTAATAGAATTATGCTGATATGCTGAATTGCGCAATTGTGTTATTCCATTAAACACCTTCCACCCGCTTAACTTCAGGAATTTCCTGCTTCAGTTTTGCCTCTACAGCATTTTGCAAGGTAAGCTGCGACATAGGACAACCAGCGCAGGCTCCTTTGAGTTTAACCTTTACAACTCCATCTTCTCCTACACTGACCAGTTCGATATCGCCACCATCAGCCTGGAGAGAGGGGCGAATTTCATTGAGGACTTTTTCTACTTTTTCCTTCATTCATTTCTCCTTTCTTCGGAAGAATTGATTGGTACACATTATGCTGATTGTGAATGTTAATCAGCAGGTCTTCGCCTCATTTAAAGCTTTCTCTGTGCTACTCGATAGCTCTCCCAGGAAGAACAGCAGCGCTCTCTCAACTTGCGGCATATCAACACAGGTCTCGGTACAGGGACCTTTGGGACGTTCATTAACTACCGCAATAACAGGGAGGTTAGAATAATAGATGCCACTTTCCAGCTCACGCTCGCAGGCAACTGCCACTACAGCTTTGTAATTGCCACTTTTCAAACGATTCCGTGCCATGGTTCCGCCATCAACTACATAAAAATGGGCAGGATATCGCTCATGTAGTTCCACCAGCTGATAAATCTGGCAATTACCACATCTTTTGCAGTTATTAATATCTTTAGTTATCTTTTGTACACAATCGCCGTTTTGCAAACAGTGCGGTAATAAGAGCAGGAGCTCTTCAGGCTTGAAATTGAACTTGCGATGAAATGTCAGGTAATTGTTTGCACGAATAAAGAGATTAGGAACTTTCTCTTCGCTTCTGTCAAAAGTCTTTCCTATAACTATAATTGGATAAAAGAAAAGTTTTATGAGGCCATTTAGAAAGTTTCCCAGCAGGTGGTTTTTAATTATCATAGAATTTTTCTTTTATTTGCTAACTGCAGAGAGCCTTTCTCTTAGTTCACTGCTTTGACTATTAGCTGCTTTTTACTATGTAGTAAGCGTTAAATAGAAATTTATGTCCCGCTTTACCTCAATCGTGCTAGAAGGGCTACCAGAGATTCCTTTTAGCTTCTGATTGTATCAGATTCATCATTTTCTGTCAACTTTTTTGCAGCCACGGCTTTGTCAATAAATCTCTTTTATAACGTTGCTATCATAGTTTATATTTTTTCTCTCTTGTCAGCCTCTAATTCAATTCGCTGAAATACAAAATTAGTGGGCTACTGTTATCAAATTTATATGATATTGATTGCTGAAAAAATTTTTTTCATAAGTTGTAAATTTACTTAAAATGTAAGAATATAACTCTATTTTTAACCTTTATTAGGCTAATAAAGCTTTAATACGAGTTATATTTATAAATATAATGCTATAAAACTCAAATTGAATAGGAGCAATAAATACTTAATTATTAAAATTACTATACCAATATTTTATGAATTAGAGAATTTGAGATAAGAATGAATAATACTATTAACTGAATTATAGAGACAACTGCTTTCCAATTCCTTCAGCCACAGCTTTTTTATATATGAGAATTGCAGTCGCTATGTCGTCGAGAGCCAGGCCGAGATTAATGCTTATGATACGCTCATCCTCTGTTTCGCGTCCAGGCTTCTTTCCTGCGGCAATCTCGCCGAGGTCGGCATAGGGCTCTGGAGTAGTATTAAAATACCCTACTTGTTTATAATATTTCATCTGGTCTGTGTCATCAGTAGCCATCTTGTCTACTTCTCGAAAGGCTTCCATCTGCCAGTAAGAATCAAAATCAAGTGCACAGGCAAAGGCGCCTTTGGAAAGCCATCCAGCAGGTATAGCAGGCTTTGGATTTTTCAAAATAGGACCGCTTGTGACAACAATATCGACATGTTTAACAGCATCCTCTAATCGCTTAACAGGTTCAATCTCCATTTGAAGCTTTCTCCTCATTTCTTTAGCATATCGTTCTGCTATTTCTGGGTATAAGTCATATGCTTTTACCTTTGTAATCTGATAAAGGCAGGATAAGGCTTCAAGATTGCTTCTGCCCTGAACACCACAAGCTACAATCCCAACTGTTGAACTGTCTTTCCTGGCAAAGTATTTGGCCGCCACTGCTGTAGCAGCACCAGTTCGTTTAGCCGTAATCCAGGTGCAGTCCATGATCGCTATAGGAAATCCAGTTTCCGGGTTATTGAGAATAAGAAGGCCGCTGATGTATGGTAATCCTTTCCTCTGATTATCAGGATAGCCCGAAACCCACTTTATTCCTGCTGACTCAAGACTGGGAATATAGGCGGGCATAGCATGAATGAATGCATCGGGCCGTGTATGGATGCCGGGCTTTGGCGGCATCTCAACCTTTCCTGTACACTTCTCTTTGAAAGCTCGGTCAAGCACCTCAATGATTTGGCTCATGGGAATATTAACCTTTTCCACATCCTCTCTTGAAAGGTATATAAGTTCATAGTTCTTCATTCAATCCTCCATATCTTTATACCTGTATTTTTCGATGATATGAATTCTGTTGCCTTCTCGAGAGCAGTGATAAATACTATTACTTTTCTGAAGAATATTACAATAAAATTCCGCAATAAATTGATTGATATTGTTTACGACTATATAAAAGTAAGATACTCTATAGCTTAAAAAGAAAAACGCTGTTTTGCTGAAGCAATAGGGTTATATATTTTTCCTAAAAAAAGAGTATTCCTTTATTTTATTTTTTCCTCTACGAGAAAAAAGCTTCTATTCTGGATGGCAATGTAATGGAAGCTATTAGAAGTTTCAAATGCTATTTTCCCGCCACCCCAATTTACTATGTTGCTATAGCGCTTCCCCTTATTGTCATCAACAACTACAAATGACTTATCTCTCGAGTTGGCTGCATAAACCAGATGCTTACTATCAGGGCTAAAAATGAGAGTTGCTCTGCCAATAGTGTCATATTGTTTTCTTTCCTGACCATCCACAACCACAAACCACTTTTGGTTCATCTGAGCTCCATAAGCAAAATGACTGCTATCTGGGCTAAATATTAGATCTCCAATTCCATCATAGTGCTTGGATTCTTTATTGTTAACTATTGCGCACCACTTTTTACCCTGCTTCGCTGCATAGGCAATGCGTTTACTATTGGGGCTAAAGACAAGTGTACCTTTACCAATGGCATCGTATTTTTTACCCACTTTTCCATCTACTACCACCATATATTTTCTTCCTTCTTTAACTACATAAGCTAAATATTTACTATCCGCGCTAAAGATAATATCCCCAATGCCATTGCAATAATTCTTTTCTTTATCATTAACAACAACAAAGTGCAAGCTGCTTAACCATTTTTTCTTTATTGCACCATAAACCACACGTCTGCTATTAGAACTAAAAAGGGGAGTGCTTTCTAAGATGCCGTCATATTGTTTTCCCTCTTTTTTGTCTAAAACAACGAATAACTTTTTACCCTTCCTGGCAATATATGCAATTTTCTTACTATTCGGGCTAAAGAGAAGCGTACCAAATCCGATTGCTTCGTATTTCTTTTTTTCTCTACCATCTACTACCATAAACCATTTTTTATCAGCTTGGGCTGCATAAGCGATGCGTTTGCTATCTGGACTGAAAGTGATACCTCCAATTTCATCATAATGCTTACCCTCTTTTTCATCTGAAACTACAAAGGCTTTTTGGCCCAATTTGGCTACATAGGCAAAACGTTTGCTATCCGAACTGAAGATGAGATTCCCTATTTCATCATATTGCTTCTCCTCCTTTCCATCCATTACCACAAATACCTTTTTGCCAACATTAACTGCATAAGCAAACCTCTTACTATCTGGGCTAAATATAAGAGTCTCTACTCCTATGGCATTGTAAGGTTTAGATTTTTTCCCATTTAGAACCACTACAAAATTAGAGTAATCTTTAGCTGCATAAGCAATCTTTTTGTTATTTGGACTTATTTTAAAACTATCCGGTATCCAAATGTTAAAATCAATTTGGCCAATAAATTTTTCAAAAGTTTTTCTTTGAACCATATTTATTCATCTCCATAATAAAGCGAACAAGAATAGTATAATAAAGGAGCATAATCTATATCTGGATTAAATACAAATTAAAAAAACTAGTTATTACCATCTTCTTATCTTATATCCAAATTTAGAAATCACCAAGGATGAAATTTAATGACATTCGGTCACAAAATATTATTTTATTTTTAACTTTCATTATAAATCTTATTAACTGAAATAAAAAGCTCCGTAATTAAGCAAAATTGAGCAAAATTAATTAAAAGAGCTTGAAAATTCTTTTCTACTTGACTTTTATCTGTGGGTAGCCTAAAATTTTGCCTAAAATATGACTTTTTACGCATGTAATAATTATGTCAGATAAATCTCTTATGATAGTAGCTGGAGAAAGCTCAGGTGAGCTTTATGGAGCTCATCTGGTAAAAGAATTAAAAAAGATAATGCCCAATATTGCTTTTTTTGGTATCGGAGGTGCAAAGATGGAGAAAGCTGGAGTAGAGGTTCTGCAAAGATGCGAAAACCTTGCAGTTGTTGGGCTAAGTGAGGTAATTTCAAAATTGCCAGCAGTCATAAAAGCCCAGAGGAAGCTAATCGAAAGGGTAAAAACAAAACCACCCGAAGGAGTAATATTAATAGATTTTCCTGATTTTAATCTTCATCTGGCCAAAAAATTAAAACCGCTAAACATCCCCATCATTTATTATATAAGCCCTCAGGTATGGGCCTGGCGTCGCTCTCGTATTAAACAAATAGGCCAATTGGTTGATAAGATGCTGGTAATCCTTCCCTTTGAGAGAAACATCTACTATAATTCAGGAATACCAGCAGAATTTGTAGGACATCCTCTGGTAGATATGGTAGAAGCTCCCCTTAATCGTGAAGCCTTTTATAAAAAATATAACCTGAGCGATGATAAACCCATAATTAGCTTCCTTCCAGGAAGCCGTGATAAAGAAGTTAAGAGGCTTTTACCCCCTATTTTAGGAAGCATATCAATTATTAATCGCTGTGTTGATGCTCATTTTATTCTGCAATTAGCTGAGTGGATTAACCAAAACGATATTGATAAATATATAAATTCTTTTAAAGACAAAGGGAATATAATTGTTGGGGACGCTTATAATGTTATAAAGAATTCCGATATAGTAGTCGTTGCGTCGGGAACTGTAACTTTGGAATCCGCTCTTTTGGGAACACCCATGGTGGTATTATATCGTCTTTCTACACCAACTTATCTTATTGCGCGACTTATAGTAAAAATAAAATATATCTCCCTCGTCAATCTCCTGGCAGGAGAACTGGTCGTTACAGAGATTATACAAAATGAAGTAAATAGAGAAAATATAGCATCTGAAGTTATGAAAATATGGCAAAATCCCACAAAACAGGACGAAATGAAAAAGAAATTCAGCACCATTAAAAACTCCTTGGGCAATGGTGGAGCTTCTACCCGTGCCGCCCGGATAATTGCGGAGTCGATATTATGAAAGGTTGGCACCGTCTGCTTCGATATGTATATCCGTACTCAGGTTGGTTTATATTTTCTTTGATAAGCATGGTCATTGTCTCTTTATGTGTGGTGGCTTTTACTTCTCTTGTTATGCCCATCTTTGATCAGGTGCTGACCCCTTCTACTGCACAACCTTCTGCACCGTATAAATATAATTTGCTAAGCATATTAAATAAATATACAGGTCTCAATAAATATTTTAAACTAACCCCCGAAACGATATTCTATGAGATACCCATTGTTATTTTCATTATTTTCATTATAAAAGGTATTTTCTCCTACTCTTCAACTTACTATATGAGTTATGTTGGACAAAGTATTGTAATGGATTTAAGAAATGAGCTTTACAGCAGCATTCAATACAAACCTCTTCATTTTTTTCGAGAGAGTACTACTGGTACGCTCATATCCCGGATTGTTAGTGATATGGAGAGGATACAATCGGCGGCATCGGATAAGTTGGGAGACCTTACACGTGAAGGTTTAACGTTACTATCATTAGCAGCTTATCTATTCTATCTTGACTGGCGATTAGCAACCATGTCATTTATTGTAGCTCCACTGGTTATCTATCCTATTGTTAAATTTGGTCAGAAACTCAGAAAAACGAGCACTTCTTCGCAAAAAAGAATGGCGGATATCTCTACACTGCTCTATGAGAGCATTACGGGGAATCGGATTGTAAAGGCCTTCGGCATGGAAGGTTTTGAAATAAAAAAGTTTATTCAAGCCACCAAGAAACTGTTAAAAATAAATCTCAAGGCTACTAAATTTACCTCCATTACACCACCTATCATGGAAATAATTGGATCAATTGGAATAGGTCTGATGATATGGTATGGTGGACAACAGATACGTTTGGGTAATTTGACAACCGGGCAATTTTGTACTTTTTTAGCTGCTCTTTATGGATTATACGCTCCAATTAAAAAGTTAAGCAGAGTTCATAATGCTATACAACAGGCTATGGCAGCTGCTGATAGGGCTTTCGAAATTTTAGACCTACCAGGAGATATTATAGAAGACCCCAAAGGAATTACTCTCAAGGATATCAAAAGAAGGATAGAATTTAAAAACGTCTCTTTTTGCTATGATACTGTAATGGTCCTTAATAATATCAGTTTTTCCATAAATCCAGGGGAAATGGTTGCTATTGTGGGAGCCAGTGGAGTGGGAAAAACCACCCTGGTCAACCTAATACCACGCTTTTATGACGTCTCAAAAGGCTCGATATATATCGATGGAAAAGATATCCGTTCTCTTACTCTTAAATCCCTTCGAGCTCAAATAGGTATAGTAACACAAGAAAGCATTCTCTTTAACGATACAGTTAAAAATAATATATCGTATGGCAAGCAAGGGACTAAAATGAAGGAGATATTAAAAGCTGCAAAGGCTGCATATGCCCATGAGTTTACTCAGCAAATGTCCTTAGGATATGATACAATTATAGGTGAGCATGGTTTAAAACTTTCTGGAGGTCAGCGGCAGCGCATTGCTATAGCGCGCGCTATATTAAAAAATCCTCCTCTTCTCATCTTAGATGAAGCAACCTCTTCTCTTGATTCCGAAGCAGAGATTATTGTACAAAATGCTCTGGCAAATCTCATGAAAGAGCGTACAACTGTGGTTATTGCCCATCGCCTTTCCACTGCAAAAAAGGCGGATAAAATAATCGTACTTGACCAGGGCAAAATGGTAGGAATGGGTAAACATGATGAGCTTTACGGCCAAAATGAAGTATATACCAGACTTTATGATTTGCAGTTTAAAATCACATAGAAAAATTTCAAAAAAGAAAAGGATATGAGTTTTAAGGATAAGATATTTTTCTTTATCGTCTCCTATATTGCCAGCATTTTTATTAGATTTCTCCATCTCACTATGAACATTAAATATATAAACCGGTCAGAGATGGAAAATATGATTAAGGAAGGAAAAAATTTCATCATAGCCTTCTGGCATGGAAGATTGCTAATGATGCCTTACTGCTATCCAGGAAAAAAAATACATATCCTCATAAGCTATCATAAAGATGGTGAATATATCAGTCAAACAATGAAAAGATTTGGCTTCTCCTCTGTGAGAGGCTCTACTAGCCGAGGAGCGGTCTCCGCTGTTAGACAACTATTAAAAATAGCTAAAGAAGGCTCAGATATTGCCATTACTCCAGATGGACCCAGAGGCCCTCGACATAAGGCGCAGATGGGAGCTATTGAATTAGCAAAAATAACTTCTTTCCCCATAGTACCTGTTTCTTTTAGTGCTTCTAAAAAAAAACTTTATCCAGTTGGGACAAAATGCTAATTCCTTACCCTTTCTCAAAAGGAATTTTTATATATGGCAAACTTATTAAAGTATCACGAAATAATGGTACTGAGGAATTGGAGAAAAAGCGCATGGAATTAGAACAAGAACTCAATCGGCTTACACAATTAGCTGATACATACTTTCAAAATAATAAGACTAAGGAAAAACATGATTAAAAGTATGACAGGATTTGCTCATCAGGAGATTACGAAAGATGACTATAAAATTTCTATCGACATACGCTCACTAAATCATAGATATTGCGAAATAAATTTGCGTATCCCACCTGAACTTTCCATTTGGGAAGAAGAATTAAGGAAAATCATTTCAGAAAGGCTTTCGAGAGGAAAGATCGATATCTATCTAAAAATAACCTACTTAGAAAAGCCCAAATATGCAGTGATTATAAACAGAGAAGCTTTAGAAGATATAATGTCCAAATCTACTCAGTTTAAAGAAGAATTCAACATTCCTGGTCAAGTTGATATAAATTCCCTTCTTCTTATCCCTCATGTGATTGAATTTGAACAAGCAAAAATTGAAACCGAATCCGAACTTCTTAAACTGGTTAAAACCTCCTTATATGCTGCTCTTGAGGAATTAGATAATTCTCGAAAGAGAGAAGGAGCTAATCTCAGTCAGGTAGTGGAAAACGAGATGCACCAGATTGATTCTCTAATTAAGCAAATAGAGCAATTATTCCCCTCCTTTCAAAAAGAATATTACGTTAAATTAAAAGAAAAGATAGAAGAATACACAGGTTCAATTCCTCTGGATGAAAACCGACTCTTACAGGAAGTAGCACTGTTAGCGGAAAAGAGTGATATTTCAGAAGAACTAACCAGAATTAAAAGCCACCTGGAGCAATGCCAGCATCAGCTTCAATCTAAAGAACCTGTGGGTCGTAAACTTGATTTTCTAATGCAAGAGTTGTATCGGGAGGTTTCTACAATAGGAGCAAAATGTCGCCATTCTTTGTTCCTCCCGGATATTCTTTCTATGAAAGCATCAATAGAAAAAATAAGACAGCAAGTGCAAAATATAGAATGACTTACTGATTTCAAAAATTTTAATATTTTTATGAGAGGCCGAGTATGGAAGAAATATTGAACATCGGTTTTGGTAATGCTGTAGTAGCCTCAAGGGTAATAGCAATTGTATCTTCACAATCTGCACCAATTAAACGTCTGCGAGAAGAAGCTAAGCGACATAATCGTTTGATTGATGCAACTGCAGGTAGGCAGACACGATCTGTCATTATTACAGATAGTGACCATGTGGTTCTCTCATCTGTACAGGTTGCTACCCTGACTTCACGACTATCTTTAAAAAATCAGGAAATTAATCGAGTTTAATTAATGGCGTATAAATAATGCAGGGTAATATTATTGTTTTGTCAGGACCTTCCGGTTCTGGAAAGAGCACCATTCGAGCCGAACTTCTAAAGATTTTTCCAGATATAGAATTCTCAATTTCATACACTACCAGGCAACCAAGAGAAAATAAGGACGATAAATTAGATTACTATTTTATCACTCGCAACCAATTCAAAGAGATGATACAAAAAAACAAATTTGTAGAATGGGCTGAAGTGCATGGCGACCTCTATGGAACCGCTGCCAAGCCACTTATATCTGCTATTGACAAAGGAAAGCATATATTACTTGAAATTGATGTTCAAGGTGGTTTCTCAATAAAAAAGGAACTTCCCGATGCAGTACTAATTTTTATTATTCCCCCAACGCTTAAAGAATTGGAAAAGAGGCTGAAAGATCGAGCTATGAATAGCACAGTGGAGATAAACAAACGACTGCAAATTGCCAAAAAAGAAATTGTAGCCGCTAAAAATTATGAATATATAGTAATTAACGATTCATTGAAACATTGCATAGAAAAAATCAAAGCTATTATAATATCTTATAGATGTAAGAGTCAGTTTCAAATTCCATTGATAAATAGCTTTCTTAACGATACTAAAACTTGACTCTCTACTATTGATATGAAATAATTGAATTAGCAACAGAGGAGGGAAAGGAATTATGAAAATATTAGTAGTCGGTGGTGGAGGCCGAGAACATACCTTAATCTGGAAACTGAAAAAGAGCCCCTTAGTATCAGAAATTTATTGTGCTCCTGGTAATGGTGGCATTGCTGATATCGCATATTGTGTTCCAATAGATGCTGCTAATATTATGGAATTAGCTGACTTTGCTCAGAATATAAAAATAGATTTAACTGTAGTTGGACCTGAACTGCCTCTAACAATGGGGATTGTTGATGCCTTCAATAAAAGAGGACTAAAAATTTTCGGACCATCTAAAATGGCAGCACAGTTAGAGGGCTCAAAAGTTCTTGCCAAAGAATTTACAAAAAAATATGATATCCCTACTGCTAAATTTCTTGTTGCGAACTCAAAGGAACAAGCCATTGAAATAGTCAAATCCGGTGAATTCGGTTATCCAGTAGTTATTAAAGCAGATGGCCTCGCAGGAGGTAAAGGGAGCCTCATATGCGAGGATGAAAAAAGTGCCATGGATGCGATTAAAATTATTATGGAAGATAGAAAATTTGGTATGTCTGGCGATAGAGTAGTAATAGAGGAGTATCTCGAAGGTCAAGAAGCTACTTTTAAGATAATTACTGATGGCAAATTAGCCCTTCCTCTTGCTAGCTCCCAGGATCATAAACGTGCTTATGATAATGATCAGGGTCCTAATACCGGTGGTATGGGTGCTTTTTCTCCAGCAGTTAGTTTAAGCTCGGAAAATAGTAAGCGGGTTTTGCAGGAAATTATCTATCCAACTATTGCCGGTATGAGAAAAGAGGGCATGCCATATAAGGGTGTCATATATGCTGGACTAATGATTACATCTGAGGGACCCAAATTAATTGAGTACAATTGCCGTTTTGGCGACCCAGAAAACCAAGTGGTAATACCACGTTTAGAAAGCGACTTAGTGCCCCTGCTTAAAGCTTCTATTGATGAAGAACTCGATAAAGTCGAAGTGAAATGGAAAAAAGAATTTGCTATCTGCGTAATTTTAGCCTCAAAAGGTTACCCCGGTCCATATAATAAAGGCGAGGTCATTAAAGGATTAAATGATGTAAAACAAGATGATCATACAATACTCTTTCATGCTGGAACAGAAAAAAAGGATGACAAACTTTTAACCTCAGGTGGTAGGGTGTTGGGAGTTACTGCATTGGCTCCAAGCTTCCCAGATGCCATTTTGAAAGCTTATAAGACAGCAGAAAAAATAAAGTTCAAAGGAATGCATTACCGAAAAGATATCGGAAGAAAAACCAGCGCATCAATTTTTGATTAATATCCGTGAGGTTTATAGTATAGTGGCAAAACCGGAAATTGGTATAATTATTGGTAGCGATAGCGACCTACCAACTATTAAGCCAGCATTAGAAATTCTGGAACGCCTTAAAATACCTTTTGAGATTAAAGTATCCTCTGCTCACCGTTCTCCCGAAAGAACCATTAATATTGCTTGCTCAGCCGAACAAAGAGGACTTAAGGTCATTATTGCTTGTGCCGGTGGAGCAGCCCATTTGGCTGGTGTGGTAGCAGCCCATACAACTCTACCGGTTATTGGAGTCCCTATTAGAAGCTCTGCTCTTTCGGGACTTGACTCATTACTATCAACTGCACAGATGCCGGCAGGAATCCCCGTAGCTACTATGGCAATTGGTAAGGCTGGAGCTATAAATGCCTGTCTCCTTGCTGCAGAGATACTTGCTTTACAAAATTCCTCTCTCTCTATTAAGCTTAAAGAATATAGAAAAGAATTGGCTCAGAAAGTAGAGAATAAATCAAACGCCATCGAAAATAAGCTTTCCTCGCCATAATATATAACGATCAATGTAATCACTCCTAACAATAATGAACAAATTTTATATAAAAACCCTCGGTTGCAAGCTCAATCAATATGATTCTCAAGTTTTAGAAGAACAACTATGCAACCAGCACTTTACAAGAGTAGAAGATTATCTCTCAGCACAGTATGTAATTATTAACACCTGTACTGTTACCAGCAGGGGTGATTATGAAGCGCGCCGCTTAATAAGAAAAATAAAACGCGAAAATCCTAACTGCATTATTGTGGTGACAGGATGCTATGCTCAAAGAAATCCGGAAGAAATAGCGAGAATAGATGGTGTCAATGTAATAGTAGGCAATGAAGACAGAAAGCTTATCCCTAAAATAATAAAAGAGCACTCTATAGATAAAATGCCACTAATCGTTCATAAAGCATATACTAATACTGATCAAGCCTATTTTTATGCAATAAGAAGGTTTAGCGGTCATACACGAGCTTTCCTGAAGATTCAGGAGGGCTGCAATTATAATTGCAGCTATTGCATAGTACCTCATGTCAGAGGACGAAGCCGCAGTGTTCCATTCGATAAAATTTTATCAGCTATTCAAGAACTATTGGAAAAAGGACTAAAAGAAATAGTTCTTACCGGCATCGATATCGGCGATTGGAAAGAACCAGTTTTGGAAGAGAAAAAACTACTCTATCTGCTTGAACAGATAGAAAAAATTAAACATCCTTTTCGAATAAGACTCAGTTCTATTGAGCCTAAAGAGATACATAAAGGACTGATAGGATTTATCGCATCTTCTGCTAAGGTAGTACCTCATCTGCATATACCTCTGCAGAGCGGTTCAGATACCATTCTTAAAGCTATGAAAAGACCTTACAGCAGGTGTTTTTATTATCAAATGATTAATACTATAAAAGAAAAGATTCCAGATATGTGCCTTGGAAGCGATATAGTGGTGGGCTTTCCGGGAGAGGGTGAACAAGAATTCAAAGAGACATATGATCTGATAGATTCACTACCATTCTCTTATCTGCATGTATTCCCTTTTTCTCCTCGACCAGGTACAGCCGCAGCAAGTTTGAAGCAGACCGAAACCAATAAGGTCATTACAGATCGGGCTAAAGTGCTCCGTCAACTTGCAGCAAAGAAGAATGTTCAATTCCGCTCTTCTTTTATAGGCAAGGAGCTGTCATGTCTGGTTTTGACAAAAGCCAAATCGGAAAAAAGACTCATTGCCTTAAGCAATAACTATATTAAAGTCAATTTTAAAGGCAAAGAAGAACTTAAAAATCAGCTGATCACCATTAAAATAACTGAGGTTACGCAAAAAGAAACTTTTGGAGAACAAATCAGCAACAAAAAGATTGCATCTGAGTTAAAGTCATCTATGATAAATTAAAAATAGAGTAATAATGCTTCGTTTTATGCCAAATATTAAGCCATTAGAAAAAGAGATATGACTGATAGATAAAAAAGCTTCATTTTCTGCTCTCATATCTTGCCAAAGGCGGGATTTGAAATTATTGACATCAAAGGAGTCTATCTGGAGCTGTTTATAAACTGGTTCTCCCGCCAGCCCAAATATGACTATCTGCAAAGGAAGGGAAATAACCCACGCAATGCCCTTCTAATAAAGCTCCTCTGTCGCTTGGGCAGCCTTTCTCCCCGCTACGCCCTCAGCCTTATCTTCCGCTGTAGAAAAAATTAGCATGATCTTATAATTTATTTTAACCATTACCTTATTGAGCTGGTTGCAAATTTTTACCTTTTGTCAATTTCTAACCACTTCTTGCAAATCCTTTTAATATCTTCAAATTTACCAATATCTTCTTTATAATAATCTATTGAAGGTGTGGAATTTTCTAAACCATAAGGTTCAATATCTGCTTTATCCTTAACTTTAAAAGATGCAATTCCTAATTCATTCAATAAATCTATAATCTCTTTCTTGTAAGCTCCGGAAAATCTAAATTCTAACTTGCTTTTATAATTTGTGATTAATATCTTTCTCTCACCATTAATTAAATGAAATCCTGTACCTGATAAATTCTCTGGTTCTATGCCAAATTCACTAAGTTCTTCAATAAATTGTCTCAGATAATCTCCTAAAGGAGCTTGCAATCTTCTATAATGCCACTCGGGGTCAACTATCCATTTTTGATATTTTCTCCTTTTTTGTTCAACATTTTTTTCAGATAGTTCAATACCAATAATATTTTCAGAGATATCTGGAGTTGGTAATACCATTTGAGGATGGATAATTAAGTCATTCTCATATTTATATAAATTTAATTTAATACATTCAATTTTTATACCTTTCAAAATGAGCCATGTAGCCGCAGAAAGCAAGTCTTTGGAAAAATTACCAGCAACTAAAATTATCTTCTGATTGCTGTTAAACTCATCAGGAATATTTACAGTTGCTTCTAAAAATGCTTTCAACTCATTTGTAGCTAATTCATATATATTTTCGATATTAGACAAATTTAATTCTTCCTTATTTTTTATTAGATATTCAGAATATATTGTGCATATATCGTCGAATATACTATAAATATAAGATGATGCATAAGTAATCGCCTGAAACTCTGTCATACTTTCAGCAAGATCACGCTTTAATTCGATAATTACGATTTCTCCAAATCTATCAACAGCTAATAAATCTAACCTTTTCTTTGCTAAACTTTGTTTTTGTTCGCCAATTATTTTTATTTCATTTTCTTTATCTCCATATAGAATCCCAGGATTTCTTTTTATCCATTTTTCTATATTCTGAGTTTCATATAATCTCTCTTTTGAAAAAGTAGTCTCTTCTATTTTGAACAATTTGTTTTTATCTTTGTCATATTTAAACAACATTTTTTCTCCTCATTTTTATATTGCTGTAATTCCCAAAACTCCAAGCAAAATAAATAATTAGTCAATATCTTCACCATTCTTTTCACTATTAATAATTTTAAGTTTCATAGTTATTAATTAGCATTTTACCCTAATTTAGCATCTTCAAATTATCTTTTCTTTATAATTATTTTAGCTCCGTAAAAGCTATCTCCATCCACCACTCTTCTCCAACCACTGGAGCTATAAATTCTGCCATTTGTCCAACCGAGCCTGGTTTCTCCACTTTTCTTGATATTGTATTTTATATAGACAATTATCCCACTTCCATAAGCCCATCCTATTCTCTCTGCATCAACTCTTTGAATATTAAAATATGTGTAATTTGAGTAATCATATATTCGGTAATTAACTAAAGCTTCTCCTTGCTCAAGATAATCTCCAGACCAATATTTATTAATTGGTGATAAATAAGATGGCTCAAAATGTAAATAATCTCTAAACTCAGCTCCATTTGGGACATTATTGACCCTAATTTTAACAGCCAGGACATTTGCTTTACTTTTATCATTCCACAATCTTAAAGTTACACTTCGCGGTGGAGCATTGGTGATATCGCTTACTAATTTGGCATTAAAATTCAATATAATTAGTTTAGCATGAGCTATAGAGCTCTTCCAATCACATCCACAAAGCAAAATTAATAAAATGCTGAGATTAATAAAAAGAATTTTGTATCTAAAAACATCTAAAGATTCTCTAATCATTTTAACACCTCCTATATATATCCGATTGAGTTGAAAAAACTTTAGTAAAAAAATGAAAAAAATGGGCTAAAATCTGGATTTTTGATAAAAAAGTGGGTTAAAAAGGTGCTTATTCTGAAAAAGGTAGCTTTTTTATTACAATTATGCCAACTTCAGATTTTAATAAGATAAAGCTTTAATGGATGGGCTTATTAAAGGCAGGACTTGATCATTTGAACAAATATTAGTCTCTTTCTGTTTATATCGCTGTTTTTCTTTTGCTGGCATGGAGGATAGTAATACCAGCAATTTCGCCTTTTTCATATCGAATGATAATATCGTCATCAGTCAGCTCGCTGTCGTCAGCTCTACTTGGCTTTTTAAAATTCAGGTACATAACATCCGCATCTTCATCATAGTTATACCATACGCGCTTAAAAGGTATATTTAATAGCTTCGGTGTGAGATTAATAATTTCTTTAACATCTATTGAGGCCATATTTTTGTCCTTCTCTCAATTTGTTTTACGCGTTTTGTAAGAAAAGACGTGATGATGTATTTACTTTTTCAATAATATTAGTTATTTATCAATAAATATAATGCTAATTGCCATTATATTACTTATTTAAATAAATAGAAAGCTCTTCAATGAGTGTGAAAGAAGCTCATATTTAGATATCGTGAAGCTATCGGATACTTTAAAGGAGACTTTTTTTTCGAAGACGGTAAGCTTACGATACGGGAAGGTTTTGCTGGGCTCAGTACAAAAATCAGTGGAATCCCTTTTTACATTCTTATGTTGAGGGGCGCCGTCACCACCTGTTACGATATAGATATAATGGCATTACATGTTTTATAATACGCAAAAATACATCTTATATAGGAAATTTTTCATTCTTTCTCTTTTTGTATCTTATACTCCTTCGGCGGTTCAACTCCCAGCAAATTTTTAACAAAATAATCCCAACGTCTGCGGGTGAAATACGGGTCAATGGCATGACCATGATTTCGGTTAGGTAGAACAAGGAGGTCAAAGTCTTTATTCGCTTTTATAAGGCCATCAACCAATTGTAAAGTCAGAGCTGGCGGAACATTATCATCCATATCGCCGCAAACCAGCAAAAGCTTTCCCTTCAGATTTTCAGCCAACAGAGCATTGACCTGATTAAGATAATTATCACCTTTCAGCAATCCCTGGTATCTTTCACCCCAATAAGCCAGATAGCCGCGCTGGTCATGATTACCGGCAGAGGATACGGCAACCTTATAGAAGTCAGGATAGGCGAGAATTGCACGAGTGGAGGCAAAGCCACCGCCTGAGTGACCATAGATTCCAACACGATCTAAATCCATATAAGGATAACGAAGGGCAAGCTGCTTTAGTGCTGCTATATGGTCCTCAATCCCTCCCGCGTCTCCCATGTTTCCGTAACATATATCGTTATTTGCCTTTGATCGCAGACCCGAACCCATGCCATCTATGGTCACTACAACAAATCCCAGTTCCGCAATGGCTTGAGTTTGCTGCCTGGTATCAAGAGAGAAGGCTTTAGGAGTGCGAATCACTTGAGGCCCAGGGTAGATAGCATCTATAACTGGATACTTCTTTTTTGCGTCAAAAGCAGAGGGACGGAAAATTGCCCCATAAATATCAGTGACTCCATCTCGCGCTTTTACCCGGAAGGGCTCAGGCCACTTCCATCCCATTTGCAAAAGCGGTTCAATATCTGCTTCCTCAAGCTTACGGATAAGCTTTCCCTCTGAAGACCTGAGCACCGATTGAGGAACAGTGTTGATTCTGGAATAGTTATCCACAAAATATTTTCCTGAAGAGGAGAATATAACATCATGCTCCGCATCTTCGGGAGTTAACAGCTTAATATTGGAACCATCAAGGTTGATTCGGTACAGATGCCGGTAATATGGATCGCGCCCCTGTTCTCGACCTGCAGCAGCAAAATAAACCTGTCTCTTCACCTCATCTATATGCAGGATATCACGAACCACCCATGAGCCGGAGGTTATCCGATTTTTAAGCTGGCCGGTGATTCCATCGTAGAGATAGATATGACTCCATCCATCTCTCTGAGAAAACCAGATGATTTCTTTTGTGCTATCTAAAGTGCGAACAATAGGCCTTGCCACCAGAATTGGATTCAATTCAACCACTGTTGAGCTTTTCTCCGTTAAAATTGTCCTGGTCTTACCAGTTTGTGCATCTGCTATCTGAAGCTGAGCTTCCTTGTATCCGCGCTTCTCAAAAATAAAATAAACTGACTGGCTATCTTTACTCCACCAGGTCATCTCCAGCTCAATAGGTGTGTGCCAGGTAACTATAAGTGGCTCAGAATCTAATTTAACCTCCTTTCTTTGCTCGATGTCAAAAATAGCAAACTCTGCCAAGGGTACTTCCTTATCACCAGCAATGGGACAGCGATAGGAATGGTGAACAGCCCGCCCCCCTCCAGGAGGTGAGAATTGCAAGAGGTGAATTTCTTCTACCTTGCGCTGGTCAAGCTTGTGAGTAAGGAATCTTTTGCTGTCCGGTGACCAGAGTCCGATTGTGGGCAATTTTCTTTTCTTCAGATGATCAGTTACTTTAGTTAATCGGCTTTCTGCCAGGGTTGCATAATCAAAGTAAGGTTCACCATCGCTGGTTAGCTGAAACTCTTCTCCGGTTTCAATCGACCGAATATAAAGATTGTGATTCTTGGCAATAGCAATCCAGCAGCCATCAGGGGATATAAGCTCTTCTGGTAAGGATTTATGATATTCTTCTTTTTTTGAACATTTATATGTTGCCAAATCACATATCCAACGAGTATCTTTTATATCAATCTGAATTCCTCTGCCTTCATCGATAAATTTAAACGTGTCGAAGGGTAATTTATTATGTTCATACGTTTCTCCTGTTGCTGAAGATAGGGCTGCTGCCAGCTTGTTATGGTCAAAAGCTGGCCTTTGAACATTCTGCATGGGGTCGACAAATACAAATTCCTTGCCTGTTCTGCTGTCATTACGATACCAGAAATGGTCGCCGTTATCTATCCAGTGAGGCTCGATTTTCAACTTAAATGCGAGCTTATCAGCATTCCAGGGAAGGAATTTCTCTGCCCGAGCATAATCTTCTCTGGTCACCTGCGGATATGTATAAGTCGCAAATAAAATAAATAGTAATACTATAATCGTATAAAATGCTGCTTTAAATTTCATTATCATCTCCTCCCAAAGCTATTATTTTTTTATAAAGTATCCATAAAATAAAATAGCATTTAATTTTATATTAAATAAATATTAAAATGAAGGGTAATCTATTTGGCAGGTAACAAATTTGAGATATAGAATAATTGGTAGGATAATTATCTAACGTTTTTCAGTAGAATAATATTATTATAGATTAATAGTTGCATAAAATAAATTTTCAAGAATTATACTCAGATCTTGAAAAATGAAGGGTATTTAAAAGATGTCATTTAACTAATTCTCAGTTTGTAGATTAAAGAACTATTCTTTAACAGGGCAGAAGTTAAACAGAACTTTCTCTTTGAGCAAATAAACAAGCCTTAATTTTTAAGCTGAGATAACAATACCTCTCGATCAATGGCTAAAGAAGAATGATGCTATTGATCGATATTATTATGATATCTATTTTAATTTATTTAAAATTTCCTTAATTATTTCTTCTCCATCGGAGAAGACCTCGATTTTGAGCACTCCACCTATAAAGGAATGATATTGGAATACTACCGATTTTTTTCTTCCTTCTACTTTGATTATTTGATAATCGTCCATCTTTTCTTGTTCTACTTTTTCACTATTTGATTCGAGGAATTCTCTATATTTAGCAAAAGCATCGTGCGCCTCCTCAGATGAACTGTTCTTAATGAGGAATATCTGATACTGAAGTCCGTTCTGCTGGTAATCAATCCGGTAGCCATTTTTCAAAAAACTATGACCCATAAAATTGGAAGGGATAAATCTCTCACTATTTGCAATCTTATTTTTTTCGGGAAAGAAGGTAAACAGTTCAGGAACTTTATAATCACCAGAAATTTTCTGTGCTATTACTTTAGCAAATTTATTCAAGGTATCTTTTGTGGAATCAGAGAACTCCAGAGATGTGATTTTTACATAATAAGGTCCCTTCCAGAAATTTAATATATCTTCTGCTACATATCCCTGTATTCCGACGTCAATAAAGTTATCCTCAGGAGATCTTTCAGCCGCATATATGCCGAACCCATGAAGAGGGCTTTCCATTTGATATATCTCGATAATAATAGAACTTTCATCCTCTTTTGTACCATAGTCTGAGGTTACAACCAGCCGAAAACCATACTGCAGGTAGAGTTCAGCTTGTCCGTTGATGTATTCCCAGAGATTACCGGACTCGAAAAATCGAGGCTCTGCAGCGATCTTCCAACCAGGCAAGTCACTCTCTGTAGGTAGCAATGTTGCCAGCTTTTCTTTATCAACACCTATATCAGATTCGGAACTGATTGTAAATGCCAGCATTCCAGACCATACGATAAATAGAACAATGATTAAATAAACGGCTCTTATGTTTTTTCTCATCAAGGCTTTTTCCTCCTTTTTCAATAAATCAGCTTTAACAGTAAGCAAATCCTCTATCCATAAGGCTTAGTATGCGGTTGTGGATATCTATTCCATTTTTGCAGGTGGCAACACAGGAGGAGCAGTTCTGGCATACGCTAAGATTGTATTGTTTTGGTAATTCAGCTATAGTAGCTCTGGCTTGTTCAATATTCCCATAGCCTTCGGCATACATAAAAGCTCGCATGAGGGTGGGAATCATAACCTTATTGGGGCAGGATGAAATACAGGAACGACAATTCTGGCAGTAATATGTGCCTTTAAGCATTGAAGTTAATGCTATTTCTCTTTTCTCCGCTGCTGTTAATTCCAGATTATTCATAACGCTAAAGTTCAGGTCCATTTGATCGAAGGTGGTCATGCCGGGAATGGTGGTACACACATTTTCATCCTGAAGCACCCATTTTAACGCTGCCGCATGATCAATATCCATTTTCTCGTTTATACGAGCACCGCATTGAGTCTTCATGGCAATAATACCAACGCCATTCTCTACTGCATATTTGATAGCTTTTCCTACTTCTTCCTTATGTTCCTGCATCAGATTATAGGTGGTGAGAACAACATCATAAATTTTTGCCTTAACTGCAGACCTAATTACTTCCGGCTCATTGGTGTGTACTGAAAGTCCAATAAAGCGCGCTTTTCCAGCCTTTTTAGCATTTTCCAGAGCTCTCATGGTGGGCTCATAATTTACCATTTCAGTCGTGTAAATGCTGTGAATATATAAAATATCCAAATAGTCGGTGCGCAGTCTTTCAAGGCTTATGTTCAATTGTTCATTAAATGATTCCTCATTTGCCTCAGATAAAAAGACGCCTTTTTCTCGGTCTCGTGGGAGACCGATTTTGGTGGCAATGTATACCTTATCTCTGCAATTTCTCTCTTCAACAATTTGCCCTATTACTTTTTCGCTATTACCTCGCAAATAGCCATGAGCAGTATCGAGATGCTTTATTCCCATGTCAAGCGCTTTCCTGAGCAAGTCGGGACTATCGGAGTTCATAACTCCGAAGCTAACAATGGGTATTTTTAATTTTGTTCTGCCTAATGTTCGATAAATAATCTTATAGTCCTGCTGCTGCTTTTGCTGAGCGGCTCTGAGCAACGGGAGGTGAAGGCTTGTGGTTAATAGACCTAAAGTAGATTTCCCGATAAAATCCCTTCGGCTGATGCCCTTATAAGTCATTGTTTTCCTCCTTATGTTTAAACCATTTTAGAAAAAGCGTATCAATCTATTTTCCAACAATTTCAGTCATATTAATCTCTATATTATTTTATTTAATAACTATTTTCAAGCTTTAACAGCCATTTTACAAGAAATAAAGCTTTGGAGGTTTTCAATATGTTATGAGCAATGCTTTTATAAGTTGGATTGCAAAAAGAACTGAAATGCCGATGATTGCTCTATATTCTCTATTCTTCTTCACTTGCGTCCACTTGAATTTTTCTTTTTCTCCTTTATAAGGTGGCAGTCGAGGTATTATTGAAGGAACATATTGTCTATAATGAAGATAGTGCGTATCAAATAATTTTAGCAGGCGCTGTTCCTCGAATCTAATTGTGATATAGTAGAGAAAAACGAAAAGCAGAACGAAAACTATAAATAGAAACAAATTCCATGCTATAAGTATGAATCCCAAACCCAGCAAAAAGTTTCCCACATAGAGTGGATTACGGACAAAAGCATAGGGTCCCGATGTGGTCAATTTAGTTGCTTTATGTAAATAACCGGACGCCCATATTCTTAAAGATTCTCCTGCTATTATGAGAGGCAATCCGAAATAAAAAAAAGTGAATGATAGTTTTGAGGTTATTAAATAGGCAATAACAAAAAGAAGGCTAACCGGAACCCGATATCTTGCTAATGCTTTATAAAACGCTGCCATTATCTCAAGTTTCCTGAATGTGCATAATCAGGAGTAGGCACTACCTCTTTTGTTAAGCCACATTAAATTAAACTTATCTAACTGTGTTTGCGGCCAATCTCTTATCAACTGCGCTTACAATTTCATCAAGAGAAATGTTCTCCATGCAAAGAGGATTATCACAGTTTTTCTTATAACATGGGCTGCAATCTAACCTTTTGCTGACAATAATATCCTCTGGAATATAACTCCCATTCCTCTCTGGGTCTGTAGGGCCTAAAATGCCTACTACTGGAGTTCTAAGGGCTATGGCTAAATGCAAAGGCCCACTATCTGACCCTATAAAAAGCCTTGCGCGCTCTATTAAGGCTGCTAATTGTAATATACTTGTTGGAAAAAGAACAATTCCATCATACTTCATTGATGCTTTTAGCTTAGATGCAAGTTTCTTTTCTCCCGGTCCCCAGGAAATGAGCACGTTGAGATTATATCTTTTAATTAACATATCAGCAAGTGCTGCATATTTTTCAATATCCCATTGTTTACAGAGCCAACCAGCGCCCGGGTTTATAATAGCAAAGCGTTTCAATTTTAGTCTCTTAATGCAGAGAGAGGCGAATTCTCTATCTGTTTTTCCTAAAAAGTGAGGAAATTTTATCTCGGCCTGATTTATTCCAAGAGTATTTAATAGACTCAGATTTTTATATATAACGTGAGGGCTATTCTGTTTACATAATTCTGTTTTATGATAGAAAAATCGACTTAAAGGCTCTCTTAAGGAGTTTTTATCAAAACCAATTCTAAGCTTGGCTCGTGAAAGCCACCCTAAAAGAGCAGATTTAATTAATCCTTGAAAATCTATTGAGATGTCAAAACACTCTTTTCTAAGTTGAGATATTCTAAATTGAATTTGTTTATGAGTTACTTTTTTGAATGGTTTTTTTCGCCATTTCAAAGTATCAACAGTATAGACCTGGTCAATACAATCAATATTTTGAAGTAAAGATTTAAAATTCTTTTCTACTAACCAGGCAATCTTAGCATGTGGATATTTCTCCCGCAGTGGTAAAAGCACGGGAAAGGTATGAACTATATCACCAATTGAGCTAAGCTTAATAACTAAAATTTTAGATAGTTGATCCATGAGGCGAATATTTTGTCACTATATATTTAATTATATCCTTGGTAGAGTGCTCTTTTGAATCTCCAACAATAGAAATGGTGCCGCCATATTCTTTAACCACTTCTCTTTCAGGGACCGTTTCATAAGTATAATCTGTTCCCTTGCAATGAATATCTGGTTTTATAGAATTAAGCAACTTTGCCACAGTAGGCTCATTAAATATTATAACATAATCAACAAACTCAATGGCGGATATTATCTCAGCACGGTCATCTTGGATAAAGATGGGTCGCTGTTCTCCTTTTATCTGCCGAACAGACTTATCCGAATTGATGGCCACGATGAGAATGTCACCTTTTTTCTTTGCTCCTTGCAAAAATCGGATATGCCCAACATGTATGAGGTCGAAACAACCATTTGCCAGTACAATTTTTTTACTGGCTTTTCTCAGTTTTTTTACTTCTTTAATGAGAGGTTTTAAAGTAGTCAGTTTCATAGAATTATTTATAATCCTCTTTAACCGCTTGAATGAGTTCATAAGGGGTTACTGTGGCAGTACCACGTTTCATTACAACCAAACCACCAGCATAATTAGCCAAGCGGGCAGCTTGGTAGAAAGAAGTTTTAGCTGTCAAAGCAAGAGTAAAAATGCTGATGACGGTATCTCCTGCTCCTGTCACATCAGAGATCTCATCGGAGCCATATATGGAAATAAATTCAGGCTCTCTTTCCTTCTCGAATAAAACCATTCCGTTTGATCCCCTGGTAATTACAACAGCTTCTGTATTTAATCTCTCCATTAATGTAGCACCGGCTTGAGTAAGCAAATCTTTCCGATCATTTAATTTTATATTAAGTGCTTGCTCGACTTCAGGCTCATTCGGTGTTATGGCAGTTGCCCCTAAGAACTGCATGAGATTATAGCGAGAATCGACTGTTAAAATAATGTTCCGCTTATTTGCCTCCTCTCTGATTGTCTGGTAAAAAGGTGGTTCTACCAGTCCTAAGCCGTAATCTGAAATCAAAATGCCATCAACTTCTGAAATTAATTTCTTTGCTTTCTCGAAGATAAGAACTCTCAATTTTTTGTTTTGAGGAACATTTTTATATCGGTCTATGCGGAGAACTTGTTGTTTGGCGGAATGAATGCCTCCAGCAAGATATCGTGTCTTAACAGGAGTTATATAATGTTCATTTTGTATTATATGAGATATATCAATGTTGGATTGCTTCATTGACTGAAGCAATTTTTTTCCTACCTCATCCTGTCCAACAATTCCTAAAGGAATTGCGTATGCACCCAAAGAGGCTATATTATTAGCTGAATTCGCCCCACCACCTGGTAAAATTTCATTACCTGAAAATCGTAGAATTAAGACCGGGGCTTCACGGCTAACACGGGATATCTTCCCATAAACAAATTCATCAGCGATCAAGTCGCCAATAATGAGAATCTTTTGCTGAGGAAATTTCTCAATTTTATTAATAAGTGATTCTTTCTTGCTTTTCTCTCTCATTTATTATGTCTGCTTTACAATCCAATGAGCTGCATTTAGGAGATCTTTTGCTATATAATGAATGACGAAAGATGAGTTATTTAGATATTTCTCCTTTTCTTGCTCGCCATAACCTGTTAACACCAGAACTGCACGAGCGCCCAATGACTCTGCCATTTGCAAATCTGAAAGTTTATCCCCAATAATAAAAGACTCAGTTAGATCAAGATTGAACTTGTCTGCTGCTTCTAAGATCATTCCACTTTCGGGTTTTCGGCATTTACAAGCATAACTATATTTTGCTATTATACCATCAGGATGATGCGGACAATAGAAAAAACCATCAATATTCGCTCCTGACTGCATGAGATGCTCATTTATTTTTTTGTTAATGAGCTGAACATCGTCTTCGGTATAATAACCCCGGGCCACACCTGACTGATTAGTAATTACCAGAACTTTATAACCCGATTCTTTTAGTAATTTGATGGCATCAGGTGCATCTGGTAAAATGCGGATATTCTCAGGCTGTGAAAGGTAACCAACTTCCTCATTTATTGTTCCATCGCGATCGAGAAATACTGCTCGGTTCTTATTAGATTCTTGATAGGTCATAGCCATAAAAAAATAAGATTTAGCCTCTTGAGCTAATATTACATTATAATAAAAACCATCAAGTTTGTCTAATACCTATTTTTCTTATGGCTGCATTATAAACTTCATCTA
The DNA here is from genome assembly GCA_964645975.1 of uncultured Acidobacteriota bacterium. Classification (GTDB taxonomy): domain Bacteria; phylum Acidobacteriota; class B3-B38; order Guanabaribacteriales; family CAZYAF01; genus CAZYAF01. The sequence goes on from CAZYAF010000003.1 coordinate 154,976, forward strand.
CCGTAATGGCAGTCATACATTGATGATCTGAGGGACATGTTCTATGAAGGCAGGGACTACAGGAAATGTGCTTTTTTATTATAATATGCTCTTCACCTAAAGGAGCAGTTCGCTTTTCATTTGTAGGTCCAAAGAGTGCTACAAGTGGAATACCTAAAGCAGCTGCTAAATGCATTGGCCCAGAATCGTTGGCTATATAAAGATCACAATAAATCATTGAGCCCATTAACTCTTCTAAACTTGTTTCGCCAGCCAAAACAATAGGATTCCTGCTCATGTGTGATAGTATATTATCAATCAAAGACAATTCCTGCTGGGCTCCAAATAAAATTACTTGCACATCATCATTGCTTATCAAACGTTCGGCTAATTGAGCGTACCTATCAGGCAGCCAACATTTAGCTTCGCCATATGCTGCACCTGGGTGAATTCCTACAGTGGTTTTTTTAAGCTCATACCCTTTGCCGAGCAAAAGATGTTTGCCTTTTTCTTTCTGTTTAGAGGTAAGTTTTATACTAATAGAAGGTTTTTCTATAAATAAACCTAATTTTTCAAGCAATCTCAAATAATAATAAATATGATGGCATTGGCGATCATCAGAGCTCACTTTTATAGCATTTGTGAGAAGCAAACTGCGCCCATCGGTAGCATAACCCCAACGGTGGGGTATACCAGATAGCCACGTCAGTAGTGCCGGTCTAAATGCATTCTGTAATAGAATTGCCAGATCGAATTTCTGCTGTTTGATATTTTTAATTGCTTTAGTAAATCCTCTAATTCCTTTATCCGTTCCCTTTGGATTGTGGAGAATAATATCATGGATGAAGGAGAGATTCTTATATAAGTCGACTATCCATGAATTCGCTAACAAAGTAATCTGCGCTTGAGGCATATTTTGATGCACTGACTGCAGGGCTGGAAGGGACATGACGGCATCTCCTATCCAGCTTGGACAATTAATTAGAATTTTCTCTATTTGTTTTAGATTTTCTCTGTGGAATTGTTGCATTATTTATTTTTTTTTAAGATTTCCTGGCTGGTTTTTCCATCTTCGGTGCATCCAAAACCAATACTGGGGATATTTTCTGGCATATCCTTCAATGATATCGCTGCACAGTTGTGTCAGATGTAAAACATCCTCCTCATTATTTCCAGATGGTTGAAAGTTAATTTCCTTCTCATATATAAATTGATATGTGCCTTTTCCTGTCGGTAAAGAGAAAGCAGGTATTATGCTAGCCCCACTTCTTAAAGCCAATGATGACAATATTGGCGTAGTACAAGCTTTCCTACCAAAAAAGTCTATAAAAACGCCTTCTTCAATACGGGTATTCTGGTCTATTAAAATTGCAATTGTTTCTCTTCTTTTAAGGGCCTGTAGAATAGCTCTGACTGCATTTTTTTTGTATATTACGCTATTTCCTGATAAGCTTCTAATTCGTCTTAGCATATTTTCCAAATGGGGATTATCCAGGGGACGCGCCAAAACGTTAAGCGGCACATTTTGATAGCCTTGAGCTATTCCCATGAGCTCCCAATTGCCAAAATGGGCAGTAAATATTAATACACCTTTACCTTTTCCATAAGCCTGGCGAAGATTCTCCAGTCCCTGATATTCGGCAATCTTTCCGATTTTTTTCTTGCTAAGCCATGGCGCTCTCAAAAGTTCTAACATAAACTCACCAAAATGGCTAAAGGCTTGTTTAGCTATTGATTTTCTCTGAACTTCAGTTAATTCTTCGTTGAAGGCTAATTGGAGATTATTAAGCGTAGTTCTTCTATGTCTGCTATCAAGATAATAAACAAGCTTACCCAATGATCGACCGATAGCAAGAGTTAATCTTCGAGGAGATATAAAAGCAATAAAGCTTATAGATTTTATAAAAATATATTCAATGTAGCGCTTCATCTAATTCCTATAACTAAGCTATGAAGTAATTGAATTTACTAAAAAAGTATTAAATTTCTCCTTCTCCCTCACTCTCATTTCTATCTTTAGATAAATAATAGGAGGCTCCACTTCTTTAAGGTGGCTTAATCTAACAGCGTCCTTTTGAGTGGTAATAATGGCTTCGGCATCTAATTTTTTGGCTGAATGTGCTATAACCTCCATCTCTTCCTTTGTATAGTAATGGTGATCGGAAAAACGATATGTTTTTGCTAAAATAAAGCCCATATCCCTTAGATCATTTTCAAAAGCTGCTGGTTGGGCAATTGCTGCTAAAGAAATTATATTTTTGCTTCTGAAAAATCCCTCTTTTAAAGGGGTATCTCCTTTAACCGTGTGAAGACCTATGGGATGGCGATAGCAATGAAAAAATTGAAGACCTGCTTTGTAGCGCATTATTATCTTTTTTATAATTTCCTCATTGTTGTTAGATAACGGTTCAGACACTACAACTGCATCTGCTCTTTTAATACTGCTAACAGGTTCACGAAGTTTACCGGCCGGAAAAAGCAAACCGGTATTAAAAGGGTTTTTTCCATCTATCATCAAAATATTTATATCCCTCACAAGCTTCCTATGCTGATACCCATCATCTAATATGAATAAATCTACACCATACTTTTCTTTAGCAATTAAACCTGCCTCATATCGATTTTTATCAACAACAACTATAACACCCAATAAATTCTTGGCCAATTGTAATGGCTCATCACCAGCTTTTTCTACACCGGCTAATATATTTTTACCATTTGAAACGACTGCAAAAGGTAGCCGTTCTTTTCGGCCATATCCTCGACTCAGAAGAGCCACTTTCCACCCTTTATTTTGCAAAACTTTCGCTATATATTCTACCAAAGGAGTTTTGCCTGTGCCACCTACGGTTAAATTCCCTACGCTGATAACTTTACCCTGGAGTTTTTTAACTGACAAAAATCCAAAATCGTAAAAGCCATTTCTCACCTTAACAATCATATAATATAAAGCTGAAAGAGGCAGCAATAAATAGCTTAAAAAACTTAAGACAAAACCTTTTATGGATATTAACCGTCTTTTATTCATAGAGCTAAAAAATCAAGCAATAAATTACATTATTATTCTTTTGTTGCATTTATTAATCTCCCAATCGCCTCTATAGTTGTATGAGTGGCGCCCTTATTTTTATCAATTAGCTTTTGTGCATTTCGGCTCATGTCATTATAAATTTTTTGCTCTTGCAAAAGCTTAATAATAGAATCGATTAGCTCTTTCAGATTTGAAACCTGTAAACCAGCCTTGTATTTTAAGAACTGCGAGGCTATAAATTGAAAATTATCCATATGTTTCCCGAATATAACCGGTTTACCATAAAAAGCTGGCTCTAAAATATTATGTCCTCCAATCGGTACCAGGCTCCCTCCTACAAATATTACGTAACCTAAAGCATATATGCTTGATAACTCGCCAATGGTATCTATTAAATACAGATTATACCTTACCTTTTCACTGCGTGGGGAAATCTCCGATCTTCTAATATAAGATATCTTATATTTTTTTATAAGGATTTCTATCTGTGGACATCTTTCCGGATGGCGAGGGGCTAAAATAAGGACCAAGTTTGGATAATTCTGTCTTAAATAATTAAACGCCTCCAGTACAATTTCATCCTCACCATGATGAGTACTACCTGCAATGATTATCTTATCTTTCTCAGTGTCGGGAAAAATATTCTTTAACGCATCTATTTTTGTTTTAGAATATGAGAAGTCTACCTGGTCGAATTTCAGATTTCCAGTGATTAATACTCTTTTTTGCTCTGCGCCAATTTCTGATATCCTTTTTGCATCCTCTTCACTTTGCATACAGAAAAAGTCTATATGATTCAGCACGTTTTTAAAAAAAGGTCTAATAACTCGATATCGCTTAAAGGAACGAGGCGAAATCCTTCCGTTTATAAGAATAACCTTTATAGATTTTTTCTTGCACTCCTTCAAAATATTAGGCCAGATTTCACCTTCCATAAGTATTAATAAACAAGGATTAAGTATGCGAAGAAACTTTCTGCAAATCAATGAAAAATCAAAAGGAAAATAGAGCAATGCATCCACGGGATAGCCTGAAGATTCCGCTACTGAGTGTCCGGTTATAGTGGTTGTAGTTAGAAAAATCTTTAAGTCTGGATGTTTCCTTCTTAATTGAATGATTATCGGTTTTGCCGCAATAGTTTCGCCTACTGATACTGAATGAATCCATATTGAGAGCTTCTTCTTCGGATTTAGATTGCCCGGCAAAAAACCCAATCGCTGAGATAAACTCTTTAAATATTTTGTTGATTTTATTTCTTGATAGATAAAGTAAGGTAAAAGAAGTATCAAGGCAATAAAATATAAAAAGCTATATATGAAATACATTATAAAATCAAATCTTAATGCATTCTAAATTGAATATAATTACTGAATTTCTATGCTTTAATAATCCACATAATTTGCTGATTATACAATGGAGCTTATTAAAAAGTCAACTCTATTGCTGTGGAGTATTCTGAAGGAGTCAGGTTAATATTTTTGTGGATAAACAATATCTTATGGTAGAGAATTAAAAAAGTGAACTAAGATATCTTTTGTGTATTATTGATTATTTCTTTTTTAATACTTCTAATATCTCTTTTAATATTTTATTGCTTTCTTCACTGAGAGTTAAGGCTTTTTGACTAATTTCCAAAGATTTCCTGGTTGACTCCAGAGCAGAGTCCATGTACTTTTTATTTACTTTCTGTGCTTTTCGTGAAAAAAGGAGTAAAATAATTAAAAATATAACGAGAATAATTAAAACTGGATCAGCAAAGCTCCACAAAGAGCCTGTCCAAAAAGGATATTTTTCAGCCTGTTCTGCGGTTTTTGCAAAATATTCTTTCGATGATAGCCATTCATTTGTCTTATCATCATAATATAAAGTATTATTCTGGGCCCATAATCCATAACTTTGGGAATATTTCATGTGAAAATCTTCCGGCAAATCCACTAATTCAACCTCAATAATACCCATAATATATCCATATTCAAAATCACTCATCCGATCATCAATAATTACATTAAGAATCCTGAGCTCTCCGTCAAAGGGAAATTGTTCGGTTTTAAATTTATAGAGTCGCTCTTCTATTTTTTCAAAAAGCTTAGTTTTTGGATCAGTTCTCTGAATATTCTCCCACTTTAAAATAAGGCCCTTTTCTGTAGGTTGAGCACATATAGTTGCGGATACAAACAATAATGATAAGAATGAAAATAGTATGACATTTTTAGCGAACTTATTCATCTCATTACTCCTATTGAGACGCTAATTGTTTTTTCAAGCATAAAATTCCCTGATTTTCTCTGCCACATAAGCAATTTGATCTTTACCAAGTTCAGCAAAAATAGGCAGTGAGAGCACTGTCCTGGAAGCTTCTTCCGCGTGAGGGAAATCACCTTCCTTATAGTTCAAATTCTTAAAACAGGGTTGAAGATGTAAAGGAAGAGGATAATAAATTTGAGTACCGATTCCATGATTTTGTAAATACTCGTTCAGCTCATCACGTCTGGGTGCCTTTATTACATACTGATGATAGATAGACTTACATGGCTCTGCTACAAAAGGCAGTGAAAGGGGTAGCTCTTGAAGTTTCTCCTTATAAAGTACGGCGTTCGAAGTACGAGCATCATTCCACTCCTGAAGATACTTCAGCTTTACCAGAAGCACTGCGGCTTGCATCTCATCAAGACGAGCATTAACACCAATAATATGATGATAATATTTCGGTCGGCTCCCATGAACTCTAAGAATTCTCAATTTATCTGCTAATTCTTCATCATTAGTAACAATCATTCCTCCATCACCATAGGCGCCAAGATTTTTAGTTGGATAGAAGGAAAAACAACCCAAATGACCAATTGAACCTGCCTTCCTGTTTTTATAAGTAGCACCTATTGATTGGGCCGCATCCTCGATGATCCATAAATGAGCTTTAGAAGCAATATCTAATAGAGGGTCCATATCTGTTAGCTGCCCAAAAAGGTGGACTGGAATTATAGCTTTAGTTTTGGAACTAAGCTTATCTTCTATTGCTTCAGGATCTATATTAAATGTACGGGGATCTATATCAACGAATACTGGTTGAGCACCCAATCGACTTATGCAGCTCGCGGTGCTGAAAAAGGTGAAAGGAGTAGTTATAACTTCATCTCCAGATTTTATGCCACAGGCAATAAGTGATAGCAACAGGGCGTCAGTACCGGAGGATACGCCAATAGCATATTTACAGCCACAGAGCGCCGCAATTTTCTGTTCAAGCTCTTTTACTTTTGGACCCAGGATGAAATACTGAGAATTAAGCACATCTGAAAGATTCTGGTTAATCTCCTCTTTAATTTGTGCATATTGTGCAGCAAGGTCAATAAAAGGAACTTTCATTCTACCTCCTTCATATTTATAGATTCTCCACCCCTTTCCAATGAAAGCTGACTGGCTTCCAATACTTTTAATACCTGCAACCCTGCATTACCATCGGTACGGGGCTTAACTCGCTCTCGAATACAGTGGAGAAAATGTGAACATTCCAACTGCAAGGGTTCTTCTTCAGCGAAAAACAGGGTAGATTCAGCTGTCTGTCGCACTAAAGGAACACCGTTCTTCCACTCAATTCCTTTATCATATATCTTAAGTTTCTCCTGGCGAGCTACATCATCAAAAACAGCCATTTTGCGATTTCCAATGACGACCAGCTTTTGTTCTTTATAAGGATGTAACCAGCTAACAAAAATATGGGCTCTTATTCCATTTGCAAAGAGCAGGTTAGTTACTGTAACATCAGCAATGGTAGGCTGAAGATAGCTGCCTCCTGAGGAACTCACTACAAGCGGCATCTCTCCTGTAAGGTTCAGGATTATTGAAATATCATGAGGAGCGAAACTCCAGAGGATGTTTTCTTCCTGCCGTACTTTACCTAAGTTTAATCTATGTGAATAGATGTAATTGAGCTCACCCAACTCCCCGGCTTTCACTATCTCATACAATTTGTTCACAGCAGGATGATATTCTAATAAATGCCCCACCATAAGAACCTTATTCTTTTCTTCCGCCAACTTTATCAATTCGAGCCCATCGCGATGATTAAGTGATAGAGGTTTCTCCACCATTATATCCTTATTATGTAATAGCGCCTCTTTCGAGAGAGAAAAATGATACTCAGTAGGTACAGCAATTGAAAGTGCAGTAATCTCCTCGTCGTTTAAGATTTCTTTGATATCTGTTGTTAATAAAATATCAGGATATTTATCACGCTGTTTTGTTAAAATCTCCTCAGAAGAATCACATATAGCTGCTAATGACTTAAGTTGATAGAAATTACGGGCTAAATTTTTACCCCAATATCCACAGCCGACAACAGCCACTTTTGCCATCATTTTCTCCTCTCAAAACTAATGAATGATTTTTACTTTTCGCTCTTTTACAGGATTGGACCGTTTATCCATAATGCTTTCATATATACTAAAAGTTCGCTTCGAAATATGGTCCCAACTTAACCTATCTCGGATAAACGCCTGACCCTTTTCTACCATAGAGATGCCTTTTTGATCACTTTCCAATAATTTTTCCATACTTACAGCAAGTGATTGAGTGTCTCCATAGCTCACCGTTATTGCTGCTCCAGTATCTTCCAAGATCTGTGCGCAGCCACATGCTCTGGATAATATAACAGGCGTACCACACATGATAGCTTCTAATGGAACAAGACCAAATATTTCATACCTACTCGGATATACCAAAAAGTTGGCATCCCTTAATGCTGCAAGTTTTTCCTCACCCTTGAGGAGTCCGAGAAAAAGAACTCTATCCTGCAATTTCAGCCCATTTACTATCCGCATGAGCTCACCTTTATAGCCATCATCCTCCCCTGCAATCAAAAGGAGAGCATTTTTATGTTCCTGACTTAGCAAGGCAAAGCTCTCTACCAGAAAATCCAATCCTTTTATACGATTCAATCTACCAAGAAAAAGAATTATCTTTTTATCGTTAAATTCATATTTCTTCTTAAAGCTACCCGGAGGAGGTAAACTACTGAACGATTCGAGGTTAATACCATTATAAAGGACTGAAATCTTTTCTGCTTTAATCCCATATGATAAATATTGCTCTTTCTCAAGAGCAGAAAGTGCAATTACCGAGCTGGCAGTCTTTAATATATTTTTACCAATTAAGATATCAAATATATTTTTTGCAAAGGTTTTCCCTAATTGCGAAGGAAGAGAACCATGAGCTGAAAGTACATAGGGTATGTTTTTCTTTTTGGCATAGAAAAAAGAGGTTATGTTTAAGAACGTTCGATATTCATGCAAATGTATAATCTGGGGAATGGGATTCAACATATTGAGATGCTTTCGCAATTGCGGACTATAAAATAACTTATTCTTAAAAGCTAACCGATTGCTTATATTAGGAAAATAAAATACCTTGATTCCCTCTATATTCTTTTTAAATTCCTTAATTCTTCCATTTTGATCAAGGACATCTGTAGTGAAAACCAGCACTTCATGACCAAGCTGCACTAAATGACGGCTCAATTCATAAACTACCCGTGGAGTACCTCCATAGGACCATGCTGGATAAAAATATGGTACTATATGCAAAATCTTCACTATTACTTACCAAAATAGATGAGAAGAGATAGTCAAGATTCTCTTTTATAATCTTCAATTTCGCTTTTAAGGAGCGCTAATTCCTGACTAAGACGCCGCACCATATTACTGAGCCCAGATATCTTTACTGAAAAATGTAGATTTATCATAATGAGAAATAGAATTCCGAAGAAAAACAGAGTCGACGTATAATAAGTTCCACCAATTAAACGAGTAATCCAATCCAATATATTTCTCCAGATGGATAAGATAAAGATAACTATCCCGGCCGCTAACCACCCAATAGAATATTCCTCATTAAGATGACGACGCCTTACAAGCTCAAATACATAGATAAGGAGTAACAAACTTAATAATACTACTGTTATCTCCAAACGAGTCATCGTTTTCCTCTTATTGTGTAAACCCTCTCTTATTGGGTTTCTTTCTTACCATGGTGACAATTATTGATAAAAACATTTTTATTAAATAATAAATAATACGGTAGCCCCGATGCATGGAAGCTTTATTAGCTGAGAAATACATTTTTACTGGAATTTCTTTTATTCGAAATCCAGCCTGATGAAGAAAAATTATAATATCAGCATCGGGATAATCCGAGGGAAAAACGGTGTTTGCAAAGAAGCTTATAACCTGGCTATTGAAAACCTGAAAACCAGAGGTAGGATCAGTTATCTTTTGTCCGGTTAAAAGAGTAATAATCCAGCTAAATAACAAAGAACCCAATCTCCGTGTCAAAGACCCTCCCTTTTTTCTTAGTGTAAGATACCTTGAGCCCAGAGCTAAATCGGCTTCACCCTTTTCAACGACATCAACCAAATCTATAATAAAAAAGGGATCATGCTGACCATCAGCATCCATCTGGATGACAATATCATATCCTTTTTTATTAGCATAAAGATAACCTGTCTGAAGAGCAGCTCCATACCCTTGATTGAAAAGAAGTCTAATAACTTTAACACCCTTAGAATAGGCTATCTCAGCAGTGCGATCGAAGGAGCCATCATCAATTACTACTATATCGACATCTAATTTGACGCAATGTAAATCGTCAATAACTCTGCCAATATTATGCTCTTCATTATATGCTGGCATAATTACCAGCTTCTTCCCAATCTCTGCCATAATAATGTACCTCTATCTTACAGCTTACTTTTATTTCGCCGAATCTTCTTTGTTAAAAAACCTGCAGCATAGGCTATGGCTCCCAAAATATTACGCACTGTCACAACCAAAGGGTACAAAAACAAGGCTCCATCTTTCTTTTCTTTCCATAAACGGAAGGTGGTTGGTGTCTGAGAAAGGAATGCTGCTACAAACATACCTGCAGGAACTATTGGATAAAAAGGAACTAAAATGAGGCTGCAAAAAGCGAGGCTGCAAAAAGCTACATTAACACTCAGCCATTTATCCGCAGGATAAAGTATCAACTGCTTAACATACATACGATAGAAAGCATACGCGTACTGTCGCTTTAAATACTCGATAAAAGTTGGCTTGAAATGGTGATTTGCCATAGCTTCTTTAATATAGATCAACTTATAATTATTATTTACTATTCTACTATTAAAATCAGAATCAAGACTGGCATTAATGAGATTCTCATCAAATTTGCCAAATCTTTCAAAAGCTTCCTTCCTATAGATCGCATTAGCCGAGGTTATGTGTTGGCAAGATTTGGGCTTTGTCTTATACTTTTCCTCTATTTCGTAACCCGCTAAGCGGGCGATCCATGGATCCTCTCGGTCAGCTATTAACGTACCTCCCACACCCATTACATCCTTAGAGTCAAAGCCGCTTAACACACAAGAAAGCCAATCTTCTTTCAGCACTGTATCAGCTTCAACAATAGCAATATAATCACCGCTACAATGTCTCAACCCTTCATTTAATGCTGATGACTCTCCACCATTAATCTTATGAATCACCTTTAACTCTGAAATCTCTTCCAGGAGTTCTTTTAAAATTCTATCAGTATTATCTTCGGAGCCATCATTTACCACAATTATCTCTCTATCGTATTCTATCTGCTGCTTCATAATGGACTCTAAACTGCTCCTAATATGAGCTTCATCGTTATATGTAGGAACTAAAAAGCTAATCTTCATCGTTTTAATAACTTCAATGTTATCTTAATATCGTTAAGAAAATTACTAAAGCTTTTATAGGATTTTATCCTCTTCCAGATGATTGATGGTCGAAGATAGAACGACCTATAAGCATGTTTCTCGTATCGCTCTAAATCTCTATTGTTCAAATAAGGTAAACTTATCATTGCTTTGCTAAAGGGATTAATATCATCAGACTCATCGATAAGATAGCCTTCCTGCTGACAGAATTTATAAAATTGTGTTCCTTTAAAGGGTGTAGCAATGGAAAACATAACATTTTCTATGGGAAGTTGCTTAAGTCTTTTTATAGTATACCGTATATCTTCTGGCTTTTCAAGAGGACAGGTACCAATCATTATATTAATTTTAGGTGATATCTTGTATTTAACTGTGTTCTCTATTGATTTAATAATAGTATCTTCGTCTAAATCTTTCTGAATATAGTCCAAAATTTTCTGATTGAAATTCTCAACACCTATATCTATCGAAATGCAACCTGCCTCTGCCAATGCTGATACTACCTCCTCCTCTTGCAGAAAATCTGCTCGACTAAGACAACCCCATTCCAATCCCAAACCCTTTATGCCATTGCATATTTTCAACGTCCTCTCCTTGCCCCAGAGAAATTGATCATCAACAACCATAACAGAATTATATCCCTGTTCCTTAACCTTTCTGAACTCCTCAATCACCCAATCAGCTCCTGCAATAGATGCCTTGGGTTTTTTACCAGTACTTTTCCAAAACTCCATTTCTCGAGCAAAGCTTACTGAATTAGGAACGCAAAAGAGACAACGAAAGTTACAACCTCTGGAGACCATCATTACCGTATGGGGCATCCGGGAGAACTTTGGATTATAATAAGAATAACTATAAGGCCGAAGCGTTGGATGGTCTCGCATAACATGGGGAAGCGTGTTGCAATCAATTGGATTTTCAGCAGGAGCATAATGTTTGACAGATCCATTTTCAAGTCGAGATATACCTTTTAATTCTCCTCTCTTCAGAAAATTAAGGAAATTTTCCTCTATTTCCCCTCTGAAAATCATAACCGAAGGATTAAAGAGATATTGTTCGGGTACCCGGGTAGGTTCAGGTCCGTGAATGACAATGATAGCTTTTGGCTGAATCTCATTAATGCGAGATATATAATAAATATCAGTTTTCTTCGAAAGGATTACCGAATGAATTACATAATACTCCGCCTCCTCTTCTTCAATTCGCTTTAAAAATTCATCTTCATTGAGCTGCTCAAGAACAGAATCAATATATCCCACCTCAAAGCCCTGTTGATGGAGGAGGCTTAAAGCAAAAAGATTTCCTAAGTCTGGGAAATGATACAGTTCGTACGTACATCCGGCCAAACGCTCTGGGACCATCTTAGTTAAGGAAGGGGGTTCAACAAATGTTATCTTCATAGCACAATTTTAAAAATGTAGTCACTTAATTCCATAGCTATGGTGAAACCACCATACTTTCTTTTTTCTTCTTTTGAATAGGGCTATAGCGATATTTTAAAACATCACAACTACGGCATTCTCTAAACTCTCCCATCTGCCTGAGTTTCTGGAATCCTTTGCTGTTCCAGATGTCACTCAAACTCTCTATAACTATATCGCCAAATTTATAATTGCGTAAATAACAACAAGGTATAACTTTCCCATCTACAGTTATATACATAAAATTATCTAATAGTAAACAATACTTATCAAAACGACTTGCGAGTTTTGTTGCTAATCCTTGATCATAAATGCACTGAAAACTTAATCCATAATTTCTGCATAAAAATTTTGCATTATTAATTATTTCTCTTTCCGCTTCCCAGCCTGGCCTTTGTATTTCACTCCAGCGCGTATCTAATCTAACCAGGTTAATTCCATCCACTCCTACATTTTTAGCAAATTCAATTATTCCTTTGAGTGGTTTCCATCCTTCCTTTTGTATTACAATCTGAAAACGAATTAAAGGAAACTTATTTTGAGCTCTGTGTTCCAGAAGAAATTTTATATTCTTTTTGAGCTCCTTTGTAGTACGATGCGAAGAGATATCTTCAGCACCTTCAGGCTGGTCTATTGAAATGTTAATTTGGAAAATTTTATGCTGTAATATCTCCTCAACCATTAAGGGCGTTAGTAGTAATCCATTGGTTGTAAACTTTATCTGAGCAGAGGGAAAGTTTTTGATTGCCTTTTCTATTAAGAGGGGGAAGTGTGGGTGACATAAAGGTTCTCCCCATCCGGTGAGCGTAATAATATGAGGATTTTTTAGTTTGTTTAAAATGGTATCATAGAGCTCGAGGGATTGATGTTTAATTGGAACTTTCAAAGCAATACGAGGACACATAAGACAGTTGAGGTTACATACATTAGTTATTTCAATTTGAACCTCCTCTGGATAATGACTTGCCTTTTTCAGCAATAATCGAAAAAATTTTCTTGTGCCTCTTATTAATTCCATCCTTTTATTCACTATGACTTCGGTTCAACTCTCCATCCTCTCTTTATATATTCAGCATTGCAAAAGGAACATACTGATTTTTCCTCGGATGAATCTACTGAAAAAGTAAGCTTATTACCACAGCTACACATCCAACCCTTTAACTCCGCTGGATTTCCATACATAAGAGCATATGGAGAAACATCTTTAGTAACCACAGCCCCAGCCCCAATAAAAGCATAGGTACCTATTGTGATTCCACATATAATTGTTGAGTTGGCACCAATAGTAGTTCCTTTACCCACACGCGTAGTCTTAAATTCATGTTTCCTTGATATATGGCTTCGTGGATTTATGACATTGGTAAAGACTGCAGAGGGACCACAAAACACATCATCCTCTAAAATAACCCCGGTATAAAGAGAGACATTATTTTGTATCTTAACGTTCTCACCTATTTCTACATGGGGAGCTATATAAACATTCTGGCCGAGATTACAGTTCCTACCAATTATACTATGGGCCATTATATGAGAGAAATGCCATATACGTGTCCCTGTACCAATCTGGCAAGGTTGATCTATTACAGCCGTGGGATGCGCAAAATAATCTTGCTTACTCATTGAAAACTTCTTATGCTCCTTATGATACTTATCTCAAAAAATCTTAAGAATTATAGCAAATAAAGGAATTAAGATGCAAGAAAAGATTTGCAGCACAAAATAACAGACAGTATGATACCACATATAATATAGTGACATGAATAATTATATTTTAAAAAAGCGAAGACTATATATACGATAATATTATTTTAAAACGGTTAGCGCTTCCTTTTAAATAAAATGAACATTATCCCCTTACGATTATTCCATAGAAATGAAATCAATTTAATTATATTTAAATGAGTCCAATAATATTTAACTAATGCTCTTCTTTGCCATTGCTCTAAGATACGAAGCGGAAGGCCTTTAAGCTCTAAAGCCTTCCCGCCATATTTATCATATTTCTCCCAGTCAGTACTTAGTAATTTATATCCGTGCTCTCCTTTTTGAGCCCACTTGAAAACCTGGGTTCCCGGATAAGGAACCATTAAACCGATATATATTTGATCAGATTTAAGTCTACAGGCCAAATCTACCGTCTGCCTCACTGTATCCACTGTCTCATCTGGATGGCCAAGAATATAATAGGTTACTAAAGGTATTTTAGCTGCCCGTATAATCTCTGCCGCTCGTTCAACCTGCTCAATAGTAATCTTTTTGTTAATGGTCTTCAAGATATTATTGTTTCCCGACTCCACTCCCATGGCTAAGCGAATACAGCCAGCTCGTTTAGCCAGATCTATCAGGTCTGATGTCACCATATTCGCTCGTGTAAGAGCACTCCATTTTAGGCGCTTAGGGAGCCCTAAATCAATGATTCTCTGTAATAATTCTCTTGTTTCCTTACTATTGAATAAGAATATTTCATCAGAAAAATCAATTGTATGTGCACCAAATCTTTTCATAGCATACTCAATCTCCCCTAAAACAGAAGCTGCTGAGCGACGTCTTAATTCTCTTCCTAACACCTGCATACAGAAGGCACAGTTGTAAGGGCAACCGCGGCTTGAAAAAAGAACGTAATATTTACCTTTACCAGATAAAGCTCTGGAGCTGTGATAATACTCAGCAAAATCGGGGTAGGGCATAGAATTCAATTCTTCAGGTGTTAATTCCGAACGAGGAGGATTTACTATCACATTCTTATCATTCTTATGGTATACGAGCCCTAATATTTTCTCTGGATTACCATCTATTCCCTGATCAACCAGCTCCAACATCGTCTTTTCACCCTCGCCATAGACACCATAATCAAAATTGGGAAACTCCTCTAAAGTACGTTTTGGCAATGCGGTAATATGACAGCCGCCTACAACCACCATAAGCTTTTTATTTTTTACTTTCAATGCAGAGGCTACTCTATGCGCTGGAACTATTTCGTGCGTCATTGCCGTAATGCCAACGACCTCTGGTTGATAATCCCTTACCTTTTCGATAAGCTCTTGATATCCCCATGAATTAAAATTGCCATCAAATATGCAGCATTGATGCCCATGGGCTTTAAGATAACTTGAAATATAGCCCACACCTAAAATTGGCTGCTTATATGCATAGCTTGAAGGAAGTTTAATTAATGCTATCTTCATCTCTATCATCACATTGCATAACGCTGTTTAATCCCATAGAAAACATTAGATAAATAATATCATAAAATAGATTAATATTTAATGGAGAAAAATCTATTTACCTCCAATTACCAACTAAAACATTATTTAGGAACCACAAAAAGAAAAATATTATTACAACAATCATCATATTATAATAAGTTTTTTGTTTGACAATTTTCTAAGGGCTGAATTATAATTGAAAGCTTATATTATTAACCATATTTAATATAGAAATATTAGTAACAAGGGTAAATAAAAAATGATTAGACCGCATGGTGGAAGATTAATAAATCGTATTGTAGAAAATAAAGAAAGAGAGGAGCTGGAGGAAAAAGCTCCAGGTATGCCACGACTTACTCTCAACAGCAGAGAGCTCAGCGACCTTGAGATGATCGCTACAGGAGCAATGAGCCCGTTAGAAGGATTCATGACCAAGGGTGACTATGTAAGTGTGCTTGATTTAAAACGCCTGGAAAAAGGACTTCCATGGACCATACCCGTAACGTTGGCTGTAAAAGAGGGCAAAGGCGAAGAGTATAAAGAAGGTTCTGATGTAGCTTTATATAATAATAAAGGAACCTTTCTCGCAGTGCTTCATGTGGAAGAAAAATTCAAAGCCGATAAAAGAAAAGAGGCGGAAAAAGTGCTTCTGACCACAGATGACGACCACCCCGGAGTAAAATACCTCAACAGTATTGGAGATATCTATTTAGGAGGTAAAATCAGCTTAATCCATCGTCCAAAACACACTAAATTCGTTCGTTATCGGCTTGACCCTAAAGAAACCAGAGTTCTATTTAAAACCAAAGGATGGTATCACATTGCTGCTTTTCAGACCCGCAACCCTATCCATAGGGCTCATGAATATCTACAGAAATGCGCCTTAGAAATTGTTGATGCTATCCTTATTCATCCTCTTGTGGGAGAGACCAAAAAAGGAGACATACCTGCTGATGTCAGAATGAAATGCTACGAGGTTTTATTACAGAACTACTACCCCACCACCAGAGTTGCACTCTCAGTCTTTCCAGCAGCAATGCGATATGCCGGTCCACGAGAAGCTATATTTCATTCACTGGTACGCAAAAATTATGGCTGTACCCACTTCATTGTAGGACGCGACCATGCAGGAGTAGGAAATTATTATGGCCCCTATGATGCACATTACATCTTTCGGGAATTTGAACCTGAAGAGATTGATATAACACCATTATTTTTCGATCATGCCTTTTTCTGCAAAAAGTGTGGTAACATGGCTTCCATTAAAACCTGCCCTCATAGCAGCGAGGATCACTTATTCTTTAGTGGAACCAAAATAAGAGAAATGCTTAAAAAGGGTGAAATGCCACCTTCGGAATTTACCCGACCTGAAGTAGCAAACATATTATTAGATAGTTATAAAGAATCTTGAGAAAAGAAAAATGGAAAAAAAACTTCTTTTACTCGGTCTTGACTGTGCCACCCCACAGCTTGTTTTTGATGCTTGGCTGGACGACCTCCCTAACATTAAAGAGTTAGTAAACAAGGGGATCCATGGTAAATTACGCTCCACCATTCCCCCTATTACGGTTCCAGCCTGGACAGCAATGATGACCTCAAAGGATCCAGGAATCCTTGGCTTTTATGGATTTCGTAACCGCAGAAGCTATGATTACGAAAACCTTTATTTTGCCAATGCTAAATATGTAAAAGATAAAACTGTCTGGAATTATCTTTCGCGAAACAGGAAAAGCTCGATTATCTTTGGCGTTCCTCAGACATATCCGCCAAAGCCTCTGAATGGAATCATGGTATCAAGTTTCCTCACGCCTGGTAAAGATGTTCAATTTACCTATCCAGATGATATCAAAGCTGAGCTTGATAAAGCAGCCGATGGTGATTACATCATTGATGTGAAGGATTTCCGTACCGATGATAAAGACCGGCTTTTAGAGCAGATATACATTATGACAGAACGCCGTTTCAAAGCCTTTCGTCATTTCTATAAAAAAGATTTCTATGACTTTGGCATGATTGTGGAAATGGGTATCGATCGAATCCATCACGGCTTCTGGCGTTTCTTTGATAAAACCCATCGGCTCTACGAACCGGGAAATCCCTATGAAAATGCAATTTATGATTATTATCGAGCATTAGATGAAGAGATTGGAAGAACTATGGATATCATTGACGATAATACCACCGTTATGGTTGTTTCCGACCATGGAGCCAAACCCATGAAAGGTGCTATTTGTATCAATGAATGGCTGCAGAAAGAAGGTCTTCTGGTACTAAAGGAAAAACCAAAGCAGCAGATGAGAATGACTATGGATATGGTCGATTGGGATAAAACCCGCGTCTGGGGAGAAGGAGGATATTATTGTCGAATCTTCTTTAATGTCAAAGGAAGAGAACCGAAAGGATTGATACCTCAAGAGGATTATGAAAGTTTCAGAAATGAGATTAAAGCTAAACTGGAGGCTATAGAGGACGAAGAGGGTCGTACTATTGATACCAGAGCATTTAAAGCAGAAGAGCTTTACCATCAGGTTAACAATATACCACCGGATTTGATTGTTTATCTGGGAAATCTCGACTGGCGGTCCGCCGGGTCAGTGGGTGTTGGTTCAATACATTTATTTGAAAACGACACCGGACCTGACGATGCTAATCATGCCCAGGATGGTATATTCATACTGACATTACCCGGAAACAAAATTGAGAAACAAAAAGATACGTATTCTATTTATGATATTGCCCCAACTATTTTACGGTACTTCGATATTGAAGTTCCTGATGATATGATTGGGAATTCGATTATTTAAGCATTGGAGGTTATAAAATTATGAAAGGGTTTACTCTATGGTTTACTGGATTGCCCTGTTCTGGAAAATCAACCCTGGCAAAAGGAGTGGAAGAAATTCTATTAGAGAGGGGTGTGAAAGTGGAGGTTCTCGATGGTGATATTGTTCGAACAAATCTCACCAAAGGATTGGGATTTTCCAAAGAGGATCGCGACACCAACATAAGAAGAATCGGTTTCGTCTGTCATCTCTTGACAAGAAATGATGTAGTAGCCATTGCTGCAGCTATATCACCTTATAAAGAAATCAGAGATGAAAATCGCAAGCTCATTGGCCGTTTTGCTGAGGTCTATGTAAAATGCTCCGTTGAGATAGCAGAACAACGGGATGTGAAAGGGATGTACGAAAAGGCAAGAAAAGGAGAAATCAAGAATTTCACTGGCATAGATGATCCCTATGAGCCGCCAGAAAAACCAGAGGTAATAGTAGATACAGAAAAAGAAGCGGTCGAAGACAGTATTGAAAAGATAATCAGAACTCTGGAGCTTATGGGCTATATTCCACCTTCAGGTGTGGAAGAAGAATACAGCCCGGAAGAAGAAGAGAAGATTAAACAGCGTCTGCGAGATCTTGGATACATCTAACTAAAAAGAGTACGATGGCTTTCTTTAAAAAGAAGAAAAAAAAGATTTGTGTAGTGGGTCTGGATGGCGTACCCTATAGCCTTATTAAAAACTTCTGCGAAAATGGCATCATGCCCTCAACAGCTAAGATTATAAAGAATGGATACCTGCACCAGACAACAGTTAGTCTACCAGAGATATCGGCAGTAAGCTGGACCAGCTTTGCTACCGGAACCAATCCAGGGACTCATGGTATCTTCGGATTTGTAGATTTAAAGCCTGATTCCTATAGTTTGAGCTTCCCTTCTTATCGAGATCTTAAGGCTATTCCATTATGGGATAAGCTTGCGGAACAGAATAAAAAGAGCATTATTCTAAATCAACCTTTTACATATCCCGCACCAAAGATAAATGGAGTACTCATAGCAGGATTTGTTGCACTCGATTTGCTAAAATCTGTTACTCCTCTTTCTCTAATAAGCAAACTCAAAAACATCAATTATCAAATCGATATAGACACTATGCGTTCTCGCGAGGACCATGATTTCTTATTTGCAGACCTGGAGAGGACTATTAACAGCCGAGAAAAAGCCGTTGAATATCTATGGGATAATGAAGAATGGGATTACTTCCAGGTAGTAATAACGGGAACAGACCGTTTGCATCATTACCTTATGGATGCTTTACATGATAACAATCATAAATATCATAATGCATTTCTGGATTATTATCGCCGTATTGACCAGTTTATCGCTCAGATCCATCAAAAATTCTACCGCTTAGTAGATTACGATGAACCAAATCGTGGTTTTTACATCCTTTCTGACCATGGCTTTACTCAAATTAAACAGGAACTCTATCTTAATACCTGGCTGCAAAAGGAGGGTTATTTATCCTTTGAAAAACCTAATCCAGAATCCCTTAATGATATGTCATCTCCAAGTCGCGTATTCGCTCTCGACCCTAACCGGTTATATATAAACCGGCAGGGAAGATTCCCCAAAGGAGAAGTAAAACCTGAAGAAGTGGAGCCCTTAAAAAAGGAATTGAAGGAGAAGTTAGAAGCATTAGACTATAATGGGAAAAAAGTAGTTCGTACAGTCTTCGATATTATGGATGTGTATAGTGGGCCGTATATTGAAAAAGGACCTGATTTAATTGTTCTAACGCATCACGGTTTTGATGCTAAAGGCTCAATAAACCAAAAAGAAGTATTTGGACGAAGTAATCTAACAGGAATGCATACCTGGGACGATGCCTTTTTCTTCTCCTATAAAAAAGAAAAGGAAGATTTAAATATAACAGAAATCTCCCAAATAATACTATCTGAATTTACCTCCTAATGTCTTAGTAATCATTATATATGGATTAACAAGAATTCATCTCTTAAAAAAAGAGAGACATTTTTTAATTCATAAGATATATAACCTATTACATCTAATTTATTATGAAACCTATTTATTTAGACCATAATGCTACTACACCTATTGCAGCGGAAGTTGCTGAGGCAATGATTCCTTATCTAAGGGAACATTTTGGTAATCCTTCGAGCATACACTGGTATGGAAACATTACAAAGAAAGCTGTTGAAATAGGCCGCCAGCAAGTAGCTAAATTGATTGGCTGTGAAGCTGATGAAATTATCTTTACCAGCGGTGGTACTGAATCGAATAACTACGCAATTAGAGGGATAGCCGAAGCTTACCAAAATAAAGGAAACCATATTATAACCTCTCAAATTGAACACCCTGCAATCCTTAATGTATGCAGCTATCTGGAGCAGAAGGGATTTTGTATTACCTATGTTCCGGTGGATGAATATGGAATGGTAAACCCCGAGGAAATTGAGAAAAATATAAAAGATAGCACCTTTATTATCACTATTATGCATGCTAATAATGAAGTGGGCACTATACAGCCTATTGAAGAAATATCTCAAATTGCTAAAAAATATAATATCATTTTCCATACAGACGCAGCCCAATCAGCAGGAAAAATTCCTACTAAGGTAAAGGATTTAAGTGTCGATTTGCTTTCCATCGCCGGACATAAGCTTTATGCACCTAAAGGAGTGGGGGCTCTTTTTATCAAAAGAGGTCTCAAACTTAATCCCTTCATGTTAGGAGCTGGCCAGGAACAAGGTCAGAGAGCAGGCACTGAAAATGTTCTGGAGATTGTTGGATTGGGTAAAGCTTGCGAAATAGCAGATGAGCGATTGAAAAAAAATAAAATTCTCTTCCAGAAATTGCGCGACCAACTATGGGAAGGCTTAAAAACCGAGCTCCCCGATATTAAGCTCAATGGTCATCCAGATAAGCGCCTCCCTAATACGCTGAATTTAAGCTTTCCTGGTTTAGATGCCAACACTCTGCTTTCCGAATTAGAAGAAATAGCAGCCTCTCCCGGAGCTGCCTGTCATGCAGACGTAGCAGAACCGTCACATGTATTAATAGCTATGAAAGTACCGCTCGATTTGGCTCTGGGCACTATACGATTTTCTGTTGGTGCATTAAATGATACTGAGCAAATAGATAAGGCAATAGAAATAATCTCTCAGGCAGTCAAAAGATTAAAACCCGGGATTGAGGAAGTAACGGAAAAGGTAGCAGCCGATTCTATCAAGCTCACCCATTTTACTCACGGCCTTGGATGCGCCTGCAAGCTGCGTCCACAAAACCTGGAGAAGGTGCTGCAATATATTCCATTACCTACAGACCCTAACGTATTAGTCTCGGCACAAACAGCAGATGATGCTGCTGTTTATAAATTAAGGGAAGACCTTGCAGTTGTCCAGACGGTAGATTTTTTTACGCCGGTGGTGGATGACCCTTATACCTTTGGTGCAATAGCTGCAGCCAACTCGCTGAGTGATATTTATGCCATGGGTGGAAAACCTCTCTTTGCCTTAAGCATTGTCGGTTTTCCGGAAAAACGTTTACCTCTTCAGGTGCTTCAGGATATTATCAAGGGAGCTGTAGATAAAGCATCAGAAGCAGGAATTCCTATATTGGGTGGCCATACGGTAGAAGATTCTGAGCCAAAATTTGGCTTAGTAATTACGGGTACCATAAATCCGAAGAAAATTTTTACCAACAGCAATGCTCAAATAGGTGATGTTCTTATATTGACCAAGCCCATTGGACTGGGAATCATAACAACTGGCTTAAAAAGAGGAATTGCAGATAAACAAATTAGTGAAAGAGCAACTAAGGTAATGATTGAGTTAAATGCGACTGCTGCTGAAGCCATGATGAAGGTAGGAGCTCATGCCTGTACTGATATAACCGGTTTCGGTTTATTGGGACATTTAAGAGAAATGATGTATAATAGTAAGCTCGATGCTGAGATATTTTATGAAAAAGTTCCAATAATTGAAGGAGCAAAAGAATTAGCCATGGCAAACGTAATACCAGGGGGAACGGTGGCAAATATGGAATATGTAAAGCCTTATGTGCACTGGGATGAAAATATCCCTCAAATAGGCCATATTCTACTTTGTGACGCCCAAACCTCCGGCGGTTTGCTCATTGCTACTGATGAGAAAAAAGCCAATAATCTGATAGGTCTATTACATAAAAAGGGACTCAAAGACTCAGCAATAATAGGGAAAATTAGTAAAAAGGGTAATGGTTGTATTACCGTACTATAGACCATAATATTAATACAATAATTTAAATAAATGTCGAGCTTCAATTATTGAAAGAGAGAGAATCGGAGATTAAGAAATGAAAAAACATGAAAAATATTTTTTAGTAGCCTGGTTTTTTCTATCCTTCTGTTTAATCTTACCACACGCAGCTCAAGCTTATATTGGCCCTGGAGCAGGATTTGCTTTCCTTACTTCTTTTTTAGTGCTGTTCATCACTTTTATCACAGCTTTCTTCTACTTAATTTCAGCTCCCTTTCGCTATCTATTTCGCGCCTTCCGTAAGAAGAAGATTTATGCTAAAAGCCAGGCTGAGCGACTGATAATTGTCGGACTTGATGGAATGGACCCTGAGCTGGCGAAGAAGTTTATGGCTGAAGGAAAGATGCCCAACTTCAAACGTTTAAAGAAAATGGGTTGTTTTAAGAAACTCTCAACCACCAATCCATCAATATCTCCCGTTGCCTGGTCATCTTTTAGCACAGGAACAAATCCAGGTAAACACAATATCTTTGATTTTCTCAGCCGTGATACGCGTAGCTACTTACCAGACCTATCCTCAGCGCGTATCCGTAATCCCTCGAAAAACCTCTCTTTGGGAAAATACCTCATTCCTTTGAGCAAGCCAGAGATCACCCTGATGCGTAAAAGCACACCCTTCTGGGTGCATCTGGGTAAAAAGGGTATCTTCAGTACTATATTACGCGTACCAATCACCTTTCCACCTGATAAATTCAATGGCATGCAGCTTTCAGCCATGTGTGTCCCTGATCTGAAAGGTACTCAGGGAACCTTCTCGTTTTATACTACCGATCATGATAAGGCTCAACGGTATACCGGTGGGGTGGCAATTCCTGTGACTCGTCAGAGCAATCGCATAGAATCCTTCCTGTATGGCCCGGAAAACTCCATGCTGAAAAAGCCAGAGGAGTTAAAAATCCCGTTCTCTATTACGTTAGACTCTAATGACGACGAAGTGGAAATTGAATTGCAGGGTAAAAAACTCTCTTTGAATAAGGGGATTTATTCCGATTGGATACCCATTATCTTTAAACCAGGATTGGGAATTAAAGTACGCGGCATATGCCGATTTTTACTAACACAGATAGAACCTCATTTCGAACTCTATGTTACACCTCTAAATATAGATCCAGATAAACCGGCCTTACCTATCTCTCATCCGTTTACCTATGCTATTTATCTCTCAAAACTTCTCGGCCGCTATGCAACATTGGGCTTAGCGGAGGATACCTGGGCACTCAATGAGGGTATTATTGACGATAAGGCCTTTATGGAGCAGACCTATATGATACACGAAGAGCGAGAGAAACAGTTCTTCAATGCTCTTGACCTTACTCGTAGAGGTGTGTGCGCCTGCGTATTCGATACAACTGACAGAATTCAGCATATGTACTGGCGCTATTATGAAGACAATCACCCGGCACTGAGAGGAAGAGATAGAAACGCCTTCCGATATGCTATTGATGAGCTTTACCAGCGGATGGACAATTTAGTGGGACGTGTAATGGAGAAACTTAAGGAAAACGATATTTTAATTGTAATGTCGGATCACGGGTTTAAATCCTTCAGCCGGGGAGTTAACGTAAATTCATGGCTCTATAAAAATGGATATCTGAACCTTAAAAATGGAGATATGAGCGGCGAATGGTTCAGGGATGTGGATTGGGAGAAAACGAAAGCCTATGCCATGGGCCTTGGAGGTCTATACCTGAATTTGAAAGGAAGAGAATCTAAAGGAACTGTTAATCCGGGTGAGGAAGCGAAGAAACTTAAGCAGGAGCTGGTCAAAAAGCTCAGCGGGCTTAAAGACAGTGAAACCCGTCAGGTGGCTATCAATCAAGCCTATGATGGCGATGACATATTTTACGGGCCTTATAAAGAAAATGCTCCCGACTTAATTATCGGATATAGTGCTGGGTATCGAGCCTCCTGGGATTCGGTCACCGGCAAGGTAACTAACACCATTTTTGAGGACAACACCAAGTGCTGGAGTGGCGATCACTGTATAGATACCCAGGTAGTACCCGGTATATTATTCTGCAACCAGAAGATTGAGAATGATAATCCTCATATTACTGACATTGCCCCCACGGCTCTCAAACTTTTTGGTGTAGATATTCCCGCTTATACGGATGGTAAACCATTATTTTAAAATAGGAAGACAAAAATGAGACAGAATAAGCACAAATTGAACTATATCGCAAAAGTCATTAGCATATGTATTGCAAGCGCCTTTACGCTTATCGGCATTGCTGGATTCTTTAATCCTGCAAATAGTACGAAAGCAAAAGCAGCGGATTCGCAGAAAAAGGTCATAATCCTCGGCTTTGATGGAATGGACCCCGTTCTTACTGCCCAGTGGATGGACGAAGGTAAACTACCGAACTTTAAAAGACTAAAAGAAATGGGAGATTTTAAACCATTGCTCTCCAGTATTCCACCGCAAAGCCCGGTTGCCTGGTCGAACTTTACTACCGGTATGAATCCCGGTGGTCATGGCATCTACGATTTTTTAATACGAGTTAAAGAAACCTACTTCCCTGATTTCTCAACAGCAAAAGTTACTCCACCAAAACGCACTATCAAACTGGGAAAATGGATGATTCCCCTCTCAGGTGGTAAGGCAGAAAATCTGCGAAAAGGACCGGCCTGGTGGCAGATTTTAGAAGAGAATAAAATACCGGCTACCGTTTATCGAGTTCCCTCCAACTTCCCCCCGGTGGAGACCAAACAGCGCACCTTCTCCGGTATGGGAGTGCCCGATCTACTGGGTACTCAGGGTACTTTTGCTTTCTATACCACCACACCTTATGAGCTGAAAGCAGATATATCCGGCGGAGCAATTTATGAAGTTGAAGTTGAGAATAATGTAGTAAAGGCTCAGTTGGTAGGACCTAAAAATACCTTGCGAAAAGATGAGCCGGATGTGACTGTTGATTTTACTGTATATGTGGACCCGGACAATCGCATAGCAAAAATCGAGATTCAGGATAACGAGCTCATGCTTAAAGAAAAGGAATGGAGTAACTGGGTGCAGGTGAAATTTAAGCTCATGCCGCTCTTTTCCAGTGTTACCGGCATTGTCCGTTTCTACATGAAGGAGATTAGCCCTGAATTTAAGCTCTATGTCACGCCCATAAATATTGATCCATCCAGTCCAGCTCTTCCCATTTGTACTCCGAAAAAATACGCCAAAGAGCTTTACAAGGAGTTTGGCTATTTCTATACCCAAAACATGCCAGAAGATACAAAAGCGCTGGATCACGGAATTCTCTCTGAAGATGAATTTCTCCAGCAGCTCAATATTGTGCTGGAAGAAAGAATGGAAGTTTATAAATATGAGCTGGAAAGATTCAAGGAGGGTGTTCTCTTTTACTACTTCTCCACCACTGACCAGGGTCAGCACATGTACTGGCGCACAATCGATCCCCAGCATCCTGCCTATACTCCTGAGCTTGGGGAGAAATACGGCAATGTCATCCCTGGTTTCTATCAGGCCATGGACAAAGCCCTGGCTATGGCTTTAGATAAGATGGATGATAATACCATCATTATCATTGTTTCCGACCACGGCTTCACTTCATTCCGTCGTGCCTTCCACCTCAATAGCTGGCTCAAGGAAAACGGTTATGTCACGCTTATCGATGAGTGGCGACAGGGAGAGGTTGAGCTCTTTCTCAATGTGGATTGGTCCGCTACCAGAGCTTACGGATTGGGACTGAATGGATTGTATATCAATCAGGCTGGACGAGAGAAGTACGGAATTGTCCAGACAGGGCCGGAAAAAGATGCCCTGCTTGATGAGCTGGTGCAGAAGCTGGAGCAAGTGATAGACCCGGATACCGGTGAACGGGTGATCAGCAAAGCCTATAAAACAAAGGACTGCTATCAGGGCAGCGAAGTTGAGAATGCTCCTGATTTAATCATTGGCTATAATAAAGGGTATCGAGCATCCTGGCAAACCACATTGGGAAAATTTCCCAAGGTGTTCTTTGAAGACAATACGGATAAGTGGAGCGGAGATCACTGTATGGATACAGCTCTGCTTCCGGGCATTCTCTTTTGCAGTGAAAAAGTTGCGCTGGAACACCCAGCTCTGTACGATATTGCGCCTACTATTTTAAAAATTTATGGGATTGAAATACCAAAAGAAATGGTAGGTAAACCATTATTTTAAGAAATTTTTTTAGTTCAGGAGTGTGATACATGGGTACAGCCAAAATCAAGATTGATAAAGACCTCTTTAATCGGATAAAAAAATATGCCGATATAGCCGGCTACTCCTCGGTAGATGAATTCATCATTCATGCACTGGAGAAGGAGTTGGCCAAGCTGGAGGAAGCCGATTCGGAAGAGGAAATCAAGAAAAAACTGCAAGGATTAGGCTACCTCTCATAAAGAATATTTTTATGCCGCTGGAGGAGATATGTGGACTATTAATCTTATTGTGGGTAAAATTGTCGAGATTTTAATTCTTCCCTTTAAATCTTTACATCCATTAATAAGCATGGCATGGCTCTCATTGATTACCGGCATCTTTATGCTCATCATTTATAAGTTTACCTCAAACCAGGTGGGAATTCGCCGCGTAAAAGACAAAATAAAAGCACACCTGATGGAAATACGCTATTACAAGGACGATTTGAAGATTATTCTTCGAGCGCAAGGTAAGATCCTTCGTTATAACCTCACCTATGTAAAATATTCTCTGGTACCTTTTGCTGTTATGGTTATCCCCATTATAATGCTGCTGGCGCAGATGAACCTCTGGTACGGCTATACACCTCTTAAAGAAGGCGATTCGGTTCTTATTGCAGCCAAGCTCAGTGATAAAATGGGAGACCCCATGCCTGACATTTCCCTTGATTTACCTCAGGGACTGGAGCTGGAATCGCCACCCATGAAGATCTCCTTCGAGCGGGAGATTGACTGGCGCATTAAAGTAAAAAAGAATGGGAGCTACACACTACGATTTAAAAGCTCACAGGAGGAAATAGAAAAAGAATTCATCGCCTCGGAAGAGGATAGGCTAATCCGCATCTCCCCAAAACGGTTTGATCCCAATATTCTGGAGGAATTTTTATACCCCGGAGAAAAGCCCCTGCCAAAAGACTCTGCCATTGAATCAATAGAGATCAAATATGAGCTTGGAAGTATCCCTCTCTTTGGCTGGAATATCCACTGGATAATCTACTACTTTGTTTTCTCCGTAGCCTTCGGCTTCGCCCTCAAAGGCCTCTTTAAAGTGGATATCTGATAAAAGGTAAGTGATAATTAGCACCTGAAAAAGGAGAAAATAAAATAAAGGATTTTTTTATTGATTTATTACACGCTGACCTTCGCCGAAAACCAGGGCGCGGTAGGTTTTTTCGATGCGGTCCCAGTTGAATTCCCGGTCCAGCGCCCAGAAGCGGCCCATGACAGTGACCACCTGCCCTAAGCCCAATCGGGCGGTTTCCTCTTCAATCTTATTTATGTAGATAGCTCCACTCTCCGGTTTCTCACCCCTGCGCCCCAGAAGCGAATGAATATACACCTCTTTAACACCCTGCTGCTTTGCCAATTTTAAAAGGGCAAAGAGGTGGTCGAGGGAACCGTGGGAGCTGAAAAAGGAGACAATGCCCAATAAATGGAGTGGCTTGTCATTTTTCTTGGCACCTTCCATGGCCCAGAGAATGGCTTCATTCTTGAAGAATGAGCCATCCTGAATAGCTCGGTCAATGCGCACCCGATCGCTGTAGATTCTTCTGCCGCAGCCTAAATGGAGATGGCCTGCTTCGGAGTTACCCACCGCTTTCTCAGGCATTCCCACGGCTTCACCGGCAGCTTTCAATCGAGCTATAGGATAGTTAGCCTGCAGCTTATCCATCACCGGTGTATTAGCCTCGGCGATGAGGTTGCCTCTCAGATCGTCATTCAAGCCCCAGCCATCGAGGATGAGTAATAGAATCCTTCGCTTTGCTTCAGGAATTGAGCTCTTTATTATGAGGCTCTCCCCGTTCATAGCCTCAGGTTTTGCAATACCCAAAAGCTGCAGGATAGTTGGTGCTACATTTGCCAGTTCTCCCTGAGGCCGAAGTTTCAATTCACTGAGCATCTCCGGCTTTGAGGGAACATAAATAAACGGTACCAGGCTCTTGGTATGCCCGGTATCGATACTGCCATCGGGATAGAGCCATTTTTCCACCGTTCCGTGGTCAGCAGTAACGATTATATCCATTCCCGCTTTCTTAGCTTCTTCAATAACCATACCGGCATGCTTATCAACACCTTCTACGGCCTGAAGAATTGCCTCGCGATTTTCCGTATGCCCTATCACGTCAACATTGGCAAAATTGGTTATAATCACATCATTAGCATTATTTCTAATCTGATCAATAGTAGCATTAGCAACTTCTAAGACGCTCATCAGAGGACAGTTTTCATAATTTCCTTGACCCTCCGGTGAAGGAATGACAATGCGTTGCTCTCCAGCAAAAGGTTCCTTTATCTTTCCATTCAAGAAGAAACTGACATGAATAGCTTTCTCCGATTCGGCTATCTTCACCTGTTTGAGGCCATTATTGCTGATAACCTGACTGAGGGTGTTTTCAATCTGACCCAATGGTGGGAAGGCAATCTTAACATCGAGCTTCTCTTCGTATTGAATCATAGTAACGAACTTCAGGGCTAAATTCTTTTTAATGAGAAAGTGGGAGAAGTTCGGATTTGTCAGACTCTCTGTCAACTCAATTTCCCGCTCACCCCTCAGGTCGTAGAAAATAACATAATCGCCTTTATTTAGTCGACCGACAGGAGCTTCTTCTCTATCGTAAAGCACAAAGGGTTCCATGCTCTCATCTTCCTGACCCTTTCTATATGCATTTCTTACCGACTGTGACATTGCCAGATTAATTTTTCCACCTTGAGAATTCATCATCCACCATCCTTACAATAAAAAGGTTATTGAATGTATCCCAACGCTTTAAGTTTCTTTAACTGGTCTTCACTCATCTCCTCTTTAAATCCCTTATAGGTTTTTCCTGGAACTCCATAGCTTTCTATATATGATATTGGGTGAGTTTCCAAATATTGAGCGTCAAACAGCTCAGTTAAAACCCTCCCGTCCATATCTCGAGCGATAGGTAGATTATACAGATAAAGAATCGTCGGAGTAATATCTAAGATACTGGGATTCTTTAAAGAAGCATTTTGCTTTATCCCTTTTCCAGAAATTATGAAAATCCCATCGGGTGAATGAGCATGTCCTCCGGGAGTGGGGCCATTGAAATATGCCCCAAAACCATGATCGGAAACAACAACAATAACAGCATCCTCCCCGGCTATTTCTTGCAATCGACCTATTGCCTGGTCCACTTCTCTATAAACTGAAGGGATAATATCTTTGTTTTCTTCTAACTCATTCTCTGATAGTGCGGGGAAAAATTGCGGCTCCCAGTAATGCCAATAAAGATGCTGTGAAATATCGGGTTCGGTAAAATAAAAGTCGAGAAAATCCGGCTCATAATGTTCAATTAAATAATAAAAAAACGGAAAAGAACTAAAGTCTAAATAATCTACAACTCCCATCTCCTTCATGCGCTGCAGTCTTTGATTTGGCTCTAATGGAGCATTTTCTCGAAGATAGCTTGCTACATGCTGATATATCTCTTCCCCTGGATATGCTGCAGCTAATCGGGGTTCTTGCTTATTAATCGTTAGTGATTCACGAATTTCTTCCGCAGCGCATGGTTCCTGAAGTAAGAAATAAGGAAATCTATCACTTACGATGAAACCATTCACCTTGGGTGATGGCCAGCTGTAATAGGAATTAATAACACCAACATCAACTCCCTGCTGCGAAATTATCTGCCAAATAGGCTTAGCACGTCGCAATCCATAATGATAATATACTAATTCGAGAGGAAAACTTAAACGCTTAATCATTCTGCCTGCATTATCTGCCCCAATTGTTTCATAAGGATTAACCAGGGTGACAATACCTGGAATTGAGAAGCGGTAAAAGTTCAAAATACCGTGCTTCTGCGGAACCTTTCCGGTATCAATGCTGGTCCAAACCATAGGAGACAAGCACGGCTTAAGGGTTCTTAGCGGTGCATAGCTTCCGCATTGCATGAGCTTTTTAATATTTGGCAGAGTATCGTCAGAAATAAGGAAATTGATCGCATCCCAGCTCGCCCCGTCTGTGCCGATAAGAAAAACCTGCCTTTCAGTATTGATATTGAATTGAGCTCTATGAGATGGCCTGAGCTTAGACATTTCTTTTGCCTTTGAAGTAAAGAGACCTGCAAAGCCACACAGAACTATTAATAATAACAAAGTATATGATATGCGTGCAATGTTAATCCTCCGTCGTGTATTTAAAAAAGCATTTTTAACATAGAGCGCAATGCGGTACAGAAAATATGCAGCAATAATGCTCCCAATAATAAAAGCTATCATTCTCAAACTGATAAAAAGAATCATAATATTATAGCTTTTAATAAAAGGATATTGAGAGTAAGAGATGTTGAAAGCATACCCCCTATACAGAAGCACTATCGATATAAGAACAAAGAGAATTGAATAACATAGTGAGCTTATCCTGGTTGGCAATACACTTATCCCAAATATCTTATAAAATAGCCCTATCGCCAATCCGCAAAGAGCGCCTAAAATGATCCCTATTAAGATACCAATAATGGCGATATAAATAAAAAGCACAATATAATCCTTGAAGTATATAATTAAGCTGGTATAACCTAACTGAAGGGTATAAATAACTGCAATGAGAAGGGAAGCCTGTACCCAGCTAACTATTCCTTGCCGGATTAGAGACTTGAGAAAACCTGGGTGATTTGATGAGCTCATAAATCGACCAAAATTCTTTAGTTATAATATAGCAGAGCAGAACATTCTATATTAAGAAAAGTATATTTGCAACAATTATAAAAATGCAATCTTTTAAATGCTAAAAAGATGCACATATAATATATAATGTGCTTGCATAATTGCTCTGAGGTAATTAGAGATTAAAAGAACAAGATCAGATAGAAAGGAGCTCATGAGAAAATATTTACCCAGCTTTCCAAACTGTTTTGCCTGTGGGAAGGAAAATCCAAGGGGAATCAAGCTTGCAATCTTCGAGGAGGATGGTATCATTCAAGCAGAGTTCAAATCCACCGCTGACCTTGCTGGTTTTCCCGGGATAATACATGGCGGCATAAGCTGCACGCTGCTCGATGAAATTATGTGGTATGCATCCTTTGCTCATTCTAAAAAAACTGTGGTTACGGGGGAAATTACTGTAAGGCTATCGAAGCCCCTTATGAGTCAGGGTACTTACACCATATCTGCGGAAGTCATTGAAAAGAGGAAAAAATATATTTTAGTTCAGGGGATTATTAAAGAAGGCCGCGAAATTTACTGTCGAGCTTCTGGTAAGTACTTC
Organism: uncultured Acidobacteriota bacterium; assembly: GCA_964645975.1. Classification (GTDB taxonomy): domain Bacteria; phylum Acidobacteriota; class B3-B38; order Guanabaribacteriales; family CAZYAF01; genus CAZYAF01. The sequence continues at coordinate 186,830 of CAZYAF010000003.1, forward strand.
TTCCTTCCACAAGTAAAAGATGAAGATTTCAAGAAGAGATTCAAATATCAAGATGCCAATGGAAATCTTATACCTGAGAAGCTCAGATATATAATTTGACGTTATTATTAGTATTATCGGAAAAGACCATCTGCATGATAAGAACTTCGAACCAGAGGTCCGGATTCCACCCATTGAAATCCCACCGCTAAAGCATATTTTTTAAGGTCTTGAAATTCTTTAGGATGATAATATTTTTCAATTGGAAGATGCCTTTTGGTGGGTTGAAGGTATTGGCCAATGGTCAATATATCGCATTGCACTTTGCGGAGATCATCTATTGTCTGCAGAAGCTCCCTATATTCCTCACCTAAACCTATGATTAAGCCTGATTTGGAGAACATCTGGGGATTTATAGATTTCACATTTTTCAATAGCTCAAGAGAACGATGGTAATCAGCCTGGGCTCGCGCTACTGGATATAATCGTTTAACAGTTTCCATATTATGATTGAGAACCTTAGGTTTTTTCTGAATAACTTTTTTGAGCGACGCTATAGATCCCTGAAAATCAGGAATTAAAACCTCCACTTCGCAATCCGGATTTAGCTCCTTGATTGCCTCGATAGTAGCGGCAAAATGCTCCGCACCACCATCTGGCAAATCATCTCGTGTTACTGAGGTAACGACAGCATAACTTAAACCGAGCTCCCGCACTGCTTGAGCTACTCGTAATGGCTCTTCAGGATCAACCTTTTGAGGTTTGCCATGGGAAATATTGCAAAAGAGGCAGTCCCGGGTACAAATATCACCTAAAATCATGAAGGTGGCTACACCTCTGTTAAAGCATTCCTCAATATTAGGGCAGTGTGCACTTTGGCAAACCGTATGCAATTTCTTTTCATCTATCATTGCTCGAAGAGCCATAAAGCGATCGCCTGAAGGAAGTTTTACTTTTAACCAATTGGGGTGTCTTCGAGCCATTATATACTTCTCCTAAAAAAGCTGTTCGTCGTCGGTGATTTCTTCTTCATCTTTATCGACATCCTCGTCATCTTTATCGTCATCCTCGTAACGCTTACGATAAATATACCTATCTAAAATACGATTATATGTGCTCCAGTCACCCTTGATGATGCTATTATCTTCGATGGAAGATATCATGGAACCATATTTTGCGTCCATATCATCTAAATAATGTAATAATAAAGCTTCCGGTGTCTTGGGCCTGCGGGGAGAACCGTATTCATAGGTGCCATGATGGCTTAGAAGCATATGAAGGAGCTGTCTCTCTAATTCTTGGGGGAAACCTTTAATTTTAGCTATGGCATCCTGAACCAGGCGAAATTCAATTATTATATGACCATACAAACGGCCCTCATCGCTGTAATCAAAGCTTCTCTCATAGGTAAGTTCATAAATTTTCCCAATATCATGGAGCAGAGCACCAGCAACTAAAAGTTCCTTATGGATATTTTGATAATAATCAGCTACTAATATACATAAATCTACAACACTGAGGGTATGCTCTAATAAACCTCCCAGGTATACATGGTGTAACGCTTTCGCTGCAGGAGCCTTTTTAAATTGTTCTTCTACTTTTGGATCGGATAAAATATCATTCAGCAGTTTTTTAAGATGCGGATTCGATAACTTTTTAATTATCTGCTTAAGTCGTTTATACATCACATCAGGGTCCTGTTTGCTGCTGGGGAAGTAATCATCCGGAGCAATCTCATCTTCCTCTGCTCGTCTAATCTTGTGTAAAACCAACTGGACCCGATTATTATAGAGCGCTACTTCAGCTTTAATTTTTACAAAATCATCGCGTTCAAAGGTATGATGATGATCCTGGAAATTATTCCACATAATTGCAGTCACTGATCCGCTTTTATCACCCAATGTCATCATCATATAAGCCTCACCCGTCTTTTTTTGCTTTATCTCTTTGTGCTTTATTATGAAAAAAGTGGTTATTACAGTATTTGCTTCAAGATCTTTAACAAATATTTTTTCGGACTGCTCGTTATTCAAGAATAATCTCCAAAGCTAAAATATTTCATCCTTCGGCAATATTTCTTGATTAATTATCTCGTAGCAGCCATCATTATACCTACCCCTCTGAGGAAGCTGTAAAATTTTTATAGTTAAAATTTTATGCGAAGTACGAATTGATATATAATCACCGATTTTTACTCTGCGAGCTGGAGGAGTAGTACGATTATTTAACGTAACCAGATCAAGGCAGCACATCTCTTGAGCTATATTTCGCCTTTTCACCAAAAGACTCAATTTTAAAAATATATCTATCCTCAGCTTTGCTCCTTTATAATATATAAGGGAAAAACACCATGGATGCGATAAAGTAAAGGTATACCTGTTTTTTTTAAATCATTCTATAGGACGCAAAATTTCTATGTAGCTTGATTCCCTCAGTTCTTTTATATATTCATCCATTTTCTTAGCAGCTTTTTGGGACCACAACTGCTGTCGCAAATCTGTGCTAATCTCTTCAAAAGGAATTTTTTTTGCCGGCTTTTTATCCGTAACATGAATGATATAAAATCCTCTATCAGTCTCGATAACAGGGCTAATCTCTCCGACTTCCAAAGAAAATGCAACATCTTCTATATCTTTTAATAGCTCGCCCCGTTTGAAAAATCCTAAATCACCATTTTGTGATTCTTCCTGGCCTTCGGAAAGTTGTTTTGCCATATTAACGAAATCATTAGCATCTTCAATCTGATTTCGTATTTGGGTTGCTTCTTCTCTAACAGTTTCGGTGTCCTTTTCATCAGAAGGGAAGAGCAATTGGCTTATTCTTACCTCCTCTGGAGATGTGAATTGATCTGTGTTTTTATTATAATAATGAATCAACTCTGATTCTGTAGTTATAATCTGAGGTTCAATTTCTGCAGCAAAAACCCTTCTTTGCAACATAAATCTTTTCAAATCCTCTTTTAGCTTATCGAGGTTCTGCCCTTGCAACCTAAGCTGGTATTCAAACTCCTCGTCGCTAACTATATTATTTTCCTCCTTAATCTTTTCGATGGCTGCTTGAATTTCGCTTTCACTCACTGTGAAACCATAGAGCCTGGCTTGATAATTAAACAAAGCAGCAGTTATCATTTCCTCCAGCACTCCAGCTTTCCTCTTCTTAACCTCTTCTATTCTTTCCTCGCCCTGATATTTCTCAAATATCTCATTCATATAAGGAGCTACAGCTGTTTCTAAATCTTTTTTAGTTATAATAGTGTCATTTACCTTTGCGATAATTTCTTCAACAACCTGCTGGGCTGATATAATGCATGCAAAGAGCAGAAAAAAACCAACCATTATTGCGCAATGATGATGCCTTTTTCTAACCATAGGATTTAGCTCCTATTTTAGTAATTATTTTTATATCTAAAATCCAGATTTTTGTGATAAATTTTTATAGGAACTTCTTCTTTAAGCTTCTTAACATATTCCTTTAATCTGGTCTCCGAAGTCTTTTGCAGCAATTTAATACGAATAGAATCCATAACCTCAGTTAGCGATAATTGTCCGCTTGGTCTTCTCTCTTCAAGTAAGAAAATATGATATCCATAACTTGATGGAATAATAGAGCTATATCTTCCTCCATTTAAAGAGAAGATTACTTTTTCAAACTCAGGAGGCAATTGACCTTCGCTGAAATATCCCATATCACCACCATTAGATGCTTCAGGACTAATGGAAAATTGGCGAGCTAATTGATGAAAATCTGCTCCCTTCCTCCTGAGCTGAGATAATATCTCTTCAGCCTCCTCTTGCGATCTCACAAGTATTTGGCTTACTCTCACCTCCTCGGGAACCATAAAATCCTCTTTATGATCTTTGTAATAATTTTCTATCTCTTTAAAAGATATGCTTAGGTCTTTGACTATGTACTGATAAATAAATTTTTGCAAAATTAATGATTTTCTCAGTGACTCGCGTCGTTCTCTATTAAGGGAGGCATCATTGGAAAAAGGAGCCTCACCTGCCATATTTTGCCTTATGATTTCATTTAATTCCGTATTACTTACTATAACCATATTTTTTCTTGCCTCTCCTAAAAGAAGCTGCTCTTCGATGAAATCATCCAAAAATATACTTAGTACTTCATCATCTAAAGTAAGAGCCTCATCAGAAAAATGTAATTGAATGTATTTATGAAAAGATGAAAGTGATATTTTTTCATCGCCGATTTTTACTATTACTTTACTATCTTTATCGTCGGCGTGAACAGCAGTATATTCACTATCACCTTGACAGTATAAGAAAAGCAACCCAATTAAGAAACTAAGAAAAAAGAAATTACGGAAAAATTTATCTCCCAAAAACCTGTATCCTCCTTCGTATTTATTTGATTAATCTTAACATACTAAAGTAATTCCTGCAATATCTTTTCAATGCTGGCAATTAGAGAGGAAGCCTCTGTATTAACCTCCATTACCAAAATACCTTCAGAGGAAAAATGGGCTTTCCTATGAGCAACTAATTTAACAAGCTCATCAGCAGAAATATCCGAATCTTGACTAAATTGTATGCTCAAAATATTCCCTTTCCGATCAATTCTTTTTATGCTCAGCTTCTCAGCTAACAGTTTAAGTCTTAAATAAGAAAGCAAATTATCTACTGAAGGCGGTAATCTACCATATCTATCCCTTAATTCTGTTTCGAAAGCCTCCACCTCAGCATCTTTTTTTATGGAGGAGAGCTGTCTGTATAACATAAGCTTAATATTACTGTCTGGGATATAGGCTTCAGGAATGTAAATATCAAGACCAAGATTTATTGTTGTTTTAAACTCTTCTTCTAAAGGTTCACCTTTAAGTTCTTTAGCTGTCTCTTCCAACATTCGACAATACATATCAAAGCCAACAGCAGTAATGTGACCATGTTGTTCGGCACCCAATAGATTGCCAGCACCTCTAATCTCCAAATCCCAGGCTGCCAGACGAAATCCAGAGCCTAATTCAGTAAATTCCCTTATTGCTTTAAGCCTCTCCCTTGCTTCTCTGCCTAAACTGCTTTCCGGTGGAACAATCAAGTATGCATAAGCACGCTGTTGAGAGCGACCCACCCTGCCTCTCAATTGGTAAAGCTGCGCTAATCCGAAACGATCGGCTCGATTTATTATGATGGTATTGACAGAGGCGATATCCAAACCGTTTTCGATTATTGCCGTGGTCAGTAAAATATCATATTGTCGATTAATAAAATTGAGCATCTCCTTCTCTAATCGCTTTTCCGGCATTCGGCCGTGCGTAATTCCCAGACGAGCTTCTGGACATATCCGTTTAATTAATGTGGCTATTGCATCAATATTCTCTATGCGGTTGTGTACGAAATAAACCTGACCAGCCCGCTTAAGCTCCTGAAGAATGGCCGAGCGAATAATATCGGTATCAAATTTAATAAGATGTGTCTGAATGGAAAAACGATTTTCCGGCGGTGTTTGAATAAGGCTTAGGTCCCTTACTCCGGAAATTGCCATATTGAGGGTTCGTGGAATAGGTGTTGCGGTCATAGTAAGTACATCTACTTGACGACGTAACTGCTTTATCTTCTCCTTGTGTGAAACCCCAAAGCGTTGCTCCTCATCAATAATGAGTAGACCTAACCTGGAAAGGCTGACATCTGATGATATAAGCCTATGCGTTCCGATAATCACATCTATTGCTCCCTTTTTGAGACGAGCAATAATCTCTTTCTGCTCCTTCTTACTGCGAAAGCGACTGAGCATTTCTATTTCTGCTGGAAAGGAACGGAATCGCTCTTTAAAGGTACGAAAGTGCTGTAAGGCCAACACAGTAGTTGGTGCCAGCATAGCAACCTGATTGCCGTCCATTACTGCTTTAAATGCTGCCCTCAAAGCAATCTCCGTCTTGCCATAGCCGACATCCCCGCATAATAATCTATCCATAGGCTTATCAGATTCCATATCCTTCTTTACATCCCGTATTGCTTCTGCCTGGTCTGGTGTCTCATTATATTCAAAGGATGCCTCAAACTCTTTTTGCCAGGGAGTATCAAAACTAAAAGCATGACCTTTTATAGCCATACGGGCCGCATATAGGCTTAAAAGCTCTCTGGTTAAATCTCTTACTCCCTTCTTAACCTTCTTTTTTACTTTTGCCCATAAGGTTCCACCCAATTTATTTAATGGTGGAGTTATTCCCTCAGAAGAGCTGTACTTATTTATTTGGTCCAGACTATCAATGGGCAAATATAGCTTATCACGGTCCTTATATTCAACCTCTAAAAAATCTTCAACCTTACCTTCTATAGCGAGTTGGTTAATCCCCTTATATATGCCAATACCATGATCAATATGAACCACAAAATCTCCTTCTTTGACATCTCTGAACTGGTCAATAAAACTGGAAATCCTGCTCTTCCTGAGCTGTCTATGAGAAGTTTTAGGACCGAAAATAGATTCCTCCGTTATAAAATTTATCTTTTCTTCAGGCAGATAAAAGCTATCTCTGGCTTTACCAGTTGTAATAATGATGCAATTTGAAGAGCTTAAAACATTATTGCTATGGGAAAATTCCAGCAAATCGGATTCCAGCAATGTCGCTGTTAGATTATATTCCTGTAATATCCCTGCTAACCTTTTTGCCTGGCCTAAAGTGCTCATTTGCAAAATAATTAAATCACCCCTGTGTAGCATGCTTTTTAATTCTTTGATAAATTGCGGTATATTTCCTTTAAAGTTCAGTAAGCTACGACAGTTTATTGACATAGTTACACCAGTACCGCATTCCTCCTTCTGAGGAAGCTCATGTAAATCGACTCTGCCTGTTTTCATTACCGATCTATACAGCGAATCCTTACTCATAATAATTTCAACAGGATTGAGAGCTATCTTTCCCTTATCTGTAAACTCGCGATAGCGGATTAGAAATTGATGCTCTAATCGTTCTATTGCCTGGTCTATTAAAACAGGTTCATCAAAAACAAATAATACATCTGAGAAATAATCAATAAGATAACCCATGCTACCTTTCTTTAGGGGAGCGAGATAATACAAATCAGGGAGAGTCAAATTTTCTTTGAGTTCCTCTATTTTTTTTGCTATTTCCTTTCTATATATTTCCTCTGGCCACCGCTCTTTGAGAATCCCCATCCAGTGAGGAATATCTTTTTTGCTGATAATAATCTCACCCAGAGGGATTATATTCAATTCTTTAAGCTCTTTTTGTGAACGCTGGGTTACGGGATCAAATGTGCGTAAGGATTCAACGGTATCCCCAAGATACTCCATGCGATAAGGATATTCATTTTGGGGACTAAAAAGATCAACAATTCCCCCTCTAACAGCATAATCCCCTGCCTCCTCCACCATATCTTCGCGTTTATAGCCGATCCTATCTAAAAATTTAAAAAGCTGCCTGTAAGGAAGCTTCGAACCAACTTTTACCGAAAGGGTATGCTTAGTTAGCGTTTGGAGATTTATAACTGGAAGCATAAAAGCTTCAATTGAGGTCAATGCGATAAAACGTCCACCTTTCATCAATCTCCACAAAGATTCCATCCGCTGTTGTTGAGTTTCGAGATGGGGAGAAAAAGGCTGATAAGGTTCCATACCCAAGGAGGGAATTTGTATTAGCTGATGGTCATCAGATAAATGGAAGGGAAAAAAGAATTCGAAGTCTCTCTTTAATGCTTCCAATTCATGCTCATTTGAGGATATTACGACTATATTTTTATCAATAGCGGAAAACAAAGAAGATATATAAAAACTTTTAGCACCGCGATTAACCCCATTTAAACGTAGCAGCTGCTCCCCTTTATTGATACAGGCGATGAGATACTGAAATGTGTGGTTCTCTTTTAATTTCTTTATCAATGGAGTAAACATTTCGATTCGTAAAGGACTTTTATTCTCTTTATTATTAACACAATGAAGATTAAGGGAGGATTTTCCTTTTTGAGTTTTAGTCCAGATGGTAAACCTATCCAGAGCTAAATCTGCTTATAATAATATCAATAATGTGGGATGTTGAATACCCTCCATAATAGGGTAATGGGTGAACCTCACCTCCATTCTCTTCGACTACCTGTCGACCGATGATGTCTTCTTTAGCCCAATCACCACCTTTTACTAACACATCAGGCAGAATCGCGGATATCAGCTTTGCCGGGTCTGCTTCATGAAAAATAACAATATAGTCTACCATCTCCAAAGCCGCCAGAATTTCTGCCCTTTCTTCCTGTTTTATAATGGGTCGTGATGCTCCTTTAATATTTTTTACTGAGCTATCGCTATTAAGCCCTATTATGAGAATATCAGCAAAATTTTTAGCCTGTAGAAGCAATCTAATGTGCCCCGGATGCAGAATATCGAAGCAACCGTTGGTAAAGACTATCCGCTTCTTCTCTTTTTTGAGCTTTTCTACAATAGGGAGAAGCTCCTCGAGTTCTTTTAGCTTAGACAAGATTTATAAACCTCTTCCCTTATTTTATTACTTTTTAATAACAATATTTGGGGAAAAATACCAGCTATGCTCCGGTCGATAAATACCTACATCTGCTATGGAAGACTTCACTCTCAAGGTATATAAATGGCGATGATAATCATAAGGAAAGCCATCTTTTTTGTGAGTAGCTACATCCAGATAGTATGTTCCAGCGATTAAATTGAGGCTCTTTATCTTTATGCGAACTTTTCCCTCGCCATGAAATTTTTGTGATTTAAATTGCTCAATATATGTATTAGAACCATAGCAGCATACTCCTTCGCTGTTGAATAAGCCAATGCCAAAGACAAAATCCTTAATCCTTTCGTTGGCTTTGACGGACATTTGGATTTCCATCGGCTCTCCAGACTGAAAGATGTGCTTCTCCTTGCCTTTGCTGTCTATAAGCTTAACATCGGTAATCTCTACATCCCGATTTCCCCAGCGACTTGCTTTAAAGCTGGATTTACCCTTTTGTACCTGAGACTCTTCCTCCGCTTGAGAAGTTTCCTCCTCCATTACCCCATGGGCCTGGCTTAAAACGACCTCCTCTTTATTCTCCACAAAGGTCAAATAATCATCTACCACCTTTTGCGGATCGCCCATGCTCTGGATGCGTCCATTCTCCAACCATAGAGCTCCATCACATAGCTGGATGACCATTCCCAAACTGTGAGTCACAAGGAGAATGCTCTTGTTTCTCCAACGAAACTCATTGAACTTATCAATACATTTCTGACTGAATGCCTGATCACCTACAGATATAACTTCATCAATGAGTAGGACATCAGGATCTACATGAATAGCCACGGCAAAACCCAAACGCAGATACATACCGGTGGAATAGGTCTTTACCGGGCTTTCGATAAAATCCTCTAACTCGGCAAAACGCACAATATCATCATATTTACGGCTGATCTCTTTTTTACTGAGCCCCAGCATAATACCATTTATGTATATATTTTCCCGTCCGCTTATCTCGGGATGAAATCCAGCGCCCAGCTCAATGAGAGCTGAAAGACGACCATTGACTTCAATGTTACCCTCTGTGGGCTTGGAAGTCCCAGCGACTAACTTTAACAGCGTACTTTTCCCGGCACCATTACTTCCAATAATACCGAAGGTCTCTCCTTTTCTTACCCGGAAGCTCACTTTATCCAGCGCACGGAACTTCTCTTCTGGCCTCAGCTCTTTAAAAATATTCCCCTTTACAATAGCGCTTTTGAGCGTCTGAAAACGATGTCTGTCAGTATGCTTACGATAATATTTCGATACCTTGTCAACTACTATGGCTTCCACTCAAACCTCCTCCGCAAAGCTATCCCTTAATCGGTCAAAAATAAAATTAGCTATAAATAATAGAAGTAATGATAGCAAAAATGTCACGGAAAGCCTGCGCCAGGGGAGTAATTCCCCGGTAAAAAGTGTTCTCTGATAACTGACAATAATGTGGGTCATGGGATTCAAGCTTAATGCCCAGCGAAATCGCTCTGGTATCCAGCTTAATCCGTAAATAATCGGTGTGGCGAAAAACCAGAATGTCATGAGGTTCGCTATGATATCTTGAATATCCTTAAAATGTACTGCCAGAGAAGAGATGAGCAGGCTTAAGCTAAAGGTAAAAACGAGCTGCGCCAGGATGATTAAAGGAAAGAGAAACCAATAGACAGTAATAGGCTTTTTATAAATTATTAAAACGGCAAAAAGGATGGGAAGCGCCAGAAAAAAATGTACCATGTTAGTAAAAACGCTCACACAGGGAAGTACCTCAGCGGGGAAGAGAACTTTTTTTATCAAGTTGGCATTGCTGGCGAGAATATGAGAGGACTCAAGCAGCGAGGATGAAAACCAGATCCAGGGCAGCAGACCACAAAAGAGGAAGAGGGCATAAGGAGTATTTCCCTCCGCTCGTGGAGGGGTAAATATTACGGAAAAGACAAAGCTGTATATCAGCAAGAGGAGAAGAGGATTAAGCAGCGACCAGAGGAATCCCAGCACCGAGCCGCGATAGCGCGCCTTGAGCTCCCGCGAAACCAGGCTCTGAATAAGAACACGATAACGAAAAAGGGTTTTAAAATTCTCTATCATCCTTCTCTATACGAGTAGATATAAACGGTTAACATCGCTCAATTTTTTCAGCTAACTATAACAAAATAGCCCCTCACTGTCAAGCATGGCTACATTGGAATCAAAGTGATAAAATATATTATTTTTTCTGTAGAATCTCTCTGATATTATTTGTGTAACTACCATCTGGTTTAAAGATAGAAATAGGTTGGAGAATCTTAAGATTAAGCGGTGAGGTAAAGCCTCCTTGTACCAGGAAGTGCGTGGCTTCTCCATCGGCCTGGGGGTGGATAAAACAAAGCTTATTTGCAGACAGGTGATGCCTGAGCAACAGAGCGATCATCTCACTTAATCTGAAAGCGGGATAAATGTAGTAAAACTGTCCCTTGATATCCAATAATTTTGCCGTAGCAGAGATAAGTTCCTCCAGCGTACAGCTTATCTCATGCCGGGCAATGGCTTTGCCCTGCTCGGGATTGAGTCTGCCAGAATGTAATTTTCTATAGGGTGGGTTGGAAACTGCTATATCGAATTTCTCTCTATTATATGAAGCAGCAAAGCGGCGAAAATCTTCCTGTACTATCTTTACCTTTTTCTCCGCCCTGTTGAGAAGAACATTCTTCTCGGCTAATTCAGCCAGCTCTCCTTGTATTTCTATTCCCAGGATGGAGTGAAATGTTTTATTATGATGTAAAATTAGTGGGATTATACCGCATCCGCTACCAAGGCCGACAATCTTATCATGTGCCGTACATTTGATAAAATCGGCCAGGAGGATGGAATCAATGGAAAATCGATAGCCCTCTTTTGGCTGATAGAGTTTTATTTCCCCCCCTAAAAAGGCGTCGAGGCTGGCTTGATTATCATTGATGTGTCCGGGCACAGGATACTCCCAAGCTTAGATTTTTTCTGCATCTTTCTGTTCGGCTTCTTTGCTTTCTACCTTCTGTCTGGCTTTATGCGCCAGGATGGTAACCTTTTCCTCCAATACCTCGCAATAGCCTCCGCTGATCCACAATACATGCTTTTTATCATCAATTTGATAGCTGATATCACCCGCTCTTAATTCCGTCAGGAAAGGTGTATGAGTGGGCAAAACGCCAAAATACCCTTTAGAACCCGGAGCTATTACCTCCTCTACCTCATCTTGAACAATTAATTTCTGCGGTGTCGCCACTGTTAAATAAAGTTTAGGCATTTTGGTCACCTTCTACTATCTATGCGATACGTTGGGATTTCAATTCTTCGGCTTTGCGCAATACTTCTTCCATGGTGCCAGTCATATAAAAGGCCTGCTCGGGAATATCGTCGTATTCCCCCTCTATAAGACCTTTGAAGCCCTTAATTGTATCTTCGACCTTGACAAATACTCCTTGAAGACTGGTATACTGTTCAGCTACGAAAAAGGGCTGAGAAAGAAAGCGTTGTATCTTTCGCGCCCGGGTAACTATCAATTTATCTTCTTCAGAGAGTTCTTCGATTCCTAAAATTGCGATAATGTCCTGCAGCTCTTTATAGCGCTGCAGAATGGTCTGTACCTGACGAGCTACCTGGTAATGCTCTTCACCAACTACCTGTGGGTCAAGAATTCGTGATGTAGATGCCAATGGATCTACTGCTGGATATATCCCCAGTTCAAAGAGCTGGCGGGATAACGTAGTGGTAGCATCCAGATGAGAGAAGGTTGTGGCCGGGGCAGGGTCAGTCAAATCATCCGCAGGAACGTATATGGCTTGCACGGATGTAATGGAGCCTTTTCTGGTGGAGGTAATTCGCTCCTGAAGTTCGCCCATCTCGGTTGCAAGCGTGGGTTGATATCCAACTGCCGAGGGCATTCTACCCAGTAGAGCTGAAACTTCCGAGCCTGCCTGGGTAAAACGGAAGATATTGTCTATAAATAATAAGACATCTATTCCTTCCTCGTCGCGAAAGTACTCTGCGGCAGTAAGGCTTGTCAATGCTACCCTAAAACGTGCTCCAGGAGGTTCGGTCATCTGTCCATAAATGAGCGCTGTTTTCTTAATAATACCTGATTCTTTCAGCTCCAACCATAGGTCATTACCTTCCCTGGTTCTTTCGCCTACACCGGCAAAAACGGAATATCCCCCATGATGCACTGCAATATTATGGATAAGCTCCATTATTAAAACAGTCTTCCCCACGCCGGCTCCGCCAAAGAGACCCGTCTTACCACCCTTGCTGTAGGGAGCTAATAAATCAATTACCTTAATTCCTGTAGAAAACATCTCAACCTTTGTTTCCTGTTCTTCTAAGGGTGGAGGTGGACGGTGGATGGAGTATCTCTGTTTTGCTTCTATCGGTCCTAAATTATCTATAGGGTCTCCAACTACATTTATCATTCTCCCTAAGGTTTCACGACCTACTGGTGCGCTAATGGGTCCACCAGTATCAAAAACATCCAAACCACGAATGAGCCCATCAGTAGAGTGCAATGCGATACATCTGACTCTATTTTCACCCAGATGCTGTGTCACCTCCAATACAACCGTATTTTGTTTATCCTTGCTCTTTGTTTTTAAATCTATCTTTAATGCATTATATATTGTAGGTATGTTTTCCGAGGAAAATTCCACATCCACTATAGGACCTATTACTTGTATAATTTTACCTTTATTCATAATTGCTTCCCAAAAATTTAATATAAATTAAAGTAATTAAATCAATTCTAAATTTCTTTTAATGCCTCGGAAGTGCTCACAATTTCTAACAACTGCTTCGTAATATGCGCCTGTCGCAATTTATGATGTAAAAGGGTTAGCTGCTCAAGCAATTCCTCAGCATTATTTGTAGCAGATTCCATGGTTATCATACGAGCTGCGTGCTCTGCTGTATGTGATTCTAAAAAGGATAAATAAAGAGTATTAACTATATAGAGCTGTATCAGTTTCTTCAATACCGTAATTTTCTGTGGCTCGTAAATATAATCTATCACTGCTCGCTGCCTTGGAGGCTCAGCTCTCAAAAGTGGGAGCAGCTTTTTTACCACCACTTTATGCTCTAAAAGTGATTTAAATTGATTATAAACAATATAAAAGGAATCAATATCACCTTTACTAAATTTTTTCAAAACCCATGCCGCAATGGGTGTAGCATGGCTTAGATTTAAATTTTGAAATATTCCAATCCGGGAATATTCAATAGGATATTTTTGTCGCCTAAAATAATCTATTCCTTTTTTACCCACTAAAAACAGCCGTACCTCGGCATCCTGAGTTTTCTCCATTATTTCTTCAACCATTTTTACTACGTTGCTATTAAAAGAACCGCATAATCCACGATCGGAGGTAATAATTAAAAACACCTGCTTTTTTTCATCCCGCTGCTGCAATAATGGATGTGCCTTAGAACTTACTCTCAGAGCTAAATTAGAAATTATCTCCTCAATGGCAGAAGAAAAAGGACGGGATTGAGTTAGCAAATCACGCCACTGTCGCAGGCGTGCTTGAGCTATCATCTTCATCGCTCTGGTAATATGTTGGGTACTTTTAATGCTTTTTATTCTGCTTTTTAAATCTGCAAGAGTTGGCATAGGCTATGCCTTTCTTTCGGATAAAAAGTGATTTTTACATTCGTCTAAAGCTGTTTGCATTTTCTGCTCGAGCTCCTGATCAATTTGGCTTTTATCAATAAGTAACTTTTCTAATTGAGGATGCTTCTCGTCCAAGTGCTCATACACATTATGCTCAAAAGCCAGCACCTCATTAATTTCCAAATCATCCAAGTAACCTTTGGAAGCGGCATAAAACATAATAATTTGTTTGCCAACTGAAAGTGGTTTATATTGCGCTTGTTTAAGCAGCTCCATTAAACGACGACCTCTGTGGAGTTGAGCTTGAGTTGCTTTATCCAATTCACTACCAAATTTAGCAAAATCCTCCATCTCTCTATATTGAGCAATCTGCAATCTTAAGGTGCCCGCTACCTGTTTCATTGCCTTTAGCTGGGCTGAACCACCGACACGTGATACTGAAAGCCCCAGATTTATGGCCGGTCGCATTCCTGCATAGAATAAATCACTCTCCAGATAAATTTGACCATCAGTAATGGATATCACATTGGTTGGTATATAAGCGCTGTAATCTCCCGTCTGAGTTTCTATTATGGGGAGAGCTGTAAGAGAGCCCCCTCCTTGATCATCATTAAGCTTAGCTGCTCGCTCTAATAAGCGGGAGTGGAGATAAAATATATCTCCAGGAAAGGCTTCCCGACCTGGTGGGCGCCGCAAAAGCAATGAAATTTCTCGATATGCAGCAGCATGCTTCGATAGATCGTCGTAAATTACCAGAACATGCTTACCGTTATCGCGGAAATATTCACCTATGGCACAACCACTATAGGGAGAAATATATTGTAATGCTGCTGCTTCACTTGCTGAAGCTGAGACTACTATTGTATAATCCATTGCGCTATAATCATTCAGGATCTTTATTGTGCGAGCAATGCTCGAGCTCTTCTGTCCAATGGCAACATAAATGCAGTATACATCTGTACCTTTCTGATTTATAATGGTATCTATAGCTATGGCAGTCTTTCCCGTCTGCCTATCACCAATAATGAGTTCTCTCTGTCCTCTGCCTATCGGAATCATGGAATCGATGGATTTGATACCTGTTTGAAGGGGTTGGTTGACGGGAAGTCTATCAACAACCGCAGGAGCCAAATGCTCTAACGGCATGAAGTGTTTAGTCTTAATTGGCCCCCTGCCATCAAGAGGAAATCCCAGTGAATTTATTATTCTTCCTACCAGCTCTTCTCCCGCTACAATCTGCAAAATACGCTTTGTGCGCTCAACAACATCTCCTTCTTTAATGTAGTGAGTATCTCCCAAAACAACTACACCAACATTATCCTCTTCTAAATTTAGAGCAATACCGTATTCGCCGTGAGGGAATTTAATGAGCTCGCCTGACATAGCATTATCCAAACCATAAATTCGAGCTATCCCATCTCCTACATATATAACTGTGCCAACCTCTTTGAAATCTATCTCTTTCTGATATTGCTCTATTTGTTGCTGTATTATTCTGCTGATTTCATCAGGTTCTATCTTCATCTCTTAAACCTCATATATTTTCTTCTTAAGCTTTTGGAGCTGCTGTTTTAAGCTGCCATCATAAATGACACTGCCAATCTTAACTATTACACCGCCAATGATCTCCCGAGAAATATCTATCTTAAGCTTAATCTTGTAACCTGTGATTTCGGAAAGCTTCTTTTTCAACTGCTCTTTCTGACTCGCAGTAAGCGCTTTAGCCACGGTTACTTCTGCAGTACAAATACCAGCCTGATAATCTAACTCATCTTGATAAATGGAGAATATGTCTTCAATTTGATCGATACGCCCTTTTTTTATCAGCAGGAAAATGAAATTCTTTGTTATTTCAGTCAAATCTAAATCTTTAGAAAGACTCTCTATTATAGCCTGTTTTGCAAAAGGATTAACAGTGTGGCTCAATAAGAGGTCTTTAAGGTTGGGGTAGTCGGAGAGCAATTTTAAAAGACGAGCAATTTGTAGCCTAACATCTTTTTCTTCATTGCGAGCTTTAGAAGCTTTAATAAGACCCCGTGCGTATCTCAAGCTTACAATATTATTTCTCATGGGTGCTTGCTTAATTGCTTTATATAGGCGTCAATCAACTTATTATGAAAATCTTCTGATAGCTCCAGTGCAATTTTCTCTTGCGCACAGCTAATAGCTTTTTCTATTGCATATGCCTTAAGACGTTTCTGAGACTCGTCAATCTTTCTCTCAATGTATTGTTGACTGCTTTTAATCAAGCTTTGGCATTCTTGTTTCGCTTCTTTCAAAAGTCGCTCACGTTGTTCATCTGTCTCTTTTCTTGTTTTATTTTTTATCTCCTCAATCTCTCGAGCAAGAGCTTTTATCTGCGCATCAACCAGAGCCAGACGAGCTAACGTCTCCTCTCTGGCACTATAAACTTCTCTAAGACTATCGCGTATGCGCTGAGATCTGCGAGCCAAAAGTTTGGCTAACGGCTTCCGCAGAAAAAATATAAGTGCTGCTCCTAATAGTGCTATATTCAATATTTTCCAGAATACGTGCATACTCCTTGATACCTACTGCTTTAAAAGATTATCTATAATGAGAGCTGTCAAAGAAGCAACTTTCTTTTCTAAATGTCGCCGGGTTTTAACTTCCTCTTCCTGAATCTCTTTTAACTTTTGCGCTAAAAACTGCTCGTTCTTTTTCTCCGTTTCATCAATAATTTTAGTTTTCTCTTTTATTGCTTGGTAAACACTTTTCTTTAGTTTAACACGAGATTCCGCTTTAGCCTTACTTATAGCACTTCGATAAATAGAGACTTTTTTCTCTATGCTTTTAAGATTCTTTTCAGCTTTGTCTCGAGAACCCTGAATTTCTGCTTCACGCTTATCTAATATTTGGATTATAGGTTGGAAAAGGTATCGATTAAGTAACCAAAGCAAGACGGCAACACAGCATATAATACCTATGATATCAATATAAGAGATATGAAGCTCCATAATTAGTGCTTAAGAAAAGAATAATAAATAAGTTATTAATACGCCTTAGTTAAATAAAATAATTAAAAACCTTTTAAAAACTACAAAATATATTAATAATTTATATAGTTGAGCTTAAAAAAGCATCACCGTATAATAATAGACTTAGGTTGTTTCTCAACAACTCTGCCGATAAGAGCTGCGGTAATGCCATATTTTTTCAGCTCTCGTGATATTATACTACATTTTTCAAGAGGAGCGGAAATTAATATACCACCAGAAGTCTGTGGATCGAGTATCATTATTCTCCGAGGCTGATCAAGATTCTCCAGAAACTCAACAGAATCTTTAACATACTCCAAATTGGAGTTTACTGCAGCAGGATAAATTCCTTGAGCCGCTAACTTAAGGGCTTTTTCGATTACAGGTATTGAGCTGATATTAATTTCAAAGGTTACACCGCTCGCCTTGCTCATTTCAAAACAATGACCCAAAAGACCAAAACCAGTTACATCGGTAGCAGCTGAAACACCAACCTCAACCATCAACTCAGAAGCTCTGCGATTAAGTTGGGACATTAAGGTGGTAACCTCTTCAATTAATTCCTGATTTACTACTCCTTTTTTAATGCCCGTACTAATGATACCAACACCTAATGGTTTGGTAAGCAGTAGGCTATCTCCAACTTTAGCTTTTGAGTTATAGATTATTTTTTCTGGATTTATGGTACCTGTAACAGCAAAGCCAAATTTGATCTCCTGATCGGCAACAGTATGACCTCCCAGTAAGCTAACCTTGGCTTCTCTTAATTTGTCCAAACCGCCGCACAACATTTTCTCCATGATTGAAAACTCTGTGCCCTTTTTAGGAAAACATACCAAAGCTAATGCTGATAAGGGCTTCCCTCCCATAGCGTAAATGTCACTTAGTGCGTTGCTCGCAGCTATAGTACCAAACATGTAAGGATCATCTACGATAGGAGTGAAAAAATCCACTGATTGCAGCAGCGCAAGATCCTCCTTGAGAAAATAAATTCCCGCATCTTCCGAAGATTCTATGCCTGAACAGCTCCTATCATCTGCTGGAATTGAAATATTACATAATACTGTTGCCAGGTCCACTGGCCCTATTTTTGAGGCTCAACCGGAACCAGAGACCATTTCTGTTAGTCTCTTCTTTTTATCCATGTTAATAAAAATATTCATGAAGCTATTTATCTTTTTTGGCCAAAGCTGGAAAATCCAACGGCTTCTTTGTATACTCCTCACTCAGTTTTTTATCCTCCATGGTGCAATTCCCTTGAAATACAGCTCCTTCTTCTATCTTAAAGCAGGAGGTTGTAACATCGGCAAAAACTTTAGCGCTGGAAGAAAGTTCAAGTTTCTCTTGCGCTTTTATGGAGCCGGTAACCTTTCCACTTATTGAAACTTGAGATACGTTAATATCCCCCTCAATTTGACCAGTTTCTCCTACTACTAATGAGTTCTTGGAGCGTATTTTTCCCTTGAGTTTTCCATCAACCCGGAGAACGCCGGTGAATGAAATTTTTCCATCAACTTCGACAGAATCTCCCAAAAAACCAACTATGTCGTCTCTTTCAAACTTATCCGTCATCTTTAAACCTTTTCTAATTTAAAAAGTTAAACTACCTTTTTATTAAAATATTATATATCCTATCTAAATCCTCATCAGAAAAAAATCTTATAACAACGCTGCCGCCCTTTCCTTGCTTTTTTATTATTACTTTTGTGGAAAAAAGCTTCTCCAGCTTTTCTTCTGCTGCTCGAGTAAAGACATCTAAATCAGGCTCTTTCTTATCTACCCTCCTTGGTTTTTGCTCTAATTTTATTTTCCTGACTAAGGCTTCAACCTGTCTAACAGAGAGCCCTTTGTTTAAGATTTGATTGGCAACCTTTTCCTGTTCTTTAGCATCTTCCAAACCTAACAGAGTGCGGCAGTGACCCATGCTTATAAGCCCCTGCATAACCATTTCTTTTATCTTTGGTGGAAGTTTAAGTAGTCGCAAGTAATTGGCAATAGAAGACCTATCTTTGCCTACTCTATCAGCAACTTCTTGCTGGGTTAATCCCATACGAGCAATAAGTTCGTTATAAGCTTCTGCCTCTTCGATTGGCGTGAGTTCTTCGCGTTGAATATTCTCGATAAGAGATAACTCTAATATTTTATCCTCTGGAACATCTCGAATGATCACAGGTAGCTTTAGCATCCCCAACTGTTGAGCAGCTCTCCATCGTCTCTCACCAGCAATAATCTGATATCCATCTGGTAATCTACGAACTAATATTGGCTGGAGTATTCCATTTGATTTAATTGACTGCTGCAGCTGCAGCATCTTTTCTTCGTTATATTGCAAACGTGGTTGATGAGGATTAGGTGATAGAAGATCCACATCTACCTCTAATGTCTTTTCCTCGGATACCTTTGGTATCAGGGCATCCAACCCTTTACCTAATGCCTTTCTTTTCATTTGATATTATTTCCTTTGCTAAATTTAAATAAGCCTCAGCCCCTTTTGATTTTATATCATATAATATTATTGGTTTGCCGAAACTGGGAGCTTCACCCAATCTAACACTTCGAGGTATTAAAGTATAGAAGACCTTTTCTTTAAAATATTTGCGTATCTCTCCCATAACCTGCTGGCATAGATTGGTACGTTCATCTACCATAGTGAAAAGGACTCCTTCGATTCGGAGAGATGGATTGAGGGACTGACGAATGCGCCACAAGGTATTCATGAGCTCAGATATGCCCTCTAATGCATAGTACTCACACTGCAGAGGAATGAGAAGAGAGTCAGCGGCAGTAAGAGCATTTACTGTTAGCAAACCAAGAGATGGAGGACAGTCAATTAGAATATATTGAAAAGATTCTCTTAAGCTCTGGAGGGCTAATTTTAGTCGTAATTCTCTCTTTTTCATAGAAATGAGCTCAATCTCTGCACCAATTAGATTCTTTTCTGAGGGTATGAGCTTTAAAAAGTCCAAATCTGTAGCTATTATCAATTTAGAAATGTCTCGTGATGATGATAAAAGTGCTTGATAAATACTTGGTCTGCCGTGATTTGCGGCCAGACCCAAACCGCTTGTGGAATTGGCTTGGGGATCAACATCAACCAGCAAGGTATGACGCTCTACTGCTGCTAAAGCAGCGGCTAGATTTACTGCTGTTGTAGTTTTGCCAACTCCTCCTTTTTGATTAGCAATGGCAATAATTCTGCCCATATCTATACTTTGTCCACAAATAATAACATACCACTTTTTCCTCTTAAGGATATCACAGAAAGAAATTTAATTAAAGAGAAAATGTTTCACGTGAAACATCTTTCTTTGGCTGACATAGTGCTATTATTCCTTCCTTGCGGAAAGGAATCTTATGTTTCTCAATTAACTGTAAACCCTCTTTATCCAACTGCTCAATGCTGCTTTCGCTCATGAGCAGGATAATTATTCCCTTTTCTGTCAATATGTTATGCGCCCCTGACACTATTATAGCTAATCTTCCCACAGCTCTTGAGGTAATATAATTAACCTCAGGCATGGCGCCACCCATTATTTCTTCTATCCTTTTTTGCACGACACAAACATTTTTTAGCTCAAGGTTTCTGATTACTTCTTTCAAAAATATGGCTCGTTTCTGCTTCGGTTCAATCAGCCAAACCTTCAATTGAGGTCTCAACAGCTTTATGGCCAAACCAGGAAAACCCGCTCCCGATCCAACATCTGCTAATTTACCTCGTTTCTGTATAAAGGTAGTACAATAAAAAGATTCCAGAAAGTGATAGCGGTACATATCGAGAGGATTCTTGATAGTGGTTAAATTTATGAAACTACTCCATTTAAGCAATATCCTTTTGTATTCTTCAATTTGACTCAACACTTTTTCTGAGAGATAAATCCCGGCATTTTCCGCTTCCTTTATAAACTGTTCAACGAGCTGTTCCATCTTCTCTTCTCCTCTTCTCTAAATAAATATGTATAACTCCTAAAGCTGCAGGAGTAATTCCCGGAATCCTTCCTGCCTGGGCTAAATTTTCTGGTCTTACTTCCTCCAATTTTTCTTTAACCTCTTGAGAAAGGCCTGGAATACCTTTGTAGGAAAAGTCCTGTGGTATGTGCCTTTTTTCCATTTTTAATAACCTGTTTATCTTCTCCTGTTCCCTTTTTATATAGCCCCGGTATTTTATTGCTACCTCAACTACCCGCTCCTCATCCTTTTTGAGATCAATTGCCTTCGGAATATAAGGCTTAATCTGCGAGAATGATATCTCCGGTCGCTTTAGCATTTGTTCTATCGATTCTCCTGTTTTAAGCCAGGATGGCATTTTCTTTCTGCCTCTAACTGTTTTTTCGCTTATAAAGCTCTTCCCTAAAACTTCAACTGCCTTCTCTATTCTATTTTTTCGCTCAAGAAACCGTTTATAACGTTCTTCATTAATTAATCCAACTTCATATCCCAGAGGAGTCAAACGCAAATCAGCATTGTCATAGCGCAGCACAAGTCGATATTCTGCTCTTGAGGTAAACATTCTATAGGGTTCATCTGTTCCTTTTGTTATTAAATCATCTATTAATACTCCTATATAAGCGTCAGACCTTTTTAGCACAAGTGGTGATCTTTTTGTTAATTTCAAACACGCATTAATACCTGCCATCAATCCCTGAGCTGCTGCTTCCTCATATCCTGAGGTGCCATTAATTTGTCCGGCTAAATAAAGACCTGCAATGGCTTTTGTCTCTAATGTCGCTCTTAGCTGGGTGGGCGGAACGAAATCATATTCTATAGCATATCCGGGTCTCATAATCTCCGCTCTCTCTAATCCTCTTATCTCTTTTAAAATGGCCTGTTGAACCTCCACTGCTAAACTGGTAAAGGCTCCATTGAGATAAACCTCGTTTGTATCGAGCCCCTCCGGCTCTAAAAAGAGCTGGTGTCGATCCTTTTGGGGAAATTTAAGAACTTTATCTTCTAAGGAGGGGCAATATCGAGGGCTCACGCCCCCTATTCTCCCGCTATAGAAGGCAGCCTTGTCCATATTCTCTCTGATAATTTTATGAACCTTTGGATTAGTATAACCGAGGTAGCAGTATATTTGTTCACCATCGATTTTTTCTGTAGTAAAGGAGAAGGGTACGGGCTCAGGGTCTCCCGGCTGTGGTTCAAAGCAACTAAAATCTATGCTGCGCTTATTAAGCCGTGGAGGTGTGCAGGTATTGAGTCGTGCTTTTTTCAAGCCTAACTTCGCCAGAGAATTTGCCAGATCTACCGACGGTGGCTCGTTAGCTCTTCCTGCAGAATATGTGCTTTTACCGATATGAATTACTCCATTTAGGAATGTCCCTGTAGTTACTATAACTGCTTGAGCCCTTATAAGTGTTCCATCTTTTATTCTTACTCCTGCTACTTTCTCCTTTTCAAGCAAAATCTCCACCACCTCGGCCTGTCTGAGATAAAGGTTTTTCTGTGTTTCTAAAAGACTTTTCATTGCGGTCATATATCTTTTTTTATCTGCCTGGGCTCTTGGTGCTTGTACGGCAGGGCCTCTGCTCCTGTTGAGCAGGCGAAATTGGATGCCGGTCTGGTCAATAACTTTTCCCATTACTCCACCCAAAGCATCGATCTCCCGAACCATTTGTCCTTTGGCGAGGCCTCCTATAGCCGGATTGCATGACATCTGAGCAATACTTTCTAAATTAATAGTAAAAAGAGCAGTTTTCATCCCTAATGTAGCGCTGGCTATGGCGGCTTCACACCCAGCATGGCCTGCTCCGATGACGACGATCTGATACTCTTCAGAATAGTTAACCATAGTAATTCCTTTTTTCTGTTACTTTCCGATACAGAATTTGGAGAAAATATGGCTTAAAATATCCTCAATGGGTGTACGGCCTGTTACCTCACCCAATTTTTCAAATGCTCTATGCAGGTCTAATAAGACAAATTCTTCAGAAAGTCCCTGATGTAAGGTTTTTAGTGCCCTTCCTAACAACATGCGTGTTTCGCTAATTATCGTTTTATGTCTTATATTTGTAATTATCTCTTCCTCAACCGTGGAATAATCAGTGCCTATTATTAATTCTAAAAGCTTCGCCTTTAACATCTCCTCGCCCTGGCCAGTTTTTGCGGATATTTCAACTATTGGTTGACCACGAACAATCTCCTTAAGCTCTTTCTTAGATATCTTCTGTTTCAAATCTATTTTATTTATTCCTAATAAAAAATTTTTATCCTGAAGCTCTGCTATAATTCCATGATCTAAATTATCAAGCGAGCATGAACCATCGACCAATCCAATGATCAAATCGGCTTGTTCTATAGCATTCTGACTTCTCCTTATTCCTTCTTTCTCAATCATATCCTCAGATCCTCTAATACCGGCGGTATCAATACAACGTATTGGTATTCCTTTAATGTTAGCAGATTCTATGATCAAATCTCTTGTGGTACCGGGAACTTCTGTTACAATTGCTCTCTCCATGTTAAGAAGTCTATTAAACAGACTTGATTTTCCCACATTAGGTTTGCCAACAATTGCCAGGCTTATCCCCTCGCTAATAATTCTTCCTTTATCAAAACTCTTCTCTAAATCATCCAATTCTTGAGATATCTCCTTCATTTTCTGAGAAAGTTCTTCGTAGGAGATAAATTGGAATTCACCCTCCTCAAAATCAACATTTGCTTCGCATCGAGCAATTATATCTTTTAATCGTTCATCGAGGAGATTTAATTTCTGTGAGATACTTCCTTGAAGTTGTTGAAAAGCCAGTTGCGCCTGATATTTTGTCTTGGCTTGAATTAAATCATTTAGTGCTTCTGCTTGTGTAAGATCAATTCTACCATTTATGAAAGCTCTATAGGTGAATTCGCCAGGCTTGGCAAGACGGGCACCACTGAGGATTACTATCTCTAAAACTTGCGTTAAGAGAAGAGGACTGCCATGGCAACTAATCTCAACGATGTCTTCTTTAGTAAATGATTTAGGATGTTTGAAATAGGTGAGAAGAACCTGGTCTATTTCTGTTTTGTGTTTAGGATCAACAATCTTTCCTAATACTGTTTGATGGCTCTTTATGGTGCTTATTTTTTGGGTATGAGGAATAAATATTTTTTTACATATCTTTAGTGCAGTGGGACCGCTTATCCTAATTAAACCAATCCCACCTCTTCCCAGGGGAGTAGATATGGCTGCAATAGTATCTTCCTCTATCATAAAGCTCTTTTTTTGGCCACAACCACTTCATCTACACTTCTTTTTTGCTCTTATCCTGTACCCTATTTATTGGGTATAATAGCGACTCTCTTTATAAATTTATCACCACGGCTCTTTGTTGTCACTCCAGGATCATTTTTGAGTGTTACGTGGATAAGTCTTCTCTCGTAAGGATTCATAAAACCAAGAAGATACTCTCGACCCTTGCGTTTTGCTATCGAAGCTCCTTTTCGTGCAATCTCTCTAAGCTCCTTCTCCCGGAGTTTTCTATATCCATCACAGTCAAGAATCACTTTGGATGGAAAACCACGATCGTTTGAGAAGATCTTGCTAAGAAGATATTGTAAAGAACTAAGCAACTGTCCTTTATTATCCAACAAAAAGTTTTTATCTGGCCCTGAGAGATCTATTATTACCTGACGATTATCCTCTGTACTTTGTATTTTTACATTAAGCTTCGCTCGAGAGATAATATCTTGCAGAAACTCAACAACGCGATATTGTTTCTCCTGCACAGTTAAATCGTTTTTATTTGCAGCTATTTGTTCAGCTATTTCTTCTACTGCTACAGCTGCTTTTTCCAATGATGCCTTTTCCTGTATTGTTTCTGATCCTGGATTAATCTCTAACTTACGTTTTGCTATAATTTTAACCTTTTTCTCATTATCTTCACTATTTCTGTTTTCTATATCTGATATTATTCTATAATCAATATAATTTTCATCAGCACTAAAGAATTTGCATGCTTTTTCTAAAGCCTTCTTCAGGGTTTCCCCCTCAAACTCTATCTCAATAGCCATAACTAGTCACTCCTCTTTTTCTCTTTGCTTTTGGCTTTTGATTTCCCCTTTACTTTCTCAGGCTCTTTTTTTGCATTTATATTTATTAATCTTTGCTCCCCTATGGTAATTAAATTGTTAACCAACCAATACAATACCAGACCGCTGGGAAAATTAAGGAAAAGAAAGGTAAAGAAAATTGGCATGAGCTTGAGCATTTTTGTCTGAGTAGGGTCTCCTGTAGTTGGGGTGCTTCGTTGCTGAATTAACATAGTGATTCCCATTATTATCGGTGTTATGTAGTACGGATCTTTTTTAGCAAGGTCTGTAATCCACCAAATAAAGGGAGCATGTCGTAGTTCTATTGACACGTATAAGATTTTGTAAATGGCGAAAAGTACGGGTAATTGCAACAGCATAGGCAGACAACCTCCCATAGGACTTACACCCTCCTTACGATAAAGTTCCATAATCTCTTGATTCATCTTCTGCCGTAAAACAGGATCTTTCTTAGCTTTTTTATATTTATCCCTAATAGCATTTAATTTGGGTTGGAGGCTCTGCATTTTTTTCATTGATTTATAGCTTTTTCTTGTAAGTGGATGGAAGATCATTTTAATTAAAATGGTCAATATTATTATTGAGAATCCGTAGTTTTTGACATATTTATTAATTGCTTGCAGCACAAAAAGTAATGGTTTTGCAATAAAGCTGAAGACACCAAAATTGACTACACCTTCAAGCTCTGGGCTTATTTCTGAAAGAAGCTTGTAATCTTTGGGCCCAACAAAAATATTTACGTTTTTTCCCTTTACATTTAGAGGCAATCCGCTCTGCAGGGCATCTCGATATATCGCTTCATCTTCATTCTTTCCAATTTCAATTGTTCTTTGTACTACTATGCCCTGATCTAGTGCTTCCGTGGGCAAGAAAAAAGCAGTAAAATAGTTATCTTCTACTCCTATTACTTTAATTGAGCCCTGAAATATTTTAGATATTACTGTCTCTTGACCTTCTTCTCTTTTAAGGGATTTAACTCTATCCATTTTCCCATTTATGGAGATTATACTTTGAATCATTGCCTGAGGTGCTGAGAAAAAACTTCTCTTTTTAGCGTACGGTTGGTTTCCAATGTCGGGACCAAGAAGAATAAAGCCATAATTGGAAAGCTCTTCGGAGGAAGTTCTTACTTTAATATCAATTAAATAGCTATCGAAAAAGAAATTAAAGCTCTTTGTAACATTTAAGCCTCTGCCATCACTATAGCGAAATATTAAAATCTCCTTCCTATTCTGCTTATTTATTTTCAGCCCCCTCTTATTAGCGACAAAAAGTGCTGAGTTAATTTTATTGCTTACTTTCTCATCATTAGGAACGAATATTGATAACGGTAGCTGGCCTTTCCACACCATCTTTCGTGAAACCAATTCGAGAGGCCTCCCCTCATCATCCTGATAATTCTTAAGCTCCCAACTTCTTACTCGTGCTCCTTTATTGGTAAATTTAATCGAATAAAGATCCGTCTCTATACTAATTAATTTCTCCTGCTCATCTTGTATTTTATCTTCGATAAACTCACTAACCGTTTCTGATGTCTCTGCATCTTCTTCCTTTTTTTGCACTTGCTTTTTCTCTATTGGCTCCTGCTGCTTTTCGCTTTTTTCTATGGGTACTTCTGTTTTTTTCTCTGTTACCTGTTCAGGAGCTTTTTTTGGCTTCACGAAAAGCCATTGATAAATTACTAAAATCAATACAGACAGGAGAATTGCAATAAGAGCTCTTTTTTCCATAATTAAAAATCCTTTGGCACGGGATCATATCCCCCGGGAAAAAATGGATTGCAGCGTAATATACGTTTCAGGCCCAGATAGAGGCCTTTAGCTGCCCCATGATAAGTTATAGCCTCCTTCATATATGCTGAACACGTTGGATAGAATCTGCAATTATTCCCCAAGAAAGGAGAGATACACAGCTTATACATGTCTATAAATATAATAAATGTTTTTTTAATCATTTTAACAACGTTTTTATTTCCTGTGCATTCTGTATAGCCTTCTCCAGTTGTTCTTTTAGCTTAATAAAATAAAGCTCTTTCCCGTTGTTTCGAAGAATTATTACAATATCGAGACCTTTCTTTCTCATTATAGCTGATGTTCTGAAAATCTCCCTTATCCACTTTTTTCTCTTGTTTCTCTCCACTGCATTCCCTACTGACTTACTTATTGAAATACCGAGCCTACTATACTCCATATTATTTGGAAGGTAACAAATAACTAAGTCCTCAGTTGTTATCCTCTTCCCTTTTTGGTAGATTTTTCTGTAATCCGAAGTTCTGAATATCTTATATTTTTTACTAAATCTTTGTCCATCCAATATGGTCAAAAGCCTTTCCAGAAATAACTGTTTTTCTTTTATGAAGGAGCAATGCGGGTACGACCTTTCCTGCGCCTATTATTAATAATATTTCTTCCCGCTTTCTTACTCATTCTGTTTAAAAAACCGTGTACTTTCAGTCGTTTACGCTTATTTGGTTGAAAAGTCCGTTTCATTCTACCTCCTTTATTTATTGCATTTTATTTTATTATTTCTTGTCTAATATCTTGACCTATGGTAATATAATCTGTAAGAGAAAAGTTCTTCAAATGTTAACGTTTAAAGGAATACCTTTTTAACTATATCTTTTTAAGCAAGATAAAAGTTTTCCACAGCTGTGGAAAAAGTTGTTAATATTATTATCACCCTTAATCTTCATGACAAATATATTTTACTATGAACTGGTGATAATTTCAAATTAAATCCCAGCTCCGCTTAGGATTATAAAATGGACTTATGGAATTTAGTTTTGGAAAGAATTTCACAGCAAATTGATCCTCAAAGTTTTAATACCTGGTTTCGACCCACATCTTTAATTTCCTCAAATGATACAACTCTCTACGTGCAGGTTCCAAACAAACTGTTTGAAGATTGGCTTAAAGAAAAGTATTTAGAACAGATTAACCAAGCCATCCAAGATATACGAAAAACTCCTATGGAAGTGCTATTTTTAAGTAAAGGCATTTTAAACAAAATAAATACTGCAAAAGAAAAAAAGGAGGACCCAAAAGATCGATACAAGAAGGATTCGAGTAATCTTAATCCAAAATATACTTTTGAAACCTTCGTAGTTGGTTCTTGTAACCAATTTGCAAATGCTGCTGCTCGAGCAGTGGGTGAATCACCTTCTAAAGCTTATAATCCACTTTTTATTTATGGGGGAGTGGGATTAGGAAAAACACATCTAATGCATGCAGTTGGAAACTACGTTAAGTTGCATAAACCATACTTAAAAGTTCTCTACATTTCATCCGAAAAATTTATGAACGATCTAATAAACTCCATTCGCTATGATAAAATTTTCGAATTCAGGGAAAAATATCGTAACATTGACCTTCTTTTGATAGATGATATACAATTTATCGCGGGTAAAGAGCGCACACAAGAAGAATTTTTCCATACCTTTAATTCTCTCTATGACAACCATAGACAAATAGTTATCTCCAGCGATTCACCTCCTAAAAATATCCCTTTCCTTGAGGAAAGACTACATTCTCGTTTTGAATGGGGTTTGCTGGCTGACCTACAGCCACCTGATTTAGAGACAAAGATAGCTATTTTAAAGAAGAAATCAGAATATGAAACTGTTATGTTACCCGATGATGTACTAATGTTTATCGCCAATAATATTAAATCAAATGTTAGAGAATTAGAAGGTTGCTTGATAAGACTTATTGCTTACTCATCACTTACTGGTGAGGAAATCCATTTAGATCTTGCTAAAGAGATATTGAAGGATATAATCCCCGATCAAAAAAAGCTCATTACAATTGAGGCCATCCAAAAATATGTAGCTGACTATTATAAATTAAGAGTAAAACAGCTAAAATCAAAAAGTAATGCTAAAAGAATTTCATTTCCACGACAAATTTCCATGTATATTTGCAAGCAACTCACAAAATCGTCATTACCGGAAATTGGAGAAAAATTTGGCGGAAAACATCATTCCACTGTTATACATTCAATTCGAAAAATATCGAACCTTATGGATAAAGATAAAGAATTTAACAATTTAATTAACAGCTTTATTGATTCACTGCATTAGTTTACAAGGGTTTTCAACATTATTTATAAAACGATTTCTTGTGTGAAACTAAGTTTAACATTATTTAAAAAATTATATTATTTTTCGTTATTTTTCCTCTTTTTTTTTAACAGCTCAAATCCTTTTGCTGTAGACAAATAGAGCAGTTTTTGTTATAATCAACAGGACATTATTACTATTATTATTATTATATAAATAATATTGATAATAAAAGGAAAAAAGCATGCAATTCGCAATAAACAGAGAACCATTTCTCAAAGAGCTGCAGCTTTTACAATCAATAATTGATAAAAAGAACACTATCCCCATACTCTCTAATTTGTTATTGGAAGCAGAAGTAGAGAAAAATGAGGCCAAGCTTATTGCAACTGACTTAGAAGTAGGAATGAAATGCAGATGTCAGGCTAAAGTAAAAAAGGGTGGAGCTTTAACCATTTCTGCTAAAAAACTTTTTGAGATTGTTAGAGCACTTCCCGAAGCTGAAATTACCATTGAAAAATTAGATAATAACTGGATATCTATAATGTGTAAAAAAGCACAATTCAAAATAGTAGGAATGCCCAAAGAAGAATATCCTTCACTACCTGATTATGATTTCTCAAAAGCTATAAGACTTTCCAGCAATTTAATGAGGGATATGATAAACAAAACCGCTTTTGCTGCTACTCAGGAAGACACAAGATTTGCTCTTAATGGGGGTCTTATGAATCTCAAGGGAGACAAGCTTACAATGGTAGCAACCGATGCTCATAGACTTTGTTTTTTCGATCATAAAATGAAAGAGACAGTTTCTAAAGACGAGATAGATGTGATTATACCAAAAAAGGCTTTGCTTGAATTGAGATCAATGATTGAGGACGAGGATGAGATAGCAATTGGAAGAACTGAAAATCATATTTTTTTCCAAATAGGGAAGAGAATATTACTCTCTAGATTAATTGAAGGTCAATATCCTAATTACGACAAAGTTATACCGAAGAACAATGATAAAAGCATATCCCTTCCTACGAAAGAAATAGCAGCTATCGTCAAGCGTATATCCCTTTTATCTAACGAAAGGTCAAAAGCCATAAAGCTAAGAATTACGCAGGGAAAGCTGGAGGTATCTTCCAATAATCCGGAACTGGGAGAGGCGCAGGAAGAAATAGATATCGCCTATCAAGGAGAAGAGCTTATCATTGGTTTTAATGCACAGTATTTAATTGATTTTTTTAATGTTGTAGATGATAAAAAGATCATTTTAGAAATGAAAGACGAGGCAAGCCAGGGACTTTTAAAGCCTGCTGAGGAGCACGATTACAGCTTTTTATATGTTGTTATGCCTATGCGCCTATAGAAGAATGGAGTATTAAACTAGTTTGGAATTATATAAAATAAGAATCCACAAAGGTTGTACTTACAGACACTTAATTAATCCTCAACCGCTTCTTCTTTTTTCACAAAATGCGGAGAGTTCTTATCCCTTTGGAAAAAAGGGGAGAGGTAAAAATTGTTTTCGAAAGGTTTTTTGATATTAATATAAGTATGGTTTAAGTCAGCCAGGAGATATATAGTATGAAAAGAGGCTCAGATACTGATCGATCAAAATTAAAAGAAGAAATCTACGACGCTACAAAGATCAAGGTAATAGAAGGATTAGATGCTGTAAGAAAGCGACCAGCTATGTATATCGGTGATACAGCAATATATGGACTGCATCAGCTCGTTTTCGAAGTAGTGGATAACAGCGTTGACGAGGCAATGGCTGGTTTTTGCACAAAGATAAAAGTATTTATTCATATAGATAATTCGATCACTGTGATTGACAATGGGAGAGGTATTCCTGTTGATATGCATAAAGAGGAAAAGAGGCCGGCTGCTGAAGTAGTAATGACTACACTACATGCTGGTGGAAAGTTCGACAATCTAAGTTATAAAGTAGCTGGTGGTCTCCATGGCGTTGGAGTCTCTGTTGTCAACGCCCTTTCAGAAACCCTCGATTTAGAGGTGAGAAGGGATGGAAAAATATATCAACAAAGTTACAGCCGAGGACAAGTTCTGAATAAACTAAGAGTAATAGGTACAAGTAAAAAGAAGGGGACGAAGATAACCTTCCAGGCAGATCCAAATATCTTCGAAAGCATAGAATTCAGTTTTGATATTTTAGCAAATCGGTTAAGAGAACAATCTTTTCTTAATAAAGGTCTTAAAATAACGTTAGAGGATGAAAGGACTGACAAAAAGCAGGAATTCTATTATACGGGAGGCATTGCCTCTTTTGTTCAGTACCTTAATCAAAATAAGAGATGTATTCATCCAAAGCCGATTTATTTCTCAGGACAAAACGAGGAGGTACTTATAGAGATTGCCTTACAATTTTTCGATGGTTATTCGGAGAACGTCTTTAGCTTTGCAAATAATATCAATACAAAAGAAGGAGGCACTCATTTATCTGGTTTTCGCTCAGCTCTAACCCGCACTATTAACAATTATGCTTTTAATAATAAACTTATTAAGAATGGATCCATCAAGCTCAGTGGCGATGATGTACGTGAAGGTTTAGCCGCAGTAGTTAGTATAAAGCTGCCCAATCCCCAGTTTGAAGGACAGACAAAAGCAAAATTAGGAAATAGCAATGTCAAAGGATTAGTCGAAACATTTATCAATGAAAAACTTTCAGCTTATCTGGAAGAACATCCGCCTCAGGCCAAAAGCATAGTAGAAAAAATTGTTGAGTCAGCACGAGCAAGAGAAGCTGCAAAAAAGGCTCGAGATTTAGTTAGAAGAAAAGGTGCTTTAGAGATAACAAGCCTCCCGGGAAAATTGGCCGACTGCCAGGAGAAAGACCCCCAAAAATCAGAGCTCTTTCTTGTAGAGGGAGATTCCGCCGGTGGTTCAGCTAAACAAGCACGGGATCGTCGCTTCCAGGCTATTCTTCCTTTGAGAGGTAAAATTCTCAATGTGGAGAAAGCACGCTTTGATAAGATGCTTTCCAGCGACGAAATACGAACCATAATAACAGCATTAGGCACCGGTATCGGTAAAGATGAGTATGATGTTGGTCAATTAAGATATCATAAGATAATAGTAATGACCGATGCCGATGTTGATGGTTCTCATATTCGCACCCTCCTTCTTACATTCTTCTTCAGACATTTTACCGAGCTTATCGAGAGAGGATATATATATATTGCTCAACCACCTCTCTTCAGAATAAAAAGGGGCAAGAGTGATTTTTATATCGATGATGAGAAGAAATTGGAGCGGCATCTCATCAAAGGTTCTGTGGAGGATGTGACTGTGCGAAATAAAGTAAAGGGTGTGGATTTCTCGGGCAAGCAGCTTTATGCAGTCATGGAAAGAATTTCAAGTATAAAATATCTTCTGGAGAGGCTGGAGCGAAGGGGTTATGATAAGTTGCTTATCCAACTGCTATTAGATATTGAATTAAGTAATAAAAGTATTTTTCAAAGAGCAAAATCATTAGAAAAAATAAGTGCTGCTTTAAAAAAGGCGGGATATGAAAAGAGCGAAGTTAAAGAGGACGAAGAATATGGCGGCTATGAACTCATGGTGCAGAGCGCTTTAAATTTCAATGCCAATAGCTGTCGCATTAATTGGGCCTTGATTTCTTCTACCGAATACCAGAGCCTTATGCGGGCAGAAAAGAGCCTGGAAGATTTTGATCATCCGCCTTTCCTTGTTCTGAATAAAGGAGAAAGTACTCGGATAAACACCAAAGAGGAGCTTTTGGATTATCTTCTGACCCTGGGGAGAAAAGGCCTGTACATTCAGAGATACAAAGGATTAGGTGAAATGAACCCAGAACAACTCTGGGAGACTACAATGAATCCAGAGACCAGAAGGCTCATTAAGATGACAATAGAAGATGCGGTTGAGGCTGATAGAACCTTCAATCTCTTGATGGGTCAGGAAGTTAAAGAGCGTCGCAAGTTTATTGTCGATAACGCCCTGTTTGTGAGGAATCTCGATATTTAAGTGTAAGTATTAAATCTTTATCCCTAATATTTATCAAATGCTAAGGCTTTTGCCTTGGTATTTTAATGTTAAGATAGTTGAAAGTCTGGGAGAGAAAAACATGGAAGTGAGAGAAAAGTTGATTCCGGTAAACATTGAAACTGAGATGAAGAGTAGTTTCCTCGATTATTCCATGTCGGTCATCGTGAGCCGCGCATTACCGGATGTACGAGATGGACTTAAACCAGTTCATAGGCGCATATTATATACCCTTAAAGACCTTAATTTACAACCCAATAGACCCTATCGGAAGTGTGCCAAAATCGCCGGTGATGTCAGTGGTAATTACCATCCCCATGGAGAGGCCATCGTCTATCCCTCCTTGGTAAGACTCGCCCAGTCTTTTACCATGCGCTACACCTTAGTTAATGGGCAGGGTAATTTTGGCTCTATCGACGGAGATCCACCTGCAGCCATGCGATATACCGAGGCTCGGATGACCCCTATCTGCCAGGAGATGTTGGCAGATATAGAGAAAGATACCGTCGACTTTGTCCCTAACTATGATAACACAAGAACTGAGCCCAGAGTCCTTCCTTCGTCAATTCCCAATCTATTAATCAATGGTTCATCCGGCATTGCAGTGGGTATGGCCACGAACATACCACCGCATAATCTTACCGAAATAGTAGACGCGATTATTGCCGTCATTAAAAACCCCGATATCACACTCAAAAGTATTATGAATATTTTACCTGGCCCTGATTTTCCCACCGGTGGTTTTATTCACGGTCGGGAAGGAATTGTGCAAGCGTATGAAACTGGAAGAGGAATAATAAAACTTCGCGCACGTATTGTTCGTGAACAAATTCCCCGACGGAAAAAAACAAATCTGGTTGTCAAGGAATTGCCCTATCAGGTGAATAAATCAAATCTGTTGAAATCTATCGCCGACTTGGTGAAGAGCAAAAAGATAGAAGGCATTTCCGATTTACGTGATGAATCCGATAGAGATGGAACGAGGATAGCGATTGAATTACATAAGCCGGAGCTTGAAGGCTATATCCTCAGCAATCTTTATAAACATACTCAATTGCAGCAGTCCTTCGGAATTATATTGTTGGCTGTAGCAGAGCAGCAACCGCAGCTCTTTAATTTGAAGCAGATGATAGAGGCCTTTATTAATCATCGGCAGCAAGTTATCACCCGCCGAACCCTTTACGAGTTGAGAAAAGCCGAAGAAAAAGCTCATATTCTTGAAGGATTTAAAAAGGCACTGGATCATCTGGACAAAATAATTGCTCTTATTAGAGCCTCAAAAGATCCACAGACAGCTAAAAGCAGCTTAATAAAGCAGTTCGCCTTCAGCGAGATTCAAGCACAGGCAATCCTCGATATGCGATTGCATCGCCTTACTCGCATGGAAAGGAACAAAATCGTAAAAGAATATCGCGAAACGCTGAAGCTGATAAAAGATCTGGAAGCTATCCTTGCTGACGTAAACAAAGTATTAAAAATTATTATGAAAGATTTAGAGCGTATAAAAGAACAGTATGGTGATGAGCGGCGCACCGAAATCATAGAGAAGACGAGAGATATTGAGCTGGAAGATACGGTCAAAGAAGAGGATATGGTTATCAGCTGCAGCATATCCGGTTATGTAAAAAGAACACCTCTTCGCATCTATCAAAAGCAGAAACGCGGCGGTAAAGGGCGTATCGGAATGAGTATGAAAGATGAGGATTTTGTTGATAGTCTTTTCGTTGCTCCCAATAAGAGCTATGTCCTCATTTTTACCAATCAGGGAAAGATCCATTGGCTAAAAGTTTATGAAATACCAGAAGTAGGTGCCAGTGGTCGAGGAAAGCCAATTGTAAATCTTATAAACATTGATCGGGATGATAAGGTTGCTTCGCTGGTTGTGGTTAAGGATTTTGAAGAAGACGCCTTTATTACTATGTGCAGCAGCAAAGGTATTATAAAAAAGACTCCCCTCAAAGATTTTAGCCATCCACAGAGCAGGGGTATCATTGCCATGCGCATTAACGAAGGTGAAAGGCTTTTGGATGCGAAACTCACTGACGGTAACCAGACCATTATTCTCGGTACCAGCCAGGGAAGAGGAGGTTGCTTCAAAGAAAAAGAAGTGCGCAGCATGCAGCGAAATGCACGGGGAGTCATTGGCATCCGCCTGAGAAAAGATGATTACCTTATCGGCATGGCTATCTGCAGAAATTATGGCTACCTGCTTACTGTCACGGATAAAGGCTATGGTAAACGTACCAGCCTTGCCGAATACGCAAGTCATCATCGAGGAGGTCAGGGTGTTGTTAACATAAAACTTAAAGAAAAAAACGATAGGGTAGTGGCAATAAAATGGGTGCAAGACGAAGATGAGGTTATGATAATTTCCCATCAGGGAAAAATCATACGATTCCGCATAAAAGATTTGCGGCCCTATGGCAGAAGCACCCAGGGAATGCGGCTTATGGATTTGGGTGAAGGAGATTCCGTCGTCGCAGTAGCAAAGCTGGCTGAGTAAATTCATTTATACACATAAAATTTTTTATGACTGCATGATTATCATCAGCAAAAGACGCTTTGCATATAAAAGATAATCAGAATATCTGGTTTTTTGTCAACCTCTCTAATTTTCCATGTTTCTCATTATTTAGAGTAATTTTCTGAATATATAAAGCTTAGCTGCTTTATGCTAACTTTTTTGTAAAGGAAACAAGCAATGGTTATCAAAAGAATAGGCGCCCTGATTGCTTTTTGCCTTTTTGTTACCAGCCTTTTTGCTTTAATAAATGTTGATGATAGCTACAATAGAGAACAGGAGGTCCTTAAGGGTAAGATGGCTGCTAATATTGATCAATACCTTACCCGCATAACACCCTTCGGCTTTTCCGGAGCGCTGCTGGTTGCTAAGGAAGGTGAGATTATTCTCAACAAAGGCTACGGCCGGGCCATCAGGACTGAAGGGATTCCAAATACCTTGCAAACTGTTTTTAGCACAGGCTCCATAACCAAACAGTTCACTGCTGCCGGCATCATGAAGCTGGAGATGATGGGCAAGCTCAATACCGAAGACCGTATTAGTAAATATATCCAAGGAGTACCAGAGGATAAGGCTGATATCACACTACATCATCTTCTTACCCATACAGCCGGAGTGGTTGACTTCGTTGGGGAGGACTACGAAGTTGCCCATCGAGATGAGACGGTGAAAAAAATACTCGCAGCTCCTCTGCACTTTAAGCCCGGAGAACAGTTCCAGTACTCCAATGCCGGTTACAGCCTATTGGCAGCAATAATCGAGACAGTTTCCGGTCAGCCTTATGAGGAATTTCTCCATCAGCACCTCTTCAAGCCGGCGGGCATGAACTTTACCGGTTATCGTATTCCACCATGGGAGCAGAAGGTAGTTGCTCACTGGTATGTGGACGAAAAGGATAATGGAACACCTCTGCAGAAGCCCTACCCCTACTGGAATCTGCTGGGTAATGGCGGAATCCTTTCCACTACCAAGGATATGTACAAATGGCATCTCGCACTCATGGGCAACACAGTGCTCTCCGCCGAGGCGAAGAAGAAGCTCTTTACTCCTTTTCTCAATGATTATGCCTATGGCTGGGATGTGCTGAAGACCGAACGCGGCACCCTCATTCAGCACGATGGCGGCAGCATGCTGGGCAGCAGCGCTGAATTTCGCCGCTATATTGATGCTGGCATAGTAACCATGCTTTTCTGCAATCAGGCCTTTGAAGGCAGAGCCCTCTTTGATCCCATCAGGGATAAGATTG
The DNA here is from genome assembly GCA_964645975.1 of uncultured Acidobacteriota bacterium. Taxonomy (GTDB): domain Bacteria; phylum Acidobacteriota; class B3-B38; order Guanabaribacteriales; family CAZYAF01; genus CAZYAF01. The sequence continues at coordinate 223,761 of CAZYAF010000003.1, forward strand.
AGACATTAACATTTGGCGGCCATGTCACCATCCCTCCGGCTGTTAAATCTTTTGAAGCTGATGAATTAAAAGCATACCATGGGGAATACCAACTCACTTCGGGAGGAGTAATAATTGCATTAGTGCAGAATGACGCTTTGGTGTTAAAACCGAAATGGCAGGATGCGTTGAATCTTTTGTTCCACTCCCAGCAGTATGATCCAGAGCTCTACAGCGATATCAACAATCGTTCAGCAGCGGTTTTTGCAGCAGTTGTTAAAAATGATTACCAGCCCTTCGAGGAAGCGCTGCTCAGAAAAGAGAGGCTCCCGCGCTTTCGCCAGTTCATCACCATGAAATTGCAGCGTCTTAAGCAGATGATGGGCGCCATACAAAAAGTAGAAGCCCAGGGCACTCTTCCCTCAGCCTTTGCTGAGGGTGATACGCTGGTAACAGTTATTAAGCTAAAATGCGAGAGAGGAGATTTCTTCTTCCGCCTCTTCTGGCAAGAGGGAAAGATTGCCGCTATGGGGCCTGCCATGTCGGGAGAGTTAGGAATCCTTCTCTTTCAGCCTGAAACCAAACAGGATTTTGTTGGTTATCATCTGGGAACAGCCAGGATTGTCAAGCTCAGCTTTACCACCGACGAGCAAGGCAAAATTAATGGTCTGCTGGTCAACACCAGCAAAGGAGCCATAACAGCACAAAAATCAAAATAGCCAACCTCCTGGATTTTATAAAGATTTTAATAATTTTTTAATACCCTCTTAATTAAAATAGGGTAAACTATAGCTGTTAATCACATGGATTTCCGGCTATTATGGGTATTGTAGATAGAATATTAAGTCTGCCCTTAGCGGTCTTGAATCACTGGGGTTACTGGATTATCTTCTTTTTTGCCTTTATAGAAACCTCACCATTCTTCGGCTTATTCATCCCGGGACAATCCGTCCTCATCGTGGGAGGTTTTTTAGCTAAAATAGGTATCTTGAATTTATCAGAGCTCATCTTTATTGCTGCGCTTGGTACCATCGTTGGAGACCTTACTGGCTATCTTTTAGGCCGCAGATACGGATTTTCTCTTTTTTCAAAATTCGGTAAATATGTCCTGCTTAAAAAAGAACATTTTGATAATACAAAAAAGCTGTTAAATAAACATGCCGGTAAAGCGTTAATCCTCGGCAGGTTTAACTCAGTAACCAGAGCAGTCGCTCCCTTTGCCGCCGGCTCCATGGATATACCGTTCTCTAAATTTATACCTTTCGATATCTTGAGCTGCATAATTTATTCCATGGCTTTTATATTCATTGGCTATATCCTGGGTACCAGCTATGAGATTGCTTCCCGCTATATGGGAAGAATCTTCTTCGCCGCTTTCATCCTCAGCATCATATCCGTTTATGCCTATCATTTTATCAATAAGAGAAAACAGTTATTTGCCCAATATCATCTGCATATCCTTATCCTGAATGTCTTCTCCCTGATAATGTTTTCCCGAATGCTGGATAATGTCGTTGATAGTGATTTGATTACCAGATGGGACATCTGGCTCAATGGAAAAATGGTATCGCTGTGGAACCCTCTCCTCAATAAGGTGATGATTTTTATTTCCTACTGTGGTAGCGCACCATTTTTAATTGTTCTTTCAGCAATTCTCTTTGCCGTTCTTGTCTATAAAAAGAAGTGGTATCACTCGTTATTGCTGGCGTCAGCTCTGGCTGCCGGATTGGTCTCTGAGCTCATAATAAAAAGCGTCATATTCCGGGCGCGCCCGGTTAATTCGATGGTGCACATCTCCGGCTACAGCTTTCCCAGCGCTCATACGGTAATGGCAACCATATTCTTTTCCCTGCTTATGTACTCCTTTAAAGACGATATCAAAAATAAACTATTAAAAAGACTCTTCATTGCAGCCACTACAGCTTTGTTCATAGTAATAGGATTGAGCCGAGTATATCTCAACGTCCACTGGCTCAGCGATGTCATAGCCGGCTTTGCTCTGGGGCTCTTCTGGCTCACCTTTCTCATCCTCATCTTCAAATACGCCTCTTCCCTCATGAACAAGAAAAAACCATTGCCAAATCAACTATAATAAGACCCGGGCCTTCCCTCAAAAATGAAGCTTTAATAAAGCTTAAGTTTTTAATCTAATCTTCGAAGAAAAGCCGTGTAGGGACAGGCGGCCCAGGCGGCATGGCCGCTATGTTATATGTACATTTCAATTTAAATGCAGATTTATTACATAAATTTAAATGTGTTTAGATATAATATATTATAAAGAAGCCACGCTTCCTGTCCGCCAGCATGGCTGGTTTGCTATTACTGATGTTGACATTGCCATATATGGTGTACTAATTGAATTACTATGAGGCCGTGCCTCCGCTGTCCTTCCTCTTCCTCCCCCGCACCATCGCCTTCTTCTTCTTCAATACGTAATAATATGTTTCATAGAAAACATGCAGCTCTTTTGTTATAATATTTTCTGTAATAAAATCCCCCTTTTTGTCGTTTATATATTATAAGAGCTTAGATTATAATAATTTAATTGAGGATATAAATATGAAATTACCCCTAAAATTTGATAAATGTATTTTATGTTTAGAAAAAAATGCTGATTCTTGGGAGCATATTATCCCTGAATGCATTGGTGGAAGACTTGAATTAGAAAATCTTTGCTCTGATTGCAATCATAAATTAGGATCAGAACTTATCAGTCAAATTCCAGATGATCCATCTATTAGGCTTGCAGTATATCATGTAAGAAGCCAAATTCCTAAATTATTTAAAAGCTTCGAAATGCATTTGACATATTTTGCTGAAGATAAATGTGGAATAATAAGAATGAAACGCAAAGGTTCTAAAATGAAAGTATTTACTGAAAAAAAGGATAATAATGTTTTTATAATGGATACTAAAGATTCCTATAAGCATATTAGCAAATTATTAGAAAAAGAGGGATTAACATCAAATGAAATCTCTAATAAAATTAAATCTTTTAAAAATGCTGAAAACAATATAATAGTTCCTATTTCTAAAACATTAAAAGCTGAAAGAAGCTCTGGGAAAAAAATAAATATATCCTTAGAAGGACCAAGATTAGATAAAAGAATTCCAGCTTTAATTGCATATGAATTTTTAAGCTTAATAATAAATAATCAAATTTATAATACTAGATTTGATTTTATAAGAGATTTTATAATAGAAAATATAAAATGTGATAAATTAGTTATAGAAGAAATTCAAGGAAAATATGAATTGTGTCATATAAT
>CAZYAF010000004.1:0-189592 GCA_964645975.1 uncultured Acidobacteriota bacterium
GCGCTGCCGAAGATGACATAGGTCTCCCCGGCTGCAGAGCGCCCTGCTGGATCAGCTATAGGAGCACCGATGATGACATCAGCATAGCCATCGCCGTTGATATCGCCGCTGGATACGGAAAAGCCAGAATGATCACCAGTATCATCGCCTAGAATCCTGATTTGCTCATCCCCTTTATCCAGATCAATAACCTTTTCAGATGGCGGCTGTCCACTGGCAACTAGCAATACCAACAAAAAACAAAAATACGTAACTAAAGCGGGTTTAATAAAATGCTTAAACATTGCTGTTCTCCCTCCCTTGTAATAGAAAACTATATTTTTAAGAGTAATGATAAAATTTGTTAAATTTTAGATTTAATTATGTAAATTGTCAATAATAAAAACAATTTTTTAATTTATAACATGAGGTATTAAAAAGAATTAATGATGGAATAATTGCGTGTTAAAAGCTTTAAGGTGGAAATAAATAAGAGCAAAAGGACAGGTAAGTACAAAAGAATATTGAATGACTCAACAATTTACAAAAATATTATTAACACGCTTCACATAACTTAAACAGAAAAGTTAAACATCAAACTTTCTTCATCATTTATACAGTTTGAATATTACAGAGGTAATAAATAGTATAGCAGTTCACTTTTCTAAATTACTATTTATTGCTTAAAACCTTTCTCCCATTCATAGCGAAAGGCGACGGCATGAGACCACCATGCACCAAGCCCGTGCTCATCGCGGAGATATACAGCATTCGCACTGTGGCGTTTTTCCCCGCCATCCCACTTATCAAGTATTTCAAACCACTCTTCCCAACCCTTTCCTGTAGCTTCGAGTACAGTCTTTTCTCTAATAGCTTTAATGCCCCATTTTTGCTCTGCCATTTTCCCTATCCTCCATCCTTTTGATTATGGTCTCCAGTAGCTCAACTAAGAAGATTTATACTAACACTAACTTATATAAATTTATCGTCAATCCGCTAATCTATAAACAAATTTTAATCCTGACCAATCTTTATCTATTGAGCAAACCTTCATATCTACCAGGTCATTAGCTAATCCAATTTTTCTGACAACATTTTCATTCAAATTAGTTTCAATGTTCGACGAGTTTTTAGGCCAGGAAATCCAGAGCATTCCCGTTTTGCAAAGGCCTTTTTTCAAAGCGGGAAATATGATTCCCAGCATCTCTCTCTTTTTAGCAAAGAAATGTATAAAATCAAGAGAGCCGTCCAGAGTCTCCTTGGCAAAAACCCTTTTGGGCAATTGGCCTAATGTATTGGAATAATTTTGAGGTGGATTAAGTATGGCAATTTTAAAGCCTTCTTTAATACCAAGTTTTTCTATCAATGTCTTTTTTGATTGACTTTTCGCATTTGGCATCGATCTGAGGTATCCTGAATAAAAAGCTTATAGTACAAAATAGAAACAAAAATTAGTAGCACAATGTATTAGTCTGATTTATTTTTTTCTTCTATGAACCTCATTATTTGGTCTGCTAAAAATTTACCTACCTCTAAAGCTTCAAAGGGCCATATATAGATAATCGAGACCTCAGGATATCGCCCCTGCATACGGCGAATTGCTGCCGGTATATCGATTTCCGAATGCTCACCACCTCTCGTCATCATCGGAGTTACGACAATCACTCTTTCAGCACCCTGCTCTATTGCCTTTTCAATTGCATCATCCACATCAGGAGCACAAAATTCATTGAATCCTACAATAACCTCACTGCCAGCTTCTTTACTGAGATATTGAGCGATCTCCTGTGCCCCGGCAAAGAATGGGTCATTCTTAGCAGTTCTCGGCCAGGAGCGCATCTTGGCGTCCAGTTCCGCATACCGACGCTCAAGTTCCTCACGTTCAGCTTCTTCAGCATGATCTAATCGAGCATGCATACTAAAAAACTCGGCTACCTCTTCTTTAGGAAAATCTTGTGGGGGCATGCCATGCATGGCGAGTACTATAATTGTCTTCATCATCGCTTCTTCTTTAGATGCTTTTTCAAAGCTTTGCAACTATGCAAATTTTGAAAAAATTAAAAGGGAATCTACTCCCAGCTCATTTCAGCATTAATCCATGAATATTAATTAGGTTTTTATTACAGCCAATAATCAGGGTAATTTTTCTTCTGTTGCGCTTCCATAATAGATAGAATTAAATAGTATCTTGAAAGTACCATGGGTTTGTGCTCGATGCTGCGCCCTGAAGCCGATAAGTATAACTCTTCCCTTACCATAGCTTGCCTCAATAATTGCTGCCTTATTGCTTAATTTTTTCTCGCCAATTAACCAACCACTTTGAAGCAGATTCTTCTCCGGATAGTGCGCTACGATTTGAAAATGTTCATTCCACGCAGTAGGAACGATGCTGAAAGCTGGACTGTTCCAGAATAAAGCTAATGCCTCCTCTTGCATACCGTAGGCGATAGGATGATTTGTATCCAATTTTATATGGAGAGTCGAGCCTGGGCAGAAGAACTCTTCCGATGAAAGACCTTTGACTACATCTCTGATGGGAAGCTTGAATTTCTCAATGGGAAGCTCACAGGCAGAGTCCAGAGCAATGAGAGTTCCTCCCTCTTTAACAAACTTTTCCAGATTATCAATGCCTTTTTTACCCATGCCTTCCTTATATTCTGGCGGTATGGAATATCTTCGCATTCTTTCATCATCCTCCTTAGGGCCAATCATCATCTCCAAGCTGTCGTCAGGAAGTATAATCACATCATATTTTTTCCGTAAATTTCCTTCCTTCATCTCCTTAGTAAGTACTGAACTATAGGGAAATTTAAATTGTTCAAGAACCCAGCGAGTCCAGCCTTCATCCATATTGCCGCCCAGATATCTCTTATACATACCTAATTTAAGCGGATGCAGTTTATAAACCTCTCCTGACACTTTATCCTGTACTGCATTAAAAGTAAGATGGGCCTGCTGAGCGATAGTTTCAAGCCTGGATTCTAAGCTGGAAGATTGCTTTATGAAAACTGTCCCCGGAGAATAATTTTTTCCACCATCCTTAATTTCCTTCTTGAGCCAATAGATATCCGCACCTTCTTTAAGCAGCAGATTTATAGCCTTGAAACAATCATTCGTTTCGTGTCCTAAAAGATATCCATTATTACCAGAACCTATAATCTTTACTTCTGGCATTTTAGCTTCATTAATCTTTTTCAGAGGTGCAGTAAAAGCTGTATCTATTGGAATAGCTTTTACTCCCATGTGTTCTGCCAGGTTAAAAGCAGCCATATCATACGGTCTCATGGGAGGTCCTCCAGGATACTGGCGTGTCCAGGGATTATCAGGATAGTTAATTTGTTCCAGCAAGGATTTAACATAAGCACGCAAAGGCTGAGCTAAAAGAAGAATATAAGACCCCGAAGGATAGACTGTATTCTTAATCTGCAAGGCTTTTTCCGTTTGATGGACCTCAACACCCGCCCGCATGAGCGTTTGAATTAGTTTAATAGTTGCTAAATGATCATGCTGACCTGCTGGAATGACGAAAGCATAAGGTGGTTCGTTTTTACCGCGCTCACTATTTCGCATGGATTTCATATAAGCATTTTGTAAGAATATATCTGGAAAACGTGCTGCCAGGTCAAGCAAAGCCATTATAGAAATCTTTTGCTGCTCCACAACGTCCCGCAGTCGCCACCAACCTCCTTCCCAGGGACTGGGAAAGTTTACCTGTGCTTTATATTCCGGTCTTCCACGCCCGCTTGGCTGCAGTTGATCTGGATGGATGTAAATAGGTGAAGCGATTTTAGCAGAAGCAGATTCTGTCAGCATTCCAGCAATATTGTGATAGTTGGTAATCATATGGAAGGATGGCATCCACCAGGCGGTGAAGGGTGCACCGGTCTCAATGCCCTTCTTCCCCTCTTCTTCAAGCCGGACGGCCATATGGCTTCCCACCAGCATATGCTCACGCCAGATCAAAGCATCAACATTAGGATGAACCGGATCATAATAAGGAGGAATGTAGTAACGTGCACCATAGCTCCCCATATGGTGATGGTCAACATAGAGCTGAGGGAACCATTCGTGATACATTACTTTAGAGACCAGGCGCGATTCAACCTGAGTGAGCATATAGCCATCACGGTTGTTATCGTGACCGGTGTATTTATGATAGAGCCATGGTAGATAAGAGCCTTCATATTCGGTGCCCACATATTTATTATACCAATCCACAACCATAATCTCTCCATCGGGATTAAAACAGGGGAAGAGGAGAAATATGACATTATCGAGTATAGTTTTGATTTCCGATGAGGAAGAAGTAATCAATTCATAAGCTAATTCAGGGGAGAGTTGCGTACCGCCCACCTCAGTTGCATGCAAACTCATGGTCATAGCTACTACTACTTTTCCTTCTTGAATTAATTTATTTATCTCATTCTTTGAGATTCCTCGTGGGTCTGCTAATGAACGGCAAATTTTTTTGTACTTGTCCATATTGTTCAGATTTTCAGCCGATGAAATGATAGCCAGCAAAAACGGATTACCTTCAGTTGATTTACCCAACTCTTTTACCACGATTTTCGGAGAGCTTTTATCTAAGACATAGAAATACTCCACGATCTTATCCCATCGTGCCAGCTTGAAATCGGCACCCATTTTGAATCCGAAAAACTTCTCCGGTGAAGGTATCTCTTGGGCTGTACAGAAACAAGAAAAAGACAAAAATATAAAAATAATAATAAAGTAACTAAAGATTCTCTTGTAAACATTCATGTTAAAACTCCTTAAATGTCATACAATAAATTTTCTTTGCTATCTTGATGAGGATATTAATTAGTTTTATTAGCTGCTACAGAACATATAATATCTTTTATATTTACGCAGTGTCAACCAATCTTAGCTATGTTTGACAATTTTTTCCTACTAAAAGAACGTCATATTAATACCGCACAGGATAATACTGAATTATTCCATTCCCCAATGCCAAACAAAAGAAGCATAAAATGCCATGGCTTTAACCAGATCATCTGCTTGAATTTGATCTGTTGGGCTGTGAGCATGAATTTCGCTACCTGGACCAAATCCGATAGTCGGTATATCAAACATCCCCTTGGTTGCTACACCGTTTGTGGAAAAAATCCATTTATCTACCACAGGCTCTTTCTGGTACTGAGCTCGATAAGCATTAGTTGCCGTTTGCACCAAAGGGTTGTTCTCTTCCATTATCCATAGCGGGAAATATGCCCTGGCGGGATAAATCAATCCGGTATAACTTTTTCTTTTATACTTAAGCAGTGAAACCTTAGCCTTTGCAGTTTTAACTGATGGCAAGGATTTGATTTCATCAAGAGCGCTCTCTTCGGTTTCTCCCTGAGTAAGCCTGCGATCCAGATGGATAACAGCGCTATCGGCTACGGCACAAAGTGAAGGAGCAGTAGCACGAATATCAGTGACGGTTATGCTCCCCTTTCCAAGAAGAGGAGCATCAGCCAATCTGGAATTAAGCTCTTCTATGTCCTGTATTATGGGAGCCATTTTATAGATAGCATTCACACCTCTCTCCGGCGCTGAACCATGGCAGGATATACCCTCAGTGCGAACTTCCATTTCCATTCGTCCCCTCTGACCAATGGCAATGGTTAGACTTGAGGGCTCTGTGAGAATAACTGCATGGGGAACGATTTTGTCCTCTTTTATAATATATTGCCAGCAGAGTCCTTCCAGGTCTTCCTCCATAATTGATGCCACAATCCACAAGCTAATATCTTTTGGTATACCAATTTCCTTAAGTATTTTGCCAGCATAGATTGCTGCGGCTAATCCGCCCTTCTGATCGCTTGCACCCCGACCGTAAATAATGCCATCCCTGATAGCCCCTTCAAAAGGATCGACCTCCCAGATATCAGGATTACCAATATCGACGGTATCGCAGTGCCCATCTATGGCAATTATCTTTTTACCTTCTCCTATTCTGCCCAATAAATTGCCCAGAGAATCAACTCTGACATCATCATAACCAATCTTTTCCATCTCACTCTTCAACCGTTTTATGATTGGTCCTTCCTCACCTGTTCTTGAGGGAATGGCTATAATCTCTCGAAGAAATTGTATGATTTCGTCTCGAAGTAAGTTTGCGTGGGTATTAATTTCTTGTGCTATTTTATTAGTATTTTCCACCATTGAATTCACCTCTTATATGGTTTTAAGTAGACCTGCTCTTTCATTAAACTCTTCTATTAATGTATCAATCTCGTTGGTTTTGGCTTGTATGCTCTTCCAATAATGATGGTAATCATACCATTGGGCATTGAGCTCATCAACCTCACGTCCTTGCTGCTCAATCCAGGTGAAATATTTAAGGTTATGTATTCTTTTCTTATCATAATAGCTTAATTCAAGCATATTATCTATCCCTATAGCCATAAGATAACGATGATAATCTTTGATTGCATCCAGCTCGGTATAATTACCATATTCTTGCCTGAGTTCCTCCAGTCGGCTTTTGTACAACTCTGCGGAATCCGTCAGAACAGTTAATATTACATCTCTACCAGAGAGTTCATAGTATTTGGACAATTTAATAGCACCCAGGATATTACTTATACCGGAAATGCCCAAAAGAGATAAATTGTCTATAATTTCTTCTGATAAGCCTTGCTTTTTCAAATAACCCTTACCAGCAGGCTCATTGAAAAGTCGCAGAAGGTTCATGCAATTCTCATCATCAACAGCAACCACCATATCTGTATTGCGTACATTCTGTATCCAGGGAACATGCTTATCACCAATACCTTCAATGCGATGATAGCCAAAACCATTTAACAGAAGAGTAGGGCATTGCAGCGCCTCTACTGCTGCAACTTTGCAGCGGGGATATTTCTCTTTAAGATAATCACCGTTGCCAGAGAGAGTTCCCGCGGAGCCGGAAGATGAGACCATCCCCGCACATCGCTCTCCTTCTCTCATAACCTCTCTGAGCACCTCTTCCATAGCATTCCCCGTTGCCTCATAATGCCAGAGGTAGTTGCCAAACTCTTCAAATTGATTGAAGATAAAGATATCCTCTCGAGTCTTTCTCAGTTCCCAGCATTTGTCGTAAATTTCCTTGATATTGCTTTCTCCTCCAGGGGTTTTGATGACCTCTCCCGCAACGGTAGAGAGCCATTCATAACGCTCCCTACTCATCTCTTCCGGTAAAATAGCTATGGATTTACAGCCTAATAATGTGGAATTATAGGCCCCGCCACGGCAAAAATTGCCGGTGGAGGGCCAGACAGCTTTTTGCGAAGTTGGATCGAACTGACCTGTAACCAGTCGTGGAACCAGACAGCCAAAGGTGGCTCCCACCTTGTGGGAGCCGGTAGGGAACCATTTGCCCACCAGGGCTATTATGCGCGCATAAACACCTGTCAGCTCATAAGGAAAATCAAGATAATTGACTCCATGGAATAGACCTCCTTTCTCCACTGGCTCGTTCTTCCAGCTAATGCGAAAAAGATTAAGAGGGTGAATATCCCATAAACCAATTTTCCTGAGCTTTTCTTTAATCCTGTCAGGAATCAACTCTGGGTTTTTCATTTGGGCAAAAGTAGGTATAATAATGCCACGTTCTTTAGCTCTCTTAATTGTTTTATTAAGTTGTTCTTCATTTACGTTTAAATTAATCATAAACAATCAGCTCCTTATTTAGCCTACTTTCTCTATTTTACTTTTTTGTAAACCATAACTTTCCTCAGCATATTTTTGGTTTATTTGAAAAAAGAATAGCAATAAACTATATAATAGTCAACTTTTATAAAAAACGGATTAATAATAACGAATGTGTTATTATTCTGAAAAAGGAAAACAGAAGGAGTAGTTCAATGCTCTTAAAAGATAAAAAAGCCCTGATTTTTGGCGTAGTGAACGAACGAAGTATCGCCTATGGTATTGCTGAACAATTCAAAGAACATGGAGCCAGGCTTGCCTTCAGCTATGCAGCGGAACCTATAAAGAAGCGAATTGAGCCTATTAACAAGAAACTGGGCGGAGAATTCATTATGCAGTGTAATGTAAGGTCCGATGAAGAAATCGAATCCGCAGCTCACATAGTGGCAGAAAAGTGGGGCAACCTGGACATTCTGGTGCATTCCATCGCTTATGCTTATCGCGATGACCTTATGGGAAGGTTCATCGATACCAGTAGGGAGGGATTCACTGTTGCACTGGATGTTTCAGCCTTCTCATTAGTAGCATTATGCCGCGCTTTTGAGCCCTTATTCTCCACTAATGCCTCTATTATAACTTTGAGTTATTATGGATCAGGTAAAGTGGTAGCCAATTACAATGCCATGGGCGTGGCTAAAGCGGCTCTGGAGTCCTGCGTTCGTTATCTTGCTGTGGATCTTGGTACAAAAGCTGTCCGCATTAATGCTATAAGTGCAGGACCGGTGAAAACCGCCGCAGCCGTCGGTATTCCCGGCTTTAGAAAAATTCTGACCACTATTGAAAATCGATCACCGCTTAAGCGTAATATTACTTTGGAAGATGTTGGCAAATGCGCCTTATACCTGGCTTCAGACCTTTCCGCAGGTACTACCGGCGACATCATATTCGTGGATTCGGGCTATAATATTATGGGTGTTTAGCTATTACAGGAAAATCAAAAATATTGCATGCACCTTCAGATAAGCGTATCTTTAATATCCCATACTCCCTTAAGACAATATCTATTTAGATAATTAGGGAAAGTACTTTCAAAAAATTATTATAGAGTTCAATATCTCTATTTTTTAAGCTGCATGCTTTTCTACTAAGACTAATATGTAGTATATGAAAAACTGTGCAAGAGATATATAATTTATCTATTCTTCTGCGGATTTAAAGCTTCAATATCAAGCTCTTCCACGGGTCCTTCGTAATACTTATATTCATCCGGGAAAACGCCGAACCTGCCGGAAAACCAGCTCGTTAGCATGCTTACCCAGAAGCTCTTTCTATAGGTATTATAATTCCGGATGCCGACAATCCAGTCGTCCAGAGCGGTTTTTATCTCATTAATCCCTTCCTCTACTCCTCGCATCGCCTGATTATAGGTGTCCACGCTTCTGATAATGGGATAGGCTTCAATTTGCACACGAATAGCCAGGGCCGATTGCAGGACTCCATTGGCAGCTCTGGTAAGCTCTTCGGTACCTTTGCCCTGCTCCAACGCTGTTTTGAACAGCTTCTCTGCTTGTTCAAAACCGGAACGTGCTGCGGCAATGGCTTGCTGTGCTTCCATTTCTTTATCCGATATCTGGTCTGCCATTGTCCACACAGCTTTTACTTTCTGGCTGCATAGATTCAAAGCCGATGAGTAGAGCGATTTTCCTCCCAAGGCAGCTTGATTCATGACATTGAGCTTATTGTATATGCCCACGTACATAGAAAACATGACAACCACTGCTATGATAACAAGCAGTACGATAAAGATAATACTGATTTTTGTCACATTAGTCATCGTATTCCTCCCTTATTGATATAGTTCCCTTAGTCTCTTATTTGTCTCCTCTATTAGTATCATAACACCTCTGTCGTAATTGTTAAAATTGAGGTATTCTTTTGCTTTCTCCATTACCTGACCGTAATCAGATGAGGTAAATTTTGGCAGACCGCGGCCTACAGAAATGGTCATTTTTAGCTCAGCATCGGGCCGTATAAGCCAGACAATGCCGTTATTACCTCCTGCGGTGCTTGGTCCTTTCTTTCCCAGCTTGAGCCATCTTCCATAATGAGTGGCATATCTCTCCGGCTGCTTGATTCCGGTCTGAACCAGCACCACCATCTCAGCTATGCCATCATTCTGCAGCGATTGACATACAGCATCACCATTGACAATAGTTTCTTTTGAGAGCACACCGACCTCATCTATTACCCAGTAGTGACCGAGCGGTACAAATGGCGGCTCGTCTTTTGATATGCTGACATTTGAATCATAAGCCTGCTCATTACCTCCGCAGGAGACTAACAATAATAATACACTTATAATAAATATAAATTTTGCTATCTGATTTAATTTTGTCATTACCTTTTCCTCTTATTGTCTGAACATAAGGGACATGAGTGATTTATTTTCTTACTGCATCCTGCACCACCACCGCCGGCGCAAGCACAGGCGCAGGCACATGATACACAGGCACAAGCGCAAGATGAAGATCTTCCGCCAAAACCACCACCTCCGCTGGAGCTTCGGCCATATCTCCCACTTGAGCCAGCGGCAAATATACTACCACCTCTGCCATAGCGACTTCCTTTTATTTTAGCAATAATAAAAAGCGTTATCCAGAGTGTAAAAAAGATAAGAAATGATGGGCTCACCCATCTAAATAAACCTTTCCTGCCAACGCTCCTGCTTTTTAATGCACTTTTGCTTGCCTGCGGCATGTAGCTTTTTGGAAAAGAGGTAGATACAGATAATTTTTGTCCCTTGCCCAAATTGAATTTCTCCCATATCATCTCCTCACCTTCTATTCGAGTTGATCCTGGTGAAGCAATTACCTGGTCAAGCGGTGCAAAAAAGTGAATAGCAACAGTCAGTTTTTCAGTGACAGCTCTGTCATACCAGCCCGGGGTAAAATCAAGTTTATAATTCTCTTTGTCAGCATAGAAAAGCTTGCTTTGCATGAGAGAAAATCCTACCTCAAATGTCTGATTAGGCAAATAATCTTTATCAAGGTCTATTCGTACTCCTGACCATCCTGAAGAACTGTATGAATAGATGCTCCTGATATTCCCTTTATTATTGCTCTGGTCAATCTGATAATTGCTGTTAGCAGTACCTATGGTTATCCAGGGAATATGCCCACCCGTAACCAGCCATTTCTGATAATACTCTATCTCCACAGTGCCATCCGAATGGGGCGTTAATCTCACAGAATAATCAAGAATGGTATAGGTCCCGGTATCCGCACGGGTAATAATTGATAAGCTCGCGAAAAATAGGAGAAAGAGAAAAATGCTTAATACTTTTCTTTTTAAAATCATTTATCACAAACGAATTATTATCTCCATATTATTAATTCTTTTTCACTTCTGAACATACGGGACAAGAGTGGCTGGTTTTTTTGCTGCACCCGGCACCTCCTCCTCCGGCGCAAGCACAGGCACAGGCACATGATACGCATGCACAGGCGCAAGATGAAGACCGTCCGCCAAATCCTCCACCACCTCCAGAACTCCTGCCTGAACTACTCGGCCACTTAAAACCAGCAAAATATATGCCGCGTTTTTTGCTGTATTTAATTCCTTTCACCGTTGCAGCAATTGCGTTAATAAAAATCACAAATCCAATAATGAGGAGAAAAAAGCCAAAGAACGCTGCTAATGCCTTGACGGTTTCAGGCACCTCCGATAATTTGCGCCTCCACCATTTAGGTCCTAAAGCATCTTCTTTTATTTGAGGCATATATGTCTTAGGAAAAGAAATAGAAACAGCATATTTCCCACCTTTACCTAAATTATGCTTCTCCCAAATAACTTCCTGACCTTCAATCCTCATAGATTCTGGATATGCCTTAACACTATCTATTGGGGCAAAGAGGTATATCGAAATCATGAGTCTGTCGGTAATAGCGTTGTCGTACCAACCCGGCGTAAAATCGAGTTTATAATTCTCTTTGTCAGCATAGAAAAGCTTGCTCTGTATGAGGGTAAATCCCACTTCAAATGTCTCGTTGGGTTGATAGTCCTTATCCAGATTTATCTTTACTCCAGACCAATCAGAGGAATTATATTGATGAATACTATGTACATTCCTCCTGATTTTAGTGTAATTAATCTCATAGTTTCTATTTGCTGTGCCGACAGTTATCCATGGAATATGCCCACCGGTTACCAGCCATTTCTGGTAATATTCTATCTCCACAGTGCCATCTGAATGGGGCGTTAATCTCACAGAATAATCAAGAATGGTATAGGTCCCGGTATCTGCACGGGTAATAATTGATAAACTCCAGAAAAACAGGAGAAAGAGAAAAATGCTTAATATTTTTCTTTTTAAAATCATTTATCACAAACGAATTATTATCTCCATATTATTAATTCTTTTTCACTTCTGAACATACGGGACAAGAGTGGCTGGTTTTTTTGCTGCATCCCGCACCTCCTCCTCCGGCGCAAGCACAGGCACAGGCACAGGATACGCAGGCACAGGCGCACGATGAAGAGCGTCCACCAAAGCCTCCACCTCCGCCAGTACTTCTACCAGACCTACTACCAGAACCGGCAGTGAATAGACTTCCCCCGCTCCCGTAGCCACCTGCTCGTATGCCTGCAATAACAGCAATTAATGCCCCAATTATAATGAACATAAAAACAAAGAAAAAGAATCCAGGAGAGCCTCGGCTGGTTCGTCTGCTTTTCAATGCAGAGGTGCTTGCTTGGGGCATAAAGGTTTTGGAGAAGGATATGGATACCGGAAATCTTCTCCCCCTGTCAAGGTTTACTACCTCCCATATTATTTCTTCACCTTCTGTCCTGGCATTTTTGGGAGAAACCTTTACCTTGTCAATAGGTGCAAAAATATGAATTATGACAGTTAATTTTTCTGTGATAGCTCTATCATACCAACCTGGCGTAAAATCAAGCTTGTAATTATCCTCATCGGCAAAGAAAAGCTTGCTTTGCATGAGAGAAAATCCCACTTCAAAGGTCTCGTTGGGGAGATAATCTCTATCAAGATCAATCCTTACCCCCGACCAACCCGATGAGTTGTAGGGATATATTTTCCTGATATTTCCTCTGTTTTTGCTCTGGTCAATCCGATAGCCACTATTTGCTGTTCCAATGGTAATCCAGGGTATGTGACCTCCCGTAACTAACCATTTCTGGTAATACTCTATCTCCACCATACCATCAGAGTGAGGAGTTAACTTTACTCTGTAATCAAGAATTTTGTAGGTTCCAGTATCAGTAAATGTAAAAGAAGATACTATTACTATAAGATAAAGAAACACCAGAATAATAGGGATACAATTCTCTTTTTTCATTTTTTCTCTTGCATATTTATGTGTTCCAAGGGACAACCACCACCGCAGGTCGGTATGTACTCGCAATCTTTGCATTTGTGGGCTAAATATTCATGTTTTCGGAGCTTTTTGCAAATGGGGTGATTCCAGATATCTTTCCAATTAGCCTGCAAAATATTTCCAACGGTTTCTGGCCAGGACTGACAGGGAATGACGGTTCCATCGGGCTGCACCGTCATATTGTGGGCTGCTGCAGAACATCCTTTCATTCCAAACCCGAGTTCTATGGGATTGAGCTCCAGATAGCAGGTAGGGGAATACCACTGCAGTTCAATACCAAGCTCACCGGCTAATTCCAATGCATTTGTAAGGAGTTCTTTTAAGGCTTCATTAGAAAGACCCTCTTCAGCCTTATATTTAATTCCTCTGCCACTACATATAACTGTATTGCATGCCATATGCTTTAAACCTATGTCTTTTCCCCATTTAATGAGGTCAAGAAAGGTTGAGGCATTTTTGGTAGTTAAGGTGGTATTGGTAACCACCTCCATATCAAGAGAGAGGGCTTTCTTAATACCTGCAACCGTCTTTTCAAAGGCATTACCATTACCGACCATTTTG
This sequence comes from uncultured Acidobacteriota bacterium, assembly GCA_964645975.1. Lineage (GTDB taxonomy): Bacteria > Acidobacteriota > B3-B38 > Guanabaribacteriales > CAZYAF01 > CAZYAF01. The sequence goes on from CAZYAF010000004.1 coordinate 13,575, forward strand.
TTATGAATAGCTGGATTGCTTGATTCAATAGTCACCTGTATATAATCAAGGCTTACATCTCTTAAAGGTTCGGCAAGCTCGGCTAATTTAACACCATTCGTCACCAATCCAGTCACAAACTCATCGGCTTCACTTATTAACTTTACTAAGTCATCCCTGAGTGTAGGTTCACCACCGGTGAAAACAACCTGTGGCACACCCATTTTCCATAATATATCATAAATCTTAATCCAATCCTCAGTAGATAACTCTTCCATTTCCTGTGAGCCGCCGGTATAGCACTTGGCGCAGTTGAGCTGACAGCGATAGGTTAAGGCCAGATCCATGCGAGCGGGTGCAATCCACTTGGTGGATTTAATCTCCTTCATTTGCAAACCTATCTCCACAGGACAGCTTCCCTCTGCAATATCCATAATGGTGCCAAAGATTCTATCCAGGTCAAAGCAAATTCTTTCTTTTGATGGGCTTTTAAAACTTAAACGTCTATGATATTTCTGATACATCTTATCTACAACATAATCTGCTACCTGTTGAGAATTATCACCTTCTCCAGACTGATATTCCCACATGGCTTCAATGATATGCGCGACAAATTCTGCGGCCACCTGGTCGAGAACCAATGGGGGTTGAGTACCGTCAATCCATAAGTAATTCTCTTTCGTCGGGTCTGTCAATCTCAAATGGAATCTATGGCCATTTATGGTTGCATGTCTGATTCCTTCAGAAAGATATTGCGGTTTTCTCATATTTTTTATTATTACCTCCTAAAAATCTTTACATAGGATTGGGAGGGCTGATGATGAGAAAAATTAAAGCTATTTAATATAAGCTAATGAGAAAGTTAAACCTACAGCCATCCAACTCATGATTAAAAAAAGAGCAATAACTTAATAAAATTATACCAAATAAAATACGATGCTAATATGAAAAAAATTCTTTGAAAAAATATTGTAGGAAAACTCACTAATTAATTGGGATAAGATATTTAAGATTTTTCTATTTAAAAACGATAAAAAGCTCCTATAGTGATATTAAGACCATTAATGAGTGGATGGTCATCTGTTTCTAAAATGATCAGATAGCGTGCGTCGAATCTTACACCAAAGGTTGGATTGACAAAATAGTTAATTCCTGCACCCGCATTTATGACAAAATCATTTTTCTTTGCTGGAGCCTCTAAAGTTACCTCATAACCTAACTCGGAAATAATAGTTTGATCCTTAGCACCTGAAAGCATGTCTAATCCAGCTCCTGCTATAACATAAGGAACAAAATCGCCGGTAGAAAGCTGATACACAATATTTCCCGTGAAGGTATGATGCTTGGCAATATCAACTTCTACGCGATCTCCATCAGAGGGATCTTCAAGAGTAACCTTGGTACTTAAGTTATATCTAAAGTCGATTTCTACACCCATTCTATCAGTGAAAAATCGAGCATAGGAAAAACCCAAAGCTGGAACCATATGAGCAGGAGTTACAGGAAAATCATTTTCTCCCATTACATAATCCTGTTCTGAACCGTATTTTAAAACATAATTTAATCCGGCAAAGCCGCTAATCTGATTCTTCTCCTGCCCAAAGGCGAAACTAACAGTTACACTGAAGACAATAAGAAACCATGTCGCTTTTATTACTAAACCTTTAACTCTCATATGATATTCTTCCTTGTTACAAAAAAGAATTAAATATGTAAAGGTAAATACTCTTTCTCAAATTTACAGAATATCTTAAGGAGCTGTTTATATGAGAGAACATAAATTTGGTCACGATTCGAAAGCATTATATAAGTAAAATCCCTCTTTTTGAAGATTTATTTTCGAATAATTACCTTCTTTTTCTTCTTTTGCGATTGCAAACACTCTGGATCTGGTGTTGAGCCGAACTCATAAGCGCCGATATCATACCCATCTCCTGCCGGTCTTTTCATACACTCACAATCAACCGAAGGTGCACTTTCGGAAGTTCCCGAGTCAATCGCTGGACTGCCCACCTGGACATGAAGGTCAGCGTCCGGTCAGCCAGCTTTGAAGAGCGGATCACCAACAGTATCTCCTTCTCCCTGTTCGCTGGCTCCTGCCCAGTTGCCGTTAGAAATTTCGTTTCTGGAAAACCATACATCTCCAGCAACAAATTCAGCCTGAATTTCACCATCCTCACGACTCCAAAATAGATTATACCCTTCTTTCACCAGTGTTACTCCTTTTCCCAGATATATCCCTGTAGGCGTTCCTATGCTGGGACCGGTATTAAAAGCAAAGATATTGTTTAGTAATGTTAATTCTATCTTCGCCGAAGTAACGTCTTCGGGATAAGCGGCGACAAAAGAGTAGTTCCGCACGCTGTAGTCAGCATCCCACATATTATAGGCAATAGTATTGTTAATAACTTCGTAAGTACCTGGATATGCACCAATGACTACCGGGGTATTGCCCTGTCCACACAGCACATTGTTTTCCATCTTTCCGCCAGCCCAGAGCTTAATGCCATTGCTTCGATTACGGGCTACTTTATTGCGTCTTACAATTATTCCTGGAACATTACCATTATAATCTCTGGAGTTCAGGTCAATGCCATCGCCACCATTTCGGTGAACATAGCATCCTTCCACTAAGATATTCCTTCCGCGCTCTACGGCGATGCCATCAGATCCCCAGAAGGATTGGCCAGCTATGCCAGCACCCGTTATCTCAAGGTTGCGGAAGATCATCTGATTGCAGGGTCCTGGCGTACAATCTATAGCGGTATATAACGAGTCTTTTATAATGCTGTTCTCTAAAGTAATGTCAGAAACAGGTCCCTCAACAGGTGGTTGAGAGGATGCACCATAGGTGAAATGGACACCACACTCACCTCCAATTATGTTAAGCTCACTGAGGGTGATATGGTGATTGTCACCTGTAACGGTAATACCCCAAATGGGAAAATCTTTAAGCATTAGGTTGGAGATGGAAATATATGCAGTGCCTCTTTGAATTGCTATGTCACCCTTAATAATTACATTCTCATTTTGAACACCAGAAAAGTTGATAGGTGCGCCCGAAGTACCGGAAATGCTGAAAGTAATTGATTCAGTATAGGTTCCAGCATGAATATATACCATATCGCCCGGTGAGACCGAATCGGCAGCATACTGGATAGTGCGCCAGGGGCTTTCTTTGCTTCCCAGATTTGTATCACTCCCGGATGGAGAAACATGATACTCATCTGCAAATATCCACAGAGATAATAACAGTAAAAAAATAAACTCACATAATATAAAAAATATACGTTTTTTCATAGAAAAACTACCTTTGCTTAAATTATTATTCTAATAGCAAAAGGTTACTTTTTAATCATGTCAGAGCGAATAAGCACATCGAATCCGTCAAAATAATAGCGACGAATATTATTATCCTCTTTGTATTCTCCCTTCCCATCTAATATTGTCTTGAAAGCATCGGATACCCGGGAAATTACCTCGCTTTTCACCCAGGGATCATTGTGGCCGGCACAGAGGTAGTCATACTCTTCAAGGCGGCTTTTTAACTTCTCGATTGATGCTATATACTGGTCGATATCAACATCTTCTCCAAAAGCATAGAGAGGGCCGGGAAAGAATGTGTCTCCGGTAAACAGAATACGGTTTTTAGAGTCCAACAAGCAAATGGAATCGGGCGAATGACCGGGAGTATGGACAACCTCCAGCGTGCGTTCTCCCAGCTCTATGCTATCGCCATCCTCTAATAATGCAGTCGGCTCTACCGAAGGAATGGTCCAGGTTGCCGGGTCAAAGCTCTGGGGAAGCGGCTTCCAAATGGATTCTCCGCTGACGCTGGGCAGCAATTTCGCATTATCCACTCCGGTACGCAGCTTGTTTATAGCATAATCATTATGGTATACCGTTATTTCTTCGAACTGATAATTATTGCCGATATGGTCCCAATGGGTATGGGTGAGTAGAACCGAAACCGGGAGCTCCGTTAGCTCTGATACCACCTGATTAAGGTCGCCGATGCCGGTACCGGTATCTATGACTACACCTTTCTCTTTTCCCAGAACCAGGTAGCTGATGGCTTCCTCGAATTGATACGGCTCATAGATAGCATAGGTGCCTTCTATCAGCTTATAGACCTCAAACCATTGCTGGCTGGTTTCTACTTTTTCCAATGTTGCATATACCGGACGAGGAAGCTTCTCCCACCACTTGGCTGGCTGAATAAGCTCCGACCTCTGCTCAGCTTTTTCTGATTCCTGCTGATCCTTATTCCCGGCGCAGCACATTAACAATACTGAAAGAAATACAATGATAAGCAGAAAAGTATATATCATGTGGCTCGATACTATGCTTTTAAATAATGTCATCATTTTACAATTTCCCTCCTTCATCACTTTTTTGAAATAATATGATATCTTATTTATTATATAAGTAGAGTATTAATAATTCATCTCTTAAATTAAAAAAACCAGTATTTCAAAGCAAACAATAAGATAGAACCTATAACTTCACACACCTTTTTGAGCACTATGATTTATTGGACTTCTAAACTCTTCAATTTTTAAAATTGGTGTAATCCTTTATTCGCTATTGATAAAATATTAAAAATCTGCTAAAATATTATTATAAAAGAAGTTAGGCTGTGTCTTTATCGTGATAATCAAAGGGAACATTTATGGATAAGAAAGCGATTAAAATCTTTATAGTCTGGGTGCTAATCCCCTTAATTATTCTGCTGGGATGTGCCAGCACTCAGCAAACTACACAAAAAGAAAAGAAGTATGGTGGTGGATTTAACCTCTTCTCCAAGAAATACGAGTTGCAGATGGGCAAAGGATTTGCCGAAGAGGTAGAGAACCAACAACCCATTTTAGACGATCCTGTTATCACCTCCTACGTTGACAGCGTAGGTCAGAAATTAGCTGCTGTGTGCAAACGCCCTGACATCCCCTACCATTTCAAAGTGATAGATGTAAAAGAGGTGAATGCCTTCGCCCTACCGGGAGGCTATATTTATATCAATAGGGGTCTGATAGAAGCGGTAGAGAGGGAAAGCGAATTAGCTGGTGTAATAGGCCATGAGATTGGCCATGTAGTTGGGCGCCATGGAACCAAACAGCTTTCCAAAAGGCTGCTGTTAGCGGGAATCGTCATTGGTGCCTCCGTTATCGTCTCGCAGAAAAGTGAAAAGTGGGGAGAGATAGTAGAAATCGCCGGTGCTATGGGAATGCTTATGGGTATGATGAAATACTCCCGTAATGATGAGAATGAAGCCGACTATCTTGGTGTTCATAATATCTGTGATGCAGGCTATAATCCCTGGGGAATGGTGGATTTATTTGATAAATTTCAGGAACTTCACCAGCGAGAGCCCAACAAAATGGAGCTGCTCTTCTCCACTCACCCGAAAACATCCCAACGGATTTTTAATGTATCCAAGGAAATCGATAATTTAGATATAGAAGGGAAAATATTCTACGACAGCCAGGATTTTATGCAAGTCAAGAAACGCATAGCTCAACTACCGGTTCCTCCCAGGGGAATAACAAAAAAGCTCGTAGTACCTGCTACTGTGGATTGGATTGATACGGGAATAGCTCTCAAGCACGGACAAAAGGTAGAATTCTACAGCGAAGGTCAGATTTGCCTTAAAGATGGATCATTAGACTGCTGCGGTCCTGAGGGTATACCGGGAAAAACCAGCTTTTGGGCTACTATGGAATCCGCGAATTTGGGAGCTCTTATTGGAAGAATTGGCCAGGAAGGAGAACCTTTTATCATCGGCCTCAAGCAAGGTGGGACAATTCAGGGAGGCGGAGAACTGTACTTAAGCATTAACGATAGCGTTCATAATGATAATAACGGATACTTCAACGTTACTTTAATTATTTCTATAAAATAGGACTCAAAAATTATCTTTTTTGAGCATTTAATATCCAAAACAATACTATCAAGTGGCCAATATCTGTGCTAAATGTTGAAGAGCGGGATCAAACTTTCTCTTCTTCTCCCAGGTAAGATGTAATGGAGTCTCCACAATCTTTCGCCCCACATCACCAACCATAATATTATGCTTTCCCTTAAGGAGACATTCCACTGCTCTAACACCCAATCTACTGGCTAAAAGTCGATCGTAAGCCGTAGGAGAACCGCCTCTTTGAATATGTCCTAAAATAGTAACTCGATAATCAATGCCAGATATATCTCTAATTTTTTTAGCAATATCCAGTGCACCACCTGCCTCATCTCCTTCTGCCACCAGAATGATATTGCTGAGCTTGCCGCGGTCAATTCCTGCCTTCAGCTTATTCCATAATTCTTCTAAATTGGTTTTGGTTTCCGGTATGAGAATTTCCTCAGCACCTCCAGCAATACCGGCGTCGAAAGCTATAAATCCCGAAGCTCTTCCCATTACCTCAACAAAAAATATGCGTTCAAGCGATTGCGCAGTATCCCTAATTTTATCTATGCACTCTACAGCAGTATTGACTGCGGTGTCGAAACCAATGGTATAATCAGTACCATAGAGGTCGTTATCAATAGTGCCGGGTATCCCGATGATTTTAATCCCCCATTCTTTATGCAGTTCGTAGGCTCCACGAAAAGTACCATCACCACCTATTGCCACAAGGCCCTCAATTTTAAATTCTTCGAGACGCTGTGCAGCTACTTTACGTCCTGTACAAGTTTTAAATTCTTCAGAACGTGTTGTCTTTAAGATGGTTCCCCCTCGCTGAATGATATTACCAACTGAGAGGACGTTCATTTTCTCAAATTGTCCATCAATCAAGCCCGTATAACCATGCTTAATTCCGTATACTTCTAAACCATTATATATAGCTGTTCGAACTACTGCCCTAATAGCGGCGTTCATCCCCGGGGCATCACCCCCGCTGGTCAGGACTCCTATCCTCTTCATTTTTGCAAACCTCGCTTATTATTCGAATTCCATAGAACAATAAAATGGGACTTTTATAATCAGCTCAATATTATCATAAGCTCCATTTGATTTCCACTACTTAAAAGGTGTTAACTATGATAATATTAGTCAGGAATGCTCAAAAGATTGCAGTAATCATGATAATATTAAAAAATGCTTAGCTTCATAGTGCTTGAATAATAGTAGGAGCAAAAAAGTTGCATTCTATATAATAATTGATGAATAATTGACAAAAATATGGGCATTTTGTTATAATTCAGCAACGTTTATCTCTACATTATTGTGGAGATTGCTGATAAAGAGTTTTGCTTATAATGAGACTTAGTGCTTTATTTCCTGCTAAAGCTTATTTTTCCCAGATTGATAAGGGTCTCTTATTTCTCATAATAATTTTTCTTTTATCCATTCCTGCCATTACACCGAGGATATACAGTGCGGATGAAATTCAATATTTTGTCTATCTCCGATCCATATGCATGGATAAGGACCTGCATTTTGAGAATGAATACAAACATTTCGTTGCCAAAAGCTCTGAGACCTACCAGGATTTTGCCAAAGCTTTTTTAATAAGGCGTACTGCTACCGGACGACCCCCGAACTTCGCTCCTATTGGATGCTCAATTCTCTGGAGTCCTTTTTATGGTTGCGCCCATCTCTATGTAACAATAAGCAATGCTTTTGGCAGCCAAATAGCTGCTGATGGTTTCTCAAAACCTTATATAATAGCTATAACCTTTGGCTCTGCTTTCCTCGGTTTTATAGGAATTGTATTACTTTATTTGCTTTGTCGGAGGTATTTTTCCCTATTCGATGCTTCTTGGGCACTTGTAACTATCTGGCTGGCGAGTTCTCTGGTCTTCTATATGTATATAAAAGCACCTATGTCGCATAGTTGCTCATTCTTTATAGTTTCGCTCTTTATATTCTTCTGGTTTTTCAGCTATGGGAAGCGCAGCCTGAAGGGGTGGATTTTTCTTGGTGTAGTTGGGGGCCTCATGTATTTAGTCAGGGAGCAAAATGGACTCTTTCTTCTTTTACCGCTTATTGAAGCCATCGAAAGCTATATCGGGAAATTGAGGAGAATCGATTGGCCGGGAATGATAAATCTATTAGGGCGACATTTACTTTTTATAATTATTTTCTCGCTCACATTACTTCCACAATTTCTAACTTACAAGGTACTTAATGGTGTCTATCGTCCGGCTGATTTCGTTACCAGTCATCTAAATCTTAAAACCCCTGCAATCCTGGGTCTACTTTTTTCTTCTTATCATGGTTTCATTAGCTGGACACCAATTGTTTTGCTTGGCATTATCGGTCTAATCTTATTTTTTAAAAAAGATAAAAAGCTCTGTCTTGTTTTTTCATTGGCCTTTATACTTCAGCTTTATATCTCAGCCAGCTATTCTACCTGGTGGGCAGGAGCAAGCTATGGTGCCAGAAGAATGATTAGCACCTTGCCAATATTAGCCATAGGATTAGGAGCTCTCAGTGAAAAACTTCGACCGAAACTAACAACTAAAGGACTGGTAGCAATCGGCTTACTATTTATCATGTGGAATTTCTTCTTCATTATACAATATTCTACTGGTATGCTACCAAGAGAGGCGCCTATCTCGTTTAAGAAAATGGTTTATAATCAATTTGTTGTCGTCCCTCCTAAACTTTATTCCCTGACTAAAAAGTTTCTTTTTGATCGACAATCTTTCTATCAAATAAAAGCAGACTCAGCAAAGGTGTCAATAGATGAAAATCCTAATGATAAGTAGCTCATATCCTCGTTTTGAAGGGGATACAGTAGCGCCCTTTATACGATACATTGCAAAAAATATAGCCTCTTTAGGAAGCGCTATTGACATACTTCTCCCTTATAAACCGGATATGCAGCTTCCTGAAGATGAGGGAATACACTTCTATCTATATAAATATGCCCCCGTAAAAAGCTGGAACGTCTGGGGATATGCATCGTCGTTGAAGGCTGATATTAGGCTTAAGAAGCGAGTTTATTGTCTTGTTCCTACTGTGGTGATTTCAAGTTTCTATCATTTAATGCAGTTAACCAGAAGAAATAAATATGATATTCTGCATGCCCATTGGGTATTGCCCAATGGGCCTATGGCTTCTTGGGTTGCTCGCATGCGGAAATTACCGCTTGTTATCAGCCTTCATGGTTCTGATGTATTTATGGCTGAGCGAAATAGGCTCTTCTCCTTTTTAGCTGCCAGAGCTTTCAAGAGAGCAGGATGGATTTCTGCATGCAGCGATGATCTGCGTTTACGCTCTATAAAAATGGGAGCACCTGAAAAAAGGATAGAAACTGTGCCGTACGGTGTGGATCTGGAAAGATTCAAGCAAGACCCATCAGCCAAAAAGTATGTATCTGATTATTTAAACATACCTTCAACTACGAAAATAATTTTTACTGCTGGAAGATTGGTGTATAAAAAAGGCTTTGAATTTCTCATTAAAGCCCTTCCTCAGGTCATTGATTATGATAATAATGCAAGGTTGATAATCGCTGGTGAAGGTGATTTAAGAGACAAATTGGAGCAGCTCAGCCGATCCTTAAAGATTGACAGATATGTCATACTACCTGGTTCTTTACCTCATAACATTATTCCAAAGTTCTTCAGCGCTTCAGATGTTATTGTTATCCCTTCAGTTCGTGATGAATGGGGAAATATAGACGGATTACCCAATGTTCTTATGGAAGCTTTAGCATCAGGAAGACCTATTGTTGCCAGTCGAGTGGCTGGTATACCTCAGGTTATTCATCACCAGGAAAATGGTTTGTTGGTGGAGGAAAAGAATCCGCAGCAATTGGCTGAGGCAATTATACACGTGCTTAAATCTGAAAAGCTCAGCCATAAACTTGGCCAAAAAGCAGCGGGAATGAGTCAGCAAAGCTTTAGCTGGAAGCACATTGCAAAAAGGTTCATACAGGGATATAATGAAGCCTTGAAAAGCAAAAGAGACTCTAAAGGCTTTTAAAAGTGGAAAGTTACGCTATAACAAAAAATAAAAGACCAGTAGAGCGAAAGAGGGGATTGGAATTTAATTTCGTTTTCCCCAAATTCAAACTTCTTTCCGGAGCAGAAAGACTTATTTTGAAACTGGCAGAATATGTGGTCAAAGAGGGACATTCCTCCGTACTAATTTGTCACAATTTCCATCAATCCTGTTATGACCTGCTCTATCCAGGAGTAAAATTAATAGAGAGCAAAAAGCGTTTAGATTATTTCCGAAATCATTTTTTGAATGCACCTTTTGATTATCTTCGTACTATCTCTCTAAAAAAATATCTACGAGTCTCAGCGGATATACTATGTTTTTTTGGCCCCAGTCTTCCATTGCTCTGGTATATCAAGGCACTGGCAAGATGGAAGAGACATTGTTTCTATTTCTGTTATGAGCCACCGCGTTTTATATATAAAGACCGGGATGAGATAATTTCCCGCATGGGATTTATTGGCTCATTGGCCAAACCCTTTTTTAACTTATACAAAGTTGTTGACCGACGCATAATTAATCGAGCCGATGCCATCCTGGTAACCAGCCAGTTTGACCAACAGCTGGTTCAGGATGCTTATAATAAAGCTTCCTTTATAATTACACCAGGAGTTGATATACAATCAAGTAGCGACGAAGCAAATGTATTTGCATTGTCTGATATCTACGGCTTACAACAAAATAGTAAAATTATCTTAACCGTTAATTTTCTGCATCCACGAAAGAGGATAGACCTTCTCATAAAGGCTATGCCTTCAATATTAGAGAACGTGCCGCAGGCCAAAGCACTTATCGTGGGAAATGGTCCGGAAGGAGAACGGCTTGAAGTTTTAAGCAAAGAATTAAGGCTGGATAAAGAAATAATCTTCTGCGGTTTTGTCTCAGAGGAAGACTTACCCCTCTATTATAAATCTGCTGATATCTATGTGCACACCGGTAAGGATGAGACTTTTGGACTTAGTGTTATTGAAGCTCTTGCTTACGGAAAACCAGTTGTAGCGGTTAACGAAGGGGGACCACGTGAAACCATTGTCCATGAGAAGAGCGGATATTTAATTGAAGCAAATCCGCTGGCCTTAGCAGAAAAGATCGTAGCGCTTCTTCAAAGCTCGGAAAAAGCGCATCAAATGGGAAATTTTGGAAAAGAATTTATTTCTAAGAATTACAGCTGGAAAAAAGGAGCACAAGAACTCATCGCACTTAGTAATGAATTTTTAAAAAACGAGAGGAGGTAGAGGTTGAAATTCTTAATTACAGGGGGAGCGGGCTTTATTGGCTCACACCTCGCAGAGACGTTACTTAAAAAGAGAGACGAAGTATTTATTATCGATGATTTATCGACCGGCTCCATAGAAAATATTGAGCATCTCAAAAATAAAAAGAATTTTCATTACGAAATTGATACAATAATGAACCGATACTTGCTGGCTGAGCTCATCGATCAATGTGAAATTATTTTTCATTTAGCAGCTGCTGTAGGAGTAAGGCTTATAATTGATAGCCCAGTTAATACGATAAAGACTAATGTAAATGGGACTGAGTTAGTTCTGGAATTAGCTGCTAAGAAGAAAAAGAAAGTGGTAATTGCTTCTACTTCAGAAATTTATGGAAAATCTCTACAGCAAACTTTCAAAGAAAATGATGATATGATCTTCGGACCCACAATAAAAGCGCGTTGGAGTTATGCTTGCTCAAAAGCTATTGATGAATTTTTAGCGATTGCTTATTGGAAGGAAAAAAAGTTGCCGATTATCATCGTAAGGCTTTTTAATATAGTAGGACCCAGACAGACAGGTCGATATGGAATGGTGATACCTACCTTTATTAAGCAAGCTTTAGGTAATAAGCCTATTACTGTCTATGGTAATGGCAAACAAACCAGAACTTTTACATTTATTAATGATGCCGTACAACTATTAACTGATATAGCATTGCACCCTCAATCTGTAGGTGAAGTTTTTAATGTCGGTGGAACAGAGGAGATTTCTATAGAAGACCTGGCTTACCGAATTAGAAAGCTCACCAATAGCCATTCAGAGATTGTTTATATACCCTATGCTGAGGCTTATGAAGAGGGTTTTGAGGATATGATCAGGAGAGTACCAAATGTGAAAAAAGTTAAGAAATTATTGGGATACTACCCAAATAGAAGCCTCGATGACATTCTTAAACATACTATAGAATATTATAAGAATAAGTAGAAAGAATATAATTTTGAAAATAATTTGATTAATGAATATATTAATCCTTTGTCATAAATATTACCCTTCTATTGGGGGTACTCAAATCTATGCTCAACGGGTTGCTGAATACTGCATAAAGAAAGGGCATAAGGTTACTGTATTCACATCAACTGCTGATGCCTCAACTGCATATGAGAACTTAAACAGTGTTAATATTTATCGTTTTCGCCCTTATTTTTCGTTTTATACACCTTACTTCTCAATGCCAGCTATGTTGCCTCAACTTTTAAGTTCTATAGCCAGAAAAACGGATATCATTCATTCCGTTGGTTACTATTTCTTTCCCTCTTTTGCTGGATGGCTGCTCAGAAAAATAAAAAGGCGGCCATTCCTGGTAAGCCCGGTCTATATGAACCACCCAGAAAATATTCCAAAGAAATTTTTTGACCGCACCTGGGGACCTGCAATCCAGCGGGCAGCTGATGTCTTTATCATGCAGTCGGAGATTGAAAAAAATAAAATAGTATCTCTTGGAATTAAACCCAAAAACAGTTGCATTATACCCTTCGGCATTGATCCTCAAATATACCTCAATACAGCCGATGTAAATGGAATCAGGGAAAAGTATCGGATAAAACAAGGGGTGAAAATACTACTTTTCATAGGAAGGATAATCTCAGCCAAGGGCTCATTTCAAATTATAAAAGCGCTTCCAATAATCAGAAAGCGGTTTCCTGAAATAAAAGTGATAATGGTTGGAACTATTGTAGAAAGCGAGAAAGATGAGTTTTTAACTTTGATAAAAAAGCTCAATATTGAAGAATTTATCATTTTCCCTGGAATCATTAAATCTATAGAAGAAAAAGCTCTCCTCTATGCGCTGGCTGATGTGGTGCTCTATCCCAGCCTTCATGAGCAGTTTGGCATCGTTGCTCTCGAAGCAGCGGTGACTGGAACTCCCATTGCTGGTACCAAGGTGGGTATCGTACCTCAAATAATTAATCAGGGACCTATAGGACTAATGCATGATTTCGACGACCATGAAGCTTTGGCCAGAAACACCATAGAACTTCTATCAAATCCCATATATCAAGAAAATGCAGCGAAAATAAGAAAAAAGATTATGAAGGAATATTCCTGGATTAAGATTGCTCGTGACACTGAGAAACTTTACCGCCATTATTTTAAAGTTTATAAAGGAAAGTAAACGATGAAAATAGTGCTTATTAATCCACCTCGTTATAATCCAAAACTCCCGACATTAAGAGATGAGATATGTTTCCAGGATGTTATTTTTACTCCTTTCCCCTTAAGATTAGCTCAGATTGGAGGGCTTCTTAAGCTTGAGCATGACGTGAAAGCCATAGATGCAAACGCAGAGGGCCTTAATTTCGAGCAATTAGAAAAAATAATAGAGCCATGCGACCTGGTTATCATCCAATCCGCAGCAGGGCTCATAGAGCAGGATTTAAAAACATTCAGTATTGTTAAAGAAAAATTAGGGACACAGGTTAAGACACTGCTCATAGAATCAGTGGTAGCACCGATATATCCAGAGCAATTTTTAAATGATTTTCCTCAACTCGATATAATTGTTCGAGGCCAACCTGAAGCTATAATTCCAAAGGTATCCAATAACATTGATAACTTATCGATAATCAACGGAATAGCCTATCGAAAAAATGGAACTCCTGCTACTACTGAGCCAGAGAGAAACTTCGTTGATTTAGAAAAGTTGCCTTATATGGCGTATGAACTTTTCCCTATGAAAAAATATAGCATGAGTTATTTTGCCGCTCCAATGTACGAAAGGATAGTTCCCGGTATTCGATTAAGAACCACGCGAGATTGCCCTTATGGATGCCCATTCTGCATTATTGGAACCAGTATCTGGAGGGGTTACGACAGAATATGGAAAACGATGTCGGCAAAAAGGGCTATTGACGAAGTTGAATATGTAGTAGATAAATACGGTATCCGAGGCTTCTACTTTTGGGACGAAACTTTTACCCTAGATCAGGTTAGGGCAGAAGAAATGTGCGATGAAATCATTAAACGAGAATTGAATATCCTCTGGAGATGTCTCACCAGAATTGACTGCATTAATCCCGGGCTATTAGAGAAAATGGCTGCAGCTGGCTGTAAACAAATAGAGTATGGGCTCGAAGCCGGTGATTTCCAGGCTCGAAAACAGATGCACAAAAATTTTGATGATCAGACTATAATAAATGCAGTAACGCTGACGCAGAAAGCCGGAATAACTGCAAATTGCGATATAATTGTCGGTATGCCCTGGGATAATCAAATTACTTTGCAGCGCACGGAAGAATTGGCCAAGAAGCTGCTAGCAGATAACATTCATCTTACTCTTGCTTTCCCTTATCCAGAAACTAAATTTTATGAAATTGTAAAGGATGAAGATCTGCTTGAGAAAAATGATCTCTACAACCTAATGGTTCATCAACGAGTGAGAGTAGAAAAACTGCCTATTTGTCGCACTCGCCATCTGAGTAGCGAAGAAGTAATTAAAAATCTGCAAGAAATAAGGCAGCGCATCAATAAGCATTATTTTAAACATCATGTACTTTACAGGCCATTATCTTTCTGGCGATATTTAAAGCTGTGCAGCAATTTTGGCGATATAATTCGTTTAGTCAGGAAAGGTATAAGCTCAATAAAAAAGAATGTGTTTTATTAAAAGATCGTGAACTATCCATGAGTACAGACGAAAAAGCATTTAGCGAAAAAAAGGTTACTATTCTCTGTCAGGGAGGTGATTTTGTTTCCAGCAGACTGGCATTTGAAGCAGAAAGCTTAGAAAAACACGGTTTTCACACTCTGTGGTTTTTGCAGGATAAAAAAGCGAGAAGCCGCAACGACATCTTTCCTGCAGAAATTATCAAGCCGAAAAAGTTACCTCTTTTGCCTTTCCAAATAATCAGCTTATTCTTTAAAAGAAAAATAAGATTAGCAGAAACCTATATTATGGGACACCCTAAAAGAACCCTTTTTACTGCATTGGTATCCAAGATATTGCGGAAGCCCAATGTGGTTATGCTTTTTGGGTCAGAAACATATTTTTATAAGCATAGAGGATTAAAATCAAGATTGTTTGTGCGACTTGCCCTCTATTTGGCAGATTTTGCCATTTATCATCACCCTATTTTACTGAACCGCCTCAGGGATTATAATCTTTTCAACCCAGAAAAAACTGCTTATGTACATCATGGGATTAAGATCAAAAAATTAGAGAACCTCGAGAGAAAAGACAAAGTGGTTCTCTATATGAATCGCTTTATCTGGTGGAAACAGCCTCAGCTTCTCATTAAGGCAATACCTCTTGTATTGGAAGAAATCCCGGATGCAAAATTTATTTTTTTAGGTGTGGGCGACTATCCCAAGGAAGAAATGCAAGCAGCAACATTAATAAAAAAATTAGGAGTCGAATCGAGCGTTAGATTTGTTCCTTATATCAAAGATGTAACTCCTTATTTGCAGGAAGCAAGCGTCTTCGTCAATACCTCCACAATACCATTTTTGAATAACAGCATGTTGGAAGCAATGGAAAGAGGTATTCCACCAATAGCACTTCAACTTTCTGATGCTGAACCAATAATTGAACATGGAATAAACGGCCTGCTCTATCGGGATAAACCTGAAGAATTGGCTGTTGCTATAATAAAACTTCTCTCTAATAAGAAGCTTAGACAACAGCTCGGTAAATTTGCTCGTAAGACCATAGTAGAGAAATACAACATAAATATTGTTGCAGAAAAATATGCAGCAGTTTTTAACAACCTTATCAGGAAAAAGTAATGATTGAAATCTTAACGACTAAAGATATTCCATCTTAATTCAACTCTGTATTTCCGTTTAGTAGTATTTTGAAGGAGGAAAAAGTTATGCTGACGATCTTGAACGGCAATGGATCGAATATACCCTTCTTTATGCGCTTCATTGAATTTGCTAAAAGAGTTATACCTCAATCAATAAAAAGACATCTTAACTCTCTACCTTTTCTCAGCAAATTTATCAATAAACAATTCGTTTTATCTGCCCCAGCAGGATTAACTGACGTAATTGTTCAAAAAGGCATCTTAAAAGGTTTTCGATTAAAATTAAATCTCCAGTCAGAAAGTCATTATTGGTTAGGAAGCTATGAGGATCAGCTTGTGCAGGCAATCAAAGATTTTTGTACACCCGGGATGATTGTTTACGATATAGGAGCTGATATCGGATGTATCTCTCTTGCCTTTGCCCGTAAAATTGGTAACCAAGGGAAAGTTTTTGCCTTTGAGCCGTTACCGGAAAATGCTCAAAGAATAGAAGAACATATTACTATTAATTCATTGCAAAGTTCTATCCGGCTAATCCCCTACGCTGTTTCCGATAATAACGGCAAGGAGGAATTTTTAGTTTATCAAAAGCATATTTTAGGTAAGCTCGCCAGTTCACCCTTTAGAAACTACAATTATATAGATAAAATAGAAGTAAATTGCTTATCCTTAGACCATTTTGTGTACAATGAAGGAAATCCTTCACCCGATTTAATTAAAATTGATATTGAGGGAGGAGGGATTAAGGCAATTCCAGGAATGAGCCGTCTTTTATTTGAAGTTCAACCAATACTTTTTATGGAATTGCATGGTCCGGAGGAGCAGCAAATAGCATGGACATTTCTTGAAAAGAACAGATATAATGTTTTTAAAATGGAAAAAATGTATCCAAGGCTCATAAAGCCAGAGCGACTCGATCCTGAAAACAGAGAATATATAATTGCTGTACCGAAAAATAAAAAATAGATAAGACAAATTTTTTTTTTGAAATTTAGCGATTTTAAAAAACCTAAGAACTGAAATACAATAACTCAACATAAAGCAATGGAAGAAAGCCTCATAGCCAGAGTAAGCAGATCCATGTTTTGGAATGTAGTCGCATTTCCTTTTTCTATGCTGTTAAATGCTTCTGCTACTATATATATAGTTAGATATTTAGGTAATTATAAATTTGGTATTTTCACCCTCCTTATTTCCACCATTAATACCATAACGGTTTATTCGAGTTTGGGAGTTTCTCGAAGTCTGACAAGATTCCTGCCCGAATTAAAAAAGTCCCCAGACGGGATGGTAAAAGCAAAAGCGCTCTTACGTACCACATTGCTATTACGCCTTGGTATCATAGCTATTTCAATAATGATATTGAATTTATATTCCTCTTTTTTCATTCTTTATTTTAGCATGGGACCCAAAGGCCCCCTCTATATAAAGATAATAAGCATTGCAGTGCTCTTTACCGGGCTTTATAATCTTGCTACTTATTTGCTTCACTCCCTCTTCCGCCAGAAAGAAGTAAATATAATCGCTTTATTGTTTGCCTTTATTCAACCCCTGTTGCTAATTACATTCATCCTTCTGGGTTTAGATATAACCGGTATCTTGATAGCTCTGGTATTGAGCAATATGATAGCTTGCGCACTATCATGGTACTGGGGTATAAAAGCTCTTCCTAAAACAAAGCTAAAAATGAGCTTTAAAAATCTCGTTAAAAGCTCTGAATCCTTTTTTAAACGATATTTATCTTATTCCTTCATAATATATTTATTTGATATGAGCAAATATTTTAGAGACTTGTCTTTTGCTTCCATAATAATTGTTAGTTTCTACAGTGGAAATAACGAAAAGGCAATACAACAAGTTGCCTTTTTTTCCGCCGGTTATAAATTAGTTGATTTTGCTATAAAATTCCTGGTTAGTGCCAGCAGAGGGGTATTTACTCCCATGCTGGCTGAGGTCTATGCGGAAAAAGACCAGGAAAAACTACAGAAGGTCTTCTGGAACGCATCAAAATTTCAGGTTCTTATAAGTATTCCTGCAGCCTTCGGGCTTATACTTTTGGCCAAAGACATTATCCCCATTTTATTCACAGAGGACTTCCTTTCCTCCATAAATATTTCCTATATCCTTATCGGATTTCTTTTTCTTGAGATTCTTATAGCTTTCCCCTCGACAATACTGCTTACATATGAAAAATACAAATTTGTAATTATCTCCCGCATCATTCCAATAGCAGGGATACCTTTGCTCATAATAGCAGCAAAACTGTGGGGTGGAGTTGGTACCGCTTTTGCATTAGGAAGCCTGGCCTTAATTAGTAGAATTGTGGACAATTACTTTTCCTTCTCTATATTTAAACTTAAATATCCATTCAAATTCTTATTCAGAATAGCTGCTGCTTCTGCAATATATACTATAATTCTTGCAGTAATTCGTCTTAATATGACGATTTCACCATATAAACTTGGTTTCTTAATTATATTAGGTATAATCCTATTTATAGTGGCCTTTAAGCTGTTAGGTGGTTTATCTCGGGAAGAAAAAGAGATTATAGAAAAATCCAGCATTCCATTAAAAAACATAATATTAAAAATTACCTGAGCATGCTATGAAAGCTTTATTTAAGAAATTGGAAGACAAGCGCACTCGACAAAAAGTTCTGATATCTATCTTCTGTACTGCTGTGCTTTTACGCATCTTATTTATTACTTTTTACTGGACAAACAAACCTCTCACTCTTGATATGAAAGAATATATTCTCTTGGCTAAAAATGTAACACAGGGTAAAGGCTTTAATTATGGAGAACAAGAAAGTCTGAATGTTGAGCATTACAGTCGACCTCCTCTTTATCCCTTCTTTTTAGCCGGCATTTTTTCTCTATTCGGCAGCAACCTTTATGCTGTCCAAATCATACAAGCATTACTGGGAGGGCTAAACTGCATTCTAATTTATCTTCTCGCACGGAGGATTTTTAACCAATATGTAGGAGTCATCGCTGCATTTATTTCTGCTCTATATTTGCCTTTTATCTGGTATAGCGCCCATATCCTTTCTGAAGTTCTCTTTAGCACTCTTTTCTTAACCTGCATCTTATTTCTTTTAGCCAATAACCGTCCTTATAAGCAGCAAATCATAGCAGGTATATTTCTTGGCTTATCAGTGCTTTGTCGGCCTGTGGGGCTTTTCTTCCTTCCTTTTGCATTAATATGGTTAATATTTAGCTTTAGAGACTCCTATGCAAAAATGGGAAAAGCAGCAGCATTTTTTCTGGTAGGATTCATTCTAATAGTGC
This sequence comes from uncultured Acidobacteriota bacterium, assembly GCA_964645975.1. GTDB lineage: Bacteria > Acidobacteriota > B3-B38 > Guanabaribacteriales > CAZYAF01 > CAZYAF01. The sequence continues at coordinate 32,809 of CAZYAF010000004.1, forward strand.
TTCCCTGGATAATTAGAAACTATGTAATATTGGGACAATTTGTATTGGTTCACAGCAGCGGTGGTGTTACCTTCTGGTTATCCAATCATCCGCTTTCTCTTGGTGATGGTGACCTGGCTGCTAATCCTCAATTAAAAGCTGCCTATAAAGAATTATTAAAAAAACATATCGGCTATAATAGAGAAGAGTTGGATAGTGTGCTCTATGGAGAAACCTTTACATATATTAAAAACAATCCCTTTAAAATAGTAATTCTTGACCTGAAAAAGCTCTTTTATTTCTGGATTCCTGTAGGTCCCTCTATGCAGATTTTTTCATTTAAACATAAATTAGCGAGTTACATATCTTATTTTCCCTGTTTGTTTCTGTCAATTTTGGGGATTTACATTTCCCGAGATCTATGGAAGAAAAATCTTCTTATCTATCTAACGCTCCTTTGTTTTACCGCGAGTATTATGTTTTTCTATCCACAGGAACGTTTTCGCATTCCGGCAGTCGACCCTTGTTTGATTATTTTTGCGTCGATTACCCTTTCTTACATAATAAATGGAAGGCACCATAATAAAAAATGAAAATATTGTATGTTGCACCAGGGATAAATATTGAAGGAATGGATGGTGGAGCCGTCCATACCTGGGAGGTCAGTCAAGGGCTTAAAGAAAGGGGGCATCAGGTTCATCTTATTGTTAAAGGTAACATGAAGGTTAAAGCAACGACTCAGAATAAAGAGGGAGTATCTATCTATCCGGTTTTAAAATGCCTTCCGACAAAACTACTTCAATGGTTAGCCTTCCCTAAAATTTATAAAGTAACCAGGAAAATAAAACCAGATATAATTATTGAGAGATATTATAATTTCGGTGGAGGTGGCATCTTATCAGCCCATCTTCTAAACATTCCTTCCATTTTAGAGGTGAACTCCCCGGTAATTGACCACCCGGGTTCTGCCAAGGCTCTTATTGATACATTGCTTATCTTTAAACCATTTAAGAGGTGGAGGGAAGCTTTATGCCGCTGGGCAAGCAAGATCATAACTCCCCTGCCTTCTATACTTCCAGCATCAGTTTCTGATGAGAAGATAATGAAAATAAACTGGGGAGCAAATATTAAGAACTTTTCGGCAAAAAAACATACTGCTGCTTCTTTAAGAAAAAAATTGGGCATAAAAAATGAAACAACTATCTTTGTCTTCATTGGTAGCTTTCGCAAATGGCATGGCATTCCTGATCTGATTGAAGCGGCAAATAATATTTATAAGAAACATGGAAGAAAGGACATAATTTTTGTGCTCATTGGTGGCGGACCTGAAGCATCTCGTATTGGAATCAAAATTAAGAAATTAGGCTTGGGTGATTTTTTTCTCATTCTCGGAAGAATTCCTCATAAAGAGATGCCAGCTTATCTCTCTATGGCAAATGCAGGAATTGCACCCTTTAACACTGCATTCCATAAGCAGCTTAAGCTTGGCTTTTATTGGTCACCGCTGAAAATTTTTGAGTTTATGGCATCAGGATTACCTGTTATAACTATAGATATTCCCCCTCTTAATGAAATTATAGAACATCAAAAAGAGGGTCTCCTCTTTCAGGAGGGAAATAGCAAAGACTTAGCTGAGAAGATACTTAATCTGGCTGATAATGACGACTTAGCTGAAAAAATGGGTTATAATGCACGGAGAAAAGTGGAGAAGTACTATAGCTGGCAGACCCACTGCCAGAAACTTGATTCTATTATGAAAGAGTTGGTAAAGAACAGATGAATATTTTAATAACAACAGATGCCTTTCCTCCAACCTGTGGTGGTAGTGGTTGGAGCACCTATTATCTTGCGCGTGCTTTGACCAAAAAAGGGTATGATGTCACAGTTGCACAAGTGAGTCTTACTAAAGCGGGTACATATGAAAGGGAATATGAAGGAATTAACGTGTATCAATTTGGAGTAGATTATGAATCTGTTCCCCTTTATAAGAAGTTCAGGTCAAAAGGTTATCTTTTTCCCCATCTTCTAAGATTTTTAGAAGAAACCTTTGGGAAAAAATCGATCGATATCATTCATGCACAGCACCTCCTTACCGCTGCTCCTTCAATTGCTCTCGGTAATCATAAGGGTATCCCCGTTGTTTGTACTGTGAGAGACTATTGGCCCCTTTGCTTCCATTCTACCGGACTATTGGGAAACAAGATATGCCCCGAATGCACTATTAAAAATATGTTCTCTTGCTTAACAGCTCGCTTCCCTATGATGGCACCATTTTCTCCTATAATAGTACCATTTATGAGGGCTAATCTTAAATTTAAACAGAAGATGCTCAACCGAGCGGACAAAGTCATAGCTGTAAGCATGTGGTTAAAACGTAAACTTAGCATGGTGGTGCCAGAAGAAAAAATTGATGTCATCCATAACTTCATTGATTTTGATAAGGTTCGAGAAAAAGCTCAAGAAAAACCGAGAACAAAGGTAAAAGAACCGTATCTTCTGTATACAGGAAAACTTGCCATTAACAAAGGTGCCCACTTGCTCCTTCAAATAATGCAAATGCTGAAATCAGATATCCCTCTTTTAGTCGCAGGTGATGGGCCTCTGCGCGAACCGATGGAAAAGATGGCGAAGAAACATAATCTCAATATGATTTTTCTCGATTGGATATCTAATGAAGAAGTACTTCGACTCATGGGGCATTGCCATTGCCTTATTTATACAACTCTCTGGGAAGAGCCCCTGAGCCGCGTTTTGCTCGAGGCGATGGGGTGCGGAGCTCCTATTGCTGCCCTTTCGAGCGGCGGCACTCCTGAGATAATAGAACATAATTATAATGGCCTACTGGCAAAAAAATTAGATGAGCTTATCGTTACAATAAAAAATATAATGTCCAACGAAAAGTTGCGCAAAAAACTCTCCGCCAATGCTCAATTAAGGGCAAAAAATAGATTTGGACAAAAAATAATTATTGGTCAAATAACTAAGCTATATGATACCCTAATTGAGAAATGCAATTAACCTGATTAAATTAAATGAGTTATGAAAGTAGCCCTCTTATCCCGTTATGCCCTGCCATATCATGATTATGGAGGTCTGCAAAGGCATATGTACCATATGGTTAAGCACTTATTACGCCATCAGATAAAAGTATATCTTTTCATACAGAAACCTTATTTTAAATACGAGCCTTTTGATGCGTATCATAATTTTCATACGACATTTGTTGATAACATCCGTCTGCCTTTTGGAAAGATTAAAAGAACTATTATATTGGACCGTATTACAAATTATCCGCTGCTCTGTTTGAAAATGGCAAAAATGGTTATGCAAACAAATTTGCGAGAAAAGCTTGATGTCATTCACGCTCAGGGCTTAACATCTTTTGGCTATGCTTTACAAAAGAAGAAATGTGGAAAGCAACTTCCACCCATGATAATGAATCCTCAGGGATTAGAGGAGTTCAAGACGAAAAATCCTTTTAAATACATATTATATGTACCATTCCGCCAGCAAGTACGCTTCGGAGCCAAATATTCCCAAAAAGTAATAGCAACTGATAAATGCTCAGTCGATGAAGTTAAAGAGCATCTCCGAATTACTGAAGAAAAAATAGCTGTCCTTCCTAACGCTATTGATATAGAGGAATGTCTGCATTTTGTGGATGAGAAAGTGAAAAAAGTTCTCAGAGAGAGATTTGCTCTATCAAAACGTTCAATTATATTTCTCAGTGTGGGAAGATTGGAAAGAAATAAAGGTTATCATTTGTTGATAGAATCTTTAGCTCAAATCAAAAATGACCTTCCTTCTGATTGGTGTTGGTTTTTAGTAGGCCATGGCTCTGATAGGAAATTATTAGAAAAAAAAGTGGAGGTTTCAGGCCTCACTTCAAATGTCATATTTTCAGGTTCATTAAATGATAAAGATTTACACAATATTTATGAGTTAGCTCATGTATTTATCCATCCTACTCTTTATGAAGGAAGTTCCATTGTTACCCTTGAGGCAATGGCTCATAAACGGCCAATTATAGCAAATGCAACAGGGGGATTGCCTGATAAGGTAAAAGAAGGGTATAATGGTTATCTCTGTCAAGCAGGCGATGTTGAAGATTTGGCTAAGAAAATTATTATGATTATGCAAAGAAAGAAAGATTTTTTTACTATGGGGGAAAATTCATTCAAGCTTATTCAAAAAGATTTCTCCTGGGATAAAGTTATCCAACAATATATCAAAATTTATGAAGAGATGATAAAATCTAATAAAGAGAGAAGCAATAAACATATTTAATTAGGAAGGACTCATGGCAAAAGCAAAAGTAGCAGTACTGAAAACCAAACCAGAGAGTGTGCTGGAAGATTATCATCGCTTGCTTCAATTAGCTGACTATCAAAAATATGTACACAAAGAAAGTGAGATTGCTCTGAAGATAAATATATCCTGGCAGCATTTTTATCCTGCATGCTCTACTGCCCCCTGGCAATTGGAGGGAGTAATAAAAAGCCTGCTTAAAGATGGATATAAAAAGGAGCAAATTTATGGCTGCCATAATCGAACAGTAGTAGTGAGCGCTAAAGTAGGCGAAGTGAGAAATAAACAAAAACCAGTTATCGATAAATATGGCTTGAGGAATATTCATCTTTACGAAGGCGAAGAATGGGTTCGTTACGAGCCAAAAGGCGAAATCATGGTTTTGCATGATATTTTTCCCAAAGGTATATTTATCCCTAAAAGATTTATGGGAAATAGCATAATTCAACTCCCTACCATGAAAACCCACGTTTTCACCACCATAACGGGCGCCATGAAGAATGCCTTTGGCGGCCTGCTGCAGGAGCGAAGGCATTGGACCCACAGCGTGATCCACGAAACACTGGTAGATTTGCTGGTTATCCAAAAAGAAATCCACAAAGGAATTTTCGCTGTCATGGATGGTACCTTTGCTGGTGACGGTCCCGGTCCTCGATGTATGATTCCACACCAGAAGGATTTCATATTAGCAAGTGGTGATCAGGTGGCAATCGACGCAGTGGCTGCAAAAATGATGGGATTTGACCCTATGAAGCTTGATTTTATTCGCCTCGCCCATGAAAGGGGATTGGGATGTGGCAAAATAGATGATATAGAAATAGTTGGGGAAGATATTTCTGCTATAAATTTCCATTTTGAGCGTAAAGATACATTTGCCAGTAAAGGTCAACATATGATTTATCATGGATTACTAAAACCCTTAGAAAGGCTATTATTACGCACTCCAATAGTTCCCTGGTCTTATGTAGCATCTCGATTTTATCATGATCTCTATTGGTTTCCTCTCATTGGTAGAAAGAGAGTGAATCGAATGCTTAAAACGAATTGGGGTAAACTCTTTTTAAAATATTAGGGACTTAGCATGCCGAAATTTTTAACAAAATTAATTACAATAATATTCATTCTCACAAACTTATCATTTTTCTTCTGCTGTCAAAAGAGAAGAGAAATTGTCGATGGGTTGAATAATGGAAGGTACGATTTCGCTTCTAATGTCAGCCACGCAGAAATGGACAAAATATGCTTTGATTTAGGAACTGCCTCTTCACGAAAGATGCTGCAGTCAGGTTGGGGAAATAATGTGCATTCTTTAGATGGCATAAACTATGTTGCTGTGAAACAGATAGCTTCAATCATAGAACTCCCGCCTTTGACCTCAAGTTCTCGAATACTTTCCTTTAATTCTTTTCCTTTTCTAGATCATAATGTCTCCTCCGCTACTGTTGCCCTCTATCTCAACGGTCACCTGCTCAAAAAGATTAGACTGCAGCCGGGTTGGAACGAATACTTCGTTCCTATCAAAGGAAAGTACTTCTCTCTCAAAGGAAACACGCTTATTCTTGAACACAGCTTTGACTACCGTACTCCCCAAAAGAACGGACAACCGGGGGAGAAAAAACCTGCTGTGGGATATGATAAACTCTGTCTGATTAAAAAAGAGCTGGCACAGAACGAAAAAGAGGTGAAACATAATTTCCTCCGCCTCAATCAGCTTCGCATGGGCGGTGATACCAGACCCGTTCTGGAGACCAGAGCCAATAATCACTTCTCCTATCAGCTCTCGCTCTCAGAACCTGCTGAGCTGCACTTCAGCCTGGGATTGCCTGAGGAGAAAGCCCAGAAAATCGAGCAGATCGAATATCAAATCCTGGCTCAACAGAAAAAGGGAGAGCAGCTCTTATTCTCTCAGCTCTACCACTCGGATAACGATGAACTGGGGAAAAACTGGAACGAGTTTACCCTTGACCTCTCTCCCTATGCGGGCAGTGAGTTATCGCTGTGCTTCAAAACCCAACTGGTAGCAAAAAAGGGACATACCATTGATACCATCTACTGGGGAAATCCTTTTCTGATAAAACCACAGGATAAAGGAAAAAAGAAACTCAACGTTATCATCTATCTGGTGGATACCCTGCGGGCCGACCATCTGGGATGCTATGGAAACCGTGAAATACAAACACCCCATATAGACAGGTTCGCTTCCCAGGGAGTACTCTTTGAAAAAGCCTATGCGCAGGCTTCCTGGACCAAACCGTCCACCGCTACGCTTTTGACATCAACCTATCCCTCTTATCATGGCGCAATAACCAGGGAAGATGGTTTAACAAATAGAGTGACTACCATTGCAGAGAGTCTTAGGGATGAGGGTTATCTAACCACTGGCTTTATTAATAACCCTAACATCGTATCAGATTTCGGTTTTCATCAGGGTTTTGACTCTTATATAGAAATTTATCAACAGTTAAAACAAAGACCTTTATATGCTCATCATATGAATCAACTTATTTTACCTTGGCTTGAGGAAAATGCTAATATGCCATTTTTCCTATATATACATACTGTTGACCCTCATGACCCTTATAATCCTCCCCCACCTTTCGATACCATGTATGACAAGAACTATCAAGGTTCAATTCAAGGTTTGAGTAGAACTTTATGTGGTATAGACGAGGGCAAAATAAAAGTCACACTAAGGGATATTCAGCATTTGGAAGCGCTTTACAATGGGGAAGTAACTTTAAACGACTTAGCCTTTAAAAAACTTATAGAAAAGCTGAAAGAGTTGAAGCTTTATGACCGTACCTTAATAATTTTCACCTCTGACCATGGCGAAGAGTTTTGGGAGCATCAGGGTGTGAAGCATGGTGACACTCTTTACGAGGAACAAATTCATGTTCCACTTATTATGAGAGCCCCTTCTCATTTTCCTGCTGGTTTGAAGATAACACCAATGATCAGGCTTATGGATGTAATGCCAACTATTTTAGATCTGCTAAATCTTCCCATCCCCTCTCAATGCCAGGGAGAAAGCCTCTTTCCATTAGTAAGGGGCGAAATTAAATCATTGATAGATGAAATGTATTTCGAAGAAGATTTAGATGGGGCTATGTCTCAATCAGTGCGTGGAAGGCGATGGAAGCTTATCTCCTACCCTAAGACGGCCTATTTCGAGCTATTCAATCTGGAGAAAGACCCTGGTGAGAGGCACAATGTCGCTTCTAAATACCCGGAAATAGCCAATTCTTTGATGGAGAAGATTAAGCGCTGGCATCAAGAGCAAATAGAGAGAAGGGCTGGACTTCGTAGACCTGAGGTAAAAAGGCTGAGCGAAGAGACCATAAAACAATTAAAAGCCTTAGGCTATTTAAATTAATTCGAACCAAAATAAAATTGTTCTTAAAGGATAATCATTCAAACAATCTATATCATCTATGATAATAAAAAAGATAAAATATTCCTGTATAATCATCCTTCTAATTACACTATCTGTTTTAAATGGATGCAGAAAAACTATATATATTAAGAAAGTTTGGGAAACTGGTAGATATGACTTAGCTGCCAATCTTGGGTATGCTGTTTTAGATAAAACATGTTACAATTTCGGCTTACACTCTGCTCGAAAAATACTTCAGAAGGGATGGGGGATAAATAAAAAGTCGCACGGTGATAGAAAGTATGTTAAAGCATTAATGCATATTTCCATTATAAAATTACCCTCCATGGCAAAAACTTCCCGAGAACTTATCTTTACCGCTTTTCCCTTTTTTACCTCTGATGTCTCTGCTGCTTTTGTAACCCTCTATCTCAACGGTCACCTGCTCAAAAAGATTAGACTGCAGCCGGGTTGGAACGAATACTTCGTTCCTATCAAAGGAAAGTACTTCTCTCTCAAAGGAAACACGCTTATTCTTGAACACAGCTTTGACTACCGTACTCCCCAAAAGAACGGACAACCGGGGGAGAAAAAACCTGCTGTGGGATATGATAAACTCTGTCTGATTAAAAAAGAGCTGGCACAGAACGAAAAAGAGGTGAAACATAATTTCCTCCGCCTCAATCAGCTTCGCATGGGCGGTGATACCAGACCCGTTCTGGAGACCAGAGCCAATAATCACTTCTCCTATCAGCTCTCGCTCTCAGAACCTGCTGAGCTGCACTTCAGCCTGGGATTGCCTGAGGAGAAAGCCCAGAAAATCGAGCAGATCGAATATCAAATCCTGGCTCAACAGAAAAAGGGAGAGCAGCTCTTATTCTCTCAGCTCTACCACTCGGATAACGATGAACTGGGGAAAAACTGGAACGAGTTTACCCTTGACCTCTCTCCCTATGCGGGCAGTGAGTTATCGCTGTGCTTCAAAACCCAACTGGTAGCAAAAAAGGGACATACCATTGATACCATCTACTGGGGAAATCCTTTTCTGATAAAACCACAGGATAAAGGAAAAAAGAAACTCAACGTTATCATCTATCTGGTGGATACCCTGCGGGCCGACCATCTGGGATGCTATGGAAACCGTGAAATACAAACACCCCATATAGACAGGTTCGCTTCCCAGGGAGTACTCTTTGAAAAAGCCTATGCGCAGGCTTCCTGGACCAAACCGTCCACCGCTACGCTTTTGACATCAACCTACCCCTCTTATCACGGCGCCATAAAAAGGCCTGATACGCTTACATCAAAGATTACTGCCTTAGCTGAAGTTATTAAAGAACGTGGTTATTTAACCGGCGCATTTATAAGCCAGGTAAATGTATCAGCAGATTTTGGTTTTTATCAAGGCTTTGACTCCTATCTGGAAACTTACTATCCAATAAAGCAACGTCCGCTCTATGCCCACCATATGAATGATATCATTTTTCCTTGGCTGGAAAAAAATGTTGATAAACCCTTTTTCTTATATATACATACAAATGATCCACATGACCCATATAATCCACCAGCACCTTATAATAAAATGTATGATGATAATTATGTGGGATCAATAAATGGATCGGTTAGAACTTTAGAGGATATTTTATTCGGAAATATCAAAGTCAAACCAAGAGACATTCAACATCTCAATGCTCTTTATAAAGCGGAGGTAACCATCAATGATTTAGCCTTTGGAAAGTTTGTGGAAAAACTAAAAGAATTAAAACTTTATGATAAAACACTCATTATTTTGACAGCAGACCATGGAGAAGAATTCTGGGAGCATAAAGGAGTCAAACATGCCTTGACCCTCTATGACGAGGTTATACATATTCCTTTAATTATGAGGCTGCCTGAGAAAATTCCTGCAGGATTGAAGATAAATTCTCTGGTGAGGATTATTGATATAATGCCAACAATATTGAAACTGCTCCGTTTTACTCTCCCTCAACAATGTCAGGGCAAGAGCCTAATACCTTTAATTAATCATAAAAAACAACGCATAACAGAAGAAATCTACTGTGAAGAAGATTTCGGGGATAAAGTTATGCAATCAATTCGTAAAGCAGATTGGAAGTTAATTTATTATCCCAAAACCGGATTAATAGAGCTATTCAATATAGAGAAAGACCCTAAGGAACAAAGTAATTTAGCCACTCATTATCCTGAATTGACCCAATCTCTTTTAAAAAACATTTATCTTTGGCACCAGAAACAAATAAAAAGAAGAACAGGACTTCACAGAACAAGAGCAAAAAAATTGAGCGAAGAGACCGTAAAGCAACTGAAGGCTCTTGGCTATTTGAAATAACTTTCAGGATAGTACCCCTTTGCCAAGGCAAAAAATAAAAGATAATGTTTAAGGGAAATATTTCAGTCCTTTTTTTATTTATCATACTCACAATTTTCCTGACCTATCCTTTAATAATCAATTTCAATACAGCTTTACCCGCATTAAGTGCTGATCCCATGATAAATATCTGGGCATTAAATTGGGTTCATTATCAGTTACTCAATGATCCATTTAATCTTTTTAATGCTAATATTTACTTTCCGCATAGCGAAACACTTACATATTCTGAGAGCCTCATTGCGAGTGCTATCATATCACTACCAATAAAATTGCTTGCTAAGAATCCGATAACCTCATATAACTTTGTCATTTTTTTTGCTTTTGTTATTTGTGCCTGGGGCACTTATCTTTTAGTGAATCATTTATTGGATAATAAGCTTATAGCCTTTTTTGCAGGCGCAGCTTTTAGCTTCTGCTCCTTCAAATTTCACCATCTGGTTCATCTCCAGCTCATAACCATACAATGGTTTCCTTTTATCATCCTTTACCTCCACAAATATAGTAAGAGCAAAAAGTTTTTGCATCTCTTATCAGGGGGATTATTTTACCTTCTACTTGCTCTTTCCAGCGGATATTATGCCCTTTTTGCACTGCTCCTCCTCTGTATCATGATTCCTTTCTATTGGTTGTTTTTCCGTCAGCAATTAGGAAAGCGCTTTTGGCTTCACATCATTATAACCGGTCTAATTTTAGCTATTTTTCTTATCCCATTTTTTTACCCTTACTATCGCGTGAAGAATGAGATGAATTTCACCCAATCTCTTCGAGCAAATAAGTTCTTCTCCTGCGATGTTATGGACTACTTAGCTTCCCAATCAAACATATGGGGAGGTTTAGTAAAAATTCAGAAACAAGAACCTCTCTTTCCTGGACGTATACTTATTGCCCTTCTTCTTATAAGCTTAATTATAGGAATTAAAAGAGGATTTTCCTCTCAGCAAAAACTCTATGCACTTATGAGCTTATGTGCTTTTATTTTTTCCCTGGGCCCGGTTTTGCATTTCAAAGGTAAAGCATTAATTCCTTTGCCTTATTTATTAATTTATAAATATATCCCCGGTTTTAATGGTCTTAGAGCACCATGTCGTTTTGGTATATTTGTCATTTTTGGCTTGGTGATCCTATCATGCTTTGGCCTAAAAGAAATAACGATATATATTAAAAAATGGAAAACCCCAAAATATTTTCTTGTAATTATTTTGACTCTTCTGGTTCTTGCTGAACATGTAAGAATACCAATTAACATAGGAGCATTAGAACGAGCTTTTCCCCAGGTTTACCAGTGGTTGGCTTATCAAACAGGAGATTTTGCCATAATCGAGCTTCCATTGCCTCATCAAGCGCAGATAGCTAATAATTTGAGATACATGTACTATTCAACTTCTCATTGGAAGAGAATAGTAAATGGATGCAGCGGTCATCATCCCCGATCGTACAACAAGCTGCACTGGGCACTAAAAAGCTTCCCACGACCAGAGAGTATAAAGTATCTAAAAGAGCACTATGCAATAAAATACATAATCCTTCATCTTTCAAAATATCCAAAGAAGAAAAGGAAAGAAATAATAAGAGATATATTAAGATTACCTGATGAATTACAAAGTGTTACTAAATTCGGACATGACTACGTGATTGAAGTAGTCAATAAAGAAGTAGGAATGAAAATCATTCGTGACTACCCATATTATTGGTTGAAAAATCGAAACTTAAAATTTAGCGTGAAAGCATCTATAGATATTCCAGGCAATAAAAATATCATGCAGGTTTTGCTGAATGGCAATTTATTTAAGAAAATTCAGACAGATAATACATGGAAGCATTACATCATTCCTATAAGAAAATCTCAGGTAAAATATGGAATTAATACTTTTGAATTCGAAGTGTTAGATCAAAATAAAGGAAATATTGTTCTTCAGAATCTCGAATTAGTGAAATAAATTAAGCGCAGTCATTATTTAATAATCTTGAGTTTAATATAATCCAGAGCAATACCTATTCGCCGCAAATCCTTAGAACCTACCGTCTCAGCAGGTGAAGCGATATAACGGTAGCGAAATTTTATCTCATTAATTTTACTTTTCCAGTAAAACGAGGGAACATTTATTGTATAAAGAGAAGAGGCCTGCTTAAGCGTAATGCGGCTATGAAATGTATCATTTATCCAGATTTCCACTGTTTGCCGTGGTAAACCTTCAACCCAATAGGGCCACATTTGTACAGAAAGCTGATAATTTTGGGGTGATTGTAGGGGAATTAGGAGAGTTGACTCCCAGGCTTTCGACCAGCGGAAACTGATATTTTCTCTTTCCGTTTGCGCATATGACCAACCTCTTCCAATATAAATCTCATCATCAGTGCCTATATCAATCGTTGGGTGGTAGAAATATCGTCCTACCAGCAGGTCGTATTTGCCCGGTGAAACACCATATTTAAGACTAACTAAGAGATTTGCCGGAAAAGAAAAGGGGTATCCTATTTTTGCATGCACTCTTTCAACCTGTCGATGTGCAACCTCGCTAAAGGATATTGGATGGTCGGGTGGAAGCTCACCTCTCTTAAATTGCGTCATGAACATTAGATTCCAACTTACCAATATAAGAAGAAATCCTGATAGCAATATCTTGGGTCTGCGTAAAAGAAAATCCATTAATGCAGCAAAGCCGAGAGCAAAGATAGGCAAACAGCTGGCAAAACGCCTGCTGCCAAATGCCCATCCAGCCCACCAGTCCTGTATTATGCTGTTGAAATAAATCATTAGAATAAAAACCGCAATTAAATTTGTTAATAAGAATTTCTCTTTTTTGAAGAAAAAACCTAATCCAATAAGAGATAAATATATCATGGGTGTCCAACTAAGCAAACCGTGCCGAGAAGAAAAAAGCATATCCCAGACTTCTGGTCGATGCCATAGTACTTTAGATTGCTGGGGAACAGTGAGAAAGGCCCCATAGAGGCTCTTCCACACAATCATTTGCGGTATAAATAATAAAAAAATGGGAGCAAGAAACATGAGCATATTCAAAATTAAAATCATTAGATCATGAAAATTCTTTTGCCGCAGAAAGGAAGCCCCTTTTAATATATTATATGCTGCAGGAATCAAGAGAAATAAAGCATTTTGCCATCGTATTGCTACCATTATGCCAGCTGATATTCCTAATAATAGCCAATATTTGAAATTACTTTTATCATGATATCGTAGCCAAAGATAGATAAAGAGGGAAGAAGAAAAAAAGGAGAGTGAATGCGACATTGATGGTTCATAAACCATATACCAGATAATAAATGAACCAAAAAGCACTGTAAGAACCGTGAGAAAAGAAAGTGAGGAACTGAAATATGTTTTGAGGATAGAATAAATAAGAACAAGTCCCAAAAAACCAAAGACCAAACTGCCAAAAGTCACAGCGGTAGCATATGGGTAACTAAAGCCGTTAGCCTCTACTTCTCCTCCCAATAAGTTATTAAAAAATACAGCAACGTGGGCTGTCAAATAAAAAGGGGTCCACAGCAATGAAGGACCAATTGAAAATACATTATGATACAAACCTGTAGGGGTTTTGCCCTTTAAATACGAAAATCTAAATAACCCAAAATGAGTATATTCATTATAAAAGTCGAGATCACCATCAAAATAGATGGAATGGAGGTAAGAAAAATAAAAGTGCCCATCGCTTCCAATCCGTCCTCCTTTAGTGGTAAATATGTATACCAATAATAAAAGTATTAAAACAAGCAGAATACTGCACAAACTCAATGTGCTATAGAGATTAGTTAATCGATTACCGATAGAGCCTAAAGCAGGCGGTTTAGCCTTTTTGCTTAAGAGAACAGCCGAAAGAAAAACTAAAAATGTAGCTAAGAGCAGGACAGCAAAATAAAGAGGTGGTTTATGGTGATACCTTAGCTCCTTATCAAGGATTATGACAAAAAAAAGTGCAAGGCCTAAGACAAGAGGAGCTAAAAGAAAAATTAAGTAGCATATTTTCTTAAAAATCTTATCTCTCCTTGTTCATGTACCTAAATTGATAATCAATAGCAAAAATATGAAAAATAGAATATTATTATATCATAAAGCGATTAAGAACCTGTTTATTGGTTTTTTCATCTGGATATTGCTGGTTTGAAAAAACTGCATTATAGACTTAAAATGGATAATTTAAGCTATGGAGAGAAATTAGCTTGAACAGATAGGATAAAATATCTATAAACTGAGTTGTTAGCTGAAAAGTATCAGATTTAAGATATTATCAATTCTCTTTTTTTAATGCTTATGTAAAAAATTAATGAAAGATATTTTACTCAAAAAGCAATTGCAAAGGAGGTAAATACCCATGAATATGGAAAACGTATTCAATTTTTTAAGGAAATTCGCTTTACCAGGAATTGCAACGATTGTTTCTATTGTAGCTGCCTTACTTCTTCGCAAATTTATCTTCCACATTTTGCACAAATGGGCTAAAAAGACAAAAACAGATGTTGACGATATCATTATCAAATCAATTCGTTTACCGTCAATTTTTTGGTGCATCGCTTTAGGTATCTATTTGGGAATAAAAACCTCTACCCTAAGCGACCAGATAATCCTATATGCAAGCAAAACTTTGAGCTCCCTCATAATCATTTCCATTGCTTTAGCGCTTGCTAACATACTTACTCACATTTTCACCCAGTATGCTCTTAAAAGAAAAATAGAAATATCATCTACAAGTATCGTTCAAACACTAATCAAAATAGCTATTCTGGCCCTGGGTATTGTAATGCTCTTCAGCAACTTAGGTATCTCTATTACCCCCATCATAACGGCAATGGGTGTGGGAGCTCTGGCAATTGCGTTAGCGCTGCAAGAGAGCCTGTCAAACCTCTTCTCTGGAGTTCACATTATGATTGAGCAGCCCATAAAGGTAGGTGATTACATAAAGCTCGATTCCGGGGAAGAAGGATATGTTATGGATATTGGATGGAGAACCGCTAAAATAAGAATGCTTCCAAACAATATGGTGATTATCCCCAATAGCAAATTGGCAGGCAGTATTATTACGAACTTTAATCTTCCGGAAAAACAAATGTCGGTGATAGTCAAGGTATCTGTTAGCTATGATTCTGACCCTGAACACGTGGAAAATGTGCTCCTGGAGGTAGCTGCACAAACTGCTGATATAGTCCCGGGATTGCTTAAAAAACCTGCGCCCTTCGTTCGTTTCAATGATTTTGGAGATTCTGCTCTTGATTTTGCTCTTATATGCAGGGTTGAAGAGTTTGTCAACCAGTATTTAGCGGCTCATGAATTGAGAAAAAAAATATTCAAAAGATTTCAAGAGGAAGGAATCGATATACCCTTTCCCATTAGAACCGTGTATCTTAAAAAGGAGAACGAAGAACCTATTAAAATGTAAACTAAATTTAATGGCTTATTAAGAACCTTAATATAATTTTGTATTATAACGCAATAATAGAGGAGTTTGAAATGCAATAATTATGTTTTTTAAGAGTTATATGATTGAAAATATTGAAAAAATGTAGGACAAAAGTAAAATAAAACCTACAAAATGTTGACTCTGTTAATATCTTTAAAAAATGCTATTATGACAGTTTGTTTTCACCAATTTTGACAATTTGTATCACTATAGAAAAAATTAATTGATATTCGTGTATTAATCCAATAATATAGAATTTTAAATAAGGAATATAGGGTAATATGAAAAAACTAATTCTGTTTTTAATTGCAGTTTTATTGATGATTTCAATTGGATTTGCTCAGAAAACGAAGCCTGTCAAACAATCTGCTGCAATTATTATCGAGAAAATTATTCTGCACTCTGGGATTACTGTTGCCCAGGAAAGATTTTTTAAGATCAAAGTAGATACAGCCCATTACGACTTCGTTGAGAACGAATTCAATGAACTTGGTTATCGATTAATTCAACAAGCCAAATTTATGGAAGCAATCGAGGTCTTCAAAATGAATGTTGAGCTTTTTCCCAATTCTGCAAACGCTTATGACAGCTTGGGTGAAAGCTACATTATAATTGAGAATTATGACCTTGCCCTTGAGAATTATAGAAAAACGTTACAAATAAATCCAAATTATGTGAGTGCTAAACGAGGTCTACGTTATCTATCTTCCTTTGCCGATGCAGATGAAAATAAAGGATGTGTAATCGCAGATAAAGTTCACAGTAAAGGATTAGAAAATAATCTTTTGGGGGATTCGCCTGAAGTTAGTGTTATTATTTATCTACCTCCAAGTTATAATAAATCTCCTCAAAGATATTATCCAACAATGTATTTATTGCATGGTTATGGTGGTAACAATAGAATCTGGTTAGACGGAGGTTATCAAGATTTCAATATAAAAAATGCAATGGACTCATTGATTATATCAGGCAAATTAAAAGAAATGATAATAGTGATGCCGAACGCATATAACAAGTACCAAGGAAGTTGGTATGGCAATTCATCGGTTATTGGTAATTGGGAGGAATTTATTACAAAGGAACTAGTGGCGTATATTGATTCAAATTATCGAACTCTAACCAGCCCGAAAAGCAGGGGTATTGCAGGTCATTCGATGGGAGGTTTAGGTGCTATAAGATATGCTTTCTTCCATCCAGAAATTTTTAATGCAGTATATGCTATGAGTGCTGGTACTCCTTTGGTGGCTGAATTTCATTTCAAATGGTTCATGAATGTGATTGAAGAAGAGAAGCTTCAGCTGCCTGACTGGAGAAAGGTGAGTATCGCTGATTTTTATAATCTACACTGGGTGTGGAAAACATCTATAGCTGTATCTTCAGCATATGCCCCTAATCCAAATAATCCACCATTCTTTGTAGATTTTCCATTTGCTGAAAAGGACGATAAAATAGAAATCGATGAAACGGTATTACATAAATGGAGGAAGAATGATCCACAAGTATTCATTGATTCTATGAGAGAAAACTTAATAAAATTAAATATTCGATTTGATGTAGGCACTTCTGATCGGTTATTAGATCCTAACCGCATATTTGCAAAAAAATTATCCGAAGCTCAAATACCTTATCTGTTTGAAGAATATAAAGGTGACCATACCAATCAAATACATATCCGGCTACTTAATAAGGCCCTTCCGTTTTTTTCTGAGGTATTGAGTTTTGAATAATCAGATCTAATCCAGTTTTATATATATATTAAAAAACAGTCATTTTCGTTCAATAAAAGCTATATCAAAATGTGATAATAGCTTTGGAGGGATTTGGCTAACTACTTTCAATAATTAATATTTGCTATAGTTTAAAATCAACTGTTCTATTCCATAAAAGCTCGAAGATGAGCACCAACGCTTCTGGACAACGCTTGTAGGTTATATCCTCCTTCAAGAAATGAAATGAGGCGACCGGAACAGTGGCTCTCGGCGATACCCTTCATTATTTTGCTCATACGATAGTAGGTATCATCTGTAAGGTTAATTCCAGCTAAAGGATCATCCTGGTGAGCATCAAAACCAGCGGAAATAAGCACAAAATCCGGTGAAAATGAATCTGCAGCCGGTATTACCTTTTCCTCAAATGCTTTAATATATTCTTCGTCAGTACTTCCTGCTGACATTGGGATATTAAGAGTAAAACCCTCACCTTCTCTCATACCTCTTTCTCTTTCTGAACCCGTCCCTGGATAGTGGGGATACTGATGCAGGCTGCAGTAAAACACAGTTGGGTCCTCCTCAAATGCGTGTTGGGTACCGTTTCCATGATGAACATCCCAGTCGAGAATAAATATCTTCTCCAATTTATACTTCCTCTGCAAATAGCGAGCTGCTATGGCGATATTATTGAAAATACAAAAACCCATTGCCTGGGTTTTTTCTGCATGGTGACCAGGAGGTCTGACTGCAGCAAAGACATTGCTCACTTTATTCTCCATGATATAATCTGCCGCTGCAATAGCTCCACCAACGGCCCTCAGCGCAACCTGAAAAGACTCCGGTGAAATAACAGTATCACCATAATCGAGTATTGTATTACCTCTAAGACATGCACGCTCAACCTGATCTATATAATAAGGGGAATGAATCTCCTCAATCCATTCCCTCGAGGCTAAGTCCGGTTCAATCTGAACAAGCTCATCTAAAAACTTATGCTCTCTAAGATAATCAATGATGGCGATTAATCTTTGGGCTTTCTCTGGATGGAAACCTGTGTCATGACTAAGATAATCTGAATGGTAAACCAAAGCTGTCTTGCTCATGAAAAATAATTCTCCTTCTTATAAATAATTATAATAGTCATATTGTAAAAAGCTTTGAAAATCCAACTATACTCGACGAAAAACCTTCATACAATATGTTCTGATCTGAAGAAGAGCCGAGCCGATTTTTTGCAGGCGATGATTTTTCAGTTGGATTGCTTGAGTATCTTCAACAGGGATTTGTTGCACTCGCAGTTCCCGCTGAAGCTTCTCAAGCTCTGACTTTAAGCTTCTCAGTTCTTCTAAGGTAAACCTTTTTAAACTATTCGGATTGATGAGTATATAACCCTCCATTAGCTGATGTGCCATGGATTTTGCGCTGCCCCCTATAAATTTAGACACTATTTACTCCTTAATTAATGTTACATCAAAAATATGATATATGAATAATTTATTGAAACTCCCATATTCAATTTGATTTTCAATTGATGGTTTCTCAATTACTGCTAAGTCTTTTTGCTATTTTTAACCTCTTTTTATTTAACATATCAACTTTCCATATTATAATCTTTTTTTTATAGTCTTTATTTCTATTTTCTATATTTTTATCGCAAATAACAAGTTATTTTAGCTATAAATTTTTTTAATCATAAATATCTATTATAGAAAAAAAGCACAAATAAGGCATTAGTGCAAAAAGAATGAGGTATTAAAAATATAAAAAATTGTATGGTAAAATTCAAATTATTAGACATTAATTGCTTGCATCTTTGCCTTTGCATAATGTATAATAAATTTAAGAAATGGTTTTTTGCAGTCACTTATTTTGTAGTGCCAGCTCAAAGAGGAAAGCTTTATTGTAACATGTAAAACTAAAGCTATAAGGCATTCCTTAAAAAGGACGATAATTCCAATATTTGCGGTAAATCATAGAGGGAGAAAAACATGAAGAGTGAAGCTTACCCTTTCATATTATGGTTCGATCAGATTAGAATGGAGGATGCGAAATTAGTAGGAGGCAAAAACGCATCGTTAGGAGAAATGTATCGCAATCTTACAGTTAAGGGTATTAATATCCCGAATGGATTTGCTGTTACCGCCTATGCTTATTATTATTTATTAGAAGAAGCAAACATTGCAGATAATATAAAAGACATTTTGTCAGATTTAAACTGCAACGATATTGACAATCTGAAGAGCAGGGGGAAAAAAATACGTGAGCTTATACTGCAAACTGAATTTCCCCCCGAATTATCAGCAGCTATTTTTGCTGCTTATAAACAGCTCTGTCTCCAATATGAAGATAATACTGACGTTGCTGTGAGGTCAAGTGCTACAGCTGAAGACCTCCCCGAAGCCTCCTTTGCCGGTCAGCAAGAAAGTTTTCTGAATATTAGAGGAGAAGAAGCTCTCTATAAAGCATGCCAGGGATGCTTAGCTTCACTTTTTACTGACCGAGCCATATCCTATCGTGAACATAGGGGCTTTGATCATCTTTCAATAGGATTAAGCATTGGTGTGCAAAAAATGGTGCGAAGCGATTTAGCCTGCAGCGGAGTTATGTTTACTATTGATCCGGAGTCTGGTTTTAGCGATGTGGTATATATAACTTCTGCCTTTGGATTAGGTGAGAATGTCTGCCTGGGTAAAGTTAACCCAGACGAATTCTTTGTTTTTAAGCCTACATTAAAGAAAGGATATCACCCCATAATTACAGAACGCATAGGAGTAAAAAAGCAGAAGATGATATACTGCTCCGAAGGAAAAAGACGGGTCAAAAATGTTCCTTTGAGCACAGAAGAACAAAGAAGCTTAAGCCTGAATAAAAAAGAGGTAATCCAGTTAGCCAAATGGGCCTGCCTCATAGAAGAATATTATTCTCAGAAAAAGAATGAATTGAGTCCAATGGACATAGAATGGGCTAAGGACGGTGCCACTGGTGAAATATTCATAGTGCAAGCACGACCCGAGACGGTTCATTCTCAGAAAAAGGTTAATTTCTTAGAAATTTGTCAGCTAAAAGAAAAAAGCAAAGTACTTGCTAAAGGACGAAGCATCGGAGAAAAAATTGCCACCGGAAAAGTTGAAGTAATTAAGAATGTAAAAGAGATAAAAAACTTTAGCGAAAATAAAGTTCTCGTAACTACCATGACCGACCCTGACTGGGAACCCATTATGAAAAAAGCAGCTGGAATCGTAACAGATAAAGGCGGAAGAACATGCCATGCTGCTATTGTTGCCCGGGAGCTTAATATACCATGCATTGTTGGTACTGGTAATGGAAGTAAGGTGTTAACAACCGGCCAGGCAGTAACCTTAGACTGTGCTTCAGGAGATGAAGGAATAATATATGAGGGTATTCTTGATTATGAAGTAAAGCATATAAATTTAGAAAGCATTCCTCATACCAAAACAAAAGTCATGATGAATGTTGGTAACCCTGAACAGGCTTTCGAAAATCGGTTCATTCCTAATGATGGAGTAGGGTTAGCAAGAGAAGAATTCATTATTAATTCATATATAAAAATCCATCCCTTAGCTTTGATAAATTACAATGAATTGAAAAATAAAAAGGTAATACAGCAGATAGATAAGCTTACCTTCGGATATATCGATAAAAAACAATACTTCGTTGATAAGCTCAGTCAGGGAATTTCTCGCATAGCTGCTGCCTTCTATCCCAAAGAAGTGATTGTGAGGTTAAGCGACTTCAAAAGCAACGAATATGCTAATTTAATTGGAGGGCAATATTTTGAACCCAAGGAAGAAAATCCCATGCTGGGGTGGCGGGGAGCATCGCGCTATTATGATGAAAACTACCGAGAAGCATTTGGCTTAGAATGCGAAGCGTTAAAACAGGTAAGAAATGAGTTTGGCCTTACCAATGTGGTTGTTATGGTACCATTCTGCCGAACTGTTGATGAAGCAAAAAAAGTAATAGCGGAAATGAAATCCAACGGCCTGGTACAGGGTGAGGAAAGACTAAAAATATATGCAATGTGCGAGATACCCTCCAATGTTATATTGGCGGAAGAATTCCTTGATATCTTTGACGGATTCTCTATTGGCAGTAATGATTTAACTCAGTTGGTCCTGGGATTAGACCGGGATAGCGAATTGGTAAGCCATATCTATAGTGAAAAGAATCCAGCAGTAAAGAAACTTATTAAACATGTAATTGAAATCGCTAATAAAAAAGGAAAATATATCGGTATTTGTGGCCAAGCTCCTTCAGATTTTCCTGATTTTGCCGATTTTTTAGTGGAATGCGGCATAGGCTCAATATCGCTTACACCAGATTCGGTGTTAAAAACTAAATTAAATATTGCAGAAAAAGAAAAAGAGTTAAAATCTTAGCAATATAAGGAGAATTAGCCATGGATGATTATGAAGGCATGGATACTGATGATATACTTATGGAAGAACTGGAATCATGTGACTGGGATATGTCTGAAGATTCGATGGAAAATATCGCGAAAAAATTGCGAGATAAATTTAATTCGTATGATGAAGCCTTGGAATATGTATACAGCTTAACTTCCTCAATGCTTGACAATATAAAATAAATTACTATCTCCTTAATGCTAATTTTGATACAAATACAATACTATAAATAGCGTTTTTCTCTTAGTGCTTCTTTTCTTTCATTCGAAATATAAATTAGATTGTGCTATAGGCTGCCCCGATGAATCCCTCACCTCTTCGATCTGGAACCAGGAGAGTTAGATTCTTGTAATCATATTTTATTTTAGGCAAAGCTGGTGAGCCAACAATACGTTCAGCTTCCCCTCGAAGCTCTCTTGCATCCATTAAAGTAATACCCTTAACTCCTGTTAGAGCCTTAATAATCTGCTCATAATGCTGGCTGAGCGGATTTACCACCACACCTAATTCGGTGGCTAGTATATCAATATATTCACCTGGAATTGTAGCTGCTCCAAACTCATCTTCTTTTACTATGCTAATTATTCCCTTATCGGGTCTTGCAGCTATGGTAGTACATATTATAATACCACCACCTTGATGAATACCTGTTGCCATGTCCAGGCTTCCTCCTGTTCCAGCATAAGGATATACCCTATCGTTTACAATACGTGCATTCAATCCGGCAGCTCGGATATTTCCACCACGGTCATACAAGAACTGTAAACTACCTAAAACACCAAAATCTATATGATTAATAATGGAGTCGTAGAAAGGATCGTAAGAATGTCGTACGCTCATCGACCTATGGTTTTTATAATTTCCGTCTTCTCTTCCCAAAGATGCGATTGCCTCGGTACTGAAGGATTGGCCGTCCCATAGCTCATATAAATAACCCTTTTTAAGTTGCTCCAAATGATATGCTGCAGCACCACCCATGCTGAAGCGCGCTCTGACATTTTTATCGTGCTCCATAAGCTCGGTAATCTGGCGAATAACATCCAGTGGAATCTTACCCGCACCCATCTGATAGGAGAAACCACCTTTTTTCTCCAGAATGCCTAAACTCTTAACTATTTGGAAAACTGTCTCTGCTACCTTTTTATGAGCTCCTGTAGCTACTGCCAACTTTCCTGCTCCACCGATATATTCGGCATAGCCAATTCTCTCTACCGGAACAACAGCATCTACCAACCAATGGGGAACCTGAGTGTGCTGAGGAGGCTTTTCCACAATAGTGTCCGAAATAACGACCACATAGGTATTCTCTTTATCAAGGTTCTCCAGATCATTCCAAACAAATCCCATACCGCCAAAAGCATTGCGCCCATCCAGTCCGGTGCAATTTCCATGTCTATCTGTGGCAGAGGCTATCACAACCACCAGATTAGGCTCTAACCGACCATTCTTAAAAACATCCCATTTCTTAAAAGCTTTGATATTATCTCTGGTAACGACCGACCTCATTCCATGCGACCAGAATATACCCGGTCTCAACTGGGGAAAATCATCCACAAGTAGTGCACCTATCTCGTTATTCATGCTCCCCAATAGCCGGCAAAAAATCCTCTCTTCTACATATCTTTTGACGAATGCTCCAGTAAATACCTTATCATCACCATGAACTTCTCTCACTTTTTTATGTGCTTGCAAGGTGGCACTGGGGGCATAGACCATATCCTTCAATCCAGCTTCTCCTGCAGCTTGCCAGATCATGGGACCTACCAGATCACCTGCTCTTAAATTGTGCTGGCAGGTTATCACTTTTTTACCCTCTGCGCCTAATCCTTTTTCACCTATGGCTTGTTTAACAGCTTCAGCAAGAGTATTCACTATCTTATCTTTTTCTGGATGTCCTTCAGCAAAAAGCTCTTCTTCGCTGTAAATATGCAAGGGTATGAAAGGAAAATTCTCCGAAGCACCTTCAGGCACTGGTAATTTTTGCTTTGTATAAGAAAAAGGCTGAATCCCTCCTATACTTTCAATCTTTAACGGAAATGTCCCATAAGGGGTTTTTTGTATCTTTGCATCCTCATTCATCAGATTAATCCTCAATCATAATATTTTTATTGCGCTTTTTTGTGATTAATAATTCTAATTAAATATAAATAAATCTATTAGGAAATACCATAATTATTTTTTACGTGCTCTATGGCTATGGAACTCCCTTTATTATACACCTAAATGAAATTCTCCATGGTATTTATTGTAATCTTCAACTAATGCATTAACAATCATTAACTATCTCAAAGCATAAACAATAAAAATCAAGCGGTAATCTAAATAGCCGCTACCAAAAAATACCTTATAATGATAAAATATCTGACAGAAAATCTATGGCCAAAGAGAGGATAGATAAATTATTGGTGAATAAAGGATTAGCCGAGAGTCGAGAAAAGGCTCAGGCTCTCATTATGGCAGGTGAGGTTTTGGTCGGCACACAAAAGATTGAGAAACCGAGCAGCAAAGTAGATTCACATGCAGAAATAACAGTAAAAGGGAAGCCCTTTCCCTTTGTGAGCCGCGGGGGTATAAAGCTTGACTTTGCGCTTAATCATTTTTCTGTTGATGTCAAAGATAAATTAGTCATGGATGTGGGCTCTTCAACCGGAGGCTTCAGCGACTGTCTTCTTCAAAGGGGTGCACAGAAGGTCTATGCCATTGACGTTGGTTATGGTCAATTAGCCTGGAAGCTGCAAAAAGACAACAGAGTAATAGCCATTGAGCGCCAGAATGTTCGCTATCTCACAAAAGAGCACGTTCCGGAAATGGTAGATTTGATCACTATTGATGTTTCATTCATATCCTTAAAAAAAGTTATCCCTCAGGTTATAAATTTTTTGCAAGAGCATGGTGAAATCCTCTGCCTGGTCAAACCTCAATTTGAAGTGGGTAAAGGAGAAGTTGGTAAGAAAGGAATAGTAAAAGAAACCGAAAAACACAAAAGAGTAGTGAAGGAAATCGAAACATTTTCCCAAAATAGTGGCCTCCAGCCAAAAGGTTCGGTGGAATCACCTATTTTAGGAGCAAAAGGTAATAAAGAATTCTTTCTATATCTGGTAAAAACTGGTATCATAAAAAGCTAAATATCTATTTAACACAAATCGAAAATGGAAAATCTCAAAGAAATCAAACGCATTGGTATCATCGCCAAACCGGCGAAAGATAGAGTAGAAGAGGTATTAATCAATCTACTCAACTGGATAAAAGAGAAAGGACTCTATTGCTGTATTGATGAGACAAGCGGTTCTCTTATCGATTACGAAGTGAAACGATATCCTCGAAACAAAATACCCGAAAGAGTGGATATGATCATTGTCCTTGGTGGTGACGGTACCCTCCTGAGCGTTGCTCGTCTGTTGGATAGTAAAAATGTTCCCATTCTCGGTGTTAATTTGGGCGGCCTGGGATTTCTCACCGAAATGAGCGTTCCGGAGCTATTCTCCAATCTGGAAAAGATACTCAAAAATGACTATTCCATTGACAGCAGAATGATGCTCAACTCCTATGTTTATCGAGAAGGCAGAAGGATGGATGAATATTCCATACTAAATGATGTGGTAATAAACAAAAGCGCAATTGCGCGAATTATCGATATGGATGTCTATATTGGAGAGCAATTTGTGTGTCAATTTAGAGCCGATGGGCTTATTATATCCACTCCTACTGGGTCCACTGCTTATTCATTAGCAGCCGGAGGACCTATAGTATTTCCCAATATGGGAGCTATTATTATTCATCCTATATGTCCTCACTTTCTTTCAAACAGGGCTTTAGTAATTCCGGATTCTTCGATTGTTAAAGTGGTTTTGAAAGCAAAGGGAGAGGATGTCTATCTGACTCTTGATGGACAATGGGGCTTCTCTCTATTACCTGATGATGAATTATTTGTTTATAAAAGCCAGCGTCGCCTGTATCTCATTCAGTCCCCAAAGAAGAATTATTTTGATGTCTTAAGAAATAAACTCAAATGGAGCCAAAGATAAAGTGCTTCTTGGTATATAAAAACACTGCGCAAGGTGATATTCTATGAAGTGCAAATATTGTGGTACTGATAATCCTGCTTCAGCAACTAACTGTCAGAATTGCCATCGCCCTCTGGATGAAACTATCGCGGACTCAAATGCCACAATCATGCAGCAAACTTCTGATTTCAATGAACCGCTTTTCAATAGCCCTTCTTTTAATCGCCGCTATAAAGTGCTTCAACTTCTGGGTGAAGGAGGCATGGGCAAGGTTTATAAAGCCTGGGATAAAGAATTAGAGGAGGAAGTGGCAATAAAGGTATTAATTCCCCAGCTCAGCTCGGACGCCCAGATGCTTTCCCGCTTTAAAAGAGAGATTAAACTGGCCAGATCCATAACTCATGAGAATGTAGGCAAAATCTATGACCTGGGCGAAGCTGATGGAACAAAATATATCTCCATGGAATTTATTCAAGGCGAGTCTTTACACAAAATATTAAAAAAGCAGGGAAAACTGAAAATAGATGATGGAGTTCGAATAATCAATCAAATTGCCGACGCCTTAGCCACCTTTCATAAAAAGGGAATAATTCATAGAGACCTGAAACCTTCTAATATCATGATCAATCCCGAAGGTAAAGTCTATATTTTGGACTTTGGTATAGCCAAATCAGTTGAATCCGATGAGCTCACAAAAACTGGCGATGCTATTGGCACTCCTGCCTATATGGCTCCCGAACAGATTGAGGGTAAAAAAGTCGACAGCAGAGCCGATCTCTACTCATTGGGAGTAATAATTTATCAGATGTTTACCGGAAAGCCGGTCTTCGAAGCGGATACTCCTTATACCATGGCACTCAAGCAGCTTAAAGAACAACCGCAGAAACCACGTAAAATAAATCCTCAAATTCCGGAATCTATTGAAAAAATAATCCTCAAAAGCCTCAAAAAGAATCCCGAAGAACGATATCAATCAGCCCTTGAGATAAGAGATGATCTTGAAAAATTTTCATCTATATTTGAAGCAGTAACCATGGACTATAAGGAAACTGCTCCTGCTGAAGACCGAAAAATAATTACCAGGAAAGCCACCGGAACTGGTGGTAAAAAATTAGCTATTATCTTGGCTACAACAGCAGTTATAGCTCTGGGTATTATATATCTCTATTTCCAATTAGTGAAAAAAAAGGGAGAAGCTCCTTTACCGGATAAAAAAGTGACGAGGCCTGTGCCCTTAACGGAAATGATATTAATACCCGCAGGGGATTTTATCATGGGGAGCGCTGTGGAAAAATATGCTAAAGAAGGTAATCCTCAGCACACTGTACATTTAAAAGCTTTTTATATTGATAAATACGAAGTTACCAATGCCCAATATAAAGCCTATATAGATGCCACTGGAGTAGCCCCACCACTTACATTGCCAAAAGGTAAAATTCCCACCGGTAGGGATAATTACCCTGTAGTTGGTGTAACCTGGGAAGAAGCCAGGGCATATGCCCGCTGGGCGGGTAAACGACTGCCCACCGAGGAGGAGTGGGAGAAAGCCGCCCGGGGGACCGATGGCAGATTCTATCCCTGGGGTGAAAAATTCGAACCTCATTTTGCCAATATATGCAGAGATAGCGCTTCACCAGTTGACAGCTTTCCAGAAGATACGAGCCCTTATGGTGTATGTAACATGGCAGGAAATGTCCGAGAGTGGACTGCTACCAGAGCGCAGGCAAAAGATAAATCATCGGATGCTCTCACGGAGAAAATCATCATTAGAGGTGGAAGCTGGGGACCGCAGCTTCCCAGTGATAATGCCCGCTGCAGCAACCGAGGCTTCATGCCCCTCAACCCCTCACAACAGCGCTTCATCGTGCTCGGCTTCCGCTGCGCCAAAGACGCAGAATAATAACATAACATTAGCCATATCTGAAAACACTTAGCCAAATAGATTCATAAAATTTGTAATATAACCAGCCTTTTTGTCGTTTATATATAATAAAGCGAGCAATTTATCAAGGATTAAACAAAATAATAGAGAGGAAAAATGTATAAACAACTATTGAAAAAAATTGCACCCATTATATATAAAGAAGTATATCATAAAGCAGAAATACAGGATGAAATTCCACTAACGTTTCAAGATATTTTCCATAGAATAGACTACGGTTATAATGATAACCTTTCAAATTCAGACTTTTCAATCACAGAGGGGAACTGGCAAAAGCTGAGCGATGCTCAAACACAGAATAATCTTAAACCTGAGATCTATTATTACCTTACAGAAACGAATACACACTACTTTATAACATTCACCCTCTACTTTACTACCGACTGGAAATGGATTGGCTACCATGATAACGACCTGGAAAGCATGCACTTTATGGTGAAGAAAAATGATGAAAAGCCCATCATACAGCTCATCTTCGTCAATCCTCACGGTGAAAAATTAATATATTATAATGATGAGTACTATGAATATGCTCCTCGCTCAAGCGAATATAAAAAGATCGTTTTTGACGCAGCAGGAAAGCCTCAAATATACTGTCAACCAGGCAATGCAGCCAGGGATTTATGGAATCTATTAAGTCATTTCGGTGAAGTAGGACATGGGCTCTTTATGGTGGGGCATAAAAATGCAATTTCAAGCACTAAAAATCTCCTCGGATTTACCTCCGGAAAAGGATATCTATGCAAATATGATCCCGATAATGTATCCCTGTATAAAGTTAATCTTCTACAAAATGATGAATACAAAGGCATTAATTACGATCTTATCCCAGCAGAAGAGTCCATATGGACAGTAAGAGAAAATAAGAAGATCTTCGCTACCAAAAAATGGAAACCTCAAAAAAGCAAATTTCGCCGGCTCCTTGAAGTAGGAAAACGACTGGAATATTTCAAAGAACGAGGAACGCAGTTCCAAAACAACAAAATTGCTATTCCCTCTTCAACCCAGGGAAGGCATAAAAAGGCAAACTCTCCCTTTACTTTGCAGCTCAGCTATGATGGTAAATTCTATGAATGGATGAAATCTGGGTTGACTCATTTTAGACTAAAAAGCACGTGGGAGCTAAATATGCTTATGGACCCTGTGCTTGCCTGGAAGATAAAGATATGGGAGATGTTCGGAGAAAAATCACCGTATGCCGAAGAGTTAGGGCTCCACTACATCCACCACCCCTGTTTGGATATTCGCAGATATTAGCCACCTAAAATTTTACTCTTAGGATATGCACAAGAACCGTCTTTATAATCATCGCTCCATTGCAAAACAAAAGAAGATTATAATTGATTTGCCATATTTATTTTTTAATGCTGTAATAAAATCCCCCTTTTTGTCGTTTATATATAGTGTAAGGAATAAATAATGCCACTTTTAAAATAGGGGAAAGTGAAAAAATGTGGTAACCGTATTACTCCCAAAAACTATGATATAATGTAAAATATAAAATTATTACATTTTTAAAAATATATAGTAATAAATCAAATTTAATACAAAGGAGAAGTATCCAATGTTCCCATTTAGCTTACAGTATATCATTCTAGGATGTTTCGGAGGTCTGCTTCCAGACATTCTGCGCATCATTAAGAGTCGATATGATGAAAGTTTACTTTCATATCTTAAAAATCCCAGTTTCTGGCTTGGAGTCATTTTATTAGTAGCTTTAGGTGGTTTTGCGGCTTGGATTTTAGGAGCAACGCAAGCTAAAGAAGCGCTGATTTTTGGCTATGCCGCTCCGGAATTTTTCTCGAAGCTCGGAGGTAAGCATCAGATTCCGATAAACCGTGGACTCACGAAACGAAAGGAGTTTAGCTTACGGTCATGGTGGACCATTTGATACATATAGATTGGAAAGAAAGTCTATTTAAAGCTAAAGCTGGTTGGATTATTCCTTCAGGAAATACAACCCAAACCTTATTCTTTCCAAAAAAGAAACTATCGCAGGTTCCACGTAATCTGAGGGACTCAGAGGTAATCGATCGCTTTGAAGAACTCGTCTCTTCCAACAATGATTTTATTAAATGGTGGAACCAGATCTGTGGCGGTGAAGGTGATAAGATATTCTTACTTAGATTCCCAAATGGTGTTTGGGATATTCCCTGGGAGTTGCTTATAAAACAGCTCAAACTTACAAACAAGGAAGCAACAGCCTGTTTAGCTAGAACTGCCGGTGAGAGCACACCTTATGCTCCAAGCTTCTTTAGTGAGCCGCTCCAGATTTTAATACTAATGGGAGCCTTTAATGGATTGGATATAAATAGAGAAGTACAGCTAATCCAATCTGCCTGGGAAGGTTTAGAACTTAATGTCCGTGAATGCATAAAAGAGCCAATAGCTGAATATGTCACTAAGGAAAACGTTACGATTCTTTTAAAAAAACACAAACCACATATCATCTGGTTTAGTGGGCATGGCAGATTACAATCGGATGTTCAGCTCTTGTTTGCTAATGAGACGTGGGTTAGTGCCTCGGAATTCGCTAATCTTATTCAAGAATCTGGACAAAGGCCTTTATATGCTGTCTTTTGGGCATGCGATACAGGTCGTGTGGATAATAAATGTGAAGCAGTTTCTTATCCCCCCGCGCTATTTGTGAAGCTTAGAAACATTGGAGTAATCTCTGTTTTGACAATGCAATCACCTATTTCAGACTCTAGCGTCTTACCAATGGCTCAAAACTTTTTCAGATATTTAGCAATGGGTTTACCTCTAGAAAAGGCAATTGCTCGTGCTCGCTCCCATTTAATAGTAAATCCTCCTGATGATGCTCACTCTCTAGATTGGGCGAGCCCCGTAGTCTGGAGTGCTGGAGTACCGGCTGACAGACTTCATTGGAATAAAGATGTAACACCACTTGCTCAGTTTCAGGTTTTGGGATGGAAAACAATTTGTTTAGATCTGGAGAGACCATCACAATTGGATGCCCCAGTTAATAATAGTGAAAAATCTCGTGCGAGTGAATGGATAAAACAACCTTTGACATGGATTAACGGTAACATTAACGAAGCAGAACATAAATATCACTGGTTGCGTACTTTGCAAGCAATACAAATACAAAAACAGCTTTTCGTAATTGCTGTAGAAATGGATTCAAGATATCCGGAAGAATCGCTGCAGAAGTGGGCCGATAGTGTGTATCGGCAGATGTTGCCAGGGGACTTCCCTTGGGAAGTTGCCAGAATACTATATGAAGTAAAAAAAATTCCTCTCAAAGGTTGGAGCAAACTATGTAGCCTCGATGGGATTTATCTTGCGATTGCTAATCCTCCTTTATATAGCGATAATTGGTTTTGGAAGCCATTGCTTTCTGAGGAGAATAATATGCTAGTTGCTATTTTGAGCGACCAAGATTTAACTCAAGACATTCAAGCGAGCTGGGTAATTGATGGAATAGGTGAAAGTATTAACCGCGAAACAATCGAGGCTACAATTAGCAAAGCACCAAGATTGGTGCGCGCTCTTGCAATGCTCAACATACCACTCAGGTCATCATATTTGACAGTTCAAGCCAAGGAAGAGGAAGGTGCATGCTCATTTAAAGAATGGCAAGAATGGAATAACATAATGCGTGATACCTCAGCTGGGCCAATTATGTATGCCACAGCTAGACAATATGTGAATAGCAAGATTGAATCAGATAAATTAAGAAAAGAAACTCAACTGGATTGTGTAAAAATATTGGGACATCCTGGCTTATCGCTTACTCCAGCAATACGCGAACACCGCTTAGAGCATCTATTAGGAGCCGAGTTAAATCATGACGCTCTTATTGAAGCGGCCTCTCTTTGCTATATTTTTCGATCAGAGGATCGTCCTTTTGAAGTTCTAAGAATCGTGGAACTTCTGGGAGCTCTGAAGACAAACCTTCCTATGGAAGTTCGCCTGATTGTTGCCTGGGCAAACTTACAATTTGGTCGAGTTCAGGAAGCAAAGTATTGGCTAATGTGCAGCTATCCGAGCGATACATTAGATATTGCCTGGAAGCATGCCTTGCAGGCCGAAATGTATAAAAGTGGGGGTACAGAGCATTCGAAAGAGAACGCTCTCAAAGAAATTGAGGAAGCAATAAGAGTTTGCGAAGATGGACAGAAGAATAGCAATAAAAAGTCGCTTATTCAGAATAAAATTCGTGCATATCGTCAAGATCGCGCTCGTATAAAGCATTTTCTCTTTTACAACTTAGAAGAAGCAGCAGATGAATATGAAAAACTTATCCAAGAATGGCGCAACCTGCCATTTCCTGTAATCGATGTGGCTATCGTCAAACGAAACTATGCCGAGTGTCTGCATAGTCTCGCAACAGAGCAAGATGATCCTCAATGGCAAAAAGCAAATGAACTTTTGCAAGATGCGGAAGATATAGCTCGTTCTTATCCGCATGCTCCTGTGTTGTCAGAGATTCTCTATGAGAAAGCCAAAGCCGCTGAAAGAGAAAAACATACAAAAGATGTCATTGCAAATCTTAAAGAAAGCATAGAAGAAGCAAAAAAAAGTCGACATTATATGATGCTGGCAATTGCAGAGAATCGACTTTTTTGGAACAGCGAGACATTTTCAATGAAGCGATGGAATGAGATTGAGTTGGATCTACAAGTATTTCCGCATCACGGTTGGGCAGTTCGAACTTTAATTGATAGTCGGCTTCGTGTATCTAAGATTTTAGAAGAAAAAAATGATTTTCTTAGAAGCTATGCTCAACTTGAAGCAAATCTCGATTGTATTATACACAATCCATCATTTAACAAAGGAAGTGATAGATTCCGTATTGCAGCGACGATGGCCGGATTGCAATTGATCGGTGAAAAGATAGAAAAACCGGGTTTCTATTGGCAAAAATTTCTTAGCCAGTATTCATGGGCACAAGAATGGCTGCAGAACCATTCGATACACTGTGCTGAAGATATATGGTTGGAGGTGAAATAGCAATGGGAACAGGATCATTTGGTGGTGGTGGCGGTGGTAGTAGTGGAATAGGAGGCAGCAGCAGTGGAATTGGCGGATACTACTTCAAAGATGGCAAGCCTATTTTCGTGTCTATAGACTCTGCTACTGCGAAAAAAGAAATTCGATTGTTGCTATGCAAAATTCCAAAGGACTATCTCGAGAAACTATTTACTAGTCCCCTAGTCCGATCCTTTTATGAGGAACTGTTCAGTTTTTCCCAGTGCACGTATTTAAAGGAGCCATGCAAAGCTTTAGCCACAGAGTTTAAGATCAAGGAAGGTTTAAACTTTCTTATTCGCTGGGTTGGCTCAATCATGGACAAATATCAGAAACTTGAGCTTAATGCTAAATTTCGGGATATAGCCCAGATATGCATAGCAGATATTCTGATGAAGGCACTTGGAGACGATCTCGAGTTATACTTTTCTGGAACCTGTGCACAAGTGCTAGCAAAGATCGATCGAAGAATATTTAAAAGTACATCGGGATACTTTTTGGGCAACATGATCTGGCGAATGTTGGAACGGGAAAGCGAACGTCAGCAATTGAATGTGCGAATTCAAATCCAGAAGGAATCCCAAATCTTGGCTGACCGGATCATCCACAGTTTTGAAGAACGATTTATAAAAAGCAGAGAAGCTCACTACCGTGATTTCTTTTGTGTTATTAAGCAAAATTTCCGCTGGTTCATACAGGAATTGCGAAAATGAGCATTAAGAAAACAATTCGATGTAGTGTATTCGGTTTCCGTGACGCATTTAAGATGCAGAAGATCGAATTTAGTTCAGGGACTGAGCTTAATATGATGGTAGCAGGAGCAATCGGTCCTAAGGGAATTACGAGAACTGCTGCAGACTTGATCGATGTTGCAGCAGCTGTATACCAGATCGAACTCCAGCTTAGAGGGCGTCAACGGACAAATCCTCCGGAGCGGTTTGAAGCATCTATACAATTGCGTGATCCAAGCGCCTGGAACTCAAAAGTTATTGGGATTGTTCAAGATATTCTCTGGCTTCTAGGAAATGCCAAATGGTCTATAAAGTTAAAGCCTGGCTTGCATGCTGAGGTTCCTACGAATCAGCCAATTGATGGGAATCGAGTGGACCAAGTAGTATTGTTCTCAGGGGGAATGGATAGTACTTGCGGTCTTGCAAGCATTAAAAAGGATTCTGCAAGGACACAACTCGTTTCTTTTTATACTCGCCAAAAATCTCTGCAAAGAGAGATCGCATCAGAACTCGGATTTAGCGCTCCAGTTCAATGGCGTATGAGCTGGAAAGGAGAACAAGGACTCAACCGAAGCTTTTATTATCGATCATTTCTGTTTCTATGCCTGGCTGCAGCAGTAGCCGAATCCCTAGGAACAAAAACAATCTTACAGTTTGAAAATGGAGTGCTTGCTTCAGCAATTCCTCCATCACCAGCATGGATGATGACAAAGCATGCGCATCCTAAACTGCATAATCTTTCATCTGAACTTTTCTCTGCTCTCTTTGGGGGAAGATGGCAAATAAAAAATCCATTCTTGCTTTGCACGAAGCGCGATTGTTACAATAAAGCAGCAAAATCAATTGGAAGAGCCAAAGCTAAAGAAATTGTACAGAAGACCGTGACTTGCTGGTATCACTGGTCTAATCGTATTAGAGGGGGTGAGAAGAAACCTGGATTACCCTGTGGTGTTTGCATCCCTTGTATTGTTCGGCGCACGGGCTTCCAATATGATACCTATCAATGGGATCTCCGCAAAGACTCTATTAGAAATGATATAATGATAGGAAGGTCTTTCCGATCGTATTTTGGTTTTCTTGAACAAGTCGCCAAAACAAAAAGCTCACTTACAGAATTTTATAGACTATTACCTGCTACCGGAAGAAGCCTTATCTCGCCGGAGGGTGCAATTTTATTGGAGGATTTGCACACACTTTTTTTAAAGTTCTCCGGTGAATTCATGGAGACTTATCAGCAATGATATCTAATATTCCAGCCATAAGTATTCGGCAACCATGGGCCGAACTCATTCTACTCGGTAAAAAGACTATCGAATTGCGATCCTGGTCGACTGACTATCGTGGACAATTGTGGTTACATACTGGATTAAAAGGAGAGCTTGATCTTGAAGAAAAATTTAATCTTCCAAATCTATTCACAGGTGGTTATGTTGGGCGTATCATTCTTGCTGCAGTAATCCCAATGGATCCAGTTCGTTGGCAAATGTGGCAGTCAAAGCATCTGCAAACTAGCCCATATCGCTCTGGTATATATGCTTGGATTCTATCTTCTCCACGTCGATTCAAAGAACCGATTCCAGGACCAGGAAAACTGGAGCTTTTTTCACCATTGCCTGAGATAGAAGCCCAACTCCTGAAAGCAAGATTTGTATGAGATACCATATTTAAAATGATTGACTTAGTCAATAATTTTTCACTTCTGATTCCACTTTTCCCATTTTTTACTATTTTTATTATTGACTCTGTAAATAATCTGTTGATTTTCTACTACTTATCTTCAACTTTTTTACTACTTTTTAAACCCAATTCCCTTTAAAAATAAGCTATTATAATCTTTGGCTCTTCCTGTTATAGCATTTTATAATACGAAAGCACTTTGTATATAATTCAAATAATATAAATCAATATTATATTTGCATAATGTATTAATAGCTATTATAATTCAAAGTAGTTTTTGGCAGAGGGGAATTCATTATGTTAAATATATCGATGCGAGAGAGTTCAAGCATAACGATTTTAGACCTGGTGGGGAAGATAATTTTGGGTACCGGGGATCGGAAGCTGAAGGAGGTCATTGATACGCTGCTGGCTGAGGATAAGAGAAATATCCTGCTCAATTTTAACGGCGTTACTTACATGGACAGCTCCGGTATCGGCCAACTGGTGCACAGCCTGCGCACGGTCAAAGCCGACTGCGGTCATCTCAAAATAGTCAACGCCTCCAATAAGATTTACAAAACCTTCGACATCATGAAGCTTCTCCCCATCTTCGAAGTTTACTCCGATGAGAAGGAAGCACTGAAAAGCTTTGAATCCCTCTCGAGCTAAAACCCTCACCTTTTATTATAAATAATTCTTCTTTTGCTCCAGTGCTTTTTTAAAATTACATTCACAGCAATTGCCCATCATCTGACTGCAAAAATCATTAAATATCTGCATGAGCCCGAACTGTTTTTGAGCTGTGTTAATGAGCCTCTTACTCCTTTCTTCCTGCCCGAAGAGGCGAAATGCCATTAACCGATAGATGCTATTCTGCGGAAGTCTGGGGTACCAGCGATAAAAATGCCACCAGAAGAACTCAATTTCTCTATTCCCTCTGTTTCTATATAATAGAAGAAAGAAAGGAATAATTATGTTCACCAGGATAACTTTAGCTCTATTCGTACCGATGGTACGCACCTGATGCTGCAAGACCGCTCCACCAAACTTGTAATACCGTCCCCAGAAATCCTCCGATGGAGCCATGAGCTTATCTTGTAGTTCCCGATTTAAGCTCAAAAAACTTTTACCTTCTTCTGAGGTAATTTCTTTCTCTTCAGTTTTTTCAAAATAGCCTACCAGGTCCAGCTTTTCCGCACTGGTCAGGATATGCGCCATACCCGCTAAGCGACGCTGTGGTTGGTTCGCCGGCCGCATGCTCTTTGCCCAGAAGTTATGCCTGACTGGTTCTAACTTGAATCGTGCATCAAGTGATTGCCATGTAATACCAAGCTTATCGATATAGTTAGCCCTCTCGACCTTGTCCTGATTAACAGAGTGCTCATGACATAGAAATCCCCCAATACCCAACAGCCAGCTCTGTATCAACAATAATGATGGGGTTTTCTTATGTTCTTCGATGAGAGTTGTCA
This sequence comes from uncultured Acidobacteriota bacterium, assembly GCA_964645975.1. Classification (GTDB taxonomy): domain Bacteria; phylum Acidobacteriota; class B3-B38; order Guanabaribacteriales; family CAZYAF01; genus CAZYAF01. Next base: position 69,217 of record CAZYAF010000004.1, read on the forward strand.
TGAGGTTCAAATGTGCTTTCTGCGCCAGGTGCCTGAGTTGATCCTTATTGTTCTTATAACCCAGAGCTTCCATTATACCTTCATAGAGAAGCTGATTATAATTTTCACTTTTTAATTGGACAGCCATGCGGCCAATCTTCTCACCCATGCGAGCTTCACCCGCCCAATCAAGCAGCTTTGCAATTTGCCCCGGGGAAAGTGATGAACAAATCTCATGGCAAGCACCTATGGTGGACTGTGCAGAATAGGGGTAATCCTGTGGTTCAATCATCGAATTTAGCTTATTAAGCTCTCCATCTAAATAGGGAAAGAGTGTTAGTTGAGGAAAAGTCTGCCCTAATGAATTGATCAATTGTTTACCTCTGGGCAAATCATTCCATAAGCAGACATGGAGGATAACAGAATCATAGCGCATGTTCTCCTGATGTTTATGAGCCGTCCAATCTGAGGCCAACAGGTGAACTTCTACATCTCCTTTAATTATCTTATTTCCTTCTACTATAATCTGTGCATCTCGAAAATCTGGTCCTTCTTCAGTATTCCACTTTCCCGGGTAAAGGACTACAACTTTACGCCCATCATCAAGTCTCAGTCGATTTGACTTTAGCCTCTGGTCATACCAGATGCTTTGTATGAGCCGCTCACTTATCCGCCCCTCTATTCCATATTTGGAAAAAACATGCCGCTTCTCCTGAAGCTCAAAATACGGCTCAAAAAGTCGGTAGTAGTCCCGTCCTGGATAATCCATTTATCTAATTATTATAGAGGAAAATAGGAAGAAAATCCTAAGAGATGGCTAAATTCTATTTTCCGTTTTAAAGCGGCTTGGTACGTATGCTGTTAAATCTGTTTCTATTTCCCAGCTTTCATCTTATCATAAACATGCAAATAACTGCCGCTTACCTCTGAAGGACTCAGCTTTAAGCATTTGGCGTATTCTTTTAAAAAATTCTTTAAATATATGCGCTCCGGTAGCAAACTAATATCCATGCTTTCTATAGCAATTAAAATTGGAATTCTTATCTTAGTAATCTTAGAGATTTCATCTAAGCTAATTTTCTTTAACTGCCTCAATTCTTTAAGATATCTGCCATCATATATAAGGCCAGGTTGTTGCTTTTGCTCGATCTTCTCTTGCTTTATATCATCAAGCATTGAAAAGGCCAATTTTTTCTTGGCTTTCGAATCTTTTTCATTGGTTAAAGATTCACCCCTCCTATCATTAAGCGTAGTATCATACTCCTTCCTTCTATTTGGATTGGTTAAAAGCGCAAAGGCATCATCAAGTCGTCTGCTAATCTTCTCTAAATCTTCATCAGAAAATAATGAATAGGCAGAAATATGGTTAGGTTGATAAATAGATTTAAGCTTTTGATATGCCTGCTGAATTTCAGCTATAGATGCCGAGGGCTTAACATCTAATAATTGATAATAGTTCATATTCAGCAATTCGTTTAATGTGGGTAATGTATTATTAGTACTCATTTTTATTTACATAATTAGCTAAATACAGATTTGTTATGTTCTCAATGCATTTCGCAGAAACTGACTCCCGATAAGCTAAGATTAAGGGTTTTTTCTTAGCTATCGATTCCCGCACTAATTGATGTTCCTCTACATATCCTAAATAATCAATGGTAATACCAAAATATAGAGCAACCATTTTTTGAATAGCAAATCCCAGGTCACGGTTATCCTGATTTTTTGTTCTGCTCAGTATCAATTTTGGGTGAAAATCCTTTACTGCATTTTTCACCTCCTTCTCAACCATTTCCTTATCTTCATAAGGAGCAGAATCAATAAATGTATCTATCAAATTCTTTTCTGAAGAGGCTGATAATGACATCCATTCTTTAAGAACCTTTTTAATATGAGGTTCTTGACTGGTTGTTCGTATCTTCCTTATAATGGCAGCCTTAATAAAATGGTAAAGATTCTCTATAGAAAGAGGATCAGCAGTAGTTACCAAAATACCATGAGGCGAGAGCAAAAAGAAATCAAGGGTATTATAAGAGGTTCCACTGCAAGTATCAATCACCAGAAAATCTGCTTTTAAAGACTTTAATCCCTTGGTTATTTTAATTTTTTCAATATATGATAAGTTGGCCAGATTAGAACGTTTTTTGCCAATAGGAACAAGGCTTAAATTCTCTAATCCGCTCTCCATTAATAGCTGGTTTAGGTCCTGAATCTTCTCTAACACAAAATATGAGTGCTCACTTCCCAAGGGCGATAAACCTAATAAAGAGTGTAGATTAGAACCGCTAAGGTCTGCATCAACTAATACCACTTTTTTCTTTAGGCTCGATAAATGAATCGCTATATTAACCGCCAAAAAACTCTTCCCCACACCACCTTTTCCGCTGGCTATTGTCAACACGAATGGTTCTTTGCTTATCTCGTAGTTCAATGTTAAGCCCTTAATTTTTTAAATAAAATCTCATCCATGCTACCACTGCGAAAACCTTCAAGATCGAGGGTAACATATGTGAAGCCAATTTTTTTTAGCTCTTTCGCAATTTTAATGGCCATCTCAGTTGAAAGGACATTCTTCATCTCTATTGTGCTGATCTCCAATCGGGCTAAATTATCGTGTAATCTTACCCGGAATTCCTTGAAACCCATTTTTCTTACCATCTCCTCTGCTTCCTCAATTTTTTTAAGTCTTTCAACGGTAATTGGATTGCCATAATTGATACGTGAAGCTAAACAAGCAAAGCTTGGCTTATCCCAGCTAAGCAGACCGGCTTGTCGGGAGAGATCTCTGACCTCCTCTTTAGCCAGTCCTGCTTCGGTCAGAGGACTCCTCACGCCCAATTCTTTTAGTGCCCTTCTACCTGGCCTACGGTCTATTAAATCACTTACATTGCTTCCATCAAGAACATATTCAAATCCTCTTTCTTTGGCAATGCGCCAAAATTCCTGAAAGAGATTCCATTTACAAAAATAGCACCGTTCAATGGAGTTTAAATAGAAACGATGATCATTTAAAACCTTTATGTCAACCAGGAGGTGAGGTATATCATATTTACCACAAAATTGTCTTGCTTCTTCTAATTCATGTTCGGTATAAATGGGACTCTCGGCAGTTATTGCCAGCACATTCTTACCTAACAGCTTGTGAGCTGTATAAAGCAAATAACTGCTATCCGTCCCACCACTAAATGCTATTACGGCAGAGCCCAGGCTTTTCAAAACATTTTTCAGCTTATCTTCCTTGCTTAAAGTACCCTTATTATTAATGGGCATGCTTCTTACCTATGTTAAAATTGCTAAATCACCTAAATTTTATATCATTCGCGGAAAATGAGCAAGTCAATTTCCTTACGGACACAATCAAATTAAAGTATTTTAATCAATAGCTTAAAATACACCTGCTTTAGTGTTATAATAAATTACTATTAGATTGAGCGCTATTTTTATATTATTTTATTGAGATATTTTGATAATTATGCAGTTGAAGAGAATGATTTAAAGGTGAACAAATGCTAATAAACAATTACAAAATAAGAGCTTCTCTTATCTTCCTCTCGGTAGCTTTGGTAATTTTATCCTCTTCTATTTTATTGTCAGAGGATGAGAAAAAAAACCTGAGACCAAAATACGAACAATGGCTTAAAGAAGTTCAATATATCATGACACAAATTGAAAGAAGAGCTTTCGATAAACTGGAAACTGACGGACAAAGAGACCGTTTTATCAAAGCATTCTGGAATCACAGGGACCCAACGCCGGGAACACCCAAGAATGAATTCAAGGATGAACACTATCGCCGCTGGGACTATGCAAATAAATTCTTGGGACGAGATACCTCACGAGAGGGCTGGCAGACCGATATGGGAAGAATGTACATTCTTCTGGGAGAGCCACTTGAAACAAAAAATCTTATAGAGGTCGGTGTCATATATCCTACAAGACTCTGGTTTTATGCCGCAGACCCTAAAAAAGGACTACCCGGTCACTTCTATTTGGTGTTCTATAAAAGATCCGGTGCCGGAGAATACAGATTATACTCTCCCTTTGGTGATGGAGTGAGGAGCCTCATTTCCGATCCCTCTCTTGTCTATGGCTCTGAATATGATATGTACTGGGCTATCAGACAAAATGTTGACGGTGAGATGGCCGATGCTGCCTTTAATCTGGTACCGGGCGAATATTTTGATCCTCGCTTTCCCCGCGCTACTTTTCGCTCGCAGGACCTCCTCAATAGCATTGACGATTTACCAAATAAAGTACCAGAGCCTCTCTACGCCGAGGCAATTTTACAGGGCCGACCAATGGTGGAGATGGAATACAGATTCCATACCCTGGAGCCGGAGTTCCTCAGCCACTACTTCCGCGGACCTGACGGTGAGTTTTTTCTTTATTATGGCTGGAAACTTCCACCACAGAAGGTCTCATTAGGCCAATATGAAGATAAATACTATTTTTCCTATGATATTGATGGTCAGCTTATGGATACGGAGAATAGAAACCTTTTCAATATAAACGATAAAGTTTTCTCATATCTCTCACAAAAGGAATTCGATGCTATAAAAGCAGCTCCCATTTCCTATCAAAATAGACTGGCTATCAACCCTGGTTTTTATACCATTAATCTGCTGCTAAAAAATCCTGTATCAAAAGAGTATGGCTCTATCAGACAAAATATCTATATTCCCGATTTAAATTTATTATCCGATTCTTTATATATGAGCCAGGTGCTGGCAGGATATAAAATTGATAGAGTGCAAATCAGTGCGGAAAACAAACCATTCCAGTTTGATAACATCCTTTTTCATCCCATTTTTTCAAACACTTATCTCATCAACACTAAGATATATCTCTATTTCCAGATATACTGTCCTGTGCAATCAGAAAAATCACAAGAATCTAAGTATACTCTCCGCTATTCAATATATGAAGGTGATAAAGAATTATCGCCTACATCTGAGGTTTTACAGCTCTCACAAGCAGATAGCTACGGCACCATTTCGCAAATTAAAGAAATGCCGCTCACCGGCCTGGGACCCGGGGATTATACCATGAGAATATCTCTCATAAGAAACGAATCCGGGGAGCTTGCCAGTAGAGAGATTGAATTTTCTATAATCAATGAGCGCAGCATCTATAGACCTCTGGTTCTGGCAAAAAAGCTTCCTTTTCCTCAGGATTCCTCCAGCAATCAGATACGCGCTATGATATATTTAGCCCAGGATAAACAAGAGCTTGCTATTCAGCAATTGGAGAAAGCTATTGAAAAAAATCCCGATGATTCCAAGGTAAAAAAAATACTGGCTCAATTGTTAATCCAGGCAGAAAATTATCGCAGAGCTATTCAAATCTTAAGCCCTCTCTTTGTTAAAGACCCCAACAATTTCGAAGTCTTAGGCTATCTGGCCGTATGTCACCATAGAGAGGGAAATTATTCCGAAGCCATCCGCTTTTATGAGATAGCCCTCAGAATAAAACCAGAGAACACCTCGCTTTTGAATGCTACCGCCGATGCTTACCTTAACAAAGGGGATAAAACTAAAGCATTGGAGTATTTTCAGAAGTCATTGGAGATAAATCCTGAACAGGCAGATATTAAAGAAGAGCTAAAGAAACTGCAATCCTAATAATAAATCCACAATGAAATAAAAAAAAGGGAAGCTTCAAAAAGAAGCTTCCCTTTATCTTTGCCTTTAGAGGGCTCTTAGAATATCCAGCGTGCGCCGATGCGGAATTCTCGAGGAGATGTAACTCTTCTGGGAGTGAGATAAAGAGAACCGGTGCTCAATCTTCTCTGGGTGATGCAATCATTGTTCAGCAGGTTGAAGATATCAAAAATGATACCAATCTCACCGGCATCCTTGATTCCTCCCAGGCTGCCCGGCAGTTTGAATCTCTTCTCCAGTCGGAGGTCAAGCAGATTCCAGGCATCATGCTGATAGGTTCCTCGTTTCTCTGCCAGTATTGTATATCGAGTACCATTAGGAGCTGATATGCTTGCGGTACGAGTATCATAATACCCGGTAACATATTCCCAGGTCCAGCCGATATTAGCATCAAATGGTTTTGGTATACGATAAGAACCCTGCAGCTTGAAGATAACCGGATGTGGACTCCTTGTGCCGCCAGCTTTACCATCGGCATTGATGAAGTCATTGGGGTCATCGCCCAGATCAATAGCCGAACCCCACCATCCACCGGGACCATAACCAAGGTCATAATTACCTTCGGAGAGCTGGTAGGTAAGAGACGCCATCATCTGCCAGTTGTTGCTGAACCTCTTCCGCACGATGAGGTCCATACCATTATAGTTCATTTTCAACTTGTCATTGTTTATCAGTATCTTATCGTTAACACCCAGATTGCTCTGATAGTACATGGGGAAGGCACTGCCGGTTAACGGATCAGTAGCGGTGAAGGATGCCCATTCTGCTACTAAGTTTTGACCACCGAAGACTTGCTTATCTACACGATGGTTATACTGAATAGACACACTGAGGTCTGGCATGAGCTCTCTTTCAAAGCCCACGGTGAACATATCGGCATAATGGTTCTTCAGATTTGGATCTATATCCAGGGTCGTAGCGGGATCATTTACCTCATATACCTCATACACACCGGGAGCGAGCACAAAAGCATATGAAGTGATAGGTTCATCCTTAAAGGTGAAAGTACCAGTGTGAGCAATTTCGTAATATCGTCCGAATGCAGCTCGGACTACGGTCTTTCCATCCGGAGTAAGCTCGTAGGAAGCTCCAATTCTTGGGGCAACATCGGTATAGCTTATCCACTGATTACCACCACGCTTACCACCTTTGGTCTTATCTATTCTCACACCGCCATTGATGGTAAACCTGTCTCCAATTACCCAGGAGTCCTGAGCATAGATGGTCAAAGGTTGATAGTAATGGGTCAAATCTGAGGGCTCACGTAAGACAGCATAATATATTGTTCCTTCCCAGGACCAATAGTAGACATGTTGGCCAAATTCGTTCTGACCGTAACGAAGTATGGTATTGGCATAGGCATCCTGGAAATGAACTCCTACCTTGAAGTCATGGGTTCCGGCCCAGGCGTCTGCAAAGTAGGAGAGGTCGGCATGAACCTCAGAGCTTCCTCTACCATTGTGCATATAGTACCAGTAGGACTGGCTCAACTCACCGGTAGCAAGGTCATAAATTGAGGGCAGGTTATTTCGAGGAACTAAGTCGTAGTACCCATAGTAACCCATGAAACGAGCTTCCAGCAGCGTATTCTGGTTGAAGACATGCTGCCAGGTCGCTATGGGATTATAGGTCCAGGAGGGCTCCTCGCAGTAAGCGTTCGGATCCAGGGTACCTGTAGGAGCTCGTCCGCCAATAGGATAATTGTCCCACATGAAGGCAGCATTTACCCTATCCTTATCTCCTATCTGGAAGGTCAGCTTCTCCACTCCACGTCGGCTATGGTCAGTATTAACCTCAACATTACCCTGTGGAACATAGTCGTTGTACAACTGATAGAAAGATAAGAAAAAGTGTACTTTGTTCTTTTTGATCGGTCCACCGATGTTGAAGGAGAAGTCATAGTATTTCTTCTGCTCATATGGAGTAACACTAAAATCCGGGAATTCCTGCTGAATATCATCTAAATTGCTGCCGAAGAAGGAATTATGTTTGTAAAAGAAATTACCTTCTCCATGGTATTCCGCTCCACCGGACTTGGTTACCACGTTGAAGATAGCGGTGCTGTATTTACCGAATTCCGGCATAGCACCCCAGGTGATAACCTCGGTCTCCTGGATGTAGTCAACATTGATGAAGGGGAACTGGGTACCCATATCCGGGTCGCTGGTGTCCACACCATCTATCTGCCAGGATACACCGCTGACTGAACCCCCAGCAAAGCTGTATGAAGTACCTGTAGGAGCTAATGACAGGATGTCGCTGCCAGTACCTCTACGCTCTGGGATGTCATTCAAGAACTCAGCACTATAGTCGTGCTTTGATGTGGTAGTTTTGGTGTCAACAGTGGGGGATTCGGCGGTAACAGTGATGACCTCCTCCACAGCGGCCAGCTTCATAACAAACGTTAAGCTGACAACCTTCTTGGGAGATACGATAACACCGCCTCGTTGAATGGTGCTGAAGCCTTCAAGCTCGAGGGTTATCTCATAGGTACCAGGTGTCAGAGCATCAAGACGGAAAATACCGCTTTCCCCGGTTACATATACTCTATCACTCACCAAGGCTGGGCTGCGCGCAGTAACGGTAACACCGGGTAAGCGAGCTCCCGTCTCGTCCTCTACGATCCCTCTGATGGTTCCCTGAGAAACCAACTGAGCAAAGGCGAAGCACCCAATACCCAGGATGAAAATCGCAACTAATGCTAAATTTCTGCTTCTCATACCTTTATACTCCTCAAAAGTTAATCTATATACTAAAATACATCAACACTGTGATGTAAACCATGCCAAGTGTCCTATCCCGAAGATATTTTTTTTATTAATCACCTCCTCATACTCCCATTTATTAAACCAAGTTTAATACATGTAAAATCATATTAAGCAATTTTCATACCAATTATAGATAGTAATTACATATTTTTACAAAAATGCAATTCTTTATATTTCAACATGTTACAGGAATATGCGAATGGATTAGAATCTGAGATGGAACTTACATACAAAAAAATGTACAATTAATCCAAAAAATTGGATTTTTTAGCGTTTTTTCTGACTTATCCCCCTTGCCAAAATATTTATTTCCTCCAGTGTAATAACATAAGAATTAAGATATCAGAGAATATTTTTTCTCCTTTTAGAGATTTGGTCTTTACAACGGTCTGAGATATAGTGGCTAACTTATTTTCTATTAGAATCTCTATATTATAAAATACTTAAATAAAATGCAAGAAAAAATAAATAATTTTTAGTGAAAAAGGGGATATTTTATTACTCCATTTAAGAGTAAAGGACAATTCATCGAAACACCTTTAATAGATAAAAAAAGGGAAGCTTCGTTACGAAGCTTCCCTGCTTTTTGCTCTTGAATATGTGATTAGAAGATCCAGCGAAATCCTACACGAACTCCTCTGGGTGTAACCAATCTTCTGGGAGTGAGATACAGAGAGCCGGTGCTCATTCGGCGGGATGTGATAGTATCAGCATTGAATAAATTGAAGACATCCACCATTATGCCCAGCTCACCAGCATCCTTAACACCTCCCAGGCTTCCGGGCAGCTTGAATTTCTTTTCGATTCTAATATCCAATATGCTGCGATTATCGTGCTGGTAGCTTCCGCGCTCGTCAGCCAATATAGTGTACCGCCTTCCGTTGGGTGCTCTAACAGTTAGCTCTCTGGTATCATAAAATCCGGTCATATATAAGTAAGTCCAACCAACCAGGAAATCTAAAGGCTTAACAAAACGATAGGAACCCTGCAATTTGAAGATAATGGGCCAGAGGCTACCATCTTTACCCTCGGCATTTATAAAATCATTGGGATCATTTCCCAGATTGACAGAACTAAGCGCACTGCCTCCGGCTGCTCCGCCTAAGTAGATATTACCCTTAGCTATGTTCCAGGTAAAGGAACCCATCATCTGCCAGTTATTGCTGAATCTCTTCCTCATGATAATGTCCACACCATCGTACTTTCGATGAAGCTTGTCATTATTGATGACGTATTGGTCGTTTTCTCCTACATTAGTCTGATAATACATGGTGAAGGTGTTGTTGGTCATGGAATCGGTGGCAGTGAAAGGAGCCCATTGCGCCACTCGATCATCGCCACCAAATAACTGCTTATCCTCTCGATGATTGTACTGAATCGAGAAACTCAAATCAGGCATCAGCTCTCTTTCAAAGCCCACGCTAAACATATCGGCGTAGTGGTTTTTCAGGTTTGGATCAATATTGAGGTTTATAGCATTGTCACGTACCGAATAGAGACCCCAATCACCCGGTCCATAATAATCATAGTAGTAGGTGGGAGGAATATCCTTAAAGATGAAGGTACTGCAGTGAGCAAGCTCATAGTATCTTCCATAGGAAGCTCGGAGTGCGGTCTTGCCATCGGCTGTGAGCTCATAGGCGAGACCAATTCGAGGTGCAATATCGGTATAGCTTATCCATTGCGTTCCTCCTCGCAGACCCCCTGCGGTCTTGTCAATTCTTACACCACCATTAAGGGTAAACCTATCCTCGATAACCCAGGAGTCCTGAGCATAGATGGTTAAGGGTCGATAGTAATGGGTTAGATCATAAGGCTCACGTTGGGCAAGCTCTATAAGCATTCCCTCCCAGGAATAATAGAATAAACCCGTACCATATTCAGTAGTACCCCAGCGTCTAATATTATGCGCATAAGCATCCTGGAAGTGGATTCCCAGCTTGAAATCATGGGTTCCAGCCCACTGGTCTGCAAAGTAGGAGAGGTCGGCATGAACCTCAGAGCTCCCTCTACCGTTGTGATAATAGCCATAGTAGGACTGGCTTATCTCACCGGTAGCAAAATCGTAGATGCAGGGAAGACTATTGCGAGGCTCTAAGTTATAATAACCGTAGTAACCCATGAAACGAACTTCTAATAGGGTATTCTGATTGAATACATGCTGCCAGGTTGCTATGGGATTGAAACTCCAGGAAGGCTCTTCGTTATAAGCGTTCGGATCCAGCGTACCTGCAGGAGCTCTTCCAGTTATGGGATAGTTGTCCCACATAAAAGCAGCGGTTACTCTATCCTTATTGCCTAACTGGAAAGTCAGCTTCTCTACCCCGCGCCTGCTGTGGTCGGTAGCTATCTCCACATTACCAGCCGGAATGCGGTCGTTGTACAACTGATAGAAAGACAGGAAAAAGTGTACCTTATTCTTCTTGATGGGACCTCCGATGTTGAAGGAAAAATCATAATATTTCTTCAGCTCAAAGGGAGTAATAGAAAAGCTGGGAAATTCCTCCTGTACTTTCTTATGGTTTTCCCCGAAGAAACTCTGTCTGCGGAAGAAGAAATTACCCTCACCATGATACTCTGTTCCCCCGCTCTTGGTTACTATATTGAAGATAGCTGTGGAGAACTTACCAAACTCAGGCATAGCTCCCCAGGTGATGACCTCGGTCTCCTGTACATAATCGATATTGACAAAGGGAAACTGCGTACCCATCTGTGGGTCACTGGTATCCACTCCATCGATCTGCCAGGAAGTGCCAGAGTAGCCGCCACCACCAAAGCTACTGCTATATCCACCAGGAGACAATGAATAAATGTCCGATCCAGTCCCTCTGGGCTCAGGGATATCATTAAGGAATTCAGCAGTAAGATCGTGCTTGGAAGTAACGGTCTTAGTGTCAACAGTGGGCGACTCAGCGGTAACGGTGATGACCTCCTCCACCGTGGCCAGATTCATAACGAAGGTCAAGCTGACAACCTTTTTCGGGGTTACTATGACGCCTCCCCGTTTGATAGTGCTGAATCCTTCAAGCTCCAGGGTCAACTCATAGGTTCCTGGTATCAGAGCGTCAAGACGAAAAACCCCGCTTTCGCCAGTTGCATAAATTTTATCTCCGACTAATGAGGGGCTGATAGCTGTTACGAGAACACCTGGTAAGCGGGCTCCCGTCTCATCTTCCACAATTCCTCTTATGGTTCCCTGAGTAACCAGTTGAGCTGAGGAAAAGCACACCGCTCCCAGCAAAAAAATCGATACTAAAAACAGGATGGATAATTTATTATTCATCACCCTCCACTCCTAAAATATTATTGGTTAATAATTGATTATTTTATTGGATGGAGCAATTTGTAAAAATGCTCATCCCTCCTCACGTGATAGTGCTTCCATTAATCACCCCCCCCTATTCCATTTTATTAAATAAAGTTTAATATCTAATATTATATTAAGCAATTTTCATGCCAATTATAGATAGTAATTACATATTTTTAAAAAATTATAACTCTTTATATTTCAGCAAATTATAAGAATATGGGAATGTATTAAAATCTGAAATGCAATTTACATACAAAAAAATGGACAAGCAATCTAAAAAAATGGATTTTATGCTGTTTTTTCTGATAGTTCTCCCTTGCCAAAATATACATTGCCTCCAGTGCAATAACCTAAGAATTAAGATATCAGAGAATATTGTTTCTCTTTATAGAGATTTGGCCTTTACAACGGTCTGAGATATAGTGGCTAACTTATTTTCTATTAGAATCTCTATATTATAAAATACTTAAATAAAATGCAAGAAAAAATAAATAATTTTTAGTTAAAAAAAAGGGAACTTTATTAATCTATATATAATAGTATGCAGCGACTCATAAACACTTCTTTTTTAGAGGAAAAAAGGAAGCTTGCCTTTTTGGCAAGCTTCCCTTAATTTTTACACATGAGCTCTTAGAAAATCCAGCGGAAACCTAAACGAAGACCTCTGGGAGTAACCAGGCTTCGGGGGTAGAGATACAGAGAGCCGGTCTGCATACGGCGGGAAGTGATGGTATCTTCATTGAACACATTGAAGATATCCAGTATTATTCCAATCTCACCAGCATTTTTCATACCTCCAATGCTGCCGGGCAGCCTGATTTTCTTCTCCAGTCTGAGGTCCAATATGCTCCTGTTTTCATGCTGATAGTGGCCTCGGGGCTCGGAATTAATGGTGTAACGAATCCAATTAGGAGCCTGTACTGCCCAGGTTCTGGTATCGTATTCACCAACAAAATATGCATAGGTCCAACCGATGAGGAAGTCAAATGGCCTGGGGAAACGATAGGAGCCTTGCAGCTTGAAGATGACGGGATTGGTCCCATTAGCATTACCTTCGGCATTTATGAAATCATTGGGATCATTAGCCAGTTCGATGGCATAAGGTGCATAACCACCAGGGCCATAACCTAAATCATAGTTTCCCTTCGATCGTTGCATGGTCAGGTTAGCCATTAACTGCCAGTTGTTTCTGAATCTTTTCCGTACAATAATATCCACACCATCATATTTCATATGGAGCTTATCATTATTTATCAGCCAGCGCTCATTCTCTCCTAAGTTAGTCTGATAATATAGAGTTATGCTGCTTCCCGTAAGTGGGTCAACGGCTGAAAATGGTGCCCATTGCGCCAATCGATCTTCTCCACCGAAGATCCGTTTATCCTCTCGATGATTGTATTGAATAGAAACGCTGAGGTCAGGGAGCAATTCTCTTTCAAGTCCAAAGGAGAACATATCCGCATAGTGGTTCTTCAGGTTTGCATCAATATTTGCCGTAGTGCTGGGATCCCACACCTCATAGACATCGAAAACACCGGGAGCCAATACATAGCCGTAATAGGTGGGCTCTTCATCTTTAAATACGTAAGTCCCGGTATGGGGAGACTCAAAATATCTCCCGAAAGAAGCCCGTACAACGGTCTTTCCATCGGGAGTCAACTCGTAGGATGCTCCTATGCGTGGTGCAATATCGGTATAACTTACCCACTGCGTTCCACCTCTTTTACCGCCTGCCGTCTTATCAATTCTTATGCCACCATTGATGGTGAAACGGTCCCCAATGACCCAGGAATCCTGTGCATAAAAGGTAATCGGCCGATAATAATGAGTTAAGTCAGTTGGTTGACGCTGTATGGAATAGTAGATAACGCCTTCCCATGACCAGTAATAGACGTAATCGCCGAACTCATTTTGTCCGTACCGTAGCTTTGTATTTGACCAAGCATCCTGGAAGTGGACTCCTACTTTAAAGTCATGGGTTCCGGCCCACTGATCTGCAAAATAAGAATAATCAACATGAAGCTCCCGGTTACCTCTTCCGTTATGCATATAGTACCAGTAGGACTGGCTCAAATCTCCGGTTGCCAGATCGTAGATTGCAGGGAGATTATTGCGTGGAACCAGGTCATAGAATCCCCAGAAATGCATATAACGCACCTCGAGCATAGCCCGCTGACTGAAAACATGCTGCCACACAGGCTGCATGTTCCAGCCCCAGGAGGGCTCCTCGCAATACGCATTGGGGTCTTTGGTTCCGTCTGGCCATACGCGTCCGGTTACTGGATAGGCATCATAATAATAAGAAAAGCTGAATCTATCTTTTTCACCAAAAATGAAGCTCAATTTTGTGAACCACCGTCGGCTGTGGTCAGTTGCTACCTCGACATTACCCGATGGAATGCGGTCATTATATAATTGATAGAAGTTAGAGAAAAAATGAAGCTTATTCTTGATAAGAGGGCCGCCTATATTAAAGGAAAAATCGTAATACTTCTTCAGCTCAAAAGGTGATATGCTGAAATCAGGATATTGTTCCTGGACTTTCTGATGGTTTTCACCAAAGAAGCTTTCGTGGCGATAGAAGAAATTACCTTCTCCATGGAACTCGGTGGAGCCGGATTTTGTTACTACATTAAAGATGGCACCGGAGAATTTACCAAACTCCGGCATAGCACCCCAGGTGATGACCTCGGTCTCCTGCATGGCATCAACAGAGAAGAAGGTCCATTGGGTGGACATATCGGGGTCGCTCACGTCCACTCCATCCATCTGCCAGGAAATGGAGCTTACTCCTCCACCGGCGAAACTGTAGGAAGTACCTGTTGGCGCCAGGTTCATCACATCGCTGCCCGTACCGCGGCGCTCCGGGATATCATTGAGGAATTTAGCAGTATAGTCATGTTTGGATGTTGTTGTCTTAGTATCTACGGTGGGAGATTCTGCAGTTACTGTTATTATCTCTTCTACTGTAGCGATTTTCATGGTGAAATTAAGACTCACAGTCTTTTTAGATGATACAATAACGCCATCGCGCTTTATAGTGCTAAATCCTTCGAGCTCTAAAGTCATGCTATAAACACCAGGTGTCAATGCTGGAAAACGAAAAATGCCGCTTTGCTCAGTTATGAATACCCTTTCGGATTCTACTAAAGCTGTGCTGGTAACGGTAATGGTAACACCGGGCAATCGAGCGCCGGTTTCATCATCAACTATTCCTCGAATTGTTCCCTGAGATACCTGTTGAGCTGAGGCGAAATTGCATAAGCATAAAAGGAAAGTCAGCACAAAAGCTACAACAAAATATTTGATTCTCATGCCTTTGTTCCTCCTTAACAATAAATTAAAAATTTAAAATAACATTTCTATATCCTGAGAAATCACCTCCTCCTTATTAATAACTAAATTAATATTAATATATAGTAAATATTACTTTAGCAATTTTCATGCCACCTAAATTTCTATCCCCCGGAAAAGCGTAACTAATTTATTTACAATATATTATAAAAAAATCATCCAAAGTGGTAAGTCAAAACATTAAGCAGAAATCCATAAAAATGGAGCGTATATCCAAAATAATGGATGCAAGTACAAGAACTCTCACCCTCATTAATACCTTAATGATTTCTATATACTCTTAATTGAGTTGGCTAAAATCACACTATAGAAATTATGGTAATGCTTTTTCAATGAAGAAATTGTATTAACTCTCTTTCATTATATATTGCACCTGTAGAAAAACAAGAAAAATTTTGAAAAAAGCAAAAAAGAGTTATAATAGAATCTATGAATAAATTAAGTAAAAAGAAAATCAAATATATCAAGAGAAATTTTTCCACCCTTTCGGATGAGGAATTAGCAAAAAAGCTGCATATTCCCATCAAGGTTATAAAAAAAGCTCGTATGGAGATGGATTTATTACGGGAAGAAGAGAAAAAGGCAAAGGAAGCACGGTGGTTATCTCAGGTAAAGACATTTCTTTCTGGCAGCGGAAAAGGATTGCACAAAAGGAAATTTTTAATCGCTGTAGTCATCGTATGCCTCATTATTGGGCTTATTTTCTCTATTCCTTCAAGTAGGAATATTATTTCCAAATCAGTTTCCTCTTTGCTCCCAATGGATAAATCTGAGCTTAATATAGTGGTGATCGTGAT
The DNA here is from genome assembly GCA_964645975.1 of uncultured Acidobacteriota bacterium. GTDB lineage: Bacteria > Acidobacteriota > B3-B38 > Guanabaribacteriales > CAZYAF01 > CAZYAF01. The sequence goes on from CAZYAF010000004.1 coordinate 85,085, forward strand.
TGACACACTGAGAGCCGACCATCTTGGCTGCTATGGTTTTAAAGAAATAGAAACTCCCAATATAGATGCAATCGCACAGGAAGGAGTGCGCTTTGATCAGGTGGTGTCATCTATACCGCTGACTCTTCCTTCTCACTGCTCAATATTCACCGGAACATACCCATTATTTCATCTGATAAGAGACAACGGAGGATATTATTTAGACGATAGTTACACTACTTTGGCAGAAATCCTCAAAACAAAAGGTTATAAAACTGCAGCTTTCATAAGCGCTTATGTTTTGGATTCCAAATGGGGATTAGATCAGGGTTTTGATTACTATTTCGACGAGTTTGATCTTACGAAATATAAGAAGATAAGCTTATCAAATGTTCAGCGACCGGGGGGAGAGGTACAGCAGGAGGCTCTGAAATGGCTCGGAGAAAATAAGGAGGAAAGATTCTTTGCCTGGATTCATTATTACGACCCTCACAGTCCCTATACCCCACCCTCACCATTTAGGGAAGAGTATCCGGGAAGACCTTATGACGGTGAGATTGCTTATGTTGATTTCCTTATCGGAAAGCTCAATAACTATCTGGAGGAGGAAGGTTTACTTGAAAATACACTTCTGATAATAACCTCTGATCATGGTGAAGGCTTAGGAGAACATAAAGAAATACTGCATGGCAATTTTATTTATGACACAACGGTAAGGGTTCCGTTAATAATCAGATTTCCTCGCAAGAGTGTTTCAAACAAGGTTATCAACGCTCAGGTTCGGCTCATCGATATTATGCCGACTATTCTTGATTATGTTGATATAGAATTACCCGAAGAGGTACAAGGTACAAGCATCTTATCGTTAGTTAAAAATGATGGTGAAGACTTACCAGGTTATAGCGAAACCTATTACCCACGCATCCATTTCGGCTGGAGTGAATTAATCAGCATAAGAAAAAATGGCTATAAATATATTGATGCACCAAAGCCGGAGCTCTATGATCTAAGAGTTGATTCTGGAGAAATGAACAATCTTTATCCAGAGAAAAAAGAGGTTGCAGAACAATTTAAATCGGAATTGAATCAAATAATACAAAAATATGCCAACAAAGCAGATAAGAAAACTACTCGAGCACAGCTTGATCAGGAAACAATGCGAAAATTACGAACTTTGGGCTACTTAGGTTCCTCCAAAACCACTAATTTAGAGCAGCGTGGCACTCATTTAGCCGACCCCAAGGATAAAATTGATGTGATCAGGTTAATGAGCGAAGCGGAAAAAATGAGCGATTTGGAGCAGCATGATGAAGCGATTACTGTACTGGAAAATCTCCTCAGTCTTGACTCGAACATCGTTGATGCTCACCTAATGCTGGGCAACATGTATTCAAAAAAAGAACGCTATGAAGATGCTATTGAAGAATTTAAGAAAGCGATTGAGATAAATCCTGACTATGATGCACCTAAAATAAATATGGCCATGGCATATAAACATATGGATTTATTTGATGAGGCTATTGCTATCCTAAAGGAAGTTCATGCAAAGGAACCAAGAAATAACCGGGCAAACTATCATCTGGCCGATGCTTATATGAGCAAAAAAGATTACGATACTGCGATTAAATATTTGAAGATTGGGCTTCGATATGAACCATCTTCACCCACACTGAATGCAGAATTAGCCATGAATTACTATGACCTGGGTAGCTTAGAAAAATCAGAAGAGAATTTTCGTAAAGCACTTCAATATAATCAGAATATTCACTCAGCTCATTTTACTTTAGCGCTTATATATGAAAAAAAGAGAAACTATATAGCTGCAGAACAAGAATATTTTAAAGAAATAAAAAACAATCCAGATGATTTCAGGTCTTACTTCAATTTAGGAAAAATTTATGGGAGGCAAAGAGATTTCAATAAACAAATAGAATATTGCAAAAAGGCGTTGGAACGTTATCCCAATTTTGCCGAAGGATATTTCTACCTGGCTAAAGCTTATCTGGATACTCGCAATGTAGAGAATTTTGAACTGGCCATAGAAGCTGCTACTAAAGGTTTAGAAATTAATCCATATTCTGCTCAAGCACCTTTGGGTCATTATGTACTGACTGATATTTATAATCGGCAGGGGAAAAGAGATTTGGCCCAACTTCACCTGCAAAAAGCACGTCAATTAGAGCAAGCTCTTAAAGAGAAAGGCATAATAGGGGACAGTAATTAAATAATATGTCACTCTTTCTTTTGAGCGGGAAACAATAGGTTTTTTAACTAATTCTTAGAAGAATAAAATAGCCACGAGAGGTTTTTATAGGAGGGCTATATTGTCCCGGTTTTAGTTGGGATACCATTGCTCGGAGTGGCTCCAATAAATCATCTATCTGAGTTTCATAGCTTTCGCTAATTTCAACTAAAGAAGGCTGGGCATATCGTCGTATAATCTGCTCAAAATCCATATCATTTTTGAGTCCATTATATATCTCATCAGCCGTGGATTTATTTTGCACAATAATATGTCGTATGGTAAATAATCTTCTTTCTCTGCGTGGTGCCTGATCAGTTATTTGGCCAGGAGACAGATTTCGAGGCGGTACATCACCTCTTAGTTCTCTTACTTTTTCAAAGGCTCTGCGAGCCTCATCTCTTTTTCCCAGTTTCTGGCATATTAGTCCTAAATTATAATAAGGTCTAAAATCTTGAGGTTTTGACTCAGTAGCTTTTTTAAAACAATTATATGCTTTCTCGTTATCTCCTTTTTCTGCCAAAAGCAGCCCCAAATTGGTATTAGCCTCTACATGAAGTGGATTAAGCATTAAAGCTTCCTCTAAATAAGCTGCAGCATTTTCCTTATCTTCACGCAGCAAAAAAATACTCGAAATATTGAGATAAAGCTGTGGATTGTTAGGATTAAGTTCTTTTGCGGTAAGATACTCTTTTAGAGCTCCTTGCTGGTCACCTTTCATTTGATAGATAAAACCCAGATTATAATGGTAAATATGACTGTTTTTATTATTGGAAAATACCCTATTAAGAATAACCTCAGCGGCTTGAAAATCTTTAAGAGCAACATAGGCCTTTGCAGAATCAACATGAGCCAGGAGATGCCTATCATTAATTTCCAATGTAGATTTAAATTCTTCGATAGCTTTTAGCGGTTCTCCGGAAGCTAAATATGCTTTACCGAGATAGTAGTGCATGGTATCGAAATGAGGATTAACGTCTTTTATCTTTAAAAGTTTATTTATGGCATTTTGATATCTTCCCTGTTCAATATCTTTTATAGCCCCAGACATCGAGGAGTTGACAAGCTGGAATTCTTCTATTTTATCCTTGGGATCAATTTTAGAATCTGCTTTAGTAACTGATGATGAGCTTGAACTCAAATAACCAAGACTCTGAAGCTTTCGCAAGCTTTCGGCATCAAGCTCCACAGCGGACGACTCTTCTTCTGCTTTTGAGGCGTACTTCTCCTCTATTTTTCTTAGTCTGTGAGCTAACTCCTTGGCTTTAGCCTCTTGCTGATCAATAACGTTGTTCAGCTCTTCTGCATCGGAAATCACCTGGTAAAGCTCTGGCTTGGGTGCTTGTATATATTTCCATCCGTCGTGTCGAATGCTATGAAGATTGCTCCATCCGAATCGCAGCCGTGGTATCTCAGTTTGGCAAAAGGCATCTACGTTCAGGGTTTCTGTTTGACCTATCATAAGGGGAGTTAAATCCTTGCCTTGAATCTGCTCATACTTTTCAGTATCTATCTTAAGAATGCCTAAAATAGTTGGAACGATATCGATATTCCGCGTTTGTTCTTTTACTATCTTACCCGCGGGTAGGAGATTGGGAAATCTGAAGATAAGGGGGACATGCATAACAGAATCGTAGATAAAAAATTGGTGGGTGGCTTCTTTATGGTCACCTAATCCTTCACCATGGTCTGAGGCAAAGATTATGACTGTTTTTTCAAGCAATCCCGTAGCTTCCAAAGTGGCAATAAGTTCTCCTATAATTTTGTCCACATATGCAACTTCACCATCGTAAAGATTTTCTTTATACATCGAGCCGAAAGGTTCTGGTGGGGTATAGGGGTCATGAGGATCATAAAGATGGAGCCAGGTAAAGAACTTATCATACCTATGTTCTCTCAGCCAATCATAAAAGACAGTTGTGGTTTCTTCTGCGATCCTCTGGATTTCAGATAGTGCCATAGCTTTCTCTTCATCCAGAATCTCCTCGTCAAAATCATAATAAATGTCGAATCCCTGATCCAAACCAAAACGGGAATCTATCACAAAAGCACTGATGAATGCGCTGGTTTTGTAGTCGTATTCCTTTAATATTTCCGCAATAGTGGTATGTTTCTCATGCAGTTGGTAATTGCCATTATCTATAACATTATGGTATAAGGCATATGTACCGGTAAGAATTGAAGCATGGGAAGGAAGTGTTAGCGGTACGTCGGCAATATTTTGTGTGAAGAGAACACCTTCTTTTGCTAACTGATCTATATGAGGAGTTTTTATTTCCTCATACCCATAACAGGCTAAGCGGTCAGCCCGGAGAGTATCGATGGTAATAAGAAGAACATTGAGGGTGGGATGCTCTATTGTTTCACTTTTTTCCGTCGCTATTTTAGCAGGCCTAAAGATAAGAAAATAAACAGCAGCCCCGACCATAAATAAAATTATGCCGATAAGGCTTATTCCAAGCCATATTCTTGTGCTTTTCACTTGATTTGGCATTTCCCTGTTGAGGCTGCACTTAGGACTGTTCTTCTTTTAATCTTTTTACTTCGGCTTTTATTAATTCGGCTCTATCTGAATCGGGCTCTAATTCTAAAAATTTCTCCATATATTCTAAAGCTTTTGCTTTATCATTGAGTTTGAGATAAACAAGTGCTAATTTAAAGTAGCTCTCTACAAAATCGGGCTGAATCTCCAAAGCTCTATTATAATACTCTATGCTCTTTTCCACGTTATCCGAGGAAAAATAAACCTCTGCAACATTATAATATGCATTGGGGTCCTCAGGGTTTGCTTCAATGGTCTTTTCAAAATATTCTAATGCTTTATCCATCTGATTCTTTATAATGTATACCTGACCAATTTCATAGAGAACTCGAGAATCATTAGGCCGCTTTTCCAAATATTTCTGGTAGCTTTCCATAGCTTTATCATATTCGTCTAACTTTCGCAAAGTAAGCCCGATATCCTTATGAACTAAAAAGTTATCTGGATTATTCTGAAGAAACTGCTGGTAAAGCTCCAATGCAGCTTTATAATTTCTACCTTCATAAAGCTCTTTAGCACTATTATATAGTGCAAGGTCTTCGGAAGAAGCTTCAGGAACTTCATCTGCGGTAATTTTTTTCAGGTTAAATGTATGTTCCTCATTCTTTTTCAAGGCGCTTAATTGGACCTGTGCTATGAAATTATGGTAGCCGTCAGCGGAAATCGTAAGATTCCAAACTCCCGTATCCGGTACTTTAAAAATAAAAGTTCCATTCTTATCTGTCTTGATCTCAATCCTACCACTCATACTTTTTGGATTTTCCGCAATTACGAATGCTCCTGCGATAGGATTTCCCTGTTCATCAGCAACGAATCCTCGAAATCTTCCTCTTTGAGCCAAGGCATTGCCACTAAGCAAAAGACATAGGAATGTTATAATTGAAACGAAAATAATGTATTTTCTATTTTGTTTCATAATCAGCCACCTCACCTCCAAATAAATGATTCGCTGACTTATTTCATTACACCACTTATATTATAGCAAAAAAGGAAAATCCATTCAAATCATTTCAACTACTTATTACAAAAAAAAACAGACACTGAGCTTTTCAAAGAAAATGTAAACATCTTATAACTAATATAAACATTAAATCATCTTTTTATACTTCGTAATGAGATAAAAAACATTTCAATAAGACAGAAGTGGCTTTGAACAATTTTATCAAGCATGAAGCCACAAGAGAGCTCTTATACCTCTATGCAAACTTTGCAGCTTGGTAGGTTTGTACAAGCGGACATGATTTGGATTACAAAAAAAGCGCTAAAGCAGAAATAATATTCAAAACTTCTTAGGCAGAGATTGGCGGAAAAGAAACAACTCTGAACGATATTACTCAAATGATCAAAAATTCTTAGGATAACTAATGGAACCCTTCTAATCATGAAAATTTTATATTTAATTCTGCGTTAAATATTTTTACGGACTGAATACACTTAAAGCAAATTTTTTTGACATAAAATATTACTTATGGTACACTTTTTCAAATAAAATAAATCTTAGATTGAGGACAATATAATATGAACGTATTAGTGCTTTTTTATTCAGCCTATGGACATATTTGGCGAATGGCAGAAGCAGTTGCGGAAGGTGTAGGAGATGTGAAAGGCGCAGATGTAGAGTTGCTCCAGGTTACAGAAATCCTTTCAGAAGAAATACTTCAGAAAATTGGTGCTATTGAAGCTCAAAAAACATATGCTCATATCCCTATTTGTACTGTAGATGAACTTGTCCAAACTGACGCTATTATATTCGGCACCCCGACTCGTTTTGGAAACATGTGCGGACAAATGCGTCAATTTCTCGACGCCACAGGCACTCTGTGGGCGCAAGGAGCTTTGATCGGCAAAGTCGGGAGCGTCTTTACCAGCACTGCAACGCAGCATGGAGGCCAGGAGTCCACTATCCTCAGCTTTATAATCACACTTTTACATCACGGAATGATAATTGTCGGTTTACCATATAGCTTCCAGGGCCAGATGCGTATTGACGAAATTACTGTTTGTTCTCCCTATGGTGCTTCTACCATTGCCGGAGGTAAGGGAGAACGCATGCCCAGTGAGAATGAATTAGCTGGTGCTCGGTTTCAGGGTAAGCATGTTGCATTAATAGCTTCAAAGCTTGCTGACTAAAAAGGAATAATTTAGTTGATATTATTAGCAAACCATTATATTATTCTCAACCAATAATAAATTTTTAGAAGAGAAAAAAATGAAATGTGATATTTGTGGAAATGAAGAAGACGAATATGATTTAAGCAAATGCCCTATATGCCACAAAATGTTCTGCGAAGAATGTGAAGTTAAAAAAGGGGGGATAAAGTTCTGCTCTAAGCATTGCATGCAGTTCTTCTTTTATGGCGAAGATGAAGAAGGTGAATAGCTAAGCTGTAAATCATTTATGAAGAACTTCTAATCTCAATTTTTCCACTTTTTTAGGTGTACCGGTGAGAACTTTTATTTTTAATGGATAAGCAACAAATTCCTCACCAATGTGGGGAATTTTTTGTGCAAGATGAAGGAGATATCCACCAAGCGTCTCTTCTCCTACCCACTCAAGCTCAATATCCAAAGCTTCAGCTAATCTATCTAACTTGAGCTCAGCATCTGCTAAATAAATATTATGCCCTAAAGGAATGAGCTTTTTAAGCTTAGGTTTTTCTCTGGTTGATAAAGACTTAGATAAAATTTCCCCTAATATCTCCCGTAAATGAACCAGGCCAACAGTAGAACCATATTCATCTATAACAACAGCTACATCAATTTCTTTTTCTCTAAACAGCTTCAGCAATTGGCTAATACGCATTAACTCTGGTACATAAAGAGCATCCCTTATGTAATATTTGATTTTGCCACCTTCAGATGACAAATTAAGTAGGTCTTGTGCATAAATAAAGCCGATAATATTATCGCTTCGTTTGCGATATACTGCTATTTTCTCCAGCTTAGTTCGCTGCATTAAATAAACTGCTTCTTTTATGCTGGCATTATTACTCAGCCTAATCTCTTTGAAGAGCGGTGTCATAATTGAACCAACCCTTGTGTTTGCATAATCCAGAAGTCGATATATCATTTTAGCCTGACTATTATGTGACTTCACTTGTTTCTGTTCGCTCTTTAAAATCAACTTCAACTCTTTTTTCGTAACATAAGGAGTAACCTTTTTCCTCGCTGTTATTATCTTTATTCTTAAAAATCCTATAAGCTGTATCATCGGGTAAACTAAAGGATAAAATAGAACCATAGCTACTCTCAATGGATATGCTACTCTAATGGAAATCCTGTCTGCATTTAAGCGGAAAATTGCTTTCGGGATTATTTCACCTATAATCAGTATGGCAGGAATCATAACAAAAACTGAATATGCAGAATATCTACTTCCCCAAATTCGGGCAAATAATTCATTAGCTGCAAAACTGGAGGCTATAGTCATGGTATTAGTACCAACCAACGTTGTGCTGAGGAGTTTCTCCGGTTCCTTTAAAAGTATGAGAGCTAATCGAGCGCCTATGGAATGGTGACTCAATTGCTGTAAATGCACCTTATTTGCAGAAATGAGGGCTATCTCAGAACCGGAAAAAAATCCTTCCGAAACAAGACAGAATATAATAATTGCAATGAGAAAAATATAAATCATGAAGATACTTCTCCGTTATCCTTATTCGTCTTTGATTCTTTGCCAATAGGTTTTATAACAACCTTTTTCAAACAATTTTCTTCCATCTCAGATACTGTATATTTAAATCGGTCTGCGGATATTGATTCGCCTTTCTTTGGTATATAGCCAAATAAATTAAGAACATGTCCACCAAGTGTGTTCGCCATAGGATCAATTATCTCTCGCTTTAGAAATTTATTAAGTTTAAAAAGTGGCATTTTGGCTTCAACCACATAGCGTCCATCTCTTAATTTCTCAATACCTGGTGGCAAAGTGGAGTAAATATCGAGCTGATCCATAAGACTTTGGAAAATCATCTTACCATCAATAATACCTGCAATACCTCCGTATTCATCGATTATCAAAGCTACATCTATCGAGCTATCCTCTATTTGAGAAAGCAATTCTGCTATAGTAAGAGATTGAGGGACAAACTGTGGCTGATCCAGGAGATCGGTAAGACTTTTATGTTCAACTAATCCTAATAGCCTTTTAACTGCACTTCCAGCCGTTAAAATACCAACCATATCATCGTAACTCTCCCTATATACCGGTACATAGGAGAGTTTGTTCTTCTTCATATAAGCTACTGCCTTTTTAAATCCATAATTATGTGGTAACGCATGCATATAAGCGCGCGCTTGCATAATATACCTTATCGGCTTTTGGCTAAAATTAAAAATTGTCTCTATAGCATTAACTTCATAAGATGTAAGGCTACCTTCCTGCTGACTTAACCGAAGCAAAGCTTTTATTTCCTCTTCTCCCATTTTTTTCGGAAGGCTATCAATCCGGTAGAAAAAAGAAGAAAATTTCTTTAGCACCTTAACAATGGGATGCGTTAAAGGAGTAACAATAAAATAGAAAGAATGAACTAAAGGAGAAGTAAATCTGGTAAACTCCTCAGCATAACTCACAGCAACCACCTTTGGTAGCACCTCACCCATTACTAAAATAATGAGCAAAGTACCCAGAGCAGACAGGAATATAGCCCAATTCCCATAGGGAGCAAGTAGTTGTCGCCTCAAATCAGCAGCAATATTTGAGATTATAATATTGACCATATCATTACCTAACAGGATGGTCATAAGCAACTTCCAAGGATCGCTAAGGAGATTGGCAGCTCGCTTTGCCCAACCTCGCCCTTCCTTAGTCAGACGCGCTAACCGCCATCGGCGCAAAGAAAAATAAGCTGTTTCCGAGCCGGAAAATAGTGAAGAGAAGAGAAGAAGAATGATTAATATAATAAATCTAAGTTGTACATTCATGGATTTAGCATTATTATTTGATTATTATACTATATTTATTCTGGATTGGCGGGTGAAGCTATGGAATTTGTTTTAAGAACTCCCTCGCTCCAGGCAACGAAAATTGCACAGGTAGAATCACCCGTAACATTTAAAGTCGTACGAAACATATCTAATATTCTTTCTACACCCATAACCAAGGCTATGCCTTCCAACGGAATTCCTATTGCTTTCAAGACAATGGTAAGAGTTATCATACCAATACCGGGAACACCAGCACAACCTATAGATGCTAATGTAGCAGTAAGAACAATCATGAGCTGATCATAAATGTTAAGATTGATGCCATACACCTGAGCGATAAAAAGTGCAGAAACGCCGTGATAAATGGCGGTTCCATTCATATTAACCGTAGCACCAAGAGGAAGAACAAAGCTGGTAATATCCTTTGGCACATTAAGGTCTTCCATAGTGGTTCTCATGTTAATTGGAAGCGTAGCATTGCTGGATGATGTGCTGAATGCTGTTAGCTGTACCGGGAGAAAAACCTTGAAAAATCTGAGGGGATTTATACCACCAAGAAATTTCACTGAAGCAGAATACACAACTATCATATATATCATTAAGCCTGAAATAGTAACCAGGACATATTTTGCTAAATTTAGAAGTATGGCGAAGCCGAACCTTCCTGCAACGGCTGCAATTAAGGCGAAGACAGCATAAGGAGCTAATTTCATTACTATTTCCACAAGCTTTATCATCGTATCGTTGATACTATCAAGAATGCCGAGAAGCCGATCGCGTCTATCTTCAGCTATCATAGTCATTCCAATTCCAAAAAGGATTGAGAACACAATAATAGGGAGCATATCGCTTTCGGCCATCGCTTTAAAGGGATTGCTCGGTATTAAATTCAGGAAAATCTCGGAAAGGGTTGGTCGCTCAAGAGCTTTTCCAACTTGTTCAGTTGTAGTACCACGATAATCAGCCAACAGCTTTGCTTTAGACTCTGGGTCCAATCCCATGCCTGGCTGCATGGTATTGGCTAAGAAAAGACCAAGGCTCACTGCTAAGGCAGTCGCTACTATATAATAGATTATGGTTTTCAATCCTACTCTGCCCAGCTTTTTTATATCTCCCAAGCTCGCTGTTCCAGAAATTAAAGAAGCCATTACCAGGGGTACAACTAACATAACAATGAGCTTGATAAATGCCTTACCCAGTGGTTCAATTATTAATGCATACTCACCTATAAAAGGACCAATAATGGCACCTAATAGCAATCCTATTGCTATTTTGGTGTAAATTTTCATCTTGAATCCCTTTAATCTGCTCTTAAGTTTTTGCCACATATTAGCTTGAATCCTTTTTCACTAAAAATAAAAAACAAAATAAGTGATGCCAGTATAAAAAATACTTCCAATTCCTGCTGCTAACATAGCCAGAGGTACCTGGGTGAAAACATGGTCCATAAGATCCGCTCCTGTGGCCAGTGAGGAGAGAATGGTAGTATCCGATATGGGTGAGCACTGGTCTCCAAAGGTGGCTCCACCGTCAACTGCTCCAAAACAAAGCAGCATATAAAAGGGATGAGGATTAATTGCATAAGCCAGGGGCATTGCAATAGGTAAAACCACTGCATAAGTTCCCCAGGAGCTGCCTACCGAAAAAGCAACGAACATACATATGATTTGGAATATAAAGGGTAACAGATAAGGTACTATTATATGGCTGGTGGTGCGGATTATATAATTAGCAGTTCCCAAGGATTCCGATACACTCCCTAAGGTTACGGCCAAACCCAAGACAACTGCTCCCATTGTTACTCCCTTGCAACCTTCTATAAATCCCTCAACAACCCTTCTCAGCTTCATCCCTTTATAGAGGGCTAAAACAATAGCAGAAATAACGGCCAGAAAGAAAGCCTCGGAAATATACATTCTCCCCAGGATTAAGCGGGGAACTATAGCAACAACAAGCAAAATCCCTATAGGAACAAGGAAGTCGATAGTAGAGCTTTTATAGCCCTCCGGGATATGCAGAGTTTCAAGTTCCTTCGAAAAAAGTGGATTAGAACCATCACGATCAAGTTTTCCAGTCTCTGCTGCCCGCTTCATCGCTGCTTTCATACGCTTGCCATAAAAAGGCAGCTTCTCCCAGGCCATCAGAAAGGTGAAAAGCAGCGCCAAGAGAGCATAAAAATTGAAGGGAATGGCTTTAAAGAAAAAATCTATACCTGCATTTTTATCGGGAAATAAAGGGGTAGTGCCCAGGAGCAATCCGCCCACATAAATAGGCCAGACATTAAAGGGAATTACTGTTGCTACTGGGGAGGCAGTAGAATCAATCATATAGGAAAGCTCTTCATGGCTTACCTTTTTTTCATCGCATATGGGCTTAACCGTGGAGCCGGCTAATACCGTGCTTATGGTTCCTCCTTGATGAAAAAGTACACCCATAAGAAAGGCAAAAAATTTAGCGGTCTTCCGGTCCTTTACTATTTTTTTCCCCGCCCAGGAAGCAAAATGCCGGGCACCTCCTGTTTTTGTCCATAATCCTATGAGCCCACCAAGACACCACAAATACACCAGTAATATCTGCCCATATTCTGGACTTCCGATAGCTGGAATAAGATATTCCTCCACAATATTGTATTTTCCGCTTATAATACCTCCGGCAAAGACGCCTATAAAGAGGGCTGGTATTACTTCTCTGGTAGCAAAACAAATAATAAGGGTAAGCATAGCTGGAACAAGCGACCAAAATTGATAATCATCACTTGTGGGGCCTTTGCTGATGATTCCGGTGTATTGACGTATTAAAAAAATTGCTATGAGAAGTCCAGCATATATAATCCACTTTATCTTTTTCATATTATACTCTTTCTACTAATTTCTAATAGCAAAAAGCGAAAATATACTATTGAAGAGTTTGTCATCCTCTCTTGCAATTTCTCATATTATTATAATGAAAAACAGGAAAATTCTATTATATGGTGAATACTAAGTCAAGGTATTTCTCTAAAAAGAGATTTTCAAAAGAGTTAATCCTTAGCTGTTGTTTTGTATTTAATAATCTTAAAAAATAATTTTTTTCTATATGGTAATTCTCTTATGCTTAATCTTTGACAAATTGTTAACACCCAGCCCCGCTTTAGCACAAGAAGCTATATGAAGAGCTCTATTACCTATAAGAGAAGCTCCCTCTTTTTCCCTTTTTGCCTCTAAGATCTCATAACCTATCCGATCAAGGGCTACTGGATCGGTACCCGCCAGGAGGCTCTTATACTGCCACACATAATCCGGCCGAGCTCTTGGCCCCTTATCCCATACACCGTTTAAAGCATCAACAATATGAAGAACCGTTTTGCTTCTGACAAGAGGGTGGTTACAAACTGCTGCCATAATCGGTGCACAATAATAAGGAGCTGGATGAAATCTGGCTGTATTATTAACCAGACCAAAGCCTAAATTCTTAAGGCAAAGAGTTATGCCCGCAGAGCCATGATCTTTCAACACCGGGACATTTATAAGTTTAGTAATTTTTTGGCTCATTATTTCAGCAAAGTAAGAACGCTTGCCTGTCTTTCTGAAAACATTAGGAATTCCTCGACCGAGAATATCAGATTCGATATATGCCTCTGAATCATATCCATTCATGTCTTCCTGTCCAACCCGCTTTATTTCTGGCCCGTAGTACTTCACCCCAGGACCATTCCGATTCACTTTATACCCACAGTTGGTCATATGATATTGCCGTCTATCCCACACGATAATGTTATCTTCCTTAACACCAGCTAATACAAGACCATGAACTATCTCATCTACAACTTCATGTGAGCTGAAGCAGAGAGGACCGCCAAGGCAGTTTAGCTTTATTCCAACAACATCTTCTGGTTTAATAAAAACAGACCAGGCTTCTGCTAATGAGTCTTTTCCAGTGAGCTCCTTTAAGGCTCTTTCTAACATTCTGCCCACTATTTCTTGATTTATGGTACTCTGAGTAATAGCCGAAGTGCTGTTAATTTCTATAACACTACCAGGCCATGCACCAGGTATAGCCTCAAGATTTTTTGAAATTTGCTCTTGGACTGCACTATTATGGAAAAGAGAGCCTTTTTTAAACCATAGACCAGCCCCTAACAGTGCTGCAGTGCCTCCGGCTAAGAATTGCCTTCGGTTCAGGCTCTTTGTATTTTCTACACAATCCTGTCTTTCATCAACCGATTCTGTGCACTGATAGGAATAAGCATTTGATGTGTCTTTTCGTTTTTTCATTTTGTATCCTCTTGGCAAAATTATTGTTTTTGATGTTTTATAAATATGCCATCTTCCTCCATTATTTTTAATATAAGACCATAACGTACGCCCAAGGTACTAATAGTACAGCTCGTGATTCTATATTTATTCATTATCTCCCTTTGAATTAAAGCACCAGCAAAGATGATATCTGCCCTTAAGGGCTCCAATCCCAGCTCTCTGATTCGTCCTGCAACGCTCAACTGCTGTAATCTTGCAATTATATCATCAATTTTTTTTATATCTAAATCCATTCCTTCTACTTTCTCCGGTGAAAAACGCTTAAGACCAAGAGCTAACGAGCCCAGGCAGGTAGCAGTACCGCCAAGACTGACCATTTTGGGGCAGAGAGTCAATGCTGGAACCTGTTCTAATCGTTTTATTACTTCATCTTGAAGGGCTATCCGTTGAGCATCCGTTGCTTTTTGCTGGGGAAAGAATTGTTCTGTAAAATCGACACATCCTAAAATAACGGATTTTACCTCTTCGACAATCTTATCTTTGACAAAAATAAACTCTGTAGAACCACCGCCAATATCCACGATAAGACTAAAACCCTCACTCAAGTCATAAGCATTTGATACCGCTTTTAATATTAACTCCGCTTCCTGCAAACCTGATATAATTTCTATTTCAAGCTGACATTTTTCCTTTGCTTGTTCTATGAAGTAGTGTGAATTTTTTGACCGTCTTAATGCGCTGGTACCAACCGCTTTTACGGCTTTTACTTTTAAACGGTCACATATCTGACGAAATTCTTCCAGCGTTTCTAAGCTTCTCTGCATGGCTGCAAACTCTAATTCGCCCTTATTCTTAAGACCACTGGATAAGCGAGTAGGTTTTTGGATATCCCTGATTACCCTTAGTTTTTTATCTTTGGTTAATTCAGTAATAAGGAGATGAAGAGTGTTGCTGCCAATATCAATAGCAGCATATCTTAAGTGTCCAGATTTCATCTGAGTGTGTTATTTGAATAATTTAAATGATACGAAATGTCATTCCTCATCAATTTCAAAACCAAGTTTATCGAAAGGTTGAATTACACTGGAAACAATATTAGAAAGATGAGCGCTTACTCGACGGTAATATCGGGATGCCAGAGTAACAGTAATGATTCGGTCTCTTTGCATATTTTTTTCTCGAAAAAGAGCAGAAAGTATACGGTCACAGGTTGCTTTTACATTTTGATGCATATCCATTACTTTTTGCGCTTTCTTCATATCGGATTTTATAAAGGCATCGATTGTGAGACCAAACATTTTTAAGATTTCTGTTTTCATTAGAGCGCATTGTTCTGCGTATTTGCCAGAGACCAGTGTTCCTTTATACAATTCAGCAATCTCTAATATACTCTTAGTATAATCACCTATACGCTCGATATCTATAACAGTGCTAATTAAAACTAAGCTCGCCGGAAGGTCCTGTTTGGGATTAAAGGTTAAATGCTCCAGTATCATGCGCCGAACCATCCGTTCACCTAAGTTAATTTCTTTGTCATAGCTTGGGATATCTATATCTGCTGGTTTATCAAGCATGAGAGAGTCCACTGCAGCGGAGAACATCTTTACCTCTCGCTGAAGCATTTTCTCTGTTTCTTTAAACGCCTGATAAAGCAGCTTGGTTTTTTCACGTCTGGAAATCAATGTTTTAAACATAAAATTATCTCCATAAGATAATTACTATGATAGGTAAAGCAAAAAATAAAATCAAGATATATAATAAACAATATTTTCTATGGCTACTTGCGAAATTACCAAACCATTGAGCCATATTTACTGGTATATTTCTAATTCGCTTTACCGGAAAAAAAATAACAACACCAAAAGTGTTAAATAAAATATGCTGCACAGCGACCGTTATAGCCAAAGGATTCCCCGTAACTAAGGACGCCATAATTGCAGTCACCGTAGTACCCATATTTGAGCCCATTGCATAAGGAAACATGTCACTAACAGTAAGCAATCCGGCGCCCAATAGAGGAACTAGCAATGAAGTTGTTGCTGAGCTGCTTTGCACGAGTGCTGTTAGGAAAAATCCAAGTAAAAGACTGCTTAGCGGAGAACGAAAAAGATATTTATGCACAAATCCCTGTAACCGTCCTATTACCAATGTTTTTATTAAGGCAACCATAAATTTCAAGGAAAAAAATAAAACGACAAGACTAATAATCAGGCATAGTATCCCATTTTCTTTCGTAGCAGCTAATATAGTATGAAGCGCAGGATTAATTATCACCTTTAAGGGACTGCTTATTTTAATCCCACCTGCTCCGATAAAAATCTGAGAAAAAAATCGAGATAATTTATACAGAAATCCCGTTATTAATTCTAATGGAAAGAGAAGCAGAACAACAATAATATTAAAAAAATCGTGTACCACGGCCCCGGAAAAAGCCCTTCTAAATTCTTCTTTTCTGGTTATGTGTGCGATAGAAACCAAAGTATTTGTTACTGTGGTGCCAATATTCGCACCCATAATAATGGGAATAGTTAAAGTTGGACTTAAAACTCCTCCTGCAACTAAACCCACAACTGCAGATGTAGTAACAGATGAACTTTGAACTAAGCTCGTTGATAAGATACCGATAAATAATCCTACAAAAGGATTAGTGGTTGCTTCGATAAGGCTACGAGCAAATCCTGCACCAAAGATTTGAAAACTCTCGCCCAGTAATTGGATGCTGAAGAAAAAGCAATAAAGTACTATTAAAAGAAAAAATATATCTCGT
This sequence comes from uncultured Acidobacteriota bacterium, assembly GCA_964645975.1. GTDB lineage: Bacteria > Acidobacteriota > B3-B38 > Guanabaribacteriales > CAZYAF01 > CAZYAF01. The sequence continues at coordinate 101,776 of CAZYAF010000004.1, forward strand.
GCAATTTTCCACATGAAATATCACCTATCAGAATTACACAAATTTATTGCTAAGCTCGCAAACGGAAGAGTATATTTATAATGAAGAGCATTTAGAATAACATAAGTAAAAAATTATTAAAATATTTTTCTGGAGAATATTTAATTTTTTAACGTTATTTAACAATGGAAAACATTGTCGTCCATAACAGAGCGTAAAATCAAATAGTAATCTCATTGAGATTGAGCATAAATTTTATTTTGATTTTTTTTCTTGACAGAATTTCAAAAGCTGCTAAACTGAATTTAGCTCTTTGTTAAAGGGAAGATGGTGCAAATCCATCACAGCCCCGCTACTGTGATCGGGGACGAAAGCTGCTTATCCTGAAAGAAGGAGAAAAAGCCACCGGTTAAAAGAGCAGAATAATTTAAGCAACCGGGAAGGCTGCAGTGAGTAGGATGATCCGTAAGTCAGGAAACCATTGGAAATCAATCTCAACCTTCGCGGGAAGGTTGGGTTTATATATTGCCCAGCTTTCCGGGAAGGGAAGCTGGGCTTTTTTAATGCCATGTTGAAAAAAAGATTTCAATATTGTTTTTTGCTGCTTTCTATCGTCCTTATACTGGGCGCGAGTTCCCCTCAGGTAAAGATAAAAGAAAAGGATGATAGAGAAAAATGGATACTGTTATCAAAACCTCCTGACCGCATAATATCTTTAGCTCCCAATTTAACTGAAATTCTATATCTCCTCGAACTTGACGAAAAGATAATAGCGGTTAGTTCTATGTGTAATTATCCTCCAGAAGTTTCACTTAAATCCAAGGTCGGAGGCTTCAATCCCAGCGTGGAAAAGATAATCTCCCTCCAGCCTGACCTCATATTAGCCACCTCAGCAGGTAATCGCAGGGAAACAATACGACAATTGGAGCTTTTAGAACAATCAGTTTTCCTAACCTCAGCAAAAAATATTGAGGATATCCTTCAATCAATTATAAAAATTGGAAATATCACTGGTAAAAAAGAGCTGGCTGTTCTTAAAACTAAAGAGCTACGAAAAAGAATGAAACACATAACTTCTCGGGTAAAAAGATTACCACAGCGAAGAACATTGTACCTTATCTGGCACCACCCTGTTATGACTACTGGAGGCAACACATTTCTTAATAACCTCATATGTTTAGCTGGTGGTGAAAGCATCTCCAGAGATATTAAGCAGAATATAGTACAATTAAGTCGAGAAGAAATAATAAAAAGAGATCCAGAAATTATATTTCTACCCAACCTAAAGGATAAAAGAATAGCAAAAGAATTCATGCAGAATTGGAAAATGCTGACAGCAATCCGAAAAGGAATGGTCTATCAACTCAATGAGGACCTCATTTTAAGGCCTGGTCCTCGTATAGTTGATGGCCTGGAGCTTATGGCAAAAACCATACATCCAGAGGCATTTGCTGAGAAATGATTTTTTTTAAACCGTATAGGGCACTTCTTCTTTTAACTGTCATGATTGTAGGGCTCGTAATGCTCTCTTTGACCTGCATGTCAATAGGACCTACGTCCATAAGTTTTATGCAAACAATAAAAATTCTTGGGCGTTCATTCTTTGGCAATTCTCTGTTATCTCAAGATATTACTACCCGCATAATACTGAGCATAAGGCTCCCTCGTGTTATTTTAGGAGCTCTCATTGGAGCTTCGTTGGCAGTTGCTGGTAGTGTGTTTCAAGCTCTCATAAGAAATCCTTTAGGCGATCCTTATATATTAGGCGTTTCAAGTGGTGCGGTGCTCGGTTCGATAATAGGTTTCGCTCTGGGAATGGGCGCTACTTTTCTGGGAACTCAGTTTTCGTCTTTTGCAGGTGCTCTTTTAGCTATAGCAATCGTTTATAAAGTTGCCTGCATAGGAGGTAAAATTCATACCACCAGACTCATTTTAGCGGGAGTTATAATCAGTGCTTTTTTCTCTGCAATAGCTATGTTCACCTTTTCTATTTCTGAAAGCAGCACGGTAAAAGGGATTCTCTTCTGGATGATGGGAGATCTAAGCAGTCAAAGCATGGGTAATGTCATTGCTGCTGCGCCCTCTCTTATCATTGGGATGATGCTGCTCTATTTACTATCGGGAAAACTCAACCTCATTATGGTGAGCGAAGAAAATGCCCTGCAGCTTGGAGTGGAGGTTGAAAGGGTAAAGAAAGTTTCCTTTTTGCTCTGCTCGTTTATAACAGGAGCTGCTGTTGCCATTAGTGGAGCTATAGGCTTCATCGGATTAGTCGTACCTAATATGGTCCGTTTTTTATGGGGTGCAGACCTGCGGCTCAATATTCCTTTATCGGCCATATCGGGGGCTGCTCTTCTTATGGTATCTGATACACTGGCCAGAACGCTTATGGCTCCTGCTGAAATGCCAGTAGGAGTAATTACTGCTGCTATCGGAGCACCTTTGTTTATTTTTCTCCTCAAAGGGAGGGTGTGATAATGCCCTTTTTAATAGAGGTAAAAGATTTATGGTTTAAATATGGCAACGGGTGGGTTTTGCACGGTACTAACTTTACTATAAACAAAGGCGATTTTTTAGGAATAATAGGGCCAAATGGTTCAGGAAAAAGTACATTGCTTAAACTGATGGATCGAATTATCCGACCTCAGAGAGGAAGAATCCTTCTTGAAGGAAAAAAAATTGAATCTTTTAAACGGAAAGAGCTCGCACAACGTATTGCCTTATTACCTCAGGAGACTACATTTTATTTCGATTTTAAAGCTCTGGAAATCGTTCTTCAAGGTCGCGCTCCGCACCTGGGCAGCCTCAGATTAGAAGGACAGCATGATATTGACATCGCTATGGACTCAATGCAAAAAACTGATACGGCCAATCTTGCTTACCGCTCAATTAACACCCTGAGTGGCGGGCAGAAGCAAGGAGTTCTCCTGGCTCGGGCTCTGACCCAGGAGCCTCATCTTCTCCTGCTTGATGAGCCAACGGCTAATTTGGATATAAAGCACAAAATGCAGATTATGAATATGTTGCGCCGTTTTAATAAAAAAGAAGGCCTGACAATTGTTATGGCTTCACATGATATAGATATTTCGGTTGAGTATTGCAGTAACATCATATTATTAAAAAATGGAGAGATTTTTGCTGAAGGTACATCAAATGATGTAATTACTAAAGAAAACATATTAGAGGTCTTTGAATACGAAACATTCATTGATAAGAGCCCTGTTAGCGGTAAGCCGAGAATAAATTTAATCAGTAATCAAAATTAAATGAGATACCAAGAGCAAAATACATGAAATTAGATTTGCTTTTAAAATTATTAAAATTTCGGAGGTTTAAATGAAAAAGTTAGTGACTTGCTTATCTTTCCTCTTATTACTACTTGGATGTGTAATAAGAGCTGAAGGAAGAAACAGCTTCATCGATAATAAAACCATAATACATGAACAGCAATCAAAGAAAGAAGAAACAGAAAAAGAAAAACTCCAGTATAAAGAAAAAATTGTGGTGATCGCCTACCGATTGCCGGCAAATGAAGTTGAGCTTGACAACATCCCCGCTGATGTGACTGTGATTTCTAAGGAGGATATTGAAGAAAGAGGTGTCGATACATTACAGGACCTATTTCAACAACTTCCCAGTTTCATTGTTTACGACCAGGTAGGTAATGGAGTGGAATCGACAATCGACCTAAGAGGTTTTAATGAGGGAACAACAACCACCGTAATGGTTGATGGAGTAAAAATCAATGAACCTGATGATAACCGCGTCAATTTTGATCTCATTCCCATTGATCAGGTTGAACGAATTGAAGTATTTAAAGGAAGCAGCTCACCTATTTACGGTGAAGGCTCAATGGCCGGGACAATAAATATTATAACACACAAAGGATTAGGTAAGCCACAGCTAAACCTGGGTATGGCATACGGAAGCTATGATCACCAGAAATACAAAGCGAGTGCTGGCGGAAGGGCAGATAATTTCAGTTTCTATATAAGCGGTATTAAAGATAAAGCCAATGGTTTCAGGGAAAATGGATATTATGATAAAAATTCTGCCTTCGGAAAAATAGGATATAGCTTTACCGATATCTCTACAATCAACTTCACTTATTTGTATAATGACAATGATTTTGGTAATCCGGGCGCATTAACCTCAAGCGAGCTGAATGCCGATCGCAAACAAGCTCCTTTCAATATGGTCGATAGTGCAGAGAAAAACAATAATTTGGTTAACCTTAATTATCAGCTCACTCTTCAGGAAAAAGTGTATTTGTCCGCCAATGCCTTCTATCGAAGTAATAAAATAGATACTCTTACAACAGGGAGAAGCGCTGCCCTTTGGGGCGGGTTTCTTACCAATAGTGATATTACAACCAAAGGAGCTACTATCCAATTTACTTATAACGAACGGCTTGGGCACCATAGTAATTCATTAGCTTTAGGGATGGAATATACTGACAATGAATTTGGTGCAGCAGGTTCTATAACTTCTCCTCAAGGAGATAATCCATTTAATATATCCAGTAACTTTACAGACCAGGCTGTTAAAGCGTTCTTCCTGCAGGATAGTTTTAACATTAATGAAAAGCTTATCGTAAATATTGGTGCTCGATATGACAATGAGAACTTTGGCTACAGCGATTTATTTTTTAACGAAAATGATAACCGCAAAGATTTCTCACAATGGAGCTTCAAAAGTGGAGCTGTATTAAAGCTCGCAGACAACGCATCTGCTTTCGTTAGTTACTCCGAAGCTTTCCTTGCACCCACAGTTATTGAATTATTTGCCTATCCTTTATTTGGCTCTAATGCAGAACTTAGACCGACTATCTCTCAAGATTATGAGGTGGGTTTTCGCGGGTCAATAGAAGACAAATTGACTGCCAGCTTAACTTGGTATAGAATTAATGTGAAAGATGAGATAGTCTATGTATTTGACTATTATTGGGGTGGCAAAAACGAAAATGTGGGACGCAGCTTACGACAAGGAATTGAGGTATCTTTGAGCGGTAGGATCAGAGAAGGGATAAATGCTTTTGTTTCTTATGGCTACGTTGACGCAAAGATAAAATCGGGCGAAAATAGTGATAACAGAATCCCTCTGGTTCCCGCCCATAAACTAAATGCAGGAGCAAAATTTGCTTTAACAGATAAGGTTGTGCTATTTGCTGAGGGTATTTATATTGGAGAGCACTATCTTTCCGGGGATGATCAAAATGCTCAGAATACTTTAGATGCTTATACTCTTATCAATACACGTTTATCTTATCAGCTGTCTAATTGGGAGTTATGGTTTAAAGTTAACAATTTACTAAATCAACAATATAGCACGAGAGGGATATTTGTGGCCGGGCAACCTTATTTCACTCCAGCACCTGGCATTAATTTCAGTATAGGAGTTAATTATAGCTTTTCGAAATAGTAAATATATATAAGAGGAACTATGACAAATAAAACTGGAGGAATTCAGGAGACGATTGAGAAAGCCTTAATTATTCTTCAAAGCTCCAGTAGCACTGAAGAGGAATTTGCTGAAATCAAAAAGGCTCTTGCGTCTAATAGAAAAGAAGTATATCACTATATACAAAAGAAACTACATAAAGTATCAAAAAAAGAGTTGGTTAATATTTTTGTTTTACTAAGTATTTTAGAAGAAGATGCTTTTATCCCTCTGATGAAAGAAGTGTTTTATAGGAAAGATATTGATTTATCCCTTAAAGAGAAAATAGCTCAATTATTAGAAAAACTTAACTCACCATTATCACCTCAATTAATTGAGGAACTCACCAATAGTCAATCCCTCTACCAGAAATTTGTATCTGCCATTAAAAAAGGGCAGGGCAGAAATATAAAGAAGAAAGATTTAGAAGCGTTACTGGAAGGCTCTGAATTCCTCCAACTTTCTCTCCTCAATCAACTAATAGATGAAGCCAAAGAAAAGAGCTTGCCTCCTGTTGATAAGCTTTTCGGATTATCAAAAAATTTAGATGAATTACTAATTGACAAGCTCAGTGAAATAATAAGCAAACAATCAGCCGAAATGCTCAATAAGTGGTTAGAGAGGAGTGACAATAAGTTGCAAAAGAAGCTGATAAAGAAATCGCTCTATAAACTTAAGCTTAAGGGCATTGAGCCCCAAGCTGTTGCCAAAAAAGCCGAACCACTTAAGCTGGAGGTCCCTGCGGAAATTAGTTCCTATGCCAGTCATATTGATGCTCGAGGAGAACGCTTCCTCATACTTGCTCGGGAGCAGCCCCATATCGGACTGAAAGTTTTTCAGGTTTTTTTATCGGACGAGAAGGGTATATTCAAAATTGATACCGGCGAAATGCGAGGACGTGATTTTAGGCGCTTATTGAGAAAAATGGAAGATGAAAATAGGATAATGCTCATCCAAATAGAATCCGATTACTGCCATTTCCTCATTGAAGAGGCTGCCCTGGTAAATAAAAACAGCAAGAGTCCCCTACCAGAAAAATATGAAATCCTGAAAAAATGGCTTGATAGACCCAGTAAAATCCATACTAAACCTCTTATATATAATTCAATACAAATTGAAAGCATACAAAATAAAAAAGATTTAATAGAAAAATCAGCCAAACTGTTAGAAATTGATCCTTTCAGAGGGTGGACACTGCCAGCAGAAGAATTGGAAAAACCTGTGCAGCAATTCAAAGATGCTTTTGATAGCCGAATCATCCTTACTCCCATCCAGCAGCAAGAGAGACTTGCAGCAATTTATGTCTCGGTTGCAGAAAAGTATTTTAATTCCGAAAGAATAAAACAGTATCGTCGTCATCTGGAGGAAATGGCATATGTGCTCTTCATTAAAGGTAAGAAAAATGAAGCCAAAATTGCATTAGCCACTGCCATTGCTATGGAGAAACAAGCTCCTCCCTTTATCCCCTTTATAATAGAGCTGGTCAAAAGAAACATTTTCTTTAAAGCCGGCGTGGCACCCAAAGCAGAGCTTGAACCAACAGAGAATAAAGATACGCCAATTATTCTCCCATCCAGAGAAGCAGCATCGGAGAGAAAAGAGAGTGCGCTCATAGTACCGCCAAATGGTTCATCTCCATTAGAGAGAAAAAAAGCTTCGGGCCTTATTATTCCACCTGGTGATTTAAAGAAGAAATAATATTTCCCTTTTAACCTAATGCTATTAACAATTTACAAGAGATATGGTATAATATGTAGTAGTAAATAATTGGATATTCATGTTAAGAGGAGGGAAATGCTTAAGAAACTTATTATTGTTTTAGCGATTTTAATCCTAATTACGGCCTGTCAAAAGGATAAGGAAGAAAAAAAAACGTACGGTGATGTTTTATTGGGAGCTTTGGATAGAGGGAAAACAGAGAAAACCAAAGGCGATTTGGAAGCTTTGGGAGGTGCATTGAAAAGCTATCTAATTGATAATAATTCCTATCCTTTGAGCACCGATATAATAAACCTTAGTTCCTGGCTATCGCCTGCATATATAGTGCTGGTACCCACTCACGATGCCTGGGGCAACAAGCTTATTTATACCTCTGACGGCCGCTCTTACCAGCTTACGGCAATAGGGAAAGACTTCAAGAAAGATACCGCAGATGACATTGTCTATTCTGACGGCAACTTTACCAAGCTGCCCCGCTTACAATAGCTTCTGAGGCCTTATTTTTTTATCTTTATTCGTCTATCCTGATTAGCAGGTAATAATAGTTTATCCGCTTGACATGAGCCTAAACTCCAGTACAATATATATCATTCATAAGGTCGGGGTGTAGCGCAGTCTGGAAGCGCACCTGCTTTGGGAGCAGGGGGTCGGAGGTTCAAATCCTCTCACCCCGACCAGTAATGCTTAGCCATTTCAAAAAATATGAATAATAACAACTTCAGAAAGAAAGTATTTAAAACATTTATTTATGTTATTTGTTTCATTTTTGGTCTGCTTATTGGATTAAGTTTTGGAACAATTTATTTTCAGGGCGCTTGGACATTTTTAAATAGCAATTTTTTATTATCGTTATCTAACTTAATTACTGCTATAGCTTTATTAATTGCTGCATTGATAGCAGTTTTTTATGGTCTTAAGCAATATTTTATTCAGCAAAGAGTTACACATCTTAGAAAAATATATTTTGAAGAAACTTTACTTACAGCAACAAAAAACATTGTAGTAGGAATGGATTCATCTAGACGTTTGTTAGCTTTGTTAGTAGAAGCATTAAATAATATAATAAATTTAATTAATCAAAGAATTATTAATGTAAATATTTTTATTAATAGTTTAGACTCAATAAGAAAACAAATGTTTGAGTTTGTTCCATTCTCAGATGTTGCAAAAAGTAGATTTGAAGAAATATTTGAAAGACAAGCATTTTTAATAGTAAAGTGGATTGAAAAAGCTGAAAATGATTTTATACATTTTGCCGAATTAGCAAGAGGGCAATTAATTATTCTAATTAATAACTATACAGCAATTAGAGATTGGCGTGGAAGTCAAGATACAAAATTGATAGAAGAACTAGAGGCCTATTTAAAGAATCAAAAGCTTTTATTCGAAAGACATTATGCATTCGTTGCTTTATTCTCGAAAATAATCTCTCAATATATAGAATGCGATTATAAAAGTATTGATGAATTAAAATCTTTTAGCGAATCTGAGATTATTCAGCCTATTTTAGAAAAGATAGAAAAAATATTTCTTACATTATTTGCTTGTTATAAAACAAAGGATGAAAATGTATGTTATTCCTATGCATTGGATGAAAATGATAATAGATTTAAAATAACTAAAGAAAATGACAAATTAAAAATAACAAGAGAAAAAGTTAGTGAAAATCATATTGATTTAGAAAACTGGGTTCCATATGAGGATGATAGAATTTTAGCAGAGTCATATATTGAAGATACAAGAAATAATTATATTGATGCTCTAACAGGTTTAGGAAATATGATTTTAGATCCAAAAAGATCTGATTTTAATAAAAAGATTGCTAAATTTTAATTTTATCAACCTTTCAATATCTCTTTAAGCTTCTATTAATTATAAAAAAATCATTTAGCTGCAGCGGTCAGATTTTAGTCTGCGCTCTTATTATTAAAAATCACGTTTTTTACTGCTTAATTGGGTAATGGCATGGGCCAATATTTGTGTATAAGTGGGTATAGTTATTATTATCGTCGGTACAGCGTTAGAAGACAAAATCCTTCATCAGCACCTTGAAGGCTATAATGATTATGCTCAACAGGTGCGCTAACGACTATTTCCATGTATCTGGTAAGGATAAAAAATCAGAAAGACATTGCAACTGCCTTTTTGCAGAAGATTTGCAAACTCAAGATGTACTCAAAAATCTGCTGTACCTAACACAGCTTTTCATCAATATAATACGGTAATGTTTTCTTTTGAAGCTTCTTTTGTTCCCTCATGAGTTCCGCAGACCCTCTTTTACGGCTGAGTTCCTGTAATCCTTCCAGCAGCATATCAACGTGCTTATGCGAAATCCAGACCGGCGTGCTTATTCTCACTGCTTTTATGTCATGAAAGGTAATGGTTCTGATGATCAGGTGATATTTTTCCATCACGTAATTCATTAAATATTTAACCGTCACCCCATCGATGCTCAGGCTTGTCAGCCCGCCACTCAAGGTGGAGTCCATGGGCGTATAAATTCTGACACCGGGAATTTTAGCTGCTTCTTTCTTCAGGTATGCTGACAGAGTTTTTATTCTCCTTTCAATTCTTTCCATGCCAATATTTGTAAGAAAAGCAAGCGCTTCCTTGAAAGCAATTTGAACTGGATAGGCGGCTGTTCCCAGATTTTCATAGCGCCGAGCTCCCTTAACATGGTCCCAGCCGCCGGCAACTACGGTAGGCCATAATTCTTCCTGCACATCTTTTTTAACGTAGAAAAAACCGCTTCCAATAGGTGCATTTGCCCACTTATAGGCGCTGGCAGCGTAAAAATCTGCTCCCAGCTCATGCATATCCAGATCAATCATCCCCAGGGAGTGAGCACCATCAGCTACTACCAGCACATTTTTATCATGGGCTAACGTGCTCATTTCTTTGAGAGGAGTCACCAGACCATTCTTATAAACGACGTGGCTGATATGTATGATTCTCGTTTTTGCAGTAATTGCATCATTGAAGCCATTTAATATTTCGTCTTTATTTTTTGGTGGTGTATTGAGTTTTACCTCTTTGATCTTTATCCCTCTCCGTTTCACTTTTATTTTCCAGGGTTCAATCCCTGCAGGATGTTCCAAGCTGCTCATGAGCACCTCATCTCCCGGTTTCATATCCAATCCTTTAGTAACGAAGTTCATCCCCTGAGTGCTATTTTGTAATAGAGCAATCTCATCGGGTGAGGCCTTGATAAATGGAGCTAATTTCTGCCGGGTTTCCTCTATATAGGGAAAAAAGCCGGGAAACACTTTTATGGGGTCTGTGCATTGAATCTTAAAAAATTCCATGAGCATATTGAACACCGGGCGCGCCATGGGACCGATGGTACCATTGTTCATCAATATCAGACCGGGTTTGAACATGTACTGCTCTGCTACATAGTCCCAGAAGGCGCCATCAGGTGACTCTTCAGAAAGGTATTGCTCTCCCAGCAGCGAAAGTTTTTTATAGATAGCAGCGTTCAATTCGTGGGCTGAAAAAGAAGCCAGAGCTACTCCTCCCATGATGCTTTTAAAGAAGTTCCTTCGATCTATAGAAGTGCTATTCGATTCATCAGCATAATTATTCATAATTACCTCCTAATTTAAAAATAGCTGATATATAATATATCTTAAATATTACAAAATTATACTCTGCAAAGCAAGCACATTTTTTCGCTTATGGGCTGAGATTTTGAATTTCCTGTAAAAATGATTGCTTTAACTACAATGCGTTAAAAAATAAATATAACATACCATTAGAAGGTGAGGGAAAAAGGTTTTTATCGTTTCCTCAAGAGAAACTTATGCATGATTGCTTTTTAGTTAGCTAATAAAGGAGTTGGCTGGGGTGGCAGGATTCGAACCTGCGCTCTTCTGGTTAACAGCCAGGTGCCTTACCGCTTGGCCACACCCCAGCAATTTTGGACATAAAAAAAAACCCGCCCTTTTTTCTTCGGGCGGGTTAGCTATCTCTATAATGCTTTCAGCTTAGAGACGCATCACCGCCTCCCTATTATTATAATTATTATTAATAGAGGGATTTAAAGCATCTCTAAGCATTAGCTTCTCTCCTTTTTATATTATATCAATATTCAGAGTAAAATTCAATCCAATAATTAAAAGCACCAGTGCTATTTTCATTTAGAGAGAGCTTTTAAACCTTCAATAATCATATCACAGTGCTTGGTAGAGGTCCAGATTGGAGTTGAGACTCTGATGGCATTTTTCTCTCTATATATTGTTCTAATAACGAGATTATATTTTTCCAACATATAATTCACCACGTGATCACTTTTAACACCATCAAGACTCAACACTGTCAAGCCGGCACTCAAATAAGGATCAATCGGGGTGTATACTTTTACTTTTGGAAGCTTAGATGCTTGTTCTTTAAGGTAAACAGCCAAAGACTGAATCCTTCTGTCAATTCTTCTCATCCCTATGTCAGACAGAAATCTTATAGCTTCCCCTAAGGCTATTACCAAGGGCTCAGCAGTCTGTCCTAAGCGGTCGAACTTCCGTGCGCCGGGTAACGTATCCCAACCACCACTTACTACGGTAGGCCAAATTACATCCTGAGCTTCCTTACGGACGTAAAAAACACCCGTACCTAAAGGAGCGCTTCCCCACTTATATGGACTGGTTCCATAAAAATCTGCACCTAATTCGTGCATATCTAATTCCATCATACCAAAGGCATGAGCACCATCAGCCAGGATAAGAATATCTTTGTCATGAGCCAGTTTGCTGAGCTCTTTTAGTGGGGGAATAAGCCCATTCTGATATATGGTATGACTGATATGTATAATCCTTGTATTGGGAGTAATGGCATCATTAAAAGCATTAAGTATCTCATCTTTATTTTTTGGCGGTGAATTGAGTTTTACTTCTTTAATCTTTATTCCGTATCGTTTTTCTTTGAGCTTCCAGGGATTAATGCCAGAGGGATGCTCCAGATTGCTCATAAGAACTTCGTCACCCGCTTTCATATCCAGACCATTAGCTACGAAATTCATACCTTCGGTTGTATTTCTTGTGAGAGCTATCTCATCAGGTAGAGCTCCGACAAAATGAGCTACTTTTTGTCTTGTTTCTTCTATATAGGGATAAAAAGTCATATAAGCTTTATAAGGATTGGCAGCCTGGACTTTGAAGAATTCCATGAGTGTGTTGAAAACGGTGCGGGGCATTGGTCCCACAGTACCGTTATTCATCATTATCAAATCATCTTCGAACATATACTGTTTTGCCACAAAATCCCAGAAGATTCCATCTGGAGCTTCTGTGGGAGAATATTGCTGTCCCAATTCTGATAGCTTTTTATAGATACCAGCGTTTAATTTATTAGCCGTAAATGCTGCTAAGGCAAAGCCTCCCATAATACCTTTCATAAAATTTCTTCTATTGGTAAGATTCTTATTTAAATTATTAAACGGGTTTATCATAACCCCCTCCTTGGTTCGTAAATTAAGCTACATCAAATATATAATATATCTAAACTATACCAAATTTATTGTTCGAAAAGCAAGAAATATTTTTATTAATAACTTAAAACTATGTTTTGTAAATTATATGGTTTTAATTCAAGTAGCTGATGTTCTCAACTATTCCGACAATCGCCCCTATATTATATGAAAATGCTACATAAATAAAGAAATAAAAACAGATTCATAAAAATTTGTATCTTTTATTAATAAAATTTTAAATCTTATTTAATTTTCTTTCGTTATTCTATAATATCATTTATAATATATATAAAAAGAGAGAAGAAAAATACGCTTAATTGAAAAGATGTCAATATGAAACTTAAATATTATATTTTAATTGCTTGCATCATAATAATTATCTTCGCCCCCCCACTGAAAGCAGCTCTTATTATCCCCGCTTGTCACTGTCAGCAAAAAGAAAAAGACGACGAAGAAAACAAAAAGAAACTAAAAGAAATAATACCGCTTCCCAGATCATTATCTATTTTAGAACAAAAAACCTCCTTGCATTTTTCTCTCGCCTTGAACTACGAAAAGCAACCATTAATAAAAGAAAAATCCCCCCTTTCTCTTACTTACTCTTCGCTTGGGATGAAATTTTTGGGATTGAATTCTTTCATCGGAGGCCCTGTGAATAGATATACTGGCGACCCCCTACTTGAACGTATCTTGATACCAGTCTTTAGCCTTAATCGGGATCCGGTTACGGGAAAATTCTGGTGGGATTAAGTCAGCAAAAGTAAAAGTAGTTTTCATCAAAAGACATATCAGATTACAATTTTAATAACTTTTATAAACATTAAAAGATTTTACTCACAGCCCAAATTCCTTTATACTTACTATTTGTCATTTCAGGTAATGATTTTTATGAGGTATTATCATATATGTTGGAAAACAATGTGTTTATACATATCCCGTACAAAGAATTAATGCTCAATTTTAACAAAGTTGAGCAAGAGGATTTCAATATTGAACTCTGTATCAGCAGCGAAATGTTAGACGCTCCCCAATCAGACGATACAGATAAAATATTGCGACTATTTGCAGACGGAAAGAAAGATTGTACTTTCCATGCGCCTTATCGGGACCTGAATCCTGGAAGTTTTGATAAAGATATTAGAGCAGTAGTCTTACGTCGTTTTTCTCAAACTCTGGAATTAGCAGCTCTTTTTGAACCGAAAGTAATTGTTTTTCATGCCGGATTCGATCCTAAAAGATATCTTGGTTTAGAGTATGGCTGGCTGAAAAACAGTTTAAGAACCTGGGAAAAGGTACTGAAAAAAGCTGAACGGACTTCTGCCAAACTGGCTGTGGAGAATGTTTTTGAACACAATCCCCAGCAGCTTCTTGCTATTATAAAAGAATTCCACCCTGACCTGAGCTTTTGCCTTGATGTAGGGCATTATAATGTTTTTAGCTCCCTACCTCTTGAACTCTGGTTTGAATATTTAAGTGAATATTTAGCTGAAATTCACCTACACGACAATAATGGGAAGATAGATGAACATCTGGCAATTGGCCAGGGCACCTTCCCCTTTGATGAGCTTCTCAAGCTATTAAAGCGGTATGATTGCTCACCATTATTTACTATAGAAGGCCGTGATGAGCCAGCGATCAGAGACAGCATTGAATATATTGAAAAACACTTCCAGCAATAAACAGGTGTCTAAAAGCACTCCTGCATGATCTGATTATAATTTTTCAGCACTGTTTCGGCATATTCTCTACTATAGGGATAATTCGCCTCTTCAAGATTCATAACTCTGCCTGGGCCCATATTATAAGCAGTAAGAGCGAGCTCAAAATCTCCAAATTGGTTGGTTAACTTGTTGAGGTAATACGACCCCAGGATAATATTTACTATGGGATCGAAGATGTGCTCTTTCTCCAGCTTAATTCTCAACTCTTCAGCTACCTCTTCTGCTGTAGATGGTAACAGTTGCATAAGACCACAAGCTCCCTTGTTTGAAACAGCATAGGGTTTAAAGGAGCTCTCAGTCTTAATCACAGCCAGAATGAGCTCCGGCTGCAAACTATATTCCTCGCTGACAGCCAATATGGTTTTTGCGATATTCTTTCTCTCTATAGGCGAAATTCCGCTATAGTACTGCTCCAAAGCATCGCTAACATCCATAATGAGCCTCAGCTGCTTGATTTCTTTTTCCAATTGAATTATTTTGGTCTGTTGTTTTACCAACCTTTGTTCATAGCTTCCATTCTCTGATAATGCTTTCACATTACCAAAGTTCCAATTTATTAAAATAAGAAGCGCTACTATGAGTATTCCCTGAAGAATTCTTGACATTGTTCAAACCTCCTTTAACAAAGCCGAGAAATAATATATGCATTTGTTCTATTAGTCAAGGGGAAAAATCACATTTTTTATGATTTTTTCTGCAAAAAGCACATAATTACCCTCTATATATAGGCTTTTTGGGTGGTATTTTTTTCTTTTTTTCCGAAAAATCAATTTATAACTTACTATAAATAAATGAGTTATATAGTGATGAAGCTTACAGTTAATGGGAGCAAATCTATCTTATTATCTTCCTATACGAATTTAATCTATATTAATTATTTTTTTCTTTTAAATGGGGGTGAGAATAATGTATGGAGCATCTGCAGAATGGAAAAGAGTTCTAATAGTTATACTTCTTCTTGCCTTTCTCTTCTGTGCCTGTAAAAAGAAGATCGAAATAACACCACAAATTTCCGAATATTCAACGAAAATAGCCGAAGCTGATGAGTTCTTTAAAAGAGGTAGCTATGCACGTTTAGAAGAAGCCCGGATTATCTATAAAGAACTTTTATCCTTTAAGGAATATAAAAAACAGACAAGAGAAAAACTTATTGAAACGACTATGCTTCTCGCTCTGCGCGAACAGGAACTTGCCTTAGCGGATAATAGCTATGCGAAAAAAGCCTCCGAATTAATTGAAGAAATCCATGCCCCTTCGAAATTCCAATTATTTTTTGCAGTAATTGACTTCTTAGGTCTGCAGAGCGAAAGCAGTCCAACAGCTTCTTTGGAAGATTTGCTTTTTAATAAAGATTTTCGAAAGAAATATAATAAGGTAAAGGAGTGGAATAACTCGCTTAAGGAAAAAGCCGAAACAGATGAATTTTCGGCCTATCTCTATCTTTCTTTAAATTATTCCTTTCAATCATTAATCGATGAAGAGGCTGATATTCCTCGCTATCTGGAGCTTTATCCTACCTCACTCTTGATAAAATATAAAGTATCAATTTGCCAGGAAGAAAATCATGAGCTCCTGAAAGAAGTAATCGAAAATGAGCCGACTTTTGCTGAAGTGCATTATTTTTTGGGAGGGCATGCTCTTAAAAAAGGAAAGCTGATCAGTGCAGAAAAACATTTTTTGCACTGTTATGAGCATTTACCCAAATCGATATCGACACTATTTTCCTTGGCTAAGGTTTACTATTTCATTGGAGAAATAGAAAAAAGCCTGGAATTTTATCATAAAACAATAGTATTAGCTCCGGAGCATCGCAAAGCTCTTTTGGCAAAATCCATTTGTCTCAGCAAACTGGGAAGATATGAAGAAGCCATACCAATACTTGACAAGCTTCTGGCTCTGGGAAAATGGTATCTGGGGGAATCACATTACTGGCTTGCCTGGAATCAGAATGCCCTCAAAAGACTTGATAAAGCAGAAGAGAATATAGAACAAGCAAAACTGTATCTGCCCGATGACAGCGATGTTTTCACTCTGGCTGGTATTATCGATTTTAAAAAAGAACGAATCGAGGAAGCAGAGAAGAACTTTAAAGAAGCCATCAGGCTTGATACCTATGCCTGTCAGGCTTTGTATTATTTAGGGAGGATTTATTCCCAACATGAGAAGTGGGTTGATGCTGGTTTCTACTACAACCAGGCGGCTACATGCTACCAGGCTTCTGAGAGAGCGCTTAAACAAAAAATCAGACAAATAGAAGAAAGCTCTCTCTCCCATGAAAGAAAACAGAAGCTGATATTAAAAAAGGAACACCAAATAAAGGAGATTCAATTTTCTCTGGCAACAAGCTTCTATAATGCCGCTGCCTGTTTATATAACGCAGAAATGAAAGAAGAAGCGCTGAGCACTGCGGAAAAAGCTCTTCTCTATCCCGCCTACAAAGAAAAAACCGAGCATTTGATCTCAAAAATCAAAGAGTTAGAATAAAAATCAATCAATCTTGCTATTATTTTGATTCACTATAAGTAAAGTTGAGTGAGAACAGTTTCTTGGTATATGCAAATATCACTATTGTGTAAGATCCTATTGCACTATTATCTTTCCAAAAAGACCTAAGAAATAGATCAGGGTGCCGGCGGTGACGATGGTGGCGCCGGGAGGGGTATTGATATAGTAAGATAGAATGAGTCCACCAGTCATAATTACCATGGTATAGATTACTCCTGCTAACAGTACTTTACGAAAATCTTTTGAAAGAAGAAGTCCAAAGCTGGCGGGAAGCACTACCAAAGCGGCTACCAGAATTATACCTACAATCTTTATGCTGACAACCACGATTCCGGCGAGAAAAACCAGCAGAAGCGTATCGAGCAATTCGGTGCGCACTCCGCTGACAACGGCTACCTCTTCATCGAAGGTCATAAATAAAATGCGGTGGAGATAGATAAAGATAAAAGGAAGAAAGACTATCAACGTGATAATGGCCAGCATTCGATCAAAATTGGTCACTGCTAAAATATTTCCAAATAGGTAGCCGGAGAGGTCGAAGCTATACGCTTTGCGCAGAGCGATGAAAATGGCACCCAGGGCCATGGAGAAGGAAAAAAAGATACCGATGCTGGCATCATATGAAATATCCCCATATTTCACCAGTTTACCGATAAGCACAGCCGATACAATGCAAAAAATGAGCGAAGTATAAAATGGATTTATCCCCAACAGAATACCCAGAGCCACACCTCCAAAAGCAGTGTGGGCAATTCCCGCTCCCAGGAACGACATTTTCCGCATAACCACGAAAAAAGAGAGAACACCAAAAAGAATACTGAGCAAAAAGCCCATAATAAAGGCGTTTCTAAAAAAGTGCATACTGAAGAGCTCTACCATTTTCTTCTCTCGCAGGTTTCACATTTTTTATCATGCAGCAAAAAGTTTACATTTTTGCCGAACACCTTTTCCAATGCATGCGATGGAATGCAATCGCTGGGTTTTCCGTGGAAATGAATCTTTCTATTCAAGCAGGCAATCTTATCGACGATCTGAGAGACGCTACCGATATCATGAGAAACCATGATAATAGTGAGGTCTTCACTATCCCTTAATCTCTCTAACAGGTGGTAGAAGCTATCCTGGGCCACGGTATCAAGCCCGGTAGCTGGCTCGTCGAGCAACAGAATTTTTGGTTTTCTTGCCAGTGCTCGAGCTATTAATACTCGCTGCTTTTGCCCGCCGGAGAGACTGCCAAAATGATGGTCTTTAAAATCGAGCATCTCAACTTTCTTTAATGATTCGTCAATGATCTCTTCATCTTTTTCATTAAGCTTTTCTAATAGAAATTTACTCGCATATCTCGACATGGCAACCACATCAAACACTTTTACGGGAAAATGAGAATCGAGATGAGCATCTTGAGGAAGATAGCCAATATTACCAGTTTTCATTATTTTGTGGGGAGTTTTTCCCATAACGCTAATTTCGCCCCTGAATGGCTCTTTAAAACCCATTATGGTTTTCAGTAGCGTGCTTTTTCCGCTTCCATTTGGACCTACAATTGAGAGAATCTCTTTCTGTTCAATACTAAAATTGATATCCTCCAGAACAATACGACTATCATATCTAACCCAGACATCTCTTAATGAAATAGTAGAAACATTCATTTTAAACCTCGCTGCTTATCTCAAATGGATATCCTTAAAGTTTTTTAGAAACTATAAATTAAGGCATAATGGAATATCATTTTATTTATTTAATGCCTCAGCTAAGAGCTCGGCATTATGATACATTAACTTAATATAGGTAGATTTCTCTTTTACCATCGGGTCTCCAATACTATCAAGCCTCACTACCACACCATCAATCTCACGTGATAATGTTTCTGCTGCTTTACTTTCTATATTCAATCCTAATACGATTACCTTTGCTTTCTCACTTACAGCCTTATCAATGAGCGCTTTAAACTCCTTTATAGAAGGTTCATGTCCATGTCCTTTTTCAATGCTGCCAATGATTTCCAGCCCATAATCTTCAGCAAAAAAATTCCATGCAGGATGCCACTGGATAAATTTCTTATTTTTGGTTGTTTTGAAAATATCTTTAATTCTATAGTCCAGGTCATCAAGTTCTTGCAGATAGTCTTGTAAATTTTTCTTGTAATAATGGGCATTCTTCCGATCCATATCGACAAGGTAGCCGGCAATTTTTTTTGCTAATTTTTTTGCTCCTTTTACTGTTAACCAGATATGAGGATTTTCATGATCATCCGCACTATGTTTATATTGATCTCTTTCTGTGGCTCTGTTCTCTATTTCGTGTTCATGCGCCTGGTTTATCTTTCGCTCTCTCTCTTTCAAAAATTCAAGAATTGTTTGTTTTGGCAGGTAATCACTAATCCAGCCATCAAATTCTTGCTGAATTGCCAAAGTAAGATGAGCATTTTTTAATTGCTTAATCGTAGAGGGAACTGGCTCATAGGTATGAGGGTTGGCTCCAACGGGAATGACGAAAAATACATCAGCTCGGGTTCCAGTAATATTTTTTGTAATATCATAAATGGGAAAAATTGAAGTAGCTACGTTGAGTTTTTCCGACTTAGAAATAGGAACATTTTTGCAAGATATAAAAGTGAGAAGAAAAAAGACAATAACGAAAATGAGCAATACTCTCTTCATAACAACACCTTTATTTTAATTTTTTAGCTCATTGCTTTTGTCTTTTTAGCTAAATAATTCTGGCACTCAGAGCACAAACCATTAAAGCATAGCACATGATCAATTATCTGATAATCATATTTTTCTTGCAGCTTTTTCTGTAGACTTTTAACCACGCAATCATCAAATTCATGAATTTCGTGGCAACTTTTACAGATAAGAAAATGGCCATGTCCTTTTTTATTTGTATAATAGAAGGTTACACCATAAAAAGATATTGAATGTATATATCTTTTTCCTTTTAGAAAACCCAAAGCTCTATAGATTGTCGAAAGATTAGGTCGAGATATGATTCGCTTCCCAATCATTTTTGCATTTAGCGGTTTTTCTGCCTTACTAATAACGCTTAAAATATCTTTTCTCAAATCAGTTAATCTGGTTTTCATCATATCAAACCTCTTAAAGAATTTGCGCAAATCATTCGCATATAATATACAATTGCTTATTATTTTTATCAATACTTTTTATATTATTTATTATTTATGCCTTTTTCAGAGCAGCGTATTTGAGAAGGAATTTTTTCTTTCCAATATGAGAAAAATAAACGCTAACCTTGGCTAAATCTCCCGAACCAGAACGAGCAATTAACACTCCCTTCCCATATTTTGGATGGACTACTTCACAACCCTCTTCTAAACCATTAGCATAGACCTCTTTATCTGCAATTTTCTTAATCTCTTTTTTAAATTTGTCAACATCGAAAAAGCTCTGGATATTATCTATGCTTTCATAAAGTCCTCCCCTGGAGCTAACATCAGCTTCTTGAGTAACGTATATATCCTTTCTCTCAACTAATTGAGATGGAATATCATCTATAAAGCGTGAAGGAGTACAATAACGATGGGTATCATACTCTCTCCTTCTCAAGGAGGTGGATAGAAATAATCTATCTTTTGCTCGCGTCATACCAACGTAACAGAGTCTACGTTCCTCCTCCAGCGACTCTTGATTATTCATGCATAATCTATGGGGAAATAGACCTTCCTCCATTCCTACTAAAAAAACTACCGAAAATTCCAATCCTTTAGCACAATGGAGAGTCATAAGCGTTACCGTGGAGGTATCATTATAATAATCATGGTCAGTGGTCAAATGAACCTGATCAAGGAATCCTTGGATAGTGGCATCTTCCTCTCTTTCCTCATACTCTTTAGCTGCTGCTATGAGCTCTTTCAAATTTTCCAGACGGTTTTGCTGGGTTTGCTCATCTTCTGAGGAAAAAGTGGTAAGATAATCCGTCTCTTCAATTATTATTCTAATAAGCCGTGATGCAGGAAGCTTGTCCGACTTGCTTCTCAATTTCTCTATAAACGCTTGTAATGATTGCAATGAATCCTTGATATTCTGAGTAAGTCTGAATCCTTTTTTATCTGCAGAAATAATCTGCCACAGGGAAAGATTATGCTCATCTGCATATTTCTCTAACTTGGAGAGTGTTTTGGCACCAATCCCCCGTGCAGGAACATTAATGATTCTCTTAAGACTTATTTTATCAGTGGGATCTACAGCGAGGTTGAGATAGGAAAGAACATCTTTTATTTCCCTTCGTTCAAAAAATCTTACTCCGCCGACAATTTTATATGGGATATGAAGCCTCCTCAAAGCTTGCTCAAAAGCCCGAGATTGAAAATTAGTACGATAAAGCACAGCTATTTCGTGTAAGGGATATTCTCTTTTGAGGGCTACAATTTTATCGACTACTATTCTGGCCTCCTCGTTTTCATTTTCCGTCTGATAAATCCAGGGTTTCTCTCCTTCCTCTCTTTCTGTCCAGAGGTTTTTATCTTTTCTTGAAGTATTTTTAGATATTACTGCATTGGCTGCGTTTAAAATATTTTTAGTCGAACGATAATTCTGTTGAAGTTTTATTTCTTTACATGCTGGAAAATCTTTTTCAAAATTAAGCATGTTTCCAATATCAGCTCCACGCCACCGATAAATGGATTGATCGTCATCACCTACAATGCATATATTTTTCCATTTATTTACCAATATTTTCAGCATAGAATATTGCAATTTATTAGTATCCTGAAACTCATCGACTAAAACATAACGGAACTTCTCCTGATAAAAGTCTCTTACACTTTTTACCTTATTAAATAGTTCAAAAGTCTTAAGCAAAAGGTCATCAAAATCGAGTGCATTATGGTTCTGCAGTTTTTTCTGATAGAGTTTATATATTTCTATTAGCTTCTTTTCATAATGTGAACCATAGGATGCTGATGTGCTTTCTCCTTTTTCAGTCAGGTTTCTTTTTATATTGCTTATTGTGCTGCGGAGGTTGGAAAGCTTAAAAGACTTTGGGTCACTACCCAATTCCCGCAAGCAAGCTCTTAATAAGGAAATCTGATCCACCTCATCGTAAATAGTGAAGTTATTGGCATAAGGCTGCTTTAATTTATCAATATGCATTCGGAGCAAGCGTGCTCCTAATGCATGGAAAGTACTAATCCAGGGTGGCTTCATTTCTTCCGACAAAAGTTTATTTACCCTTACTCTCATCTCCTGAGCAGCCTTATTGGTAAAAGTTAATGCTAAAATTTCTTCCGGCTTTGCCAATTTCTTTGCTATGAGATATGCAATCTTATAAGTAATTGCTCGAGTCTTACCAGAACCTGCTCCCGCTAATATAAGCATAGGCCTATCCGTTTGAGTTACAGCCTGTAATTGCTGTGAATTAAGATCACTTAAAAATTCCATTTATCCATCACACTATGAGCATTTTTATGCTTCTCGTAATCTTTTTTTTATCTCATTATTATAAGCTTCTAATATATCGCGCCTGCTTATCATCCCTTGCACTATATTTGGTTTATCAGTGCTTATAACAGGTATCTCCTCAATATCTTTTATGCCAAATTTTTCAATAGCAGTAAGAAGATTATCCTCAGGAGTTAATGTTATTGTCTCATCTTCAATGACCTCCTTTGCCACCACTAAATGCTCCAGATGTTTTTCAAACAGAAAGCTTTTTAAATGAGTGAAATATATGATTCCAACCATATGTTGATCTTTATCAACAACAGGAAATGATTGGTAATGGCTGGCAGTCATTTTTTTAATCATTTTTTCGAAGGGCATTGATTCTGGAATCAGCACTTTGTCTTTTTTCATACATTCTTTTACTTTTAGTGTTTGCAAAATTTGTATATCACGACCAGCGCTAATATTTATATTTCTTCGCAGCAGTTTCAAAGTATAAATGGAGGGCTTTTTTATTACTCTGGCTGTCAGAGTGCTTATTATACAGCAAATCATGAGAGGGAGAATAATGCGATAATTATCGGTCAGCTCAAAAAGTATTAATATGGCAGTAATTGGTGCCTGCGTTGTACCTGCAACCAGGGCAGCCATTCCAACTAACGAATACGCGCCGGAAGAAGCTGTCATTGCTGGATATACCCGATGAATAAGAGTACCAAAAAAGCCACCTGTCATAGCCCCAATAAAAAGAGATGGAGCAAATATTCCTCCTGAACCTCCTGCACCTAATGTTACGGACGTTGCAGCTATTTTAGCGAAGATTAAACTGAAAAGGAGCAAGAGGCTCATCTTCTCTAACAGAGCCAGATCAATTGACTCGTATCCAACACCCAAAACATTAGGAAACAGCAAAGCTATAATACCAATACTAATCCCTCCCAAAACGGGTTTAAGATACGCGGGGAACCGAAGGGTATCAAAAAAATCCTCGCTTTTATAAAGTAGCATAATAAATAAAACCGAAATCAGCGCTGCAATTATACCCAATCCAGCATAAGCAGGCAGTTCCCAGAAGCTGACTATTTTATATTCCGGAACGATGAAGGCAGGTTGATTTCCTAAATATGCGCGAGAGATAGCGGTAGCTGTGACAGAGGAAAGCACTATGGGTATGAAGTTGTTAATACCGAAGTCTCCCAAGATAATCTCCAATGCGAAAATTACTCCGCCAATGGGAGCATTAAAGGTAGCTGCTATACCAGCAGCCGCACCACAGGCAACTAATGTTTTCCTAATCTTCTCGGACACTTTTAGCAATTGTCCTAAAGCTGAACCAGCAGATGAGCCAATCTGAACAATAGGACCTTCTCGACCAACAGAGCCACCTGAGCCAATGGTAATGGCAGAAACTAATATTTTAATAATTGATATTCTGGCTCGTATTCTACCTCCTTTGATTGCTACTGCTTCCATCACCTCCGGAACTCCATGGCCCTTGGTCTCCCGGGCAAGAAAGTAGATTATTGGTCCTATAATTAGTCCTCCTAAGCTCGGTATTATTAGATATTTATACCATGGTAACTGCGCCAGAAGAGCAAGAAAATCTGTAGTTTGTCCATAAAAAAGCTTTCTGAAAAAGAGTATGGCATAACGGAAGAGGATTGCGCCGTATCCACCTATAATGCCTACAACTACAGCTAAAAAAGCCAAGCTCGCAAAACTATATGCAAAATAATTATGATACAGCTCTGAAATTCTTTTTTTCAAGCGCCACATAATGCGGCGCCTTAATCTCCTTTTTGCCTCCTTAGAATGAACTTTATTATTTCTTCTCTTCGAAACCATTTATATCTAACTCCATTTCATATGAGAATTCCCTTTCCCAAAAAGGCAATCTATTATTATATACTTAATAAAATTTTTTAAAAGGGAGTTTTACCAATTTTTTTGGCTTATGGCAGGAAAATTTTGTTATTCTACAGTAACACTTTTTGCTAAATTTCTTGGCTGGTCGACATCACAGCCCCGACGAACTGCAATATAATAGGCCAAAAGCTGTAAAGGAATCACCATTAGAACTGGTGTAAACATTTCTTCGCTCTGGGGTATAAAAATTGTATGGTCAGATTTCTTGAGGATTTCATCATTCCCTTCCTGAGTTAAGGAAATAATCACTCCATCACGAGCTTTGACTTCTTCAATATTAGATACTATTTTCTCATAGACCTTATCCCGGGGTGCTAAAGCAACTGTAGGCATATCCTGATCAATCAAGGCAATGGGGCCATGCTTCATTTCACCTGCTGGATATCCTTCTGCATGAATATATGAAATTTCTTTGAGCTTCAGAGCACCTTCTAATGCAATAGGATAATTGATACCTCTTCCAAGATATAGAAAGTCGCTGTAGCGATAGAACAGGCGACTGAGTTCTTCAATCTCATCAGCTTTGGCCAGAATTTTTTCTGCTTTGGCAGGCAATCCTGTCAGAGCGGATAAATAAGGCTTGCTGTCCTCTGATGATATTTTGCCCTTTATTTGGGCTAAATAAAGTGCAAGCATAAAAAGAGCAACTAATTGGGAGGTAAAAGCTTTGGTGGATGCTACACCAATTTCAGGGCCTGCGTGAGTATAAATAACACCATCGGATTCTCTTGTGACTGTGCTCCCGACAACGTTACAGATGGAAATTATTCTTGAGCCTTTATCTTTCGACTCTCTCAAGGCTGCTAAAGTATCGGCCGTCTCCCCCGATTGACTAATGACTACTGTTAGAATATTCTCCTTTACCAGAGGATCGCGGTAACGAAATTCTGAGCCAAAATCAACTTCTACCGGTATCTGTGCCAACTGTTCAATCATAAATTTCCCTACCAAAGCAGCGTGCCAAGAGGTACCACAAGCTATTATATTAACCTTCTCTATTTTGCTGAATTCTTTCTGTGAAATCTCCATTTCATTCAAGAAGATCCCACCCCTATCGAGAGATATTCTTCCTAAAATGGTCTCCCGAATAGCACGAGGTTGTTCGAATATCTCCTTGAGCATGAAATGTTTAAAACCGCTTTTTTCCGCCATAATAGGGTCCCAGGTTATACGCTGTGGATGTTTAGTAACGACCTGTCCTTTTAAATCTGTCACCTGCACGCCATCCTTCTCGATAAGAGCTATTTCTTTATCATCAAGAAATATCATATCTCTCGTATGATGCAGCATTGCAGGTATATCAGAAGCAACAAAATATTCCTCTTTACCTAACCCAATTACTAAGGGAGGACCATTCTTAACAGCTACTATTTTATTACTATCATCAACTGAAATAATTGCCAGAGCATATACTCCACCAAGGTCTTGCACTGCTCTTTTGACTGCTTCCAGCAGACTACCATTAAAATATTCCTCTATAAGATGAGCAATAACTTCTGTATCTGTCTCAGTTATAAATTTATGATTCTTTTTAATAAGTTTCTTTTTAAGTTCAAGATAGTTTTCGATTATTCCATTATGAACTACTATGATTTTTCCTTTGCAATCCTTATGAGGGTGGGCATTTTCCTCTGTTGGTCGACCATGCGTAGCCCAACGAGTATGCCCCACTCCATAATTACCATCCAGAGGATTAAGTCGAATATTCTCCTCAAGATTTCTCAATTTACCAGCACTTCGCCTAATTTGAAGCCCTTGATCTCCGACGATGGCAATCCCAGCAGAATCATAACCTCGATATTCCAGCTTTTTTAGCCCTTCAATCAAGACAGGGACCACTTTACGAAATCCAATATATCCAATTATGCCACACATTATTTATCCTTTTTTTTGTGTAATGCCCAATCTTTAACAATTTTTTGCCTGGAACGACTGGTTATTAAGGAAAAAGGAGGAACATCTTTAGTGACAGTAGAGCCTGCACCAACATAGGCTCCGCGTTTTATTTTTACTGGGGCAATGAGCGCGGTGTTTGAACCGATAAATACTTCATTTTCTATAATTGTGCGGTGTTTGCGAACTCCGTCGTAATTGCATGTAATAGTTCCCGCTCCTATATTAACCTTTTCCCCGATTTGTGCGTCGCCAATATAGCTCAGATGAGAAGCCTTGCTCCCTTTGCCGATTTTAGACTTTTTTATTTCCACAAAATTTCCTATCTTCACATTCTCTCCAATTACTGATTGAGGTCTCATGCGAGAGAAAGGTCCTATCTTAGCTCCACTATCAACACGTGATTCTTCAATTACTGTATTGCTTAAAATAGTAACTCGATCTCCGATTATGCAATCATTTATACGGCTAAAGGAATAAATGTTGCAATGGGAGCCTAAAGCTGATTCCCCTTCAATGCTGACCATAGGATATATTACAGTGTCTCTTCCAATTGAAATGCCATCATCAATGAAGGTCGTCTCTGGATCAACAATGGTTACACCATTAATCATATGCTCATGCAATATTTTATGGCGCATTATTCTTACAGCTTCTGCTAATTCCGAACGATTATTTATACCCATCACTTCAGAGAAATTGGATGTAATATAGCCTTCAACTGATTTCTTTTCCTTCCGCAAAAGAGAAATTAAATCGGTTAAATAATATTCTTTCTTTTTATTGGTGCATTTAATTTTTTCTAAATGACGCAGAGCCTCCTTAATCTCAAAGCAATAAATCCCGCAATTCACTTCCTTAATATTCAATTCTTCTGGTGTTGCATCGCTTTCTTCTATAATACCCTCTATTTGACCGTGTTTATTTCGAAGGATTCTTCCATAACCGGATGGGTCTTCCATACAAGTTGTGAGCAATGTAGCAATAGCATTAGTTTTATGATGATAATTTATTAATGCATTTAACGTTGCTGGAGTTATAAGCGGTACATCCCCACTTAATATGAGCAGTGTGCCCACTTTATCGGCTAATTTTTTATGTGCTTGCATTACAGCATGAGCAGTGCCCAATTGTTTATATTGGATAACGAAATCTACAGGCTGATCCTTCAGCCTCTCTCGCATAAGTTCCTCTTTATATCCAATCACCATGAATATCTTAGAACAATTGGTATCCTTTGCGCTGCGGACAACATATTCAACCATCGCCTTACCCAGTAAAGGGTGCAAAACCTTCGGAATATCTGATTTCATTCTGGTACCTTTACCGGCTGCTATTATTAATGTGTATAAGGGTTTCATGTCAAAAGCACCTACTTAAACCTCAACTTTAATAATTTCCTCCTCATCAATCATTGTGAGATGCTCGAAATCATCGTCCCCTATAAGAGTCTGAAAACTGCTATCATGCCGCGCATAAATTCTATTTTTATTATTAATTTCAATGGCAGATTCAAGATATTTTAAAGCGTGCTCCTTTTCTTCCATTAATATATAAGTAGAAGCTAATAAGTATAAAATTCTATCATCTTCTGCTTTCAATTTTAGTGCCTGCTGCAAATGCTTCAGCGCTTCTTCAAAATTACCTTCATTACATTGATAGACTCCCCAAAGATAATAATCTTCTGCATTACTGAGCTTTATCTTCTCCTGCTGCAAATGTGTATTACAAATTCTAATATATATATTAGCTCGATCAACAAAATGAGAAAAATTTTCCGCTTTATCTATTTTATCTATTAAAGATTGAAATATTTCAATGGCTTGTTGATAATCTCTTTTATGAAATTTCTCCATTCCTCTCTGATAATGTGCCAAAAATTTTGAATAACCTTCTATTACCTTTTTCTTTTTTGACATAGCAGTTGCTGTAGTTTTTTTCTCTTTCTTTATAGGTTTCGATTTCTTTTCTTCTTTCCGGGATAATCCCATTTTGTTAAGTTTTGATTTTATAGTTTTATCAGATACTCCTATTTTCTCAGCCAACTGTTTATCAGAGAGCTTTTGATAATTTTTGCTTAAAAATTTTTCTTCTTCCACCTTCCATCTCTTAGCCATAATCCTCCTCACTATTGATATCTAATTACGAAATCTTACTATCAATTTATTGGGAAATAGTAACACAGGGACTATCTTCCGTCAAGGACAAAAAAATAGTCCGACATCTTAGTATATGGATATCTCTTACACTTAAAGGTAAGAATATCTTGAGGTCATTATATTCTTATTTTGAAACTAAAATCAGAATTTGTTTCCAATCCAAAAAGATACTTTCCACCCTGGTTCTATAGAAACTAAATCTGTTCTTCTGGCAAAATCCCAATGCAGCTCAAAATAATTGAAAAGATAAAAGCTCACTCCCAAACCAAAGGAAGCTTTAGCACTTTCAAGTCTTCGCCCTTCCTCGGGAGCGAAGAAATTGAATTCTTCTCCATCGAACCATGCTGCTCCAATATCGAAGAAAAACGAACCTCTAATACTGTCAATGGTAAAACCTATGGGAAACCTGATTTGATCAATTAGAGGAAACCGCAGCTCTGTGTTAACGAAGAAAGCTCTGGTACCAGAAAATTCGAGGTAATTATAACCTCTGAGAGTATTGGTACCGCCAAAATAGAAAACTTCTCGGGCCTCACCTAAGCTCATGGCACCGTAAAAGCGAAATGCGAAGACTGAACGAGATGCTAGCCGGATATAATTTCTAAATTCCGCTCCTAAGTTGTACATACTTAAAAAATCATTGGAGATAGGGGGCGCGTAATCGAAGGAAAACCGGTATTTGCGGCCAGCCAGTGGGCCAAAAAATTTGTAGCGCGTAGTATCCCCTACAAAGGCAACGCCCAAGCTCACGTATTTTCCGCTTTTGTAATTCTCTTCTAAACGGCTTCTTAGAACCTCATCTACATCATCGGTAAAGAAATAGGCAGGGAGCTCAAAAGTACGTTTTACAAAATTGGTAGATAATTCAATCCTTTGAAATTTATTCAGGGGATAAGAAGTAAAAACTGAACCACCCAAATATTCTATGGTTAATTGTTCTAAAATAATGTTGGATATATCTGGCTGAAAAACGCTATTGTAGAAAAATATCTTCTGGTCAAAGACTGAAAAACCATAATTCCATCTGTTCTTCATGCTATAGTAGGTAAAACCAACATTTCTATAAAGAGAGCCAATGGTATTGAAGGAGAAAATAAATCGGTTATCTCCCAGCATATCCGAAAAAGAAATTGTGGAGAAGGTAAGGACTGTTCCATTCGAGGCAACTCCGCCCTGCGCCTGAACATTCTCCACAAAAAATTTATGCTTAGCTTGCTTCTCTTTTTTCTCTTCTTCGAGGGTAAACGTAAGTGATGGCTGGAAGCCTGTTATAGTTTCTTCTTCGGTTTCCGGCTGAGGAACCACCGTATAAGTTCTCACCGGTTCACCCAACTCCATCTTATAGAGTTTATAACCTCCTTTATGATAGGAAGTATATACTATTGTTTCCTCTTTTTCATTCAGGGGTGCCGGGCTAAAAGCTCCACCCAATAAATCAGTATGCTGGGCTACTACTTTACTTTTTAGATCTAAAGAATATACATTGAAAATGCTATCTTCATCTGAACTGAAAAATATCTTTTCTCCACTCGATGTAAAAATTGGATGAACGTCATCATAATCACCATAGGTTAGCTGCATTTTCGTGGTCTCAGGTTCGTCTATATTTAGACTAAAAAGCTTGGTAGAACCTTTTACACTTGAAGTATATACAATTACTTTACCATCAGGTGAGAAGACAGGTGAATAGTCAAAAAAATCATCGTTAGTTACATTCCTAATAGAATAATCAGAAAGTTCCACTATAAAAATATCACGAATCCCATTTCTGCTGCCGCTTAAGACCACTTTTTTTCCATCGGCTGAGAGCGATGGTGAAAGCGCCTGGTCTATATCGAGTTTAATCTCATGCATAATATTTCCCGTAGTTACATCAACCACAAAAAGGCTTCTCTTATTACCCGAACGACCAAAGAAAGTAATCTGGTTACCATCAGCAGACCAGCTTATATCTCTTCCACCATGAAATCCTACAGTTAATTGTTCGCCGATTATGTATTCATAATCACCAGAAAATCCAGGTGTCAGATTCTTGATAATTTTTCCGTCTTTAACAGAGAAAAGCACCAGGTCAAGGTCATCTTTTTGGATAGTGAGAGCTGCGATTATTTCTCCAGAAGGAGATACTACTGGAGAAAATATTGGATAACGGAATTTCTCAGGTGTTATTGATTTGCCGTAATCTATCGGTTCTTTCTTCTCTACTAAAAAGGGAAGGTATTTCTTCCTGAGATTCCTGCGCAATTCATTGTAGAACTCCTCATCCTCAAGGCTAAACACCTCTTTAAATGACCTTTTTATACCTCCATAATTGGGCCCATTTTTTCTTAATTCCCAAATGAAGGAACGTACTCCTTCTTCACCCCATCTCTCTTCGATGAAATCCCATATAAGCTGACCTATTATATAGCTGGCTATAGGATGTGTGGGTGATAGTCGTTCTAAAGGTGGGATCAAATCATTAACAATCAGGTCTCGAGCGATCATCTCATCCATGGTAGAAAGATTGTCAGCCATATGTTCGGCCATGCCTTCTGTAAGCCAAAGGGGTGGATTTGATCTAATACGATTAACGAAGTTTGATTGGAAGAATATGTCGAATTGAAAAATGTGCACCATCTCATGGACTACCAGCTTGTACATTTTCTCCGGAGGATCGTCCAACGGAACAACCATACGGTTTCGCACCGGTTCTGCAAAAGCACCAACACCTTCAGGCATAAAGATGGGCACTATATTCTGCTGCTCAAATTCCCCATGAGTCTTGAAAAAGATTAATGGAGTTCTTTGTGAAAGCTCGTAGTTGAGCTTCTTACTCAAATATTTGTAACCAGTTTCAGCCCAATAAACCATATCATCGAGAAAAGCTTCTTCTTCAGGATAATAATAGACATCAAAATGTGCAGATTTGTAGATACGCCAGTCAAATTTATCATAATTAACCTTGTTCTTACCAAAATATTGAGCATTTAATGGTTGGAGGGCCAAAACGCATAGCATAACTGATACGATTATTATATTGTATGCTGTCTTTTTCATAATTGTTTCACCTCATATTTTCAAGGAAGGATATATCTTGAATCAGTTGAAGGTTGTGGAATAATTATCCCTAAAAAGTCCGGTAATATGCGGTTTAATAAACTAAAAAATATGGGTAGGCTTGGGCTTTTTTTATCTCGAAAGAGCAATGAGGTATTAAATTTATCCTGATAAACTATTTCACCATCTTTTCCATTGTGAAAATATAGTTCAAGATTTAAATCAAACCTGGTACGCTCGACATAGCGGGTAACGTCAACCAAGGCTCCTGTTTGTGGTGAACGTACTTTCATCTTTTGAAAACCCGAATCATCTTTCGAATAAAAGCCTACTTTACCCCAAATGAGCAAATCGCTTTCGTAATCTTTTGCAATCTTTTGCCAAAATTCCTTATCATCCTTAAGCTTTATGCTTTGTTTGGTGTCAATTTCAATTGGTTCTTTATCAGTGATTTCAAAAGGTGTATTTTTTTTCAGTTCTGTCCGAAGATACTGTAAAGTCTCTTCAGCTATATTTAATTTCTGATTTTCCTCTTCCTGATATAAACCCGCTACTAAGATCTTCTTATACTTTTCTACTTCGAGTCGCTCTTTCCTTGGATGCTCAATATTTACTAAATATACACCTCCACACCTGATAAATAAAAAGGAAAATAGAATTAATAGGAAAATTAGGCTAAAAATATTGTTGTTCTTAGTGCTCATAGGATTTAATCTTAATTTTTAAGAATAGTTATTCTTTCTTTTCCTCTTTTTTATTACCTTCTTCTTCTTCATTTTTTTCTTTTTTCTTTAACTTTTGATAAAAAAGTTCGAAGCTTTCAAAGTTGCTCTTTATATGGTAATTACCCGGATCCAATTGAAGTGCAATTTTATATTCTCTGAAAGCCTTGTCATATTCACCAAAATTTTCATAAGCTACTGCCAGGTTATTATGAATATTAGAATTATTTGGATCTTCTTCTAAAGCTTTTTCCCAGCGAAAAGCAGCTTCTTTCCATAATCCTTTTAGAGCAACTTTAATTCCAAATTCATTATTTTTCGACTGTACACCACTTGAACAAGCGGAGATTAATATTAATGCTAAGGATACAATAATTAGATATACAATATCTCTTTTCACTTAATTTTACTCCCTAATAAAATTATAGGATAAGTATAAAATAATTTCAACCTTTATAATGCAAAAAAAATTCATAATTTTTTAATAATTCGATAGTATAAGTGATATAATCTATCAATAATAAGAAGCTTCTGCAAGTTAAATGGCTTGACTTACACTGTGGTTATTTTATACAATGCAATGTTTTTTCAGGGAAATAGACAAATGAAAGATACTACATTCTACTGGGTTGCCTTAAACTTAGTTCCAGGCATAGGGCGTATTACTTTCAGAAAGTTATTGCAGAGGTTCAAACATCCCAAAGCTGTCTTCTCTGCCTCCCGTAAAGAACTCAGTATGATTAAAGGATTAAAAGCGAACTCTTTAGAGCACATATATAACTTAAAAATTGAGCAGAAAGCTGAAAAAGAAATTAAAAAAGCTGCTGCAAGAAATTATAATATCATAACCTGGTCAGATTCGAGCTACCCACGTTACCTTAGAGAGATACCTGATCCTCCTCTTGTACTATACGTTTATGGAGAACTATCAACTGAGGATGAATCATCTATTGCTATAGTAGGCACAAGAGCTCCGAGTACTTATGGTAAACTGGTGGCTGAAAAACTGAGCGTCGAGCTGGTAAAGCGAGGTCTAACAATTGTCAGCGGTTTAGCTCGAGGTATAGATACTGCTGCACATCGTAGTGCACTTAAGGCTGATGGACGAACTATTGCTGTTAAAGGATGTGGATTGGATGTTCATTATCCTCCAGAGAATAAAAAATTGTCTGATAAAATAGCTCAGAGAGGAGCACTTGTTTCCGAGCTCCCTCTTAATACACCTCCAGCCAGCGGCAATTTTTATACCAGAAACAGGATAATTAGTGGACTTTCTCTGGGAACGATGGTAGTAGAAGCTTCTGAAAAAAGCGGCGCACTCATAACTGCGAACCATACGTTGGATCAAAATCGCGAACTCTATGCAGTTCCAGGTAATATTACTTCGCCCAAAAGCCTGGGGTGCAATTATCTTATTAAAAGAGGCGCTAAGTTAGTTCAATGCTGGCAAGACGTAGTAGAGGAACTTCCTCCAAAAATAAAAGATCACCTGCTCAAAGAGTCACCAAATGATAATCAGGAAGAAATTACCCATATGAGCGAGGAAGAAAAGGCTATTTTCAACCTCTTGTCACCAGATAAGCCAACTCATATAGATACACTAACAGATACACTCAAAATGAATCAAAATCTTTTGCTGAGTAAGCTTTTAAGTCTGGAGATTAAAGATTGCATAGTGCAGCTTCCAGGTAAAATGTTTGTCAGAAAAATATAGGTGGTAGATAATTATGGTCATGAACAAAACATTAGTTATAGTAGAATCGCCCGCCAAAGCAAGAACTATTAATCGCTATTTAGGGAATAACTATATAGTAAAAGCTTCAATTGGTCACATTAAAGACCTGCCCAAAACGAAACTTGGGGTAGATGAAGAGAATAATTTTGCTCCTACTTATATCGTTATACCAAAAAGAAGAATCATACTTAAAGAGCTTAAAAAGTCTGCTGAGAATATAAATGTTATTTATTTGGCCCCAGACCCGGACAGGGAAGGTGAAGCCATCTGTTGGCATCTCTATCAGGAGTTAAAAAATGGCGATAAGCACTTTCACAGAATCCTGCTGCAGGAAATAACCAAGCAAGCATTGTTTCAAGCATTGCAAAATCCCACAGAAATAGATATGAGAAAGGTAGAAGCTCAACAAGCTCGAAGAATTCTCGACCGACTGGTTGGTTATAAGATCAGCCCCCTGCTTTGGAAAAAAGTCAAAAGAGGTCTGAGCGCAGGAAGAGTACAATCTGTCGCTTTGAAACTTATTTGTGAACGGGAAAAAGAAATAGAATCTTTTGTCCCTCAGGAATACTGGATCATTAAAGCAAAGC
Organism: uncultured Acidobacteriota bacterium; assembly: GCA_964645975.1. Classification (GTDB taxonomy): domain Bacteria; phylum Acidobacteriota; class B3-B38; order Guanabaribacteriales; family CAZYAF01; genus CAZYAF01. Next base: position 136,066 of record CAZYAF010000004.1, read on the forward strand.
TCGAAGCTGAAGAACCACCATCATTCATTGCCAAACTTATCAATTATAGAGGAAAAAAGATAGCAATTAAAAACAAACAGGAAGCTGAAGAAATTCTTTCCTATCTTAAAAATGCTCATTATATTGTAAATAATGTCAAACAAGAAGAGAAAGCACGCCAACCAGCTCCTCCTTTTAAAACCAGTACTCTACAGCAGGAGGCCTATAGGAAATTTAATTTCTCAGCAAAGAAGACCATGAAGATCGCTCAGCAGCTTTATGAAGGCAAAGACCTCAAGGATATGGGTACCATGGGTCTAATCACCTATATGAGAACTGATTCGCTTAGATTATCTAATCAAGCTTTAGCGCAAGCCAAGAGCTATATATTGCAAACTTTTGGTAACGATTTTTACCCAGCCAAAACAAGGGTTTATCGAAATAAGAAAGGCATACAGGATGCCCACGAGGCTATTCGCCCCACCTCGGTTGAAAGAAAACCTGAGTTAGTTAAACCCTATTTAAGCGCTGAGGAATACAAGCTTTATGAACTTATTTGGAAACGCTTTCTTGCATCACAAATGAGTGCAGCAATTTATAAGGTATTAACTATAGAAGTGATTGCTGGAGATTATCTTTTACAGGCTAGTGGTAGGAGAATAAAATTTCCGGGCTTCATCACCCTATATAAAGAGATGGAAGAGCAGGAGGATAATGGTGATCAAGCTCATCTCCCTGTAGTAAGCAAAGGCGAGGAGCTTACACTTGAAGAACTAATTCCTGAACAAAATTTCACCAAACCACCTCCACGTTATAATGATGCGACATTAGTAAAGGAATTAGACGAAAAGGGTGTTGGTCGTCCCAGCACTTATGCTGCTATTTTAAGTACCATCCAGGATCGAGGGTATGTTAATAAAGAAAAAGGGCGTTTTATACCCAGTCAGTTAGGAATGCTCGTTAACCAGCTTCTTATAGAGCATTTTAAAAATTTAGTCAATGTAAATTACACTGCCCGAATGGAAGAAAAGCTGGACGAAATTGAGGAAGGTAATATAGATTGGGTGAGTGCTTTGAAACAATTCTATGATGATTTAGAACAGGATCTTTCTCGAGCTCAGGTGGAAATGCCTTCTCTAAAAGCCGAAAAAACTGATCAATTGTGCGAAAAATGCGGTAGCCCTATGGTTATCAAATGGGGAAAATATGGCCAATTCTTAGCTTGTTCGAATTTCCCTAAATGTCGCTTTACAAAAGAAATTGAGTCAACTGTTGATGAAAAGCTAAATCATATAGAAAAACGGAATTGTCCCAGATGCGGTCAACCAATGGTATTTAAAAAAGGTAAGTACGGTCCATTTTTAGCCTGTTCTTCTTATCCTCAATGCAAGACCACAATGAAATTGGTAAAAGATGAAGAGGGCAGCTTGCAGGTTGCAGAGGAAGAAATACTTGAGGAAAAATGCCCTATATGCGGAAAAAATCTCTCCGTAAAAAGAGGACCTTTTGGGGATTTTGTCGCTTGTTTAAATTATCCGGAATGCACTTATATAAAACCAAAGGAAACAGGTGTAAGCTGTCCTCGAGCTGAATGCAATGGTATAATTGTAGAAAAAAGATCAAAAAAGGGAAAGCTATTCTATGGATGCAATAAATACCCTGAATGTGATTTCATTTTATGGGATAAACCTGTGCCGCAGACATGTCCAAAATGTGGTTCTCCCTACCTTTTAGAGAGAATAAGAAAAGGAGGAAAAAAGTTTATATTCTGTGGAAATAGAGACTGCAACTATAAGGAAACAATTGAAGAGAACGCTACTAAGTAAGATACTATTTTTATAGTTGAAATAGTTGCAAAAAATTCCTTTATAAAGACTTTATATTATTAGAAAAATAGCCCATGGTCAAACTAATAGATAAATTTATTAAAACGTTAAAATATGGCAAAGGTTATTCGGAAAATACCATCAGAAACTATAGAATCGATTTAGTACAATTTTACACCTTTCTTAGATCACAGAAAGATAAAGAGGAAGAGATTCAACTTAATCAAATTAGAAATCAGACAATTAGAGATTTTTTAGCTGAACTCCACAGCAGGGGACTAAGCAAAGCAAGCATAGCTCGAAAATTGGCTACTATTCGTTCTTTTTTCAGCTACTTATCACGATATGGACAAGTAGCCCTGAACCCAGCAAAGATGATTGCCACTCCCAAACAGGAGAAAAAAATACCACATTTTTTGTCAGAAGAAGTTATGAATAAACTCATGGAGACTCCTGATACAAAATGTAAACTGGGAAAAAGGAGTTTGGGCAAACGTGATCTCGCTATTCTTGAATTACTTTATGCCACAGGTATGCGACTGAACGAATTGGTTCAATTAAATCTGGATGAGCTGGACTATAAAAATAAGATGGTACGGGTAAAGGGAAAAGGCAAGAAAGAGAGGCTTATTCCTTTTGGGCAAAAAGCCTATGAAGCTCTTAATAATTATTTAGCTGAAAGAAGCCATATTAAAAAAGCCTCAAATCCACATGAGCAAGCACTTTTCCTCAACTGCCGCGGTGGTAGGATGACTGGCCGTAGTATTGCTCGTATGATGGATAAATATATTGTACAATGCTCTATTAAACATAATATATCACCCCATACCTTGCGACATTCGTGTGCTACCCACTTACTGAATGCTGGAGCTGATTTACGTTTTATTCAGGAACTTTTGGGCCACTCCAGTCTTTCTACAACACAGAAATATACTCATATGAGCATGGATAAATTAAAAGAAATATATAATAAGACACATCCAAGAAAATAATCTAATCATTTTGCAGCCATCATATTGTGGCTTTTTTCTTTAATATAAAATCGGGAAAGGTATTATGTTAGATAAATTATTTCATCTTAAAAAGGCGGGAACTACTGTTCAACAAGAGGTAGTGGGTGGAGTAACAACCTTTATGGCTCTCTCCTACATCATCTTTGTGCAGCCAGCAGTTCTAAGTGCTTGCGGAATGGATATGGGAGCTGTAATGTTGGCAACATGTATCTCATCAGCCATAGCTACCATTATGATGGCGCTTTATGCTAATTATCCCATTGCTCTTGCTCCTGCTATGGGACATAATTTCTTCTTTGCTTATACAGTCTGTGGTCCCCTCGCGGCTGGTGGTTTGGGTTATACCTGGCAGGAAGCATTAGGAGCCGTCTTTATTTCTGGAGCCATTTTTATAATATTGTCCCTCTTTGGTTTTCGAGAATTTATAGTGAACGTGATTCCTGATAGTTTAAAATATAGCATTGCAGTTGGTATCGGCTTGCTTATTGCTTTTACCGGATTTGAGTGGGCAGGTATTGTAGTTGGCAATCCAGCAACATATGTTGGATTAGGTGATATTAAGAGTCCCCCAGTTTTGCTCTCAATTTTCGGCCTGTTACTGATGATAGTTCTCTTAATCTTTAAGGTGCGAAGCGCTATAATTATAGGTCTAATTGCAGCTGCTTTAGGTGGCTGGTTGATCGGTCTGACTGAGTATCATGGAATAATTAGTCTGCCGAAAATATCGACACCTGCAATAATGAAACTTAACTTTTTAGGGCTATTTACTAAAGCTGATTTTCTAACAATCATCTTTGTATTTTTCTTTTTAGACCTTTTTGACACTATTGGTACACTTGTGGGAGTCAGTGAGCAAGCCGGCTTCATGAAAAAGGGAAAATTACCTCGTGCACGTCAAGCTCTTTTATCAGATGCCGTGGGTACCGTGTCCGGGGCAATGCTGGGCACTTCGACAGTAACCAGTTATATTGAAAGTGCTGCGGGTGTAGCAGTGGGGGCTCGTACCGGCTTAGCTAATATAGTAACAGCTTTTCTAATGCTCATATCACTTCTCTTTTATCCTCTTATGCGAATGGTAGGTGGGGAAGTTCAATTATCAGAAGGTGTTATTATACGTCCTATTATCGCACCAGCTTTAATTATCGTTGGAAGCTTTATGCTAAAAGGAATAAGTAAATTAAAATGGGACGATTTTACCGAGGTTTTTCCTGCTTTCATTACTATTATGGTTATGCCTTTAGCATTTAGCATCACTGAAGGTATTGCAATGGGATTTATTGCCTTATCTTTTTGCAAGCTTGTAAGCGGACGTTTAAAAGAGGTGCATTGGCTCATCCATCTCTTTGCTGTATTATTCATAATAAGATATATCTTAACCTAATGTAGGAGTGTATCTTTTATTGAACTCATATCTCAGAAAAGTTTTTTCGATTTCTAATTATTACTCTAAAGAAATATTATGAGAAAAAGGAGGTCTATTTTGACTCATTCTACAACTATTTTAGCAATACGGCATAAGGGTAAACTTGTAATGGCTAGTGATGGTCAGGTGACCATTGGTAATACCGTTGTAAAGCACAGCGCAAAAAAGATAAGACGTTTATATAAAAACAAGGTGTTAGCTGGCTTTGCTGGTGCATCGGCGGATGCAATGGCCCTCTTCTCTAAATTTGAGATTAAGCTGGAAGAATATCGAGGTAATTTGAGTCGAGCAGCAGTAGAATTAGCTAAAGATTGGCGCACCGACAGAATCCTGCGAAGGCTTGAAGCTTTACTTATCGTCGCAGATAAGGAAAAATCCTTCCTTATTTCCGGCACCGGTGATGTTATTGAACCAGATGATGAAATTTTAGCTATTGGCTCCGGAGGGCCTTATGCGATGGCTGCAGCTAAGGCCTTGATTAATTTCAGTAATCTGGATACCAAGCAAATAGCCAGCGAGGCTATGAAGATAGCCGCTTCTATCTGCGTTTATACCAATGAAGATATTACTATTGATGAGCTATAAAAATATCTACAAAAAGTTCTCTTACCTCAAGCACGGCAAAGGCTATCGGTAAAATGATTAGAATAGAATTAAAGTCTCATATCAACAATTCTTTATGAGAAAAGTTTCATCAAAAAAATTTTCCATGGCCCAAAAAGGCTGGCTGCATAACGTACTAATAGTATTTGCATTTCTTGTCATTACTTTCTTCCTCCTCTATCCCCGTTCTATTAAACTTCATGATCATATACATTCTTCTCCTGATGGAATTCTCGATACCTGGATTCTTGCCTGGGGTGCTCATCAGGTTATCGCAGATCCGCTTAATTTCTTTGACGCTAATATCTTTTTCCCTCACAAAAGAAGCTTAGCTTACTCCGATCACCTGGTGGGAATAGGGATATTTATCTGGCCAGTAATTTGGGCAACCGATAATCCCATATTAGGATACAATGTGGCACAAATAGCTGGTTTTTTCTTCTCTGCTTTGGGTATGTATTTGTTTATGATTCACATTACAAAAAATAAACTCGCCTCATTTATTTCAGCCGTGATCTTTGCTTATTGCCCTTATCGCTTGGATACTACTACCTATCTGAACATCTTCTCTATCCAATGGTTACCTTTTATTTTGCTATTTTTTTTCCGTCTGCTTAAAAAAAATTCCTTTAAGGATTTAGCTGCATTTAGCTTTTTTTTTCTGGTTCAATTTCTCACCAGCATGTATTTAGCGTTAATCTTGAGTATTACTATCTGTGTTACAATCATTTATCAGTTGATAAACCAAAAAGAAGAAATATCCATTTCATTAATAAAAAAATTAGTTATCTTTGTTGTAATAAGTACTACAGTTATTTTCCCCTTTGCATATCCATATATTCAGCTTACTAAAGAAATACCCTTAAGACGTGATATCCAGCAAATATCCACCTGGTCAGGTAGTGCTGATGGCATGGACTACTTTTCGACTCCAAGGCTAAATAAAGTTTTTTATACTAAATATTTGGCTCCTCATAGAGGATTAGCATGGATTAGCCTCTTTCCTGGCTTTACTCCAGTTTTATTATGTATCACTGCTCTATTTATCTATAGGAAGGAATTCCTTATACATTCATCATTCAAATATGCACGACACAAAAAAGTTTTATTAAAATTTGCGAACTATTCTTTCCTAATCAATTTTGCAGTGGTAATTGCCTTCTTTATTTTCATTATATTTTTTTCCCCCTATACAACGCCAAAATATGGTATAACTCCTCTTTCGATTTTAATCTATGCATTAATAGCTTTGTGGTTCATAAAACTGATCATAAAAAAATTTGTGCTGCAATCTTATAATAAAGATGGGCAAGGAAGCTATATTGAGTTTTTCTCATTTTTATTGTTTACATTTTTCATCCTATCATTAGGCCCAAATATAAGAGTCAATGGAATTCAAATGGGTAGAGGTCTCTATTATCTTCTGATAAAGATATCTTCGGTATTCACGGGAATTAGGCAGATAGGCCATTTTGGTCTGATAGTTATAATGTCAATAAGCATAATAGCTGGAATTGGAACAGCATATTTATTAAGAAGAATAAATTCAAACTGGAAAAGATGGTTTCTGTTTGCTCTGATTGTTTGCCTCCTTTTATTTGAATACCAGGTGGATGCCAATAAACACTTCCGCTCAATACCCCGTAAACCACCAGAAATCTATAGGTGGTTAGCACGGCAACCCGGTGAGTTTGCCATTTTAGAACTTCCTATATGGGATCGAGGAGATGATCTCGACCGTATGTATTGGTCCACCTTCCACTGGAAAAAAATGGTCAACGGCACTTCCACCTATTTTCCTCGTGAATATTGGTTGCTTCAATACCAACTGAAAGGCTTCCCTTCAGAACAAACATTAAAATTTCTTGTAAAAAACTACCCGGTAAAATATATTGTCATTGATATTAGAAATTATAATAAAAAGCAGCTACGCCGTTTTGTTCATTCTGCGGCTAATCTTCCAGAATATTTGATCCCTCGAAATAAAACCAAAAGCCATTATGCTTATGAGCTGGTTGTCAGAAAATAATTAAAAACACAGCTTTAAATCTTACATTAATAGCACAAATAAATTCATAATTTTATTTGTGATATGGTTCATCATTTGTATTCATTACCAGCTTTTGCTTAATTTGCCACAGAAGATTCTATATGATAAGGGGGGGATAAAAATGGCGGAAGCGTGTGGGAATCGAACCCACCTCCCCCGACTCCCTGCCGAAGGACATTGGATTTGAAGTCCAAGGAGCACACCAGAACCCATCCGCTTCCATCCCTCTTTTTGATAAGCTATAATAATTATAACATCTCTATTTTTCATGTCAATCGCAGAAGACAATTCTAAAATTATAGAAAAAGTTCTGATAGTAGTTCCCTACCAGTAGGAAGATTTTTTGGATGTTTTAGATTTATTAAGCACTATTATAGGAGAGAAAGAATTATTTGCTCTGCAGAGAAGCTAATTGCTTTGTAGTGTCGGTTAATTTGGTAGATGCCGGAGTCAATGTCTTTGGAGAGACCCAGAAGTTGCTCATAATGCTTTATGGCTTTTCGAACTTTTCTGCTTTCCATTAAATATTTAAAAGGATTTAGATAACCTTAGGAATTTTTTATAAATATATTAAGATATTCTCATACTTAATAGATATTATTTAGTTATAATCTATTTATCATGTAGAATAAAAATGTGGTAATTGAAATGAAAACCATGAAAGATGTAGAAAAGTCAGAAAATTTTAAATCTTTACAAATATATGCGTGATAAGAGAGTTAGCTTATTTTTCAATGGCTTACGATTTTCTTAAAAACCCCCTTGTTAAGACTGAGGATCAAGTGGTCGCAGGTTCAAATCATGTCATCTCGACCATTATTTTCAATAACATACGAGTTAAATATTACAAATGCCATTTCCGTATTAGCGTAATATTATTTACCTGAAATTTTCTCCTGGATAATTTCCTATATACCTGACAAAGACTAAGCCATGATATAGTATTATTGCCCTTATGCCAATGACATGAACAATATTGACATTACTCACGATCTAATCCTCTTGCTTGTCCGAATTTCCAGTAAAGGACTGGCATTACAAGCAAATTGAGTAACGTAGAGCTAACCAAGCCTCCCAAAATAACCAAAGCCATGGGGTGTTCAATCTCCTGTCCAGGGCGATTACCTCCTACTATAATAGCAAGCAGTGCAAGAGCTGTGGTCATTGCTGTCATTAAGATAGGTGCCAGTCTTTCTTTTGCTCCCCGAATGATTAAATCGAAACCGAAAGGCTGATCTTCTTTAAGCTCCAGATGTTTATAATGGCTGATGAGCATAATACTATTTCTGGCGGCGATACCTAACACCGTAACAAATCCTATAAGAGATCCGAGTGAAAATACGCCTCCACTTATAACTGTAGAAAGAACACCACCAATTAAGGCAAAAGGTAAGCCTGCAAACACTAACAAAGCAAGTCTTGAAGAATTAAAATCCGCATGCAGAAGTAAGAAGATACCGATGAGAGCAAGAACAGAAATCGCTAAAATCCGTTTTTTCGATGCTTCCTGAGCTGCATACTCACCTAAAATTTCAGGATGATAACCACGCTCAAAAGGAATACTTCGCACTTTACTTTCGATTTCACGTGCTACACTTCCGAGATCGCGGCCCCGCACATTGCAAGTCACTTCAGTATAACGAGATGCAGATTCACGCATAATTTGATTTGGTGTAGGTGCTACATAAACATCAGCAATATCATTTAAGGAAACCATACCTCCTGTTGGGATTTCAATCATCAAAGAACGCAGTGCATTTAAATTGGATCGAACATGAGGTTCTCCCCAAACCACCACATCGAATATGTTTTGATCTTCATAAAATTCACCTACTTTTGTTCCTTTTATTAGTAGTGTGGCAGCGCGCTGCACCTCACCGGCAGTTAATCCGAACTGGGAGGCAGCTTCAGGATGGAGATGCACCTCCATATGTGGCACCAATACTTGCGGTTGCACCTTCAGGTCAACTACTCCCTCAATATCCGCAATAGCGATATTTATTTCCTCAGCTTTTTCTCGTAGGGTATCAAGATTATCTCCATAAATGCGTATAACCAGCGTCGCGGCGGAACCAGTTAAAACCTCCTTTATCCTTTCGCGCAAATAAGTCAGCAGATCACGGTATAAACCAGGGTATCCGTTAACAACTTCTTGGATTTTTTCCACGCTCGTCTCATAATCAGCTTTTGGATCGAGACTAATCCAAAGCTCTGTAAAATTCGGGCCTACTACCTCATCTGAGACCTCTGCACGCCCTATATGTGCTCCAAAATTCCGCACACCCGGGATAGAACGGAGCTCTTTGCTCACACGTATAGTAATTCGATCCATGGCTTGTATAGAGGTACCCGGTTTTTCAACCCAATGCATCAAAAAATCATACTCTTTGAAATGCGGGAGAAATTCTTCGCCCAGAAAAGGAATTATTATTAATGTTATTACCAGAGCGCCAGCTAAAAAAGCCAAAACATGCTTCGGGTGGTTAACCAGCTTGGGTAATAAGACTTCGTATCGTGCTTTTAACCATTGCATGAAAGGAGACTCTCTGCGTTCTAAGGCTCGAGGTAAAAGCAACAATGAAAGTGCTGGAGTAAGCGTTAGTGCCACTAACAGTGAAGACAAAATCGCCAGCACATAGGAGAGCGCCAAAGGACGAAAGAATGATCCTGATAAACCTTGAAGAAAAAACACAGGCATAAGAACAAGCGCAACAATCACACTGCCAATCACAACCGCACTGCGCACTTCCAAAGAAGCGTTGAGCACAACCTTAAAAGCAGATTCAGGATTTCCAGAAGCCTTGTTGATTCGCAGTCGCCGCATGATGTTCTCGACATCAATAATTGCATCATCCACAAGCTCACCGAGAGCAATTATAAGACCGGCAAGAACCATTGTGTTAATGGTTCCTCCACGATAGTGCAGAATAAGTGCGGCAATAGTCAGCGATGTTGGAATCGCAAGAGCGCTGATCAGGGCAGTGCGCCAATCGTTGAGAAAGAAGGCTAACACGATAATCGCGAGCACACATCCGATGAGCAGAGCACGATTGAGATTTTTGAGAGACATCTCAATAAAGGTTGCCGGCCGAAATATTGTAGAATCAATTTCCATGTCTTTAAGACCGGGACGCAGTGCTTCTAAAACCTCTTCAATTTTTTCTGTTACTTCAAGGGTATTTCCCCAGGGCTGTTTCTCTACAATTAACAATATTCCGGGGCCATCGTTTATAATTGCGTCACCTATGGGAGGAGGGAACCCTTCAACCAGATTAGCCAGATCCCCCAACTTTAGTGGTGCGCCGTTACGATAGGCTACCGGTACATGAGATAAATCTTCCGGCGATTGAATGTATGAAACGTGCGCAACTGCAAGTCTCTGATTTGGTGTATCAATGAATCCACCCCCACCGATCTGTGCTCCCTCTTGCGCAGCTCGAACAATATCGCTTGTGGTAACTCCATGGGTGTACAAATGGTTTGGATCTACAAGCACTTGAATCTGGCGGTCCCGCTGCCCCCAAATAGCAACGTTAGCTATACCTGGAATCGCCATAATTCTTGGTCGAATTGTCCACTTGGCGATGGTTGTCATCTCCATCTGAGAAAGCTTTTTGGAAGAAATACCAATCTTTAGTACACGACTGGTGGAAGAAAGAGGTGATAGCATTACCGGTGGTTTTGCCACAGTAGGCAATTTTTCCATAAGTTGAGTTAAACGTTCCTGGACTAGCTGGCGTGCCTGCATTATATCAGTGCCTTCTTCAAAATATAAAACAACGGAGGATAGTCCGAGGACAGACTTTGAGCGCATTTTCTGTAACCAAGAGACACCATTGAGAGCATTCTCGATTGGGACTGTTACCAAAACTTCAACTTCTGAGGTCGATAGCCCCGGCGCTTCTGTCTGAATTTCTACCAGCGGAGGAGCGAATTCCGGAAATACATCGAAACGAGCTTTGCTTACAATCCGCGAACCTGCGATCAGTAAAACTGCTGTTAAAACAACTACCACCACACGGAGACGCAAAGAGGTCGATACCAACCATTTCATCATTTTCCTACTCCAAACTCAGTCCCAAAAATTTCTGCCACCCCAACTACAACTACTTCATCACCAACTTCCACACCACGAGTTAAAACTGCAAATTCATCAACGATATGGCTCACTTCAACCCGACGACGTGAGTAGACATGGGGAGCAATTTTGGCATAAACCCAGTTTCCACCGTAAATGTCATACAGAATTGCTGACCAGGGCACAATCAGACTTTCTTCGGGAGATTTCTTTACAAGCGAAACGCTTACTTTTTGACCAATTCGAAAGAGCACATCATTATTAGAAATTTCAAAAAAGAGGTCAGCCGAAGCACTATTAGCATCACTAATAAGAGGGCCTTTTACAGGTTTTGCCTTAAGCAAAATTGAATTTTGATCTGTTCCCAGTGGCATAACTGTTGCGTCTTTTTGAAGATCAATCTTTGCTAAATCCCCTACATATAAAGGTACGCGTATCCAAACTGGATTTAGCCTTGCCACCTCAAACAAGATTGTAGCTGCAGGAACAGTTTGTCCTGGAGCTACAAGGATACTCTGTAGAACACCGTCAACAGGAGATTCCAGCGCTAACGTTGAGAGACTTTCCGCTGCTGTGTCTAAGTCAGTGTTGCTTAATAAATTCAGCCGAGCCGTTGCTGCATTCAAAGCCGCTTTGGCCCTGGTTAAATCAACCTGAGCTTGCTCGAAGGCTTTTTCACTAATGGCTCTATTGGCTAAAAGTTGTTTGCCGCGATTGACTTTCGCTTGCTCTACCTCAAACTGCTCTTGTTTTACCACCACCTCCTCGCGTGCGCCTAACAAATCTTTTTCTGGCGGCAATAGCAACAAACGCAGAATTTCCTGCCCTCGTTTCACAAATTTACCCGCGATTAGGACCTCACCAACCTTTGATTTGAGCACTGTTCCGGCTACCGGAGCAGCTACTTTGACTTCATTGCCTGGAAGTGAAATTATCTCTCCTCCAAGTTTCAAACTCCCCGGTAGTTTACGGCTCTCAACAGTTGAAATCTCAATTCCCAATCGTTCCTCTGCATTTGGAGAAAGAGTAACAGTTGAAAGTGCAGATTCTTTTACAGCATTCTCAACTTTTGCAGGAGGTTGTGATTTTTCGGCAGACTGATGGCTTCTCCCGCAGGAGAAAAGAATTAATAATATTATCGGACATAAATATTTAGCTAATTTTGAAAAATGCACTTGAAATTCTCGATACATAATACCTTCCTCCAATGGATAGTCAATTGCTCACGGTTTTAAATTCATTTTTAATCGGCTTAAATCCGATGCTGTGCTTAAGATTTGCCTCAGCCCGTCGCATATCAGCCTCGGCTTCAGCTTCACGCAGGCGTGAATCTAAAAGCTGACGCTTGAAATCAAGAAGTTCCAGATATGAAATTTCACCAACTGAATAAGCTTCCTCCGCATTTTTTGTTGCTGTCTTGGCAGGAGGCATAATATCAACTTGCAATATTTTTAAAGCTTGTTGCGCTGCAAGGTAACTGGTGTGCGCTTCAAGCACCTCTCGGCCTATCCGATGTTTTACTGCCATATATTGTCTTGCTGCCTGTTCCAATTCTGCTTGAGCTCGTGAAATTTTCCCATTATTCCAATTTAGAATTGGCAATTCTAACTGGACTCCGGGTCCCATCTCAAATCCTTCTTTTCCTTCTGCGTTTGCATCGAGCATAGCCGTAAGATTGAATATTTTAGAACGCTCCCACCCTACTCGTTTTCCCGCAGCTTCGATTGCGATTTCGGCAGCACGCAAATCTGGACGAGCAGCAAACGCTGTATTAAGCAAATCAGAAGGTTCATGGTTGTGCTCGAAGGAAATGGGGTCGAGAGAAAGCTGAAGGGTGACTTCTTTTAATCCCAATCCTAGGAGTGTTTTCAGTCGTTCTTCGGCGATTTTAGCGTCTCGGGACAGGTGAACAGATGTTTCCTGCGTTCGAGCGGCTTCCAGTTGAAATGCGGTTTCTTCTAATTTGCTTATATCACCAACTTTTAGACGGACAGATGCAATAGCAGCAATTTCATTTAGAAGGTTTGCTTCTTCTTCTACAATTTTTGCGCTCTCTCGAGCTAAATAGAGCTCAGTATAAGCTAACCGAACATCACGAATAAAGTTGAGTCCGTGTTGAATAAGATTGTCTGCGACTTGTTCTACGTTAAGTTTTGCTGCTGCAACACGTTTTGGCCTTTGCCAGAAGAACTCAATTGGCAAAGATAATGTTGCCTCAAACTGCTTTGGTCCTAATGGAAACAACAGCGTGAGCAGAGGATTGCGAAGCAGACCTGCTTCGATCAAATCAGCGCGAGCAAAACCAAGCGCTACAAGATCAGCTTGAAATTGTGCGTTATTCCACAGAGCAATAGCAACAGCTTCATCCTCAGCCAGACCATCATCCAGGGAAGCATCTTCAGGCAAATTAAAAACTCCCTCCTCTTTTACAGATCGGAGCTGGTGACCAGTACGATTGTATATTGAATCTGAGACATAAGACCTATTATGAGGCGAATGCACAGAGCAACCAGCCAAAACTACAATCTGCAAAAAGATTAGGATTTTTTTAACTGAAAAAAAAAATTTATTCACAGTTTCTAAATCCTCCTTATTTTTTTAATTAGTATTTCGTCAAATAAAGAATATTAAACTTATTTGGAAAGTCAATCAGAAATTTCTATCCGGAAATGCCAGATACTTTTGATATCAACCCTCTATGAGTTTTCCATCAAATTTTATTTATTATGAATATCCCACTTTTCTATTAGCAAGAAACTTAAAAAGCTGAAAATTGATTATATTTTGTATTCTCTTGCTCTGTTTTAAGTGTCTTTCAAAAAAATACCTGAGTTACACTATATTGCTTTTTGAATCCTCAAACCTCCTATCTCATATTATAAAGATGGTGAATATATAAAATTTCTTACTCATTGGAAGCTAAAAGGAAAATTACCAAAGAAAATTGATAAGGACCATCAAGTTCCTTAAAAAGATCATGCGCATCAGTAAGCCTTCCCTCGATGTAATCGCAAAGTCTTGTTTCTCCAAAATCCGCTACAGGATGTTTTTATTTTTCAAAAATTCTTTTACTATTATTTATACGAGGCAACTCCTCAACTGTTTCATAAAAATAATATAAAACAATGAAATGCTAAAACATTTACTAAAAATATAATCTTACTATTTATTGTTATATTAATATACAGTGATTTACATTTCAATTGCTTTTACAATAAATGGATAGCATGCTAATGGAAAAGTATTTACTTGATTTAAATGATTGTGCTGCCTATTTAGGTGTCTCCAAATACACTTTCTATCGCTGGGTTAATGAAAGAAAAATACCTTATATTAAATGTGGTTGCTCTGTAAGGTTTGATGCCAAAGATATTGAGAATTGGATTAATAAGAACAGAGCGGAGGAAAAAAAATATAAAAAAAATTTTTAAATCAAATATAATTCCTGGAATTATTTTAAATCATTTATCTAATATATTATTTATAACCTTATTTTGTTTACCGAGTGTGGTAAAAGTGTTGTAATTGAAATGAAAACTGAGGAAAACTGAGGAAAAGCGAGAGAATTTAAAATCCCTGTAAATACCTGCGTGATAAGAGAGTTAGCTTATTTTTCAATAGCTTACAGATATCTTAAAAAAACCCCTTGAATGGGTTTGAAGTCCAAGGAGCACACCAGAACCCATCCGCTTCCATCCTTCTATCAATTATATTACAATAATTATACCCCATCCATATTGGTTGTCAACTAAAGAAGAAAAAGCTTTTATCTTGCATTGCCAGAAAATAATGCCTGATAGATATAATGATATTTTAATAACAACAAATTTCTTAATGGATCATATTAATCTCAAAAATTGCAGAGAATGAAGAAGAAAATTTATGCAAAAAAATTATGAGTGAAATTGAGTCTTTCGAATTATCTCAAAACATAGTAGCTCTTTTCTTTGTTATTGCTTCAGCTAAAAGTTTTGCTATTTATCAAAACATATTCTATGGTAATATTAGTGATAGCGTAATTATGGCTAAGGTAATATTCATGCACGGATAACGGATTTAATGTCATAGCTGATTCTATTAATAAAGTTAATTTTACAGGCTTATAACATTTTCGGTTATTTAAAAACAATATAACCTAAATTATTCAAAACTATGCAAAATGTGATTTGGGATACATTTTCATCGGCGAGATTAGCTATATTTCTTCTTATTATCATCACACTATTAGCCATATCAGGAACCCTCATAATTCAAAAAGATGTGCAAGATATAGAAAAAATCAAGGCAACTTATTCACCAACAGTTTTCCGGGTTTTCGACAGACTCGGTCTTTTTGAAGTTTATCATTCGTGGTGGTTTCGGGGAGCAATTTTTCTGTTATTACTAAATCTGATAATCTGTTCCATAAATAAGCTTCCAAATACCTGGAAGCTTGTCATGCACCCTCATATCAATATTACAGAAGAAGCAATAGCAAAACTCCCATTTTTTAATAAAATAACACTACCGGAGAAGCTTAACCAACCTGTGGAAAAGGTAAAGAAAGCTTTAGAGAAAATTGTGCGTAAAATCCAAGCAGAGACAATAGAAGGTAAATACATCTATTATGCCCAGAAGCATGCTTTTAGTCGCTTTGGATATATCTTTACTCATTTCAGCCTGGTGGTGCTTCTTTTTGGAGTGTTTATAAGTTCCTTATTCAGTATGAAGGGTTATATTGGCTTAGTTGAAGGTGGAGCAGCCAACGCAATATGGATTAAATCTAATAATACAACCTTTGAACTTCCCTTTACGGTTAAGGTTGAAAAATGCTGGGTTGAGTATTATAAAGATAGGCCTCAAATGGAAAAGGACTGGTTTAGCAAGCTGGCTATTATTGAAAAGGATAAGCCAGTTGCAACCAAAACCATACAGGTAAACGATCCATTAATTTATCGAGGGTACCACTTTTTCCAGTATAGCTTTACTCCTAATGCTCACTCCCGTTTAAAACGATTGTTTATAAGCGTAGGTTCTGCCAATGGAGATATGCAAAGATATCCAGCACATGTAGGAGATACTTTTCTTTATAAATCTGCTAATCTGGAAATAAAGGTGCTGCAATTCATCCCTGATTTTGTAGTTGTTGATGGAAAAGCCGCATCACGATCTGAACGGCTCAATAATCCAGCAGTTCTTCTTCAAATAATATACCCCACCGGAGAGAGCAAAACTCTTTGGCTCTTTTCAAAATTTCCTGATTTTCATAAATCAGTAGAATTGCCGGTGGATTTGAGGCTTGAAGTTGAAGCTGAGTATAAGAACTTTACTGGTTTAATGGTGACAAAAGATCCTGGTCTCCTGTTGGTTTGGGTTGGATGTGGGCTCATATCTATGAGTCTGATAATCAGTTTTTATTTCATTCGGCGGCGGTACTGGTTAATGATTTCTCAAGACAAAGAAAAAAGGGATGTTCTCTTAATTGGTGGTGTGTGTGACCGTTCTCATTCAACAATTGATAAAGAATTCCGATTTTTGGTTAAAAATTTAAATAAGGAGTTCTAAAGCATGAGTGAAAGCACGTGCTACTATAGTGCATTTATCTTGTATGCAATTGCCATAATACCTTACCTATTATATATAGTGCGCAAAAGAAGGGCCTTATGGAAATCAGCTTCTATAATTTCAATAGTCGGTTTTCTCCCGCACACCACAGGCCTAATTATACGATGGATTAATTCAGGACACCCACCTTTCTCAAATATTTTTGAAATGCTTATCTGCTTTGCCTGGGGTATAGTGCTAATTAATATAATCGTAGAATATCGATTTAGGTTTGAGGAGTCTGGTATATTTGTTCTCCCTTTAGCCCTGGCAATATTAGCAATCGCTTTCATCCTCCCGGGTAAAGATGCCAGGCCCTTAATGCCAGCTCTTCAAAGCTATTGGCTGTATATTCATGTTGCAACAGGTATAATTAGCTATTCCGCCTTTGCTGCTGCTTTCGCTTTTAGTTTGGCTTATTTGATAAAAGCAAGAGTGCCACCTCAAAGTTTTGGTGTCTGGCTTACCGGGATATCAACCGTCACCTATGCAGTTATAGGCAAATTTTCTATTATTACAAGTGCTAATTACTTCATGTCAAGAGTAGTTGCCACACAAGAAAAAGGTAAAACTATCTACTATCAGGCAAGAGACTTAGTTGGGTACTATCTGAAGCAAGGTTACACTCAAGAACAACTCAAAAATTTATATCCACTGGATATTAAAATCCCATTGGTCGGTAAATTATTTCTTGCATGCTTTATACTCTTCGCAGCTGCTCTGATATTGTATCTGATATCTTTATTCAGCAAGCGCTATCAATTCCATAATGCTGCATTAATATTAACAGGAGGGGGATTTCTGCTCCAGGTAGTTTCTAGCATAGCATTGACTTATCAAATTTATAAGCTGCCAGAGGTCCATTTAGCCTCCAATCCTTTTGATTATATTATTATCATTTTCGTGACCATATTGATGGGCTTATTCATAGGTTTTCAACTTAAACATGAGCATATAATTAATCGTTTACCAGAACCCAAGCTTTTTGATACCCTTACCTATAGGTCTATTTCCATCGGCTTTCCTTTTCTAACTTTTTTAATTATTACTGGTGCTATTTGGGCACAAAAAGCCTGGGGCTCTTATTGGAGTAATGATCCAAAAGAATGGTGGTCAGCCATTACCTGGCTGGTTTATGCTATATATTTGCACACACGAATTGTAAAAGGATGGGCTGGGAAAAGGTCTGCCTACTTCGCTGTGATTGGATTTCTTTTTGTAATCTTCACCCTCTTTGGTGTTACCTATTTACTTCCCGGGCTTCATGCATATATTTAGAAAAATATTTTCAAATTTATAATACGTGCTATCTGCTTTCCAGACAATCATCTATATTAAAATTTTTCGCTTGCTCCTTAGATGCCTCTGCATTGGATTGCGAGCAAAAGTTCCTTTTAGAATTTTTTCTCATTTTTTGTATTGAGGTAATAAAAAGAGCTTAACTTAGCTGAATATTTTTCGTTAAATAATAAAGCTAATGCTTTAATAAAACAATTTAATCAGGTAACAAAAATAATGCATTCCATAGTAGAGGGGGAAAGATGAACGAAAACGGACGATTGGTAAGGATTGGTGGTATTTGTGGAATCATTGCATTTCTAATCTATGGCAGCGCAATACTATTAAACAATTTCCTGCCGGGCCATGGCGCAAAAACTGTCGAGCAGTACTTGACAGCTTTAGGAACAGGCAAAAATGCTACTATACTTATGGCTGGGTATTTCTTTGTAGCAGCCTTTGGTATTCTTGGAATTGTATCAATGCTGGGACTGCATCGAGCACTTACACATAATAGAACCTCACTGCTCGCTAAATTAGGAATGATTTATGGATGCATTGCTTTCGTCCTGGTCGATGCCATGCTCATTGTTCAGGGGACTGTACGGTCTTTGATGGGGGCTCGTTTTATTGCAGCTCAGGAAACAGAACAACAGGTTATTGTTCTGACATACCGCAGTTTACGCTCAATAGATTTGGGGCTTGATTTAGTCTGGGATGTGTTTATCTGTATATCTGTAATTCTTTTCGCAATATCTATGCTGCGCAACAGTTTTTTCGGATTCATATTTGGCATTTCAGGTATAGTAGTAGGTGCGGCACTGCTGGGAGTTAATATTGCAACGGCACCAAATCCTCCCGGAAGTTCAGGATTAATTGACCTTGGTCCATTGGTAGGATTATGGTCTATTATAATCAATATCCAGATGGTTCGTATAGCAAAACGCATAACCAACAGCTCTTAGATAATTACAATAATAGCCTTGAGGCAAAATTGAAGCTCTAAATAAGCTATGCTGTAGCTTATATTTTTATTATTCTTATCGGGTTCGAGATTTGAATACTGCTTTTTAACTTTTATTGCTTGTTTTATCGAAATTGGAAAGAAATTTAAAAAATGAATCCCCTATGGGGTAATGGAAGGATTAAATTGAAGCCTCAGCAGCTTAACTGCTGTTAAAATTTATTAACCATGATGTTTGGAAAATCTCTCTCGCTTTTCCATCTCTCTTTGTACGTAGTTTCGAAGCTCATCTATCGCTAAATCCAAATCCTGAATCTCCTGTGAGGACATCTGCTGTAAGATGTCTTCTTCATTCTGACCACTCACAATGCAGTGTCTCAGATAATCCATGAGATCCTGGCGATATACTCTTGCCATTTATTTCCACCTCCCTTCGGTTTATAAAAAATCTGTATTCAAGATAAATTTTTTATTTATTATCATAACTGGCATTAATTGTCAAGCAAATTTTTCTTAAAATTATCTTTTTCTTCAGCATCTCCAAAACAGCATGAATTACACCCCATAGAGTTAATTACCATCTTTTTTCTTTCCATTATTTATAACATATGATAATATCATCGGCGGGAGAAATGATACAGATGCATTCTGTTAAGCAAAAATCAAATCTGCCATTTTTTCTGCGTCTGTCAGATTTTTCCAATAAGGTTCTACCTGCATGGGCAAAAAAATGCATATCTTTTATTCCCCCATTTAGGAACTTAATCAAAAGCAATATTATATCGAGAACCCCCGATGGCTTGTCGGAAATAGTAATTTCTACAGGTATTCTACAGGGAACTCATTTAAAGCTATATCTTAAGAATGAGAACTATTACTGGTTGGGCAATTATGAGCCTCATCTTATTCGAGCTATCAAAGACTTCTGCAAAGCCGATATGACCATTTATGATGTGGGAGCAAACATAGGCTATCTTTCTCTAATCTTTGCCCGACTTATTGGTATGGAAGGAAAAGTTTATGCCTTTGAACCTTTACCGGAAAATTCCCAAAGGATAGCTGATCATATAGCTTTAAATTCATTACAAAATATTATCCATCTCATACCGTATGCTGTATCTGATCATGAGGGTATACAGACCTTTTTAGTACACTGGCATACTGCTTTGAGCAGGCTCACTACTTGCTCACACAAAGATAATGAATTCATTAAAAAAATCGAAATAAAGAGTTTGCGATTAGATGATTTCGTTTTTAGAGATGGAAATCCTCAGCCAAATATTATTAAAATAGATATTGAGGGAGGAGGAGTGAAAGCGATTCCTGGAATGCTTGAAATTGTGAGAAAAGCTCGTCCTATACTTTTTATGGAGCTTCACGGTCCAGAGGAGCATAAAGCTGCCTGGGAGGTGCTAAAGCAGAACAACTATACTATATGCAAAATGCAAAAAGGCTATCCGATAATTACAAGCATGGATGTTTTGAGGTGGAGGGATTATGCAGTGGGAATACCCTAAATCTATATAAATACATTAGTAAAATCAAAATAGCAAAGGATATGTATCATACCTGTATTTACCCGTTATTTCACATATAAATACAATAAAGAACTGAAGAGGATCAAATATCAAATGAAAAAGCTCTATATTATATGCTTAATTAGCGTGGGATTAGCTCTGCCCCTTTGGAGTCAAACTGCTGATGAGATTGCAAATGGAATTCAGCAGAAATATGAGACTCTAAATAACCTATCTGCACAATTTACCCAGATTATGGTCAGTAAAGCATTTAGTCGCCAGGAGATTGAAAAAGGAATTGTGTACTTTAAAAGACCTGGAAAAATGCGGTGGGAATACAAAGAGCCAGAAAAAAAACTGATGGTCAGCGATGGAAAGACTATCTACTGGTATTTGGTCGAAGACAAGCAGGTGCAAATAATGAATTTGGACGAATGGAAAAGTGAACAGACTCCCATTTTATACCTGAGTGGTCGGGGAAAGCTCAAAGATAATTTTAATATTGAAAAGGTGGAAATAATGAAAACTCTTGATGAAGGAAATATACAGCTAAAGCTCACTCCTCTGCACCAAGAGAGCGATTTCCAGAGTATAATGCTCGAAGTAAATCCCACTCGCAATATAATACGAAGGATGATGATAATAGACCTCCTTGAAAACATAACCGATTACATTTTTGAGGATATTAATGAGAACCAAACATTACCTGAGAAACTATTCACGTTTACAATTCCCAAAGGAGTTGAAGTATATACCACAGAGGGAGAAAAAGTGGAGTAATGGGAAATGAAGCAATTGTTGTTTTTTTCTTTGCCTAATGGTATTATTTTAGGTAATGTTTTTAGGATTCATAAATATGTGAGATGAAACATGGCTGTCACAAACTCCTTCGATATTACATCGGAGGTAAACCTGCAAGAGGTAAATAACGCTATCCAGCTTACTAATAAAGAAATTAGGACTCGTTTTGATTTCAAAAATAGCAATTGCCAGGTTTCATTTGAGAACAATCAGATCATCCTTTTAGCTGATGACGATTTTAAATTAAAGAGCCTAAAAGAGATATTACAAACCAAACTGGCTAAAAGGAAGGTTCCCCTAAAAGCTCTGAATTATGGAAAAATTGAACGAGCGTTCGGAGGTAGAGTCCGTCAATCTATAGAATTGCAGCAAGGAATACCCACTGATAAAGCTAAGGAAATTGTAAAAATAATAAAAGGACTCAAGTTGAAAGCACAAGCCTCAATTAGAGGTGAAGTTGTACGTGTAGCAGCAAAAAAAAGAGATGTTCTCCAATATATTATTCAACATTTGAAGGAAAAGGATTTGGGAATACACGTGCAATTTAGCAATTTTCGACAGGATTAACCTACATGATAAATGGCATTATAAATATAAAACATACCGTGTTTAATAAAAAGATTTTATCTAATATAGTCTTTTTTGCATTACTATTTTCCATACTCTGGACTCATAATCTTTTCCTTCAGCAGCAAGAAGAACGAGAGATTACTATTCGTGGTTCTATAGTCGACGAAGAGGGAAATCGAGTAAGCAATGTACCTGTAAGATTTATTATGCAAAACAGGGGCTTCAATAAAACTAATTCTGCCATTGATATCTTAGAAGAAAAGGAAATAAGCACTCGGAGCGATTCGAAAGGTTTATTTGAGATAATCTGGCTGGAAGATACAAGCTTTAATAATTTTTATTTACGCTTTTATCGTGAAGGGGAGTTCGACGAGGTACAATATCAGATATCCGAAAATGTAGATATAACTCAACAAATAAAGCTATCAGATACCGTCAAAGTGGACCATATACTCGCCTTCAATCCTGATTGGGAAAAAATTAAAAAGGAAATTGAAGAATTAGGAGCCGATTCTGATAAAGGCAAAATAATTCGATTAAGAGGAATACCAGATAAAAAAGAAAGGTTCAAAGGGAAAAGATTTAAGAACATGGAAATATGGTGGTATTATTCCAAAGGTCTTTGTTATCGTTTTAAAAGCTCTAAATTAGATAAAATTTTTAGATTTAATACATCTGATGTAAAAAATAAATCCGGCAATAAATAAAGAGAGGAAAGGCATTGGATATACATCTTATAACTCGTTGGTTAGATGATAAACTCCATAAATTAGAAGAGGAGATGACCAAAATTATTACGTCCGATATTAAAGCTTTATCCTTCATTAAAGACGCAACATACTTCTCCAGCGGGAAGAGGATTCGCCCTATTCTACTTTTCCATAGCGCCAATTTATGTGGATATGAAGGCCAGAAAGATATTCTCTATGCTGTTATTGTGGAATTAATACATAATGCAACCCTTATTCACGATGATATTATAGATAATGCCAATGTAAGACGAGGCAAACCATCAGCAAATTACCGATGGGGTAATAGTCTGGGTGTTCTATTCGGAGACTATCTCTATATTAAAGCAATAGATTTAGCTTTATTAGATGAAAATTCTACTATTGTACGTCTGCTTTCTTATACTACTCGAAAGATGATCGAAGGTGAGTTAAGCCAAAATATTCAAGTATCTGATATAAACCTTAGCGAAGAAGACTATCTGGATATCATAAAAGGTAAGACTGCTTATCTTTTCTCAGCCTGTTCTCAAATTGGAGCTATTCTCGCTGATGCTCCTGAGGATATGAAAAAATCTATCCAGCAGTTTGGATATAATTTAGGTATTGCTTTTCAATTAATTGATGATATGCTCAATTTTAGTTCACGTGAGGAAATTATGGGAAAACCCATAGGAAACGATCTTCTGGAAGGAAAAGTTACCCTCCCCATCATTCTCCTTATTAAACAGGCGAACAAAAAAGAACAAAAAAAAGTAGAAACAGTCCTGCAGGAGAAAGCATATAATAATATATCAATGGAAGAAATAATGGAATTGCTTAATAAATATAAAGCTCTTGAGTCAACCAAGGAGAGAGCTTTTTTATACGCTGAAAAAGCTAAGAAAAATCTCGATGCCTTCCCTCTATGCCCTGCTCGAGAAAGCCTTATGCACATGGCAGATTTCATAATTCAGAGAGAAAAATAGTTATTGAATATTTTTTATCTTTCTATGAGCAATTACTAATAATCAATCATACTATTATCCCTATATTCTAATTTTGAAATACTACTTTAACGATGCGTAATAACATAACAAAACTACTAAAAATCATTTTATTATTATTGATTGGCTTTCTTATTGCGTGGAAAGCAAATAATTACTATGGAAAGAGAGAATACGAACGATATCAACTTGCAAAAATTGCTGAAAGCATGAGAGCAACTCCTCTTTTCGAATGGGAAATGGCGCAAGAGGGTGAGATTTTATCTGAAGTTCATGATTTAGAAAATCCTCACTTCTCCGATGGTATGTTCTTTTTCACTCTCGGAGAGGACCCATATTTTTATCTTAATCTGAAAAATGAAAAGATAGACCCGCAACATTACTTTTTTTTAACCTTCCGCATTTATTCTTCTAAGGAAGGAAAAGTTCATATTTATTTCTGGCGTGATAATCAGTTATTGGAAGGAGCTCATTCAGCTTCAATTTCCATAAGAGAGGGCTGGCATGAATATCGGATAAATCTTTCAGCTATTAGATTCTTTCCCTCGCCAGCGAAACAAGGTCTTACGCGATGGGGTGGTACCTCTGATAAAATATCCGTCTTTAGATTCGATCCACCTGAAGGCTCTCAAGGTTCGGAATTTAAAATAGATTGGATAAAATTAAAAAGAGGAGCAATTATTGTTATTCCCTATAGCGAATTTTTTCCGTTGGATGATTCCTTTTATCAGGATAGCAGAAATAATATTAGTAAAAATTTCTCAAGTTTTCTTTCCCGGCCAATAGGCACTGGCAGCATAGACCATTTCCTGAGTATTTCCTGGGAGGGTGAGCGTAAAGGTATTAATGTACAGACAAGAACTGGAAGCAGCTTCGAAATCGATAATACAACCTGGGAGTCCTGGTCATTACCCTATCGACACCGAAGAAGCTGCCAGATAACGAGCTCACCAAACAAATTCCTTCAATGTCGTATTAATATAAATAATAAGATATGGCCAGAAGAAATACCTATAAAATCAGTAAAAATCCACTATCTTGATTCTCATCCATCAGGAGAAAATAGCCTTATTTTTGGAAGCAATCAACTTATCACTGTAAAAACCAAAGCGGAATTAAGTGAGCTTAATAAGCATTTATCAATGGGAAATTGGATTCGGGTATTAATGGAATCCGAAGATGCTTATGAAACAGTCAACAGGTTGGCCGCTGAAGACATTAATATGGTGGGATGTTTCGATTTGAAAAAACAAAAAAGTGAGGACGTATTAAATGCGGTAGCTCATTTTAAAAATCAGATTAGATGCTGGGAGCTTTTTAACTTAAAGCAACTACCACCAAGTAAGAGCATATGGCTTATCAAAAACATTAAGAATATTGATATTCACTGCCTAATTCTTCCTACCCGCACCAATCGAAACTATTTTGAAACCTTAGCCTTATTAGGTTTATATGACACTATTAAGGACACACCGAAACCAGAATTATCATTGGATAGAGGTTTTGGTTGGTTTCTGATAATATCTATTATCTTTCTATTGGTCCTCGTGGGATTGGGAAAGGAACTGGGATACAACTTTAAATTTGGCATTAAAGAGATAAAGTTCTTTTCTTTTGGCCTTCTCCTTATCGGTGGGTTAAATCTTCCCCTTATCAGGCTCATGGGAGAAAAAATCTTTAGATTTCCTGATTGGACGGAAATTTCAGCAGCAATTAGTCGATATGCTCCCAGCGCAATAATTCAGGAATTCGTAAGGGCACTACTTATACTTATTATATTTAAAGCCATTATGACTATGAGAAAAAATGAAAACTTTAGCTGGGCAGTAGCCTTGCTCATTTCAAGCATTTTATTTTCGCTTGGCCATTTGGGATATCCGGGACTTACTGTTTTTCGACTGTCACTCTTTTTGGCCATCACTTTTATTGCAGGTATGATACTTGGAATGGTTTTTATAAAAACTCGAAGTTTAGTTGCTACCAGTGTGCTTCATTTATGTTCCAATTTGCTCCTTTTTACCTTTACCATTATGAAAATATAAACAGAAATTTAGAATATAAGCGCTCTTTTCTTTAAATGAACAATCATCTGCAGAGGAGTACAATATATGCTCGATTTCAGCCTCTATGTGATTACAGATAGAGAGCTTTCAAAAGACAGGACATTGGAAGAAGTAGTAAACGCTGCATTACAAGGAGGGGTTACAGTCATTCAATTAAGAGAAAAAAAACTTACCGATAGAGAGATCTTCAAAATGGGCATGAAGATAAAACCTCTTATTAAAAAAGGGGGTGCCTGCTTTATTATAAATGATCGAATAGATTTGGCTTTAGCACTGGATGCTGACGGAGTGCATCTGGGACAAAGGGATTTGCCATTATGTATCGCGCGCAAGCTTATGGGGGAGAAAAAAATAATAGGCATTTCTGTTAAAACTATAGAAGAAGCACGGGAAGCTGAAACACAAGGAGCCAATTACCTTGGAGTTGGGGGCATTTATCCCACTAAAACAAAAAAGGATACAGGACCTATCGGCGGCCCCCAGAGAATTAGCCAGATTAGAAAAGCAGTTAGTATTCCCATAATAGGTATCGGTGGCATACAAATACATAATATAAAGGATGTTATAAAAGCCGGAGCGGATGGAATTGCCGTTGTTAGCGCTGTTATGGGTGCCCCTGATATAGCCGAAGCCTGTAGGGCTTTGAAGAAGGAAGTATTAAGGGCTAAGAATGAGGGATAAAGAACTAAAAATATATCGGAAAAATTATAGAGGAAATTATGATAAAAAACAGAAAATATTTGGTAATACTTAATACTGCGTTGATTTTTTTTATATCACTGTTTTTTCCTCCTGTACTGCAGACATATTGTATGAACACAATACTTCAAGATTCAGATTCTTATCAAGCAAATGATATTCCGAAAGATGCTTTTGCGAGCCTGGAGAAAAAATTGCAAGCCGCTCGTCAGCTCACCCCTGATGGGCAGATTAGCTATAAAAAATTCTATTTAAATGAAGATGAGCTCAATGCATTTATTCAGCTCAACTATGGACATAGAATGCCACCCGAGATAAAAGCATGGCATATAAAACTTAAGGGTGAGGAAGCTATAATCCTGGTATCAATCAATCTGGACGAATTCCGGGATACCCTGGAAAAAGAATTGTCACCCATGGTAAAAAGACTTTTGACTGGTGAAATAACATTAAAAGCCTGGGGATATTTCTGTGGCCAGGATGGTCGAGGAATATTCGATATTAAGGGTCTTCGCTTGGGATTTATACCTATACCAGTGATATTACTCAAGCAAATGATTGTTTCCAAGTCAAGCGAGGAGGATGCCGAAATACTGGATAAAGGATTCGATTTGCCAGAAGGATTTCACAGCGTCAAAATTGCACATTCTCTCATAATTGTGAATTAATCTTTTCCTTAAGATTCCCTGAAAAAAAGCAACCATTTAGAGAAATTAAATGAAAATGTCTGATTCCAATCCGATTTACAAAAATATTTTGCTGGGTATTTTCCTATGTCTCATAGGAGGAGTATTATTCTGGATTGTAGAATATATACAAAATATAATCACCGGGAAACAGCTCGAAGGAAAAAAAATCTTCTTGAGCCTATTAGTCTATTGCTCTGTAAATATTCTGTCTGGATTGCTTATTGGATTTGTATCTATTTTTAGCAATAAATTAAAAATTACCAGGAGGTGGATAGAACTTATAAATATCAATAGCATGTATGCTGCTCTTTCCATTTCAAGCTTACCATTCTTATTAGTATTATTTGAAATAAATGTAAAATTTTTTCCATCTATTAAATCCGTAGCATCGATTTTAGCTGATATCGGCATTACAGCTATATTTATAGTATTCTATATCATTCTTTATAAACTTTTTAATAAATATTCACCAACAGATAGAAAATTCGTTAATAGTTATCTCGCTACAGCACTTATTCTCAATGTGATAATTATAGATTGGATGTATCTCTCTTTCTATTTCAGCTTAACTAAATATTTGAGCAGGTTAATTATTATTAATATTTCTCTTTTAGGAGCTATTGTACTCATTGCAAATTTATTCTTTAATGCACTGAAACCAAAATTGTCCATGAAAAGATTAGCTCTACCCATTGGGATTCTGATATCTTCAATTATTATTCTCATAGTAATTTGGTGGCAACAAATTCAACCAGCTTCCCTTCGGCATAAAGAAATTAAATTACCACAGAAGCATCTACCCCCTATAATACTTATCACAATAGATACCCTCAGAGCTGACCATCTGAGCTGTTATGGGTCAAATAAAGTAAAAACACCTGCTATTGATGCTTTAGCAAAAAAAGGGATTTTATTCAATAAAGCCGTAAGCCAGTGTCCCTGGACCACACCTTCAATCGCTTCTATCCTTTCTTCACTATGTCCCTCCATTCATAAAGGCGGAGAAATAGTTGGCGAAGGAGAGAGCAAATCATTCAAAAAGATAGCTGAATCAATTACCCTGCTTCCTGAAATTCTTAAAAAGCAAGGTTATTTTACCCAGGCGATATTATCTAATCCTCAACTAACAAAAGAACAAGGATTTGCCAAAGGTTTTGCTGGATTTCACAACTTTGATGATAGCTATTATGAAATTCCCGGCTTATTTTATTTAAGGCTCTTAAAAAATATCAGGAGCACTGTATCTAATCAATGGTATACCACTGGAAATATTATTACTAAAGAGGTCGTAGATTGGCTAAATAAGTATCATAAAAGCTCGTTCTTTCTCTGGATACATTACACAGACCCGCATATCCCTTATCAACCGGCGAAAAAATATTTAAAGAATCTCAATTATAAAAGCAAATTCAAGGATAAGAGATTTTTAGACTTCGGCAAAATCAGGTCGGGTAACTATAACATCATATCAGATGACAGAAAATATATAGAAAGCCTTTATAATGGGGAAATACGATTCGCCGATGATCAGCTTGGTATAGTGATATCTAAGCTAAAAAAGCTGGGCATTTTTGACAAAACATTAATCATCCTCACCAGCGACCATGGAGAGGAATTTTGGGAACACTTAGGATTTGAACATGGACATACAGTTTATGATGAATTGCTTCATATTCCTCTTATTATTCATTTTGGTAATCTCTTTCCTGCAAAAAATAAAGTGATAAAAAACCAGGTGCGACTAATAGACATATTTCCCACCGTTTTAGATTTCCTGAACATTAAGCATCAGGGTTTTTTTCAGGGGAGAAGTCTAATGCCGATAATAACAGGGGAGGAAGAAAAAAGAATTGCATTTAGCGAGTATTTATATAGAGGAAAGGAAAGAAAATCAATCATCAAAGACGGTTTCAAATATATATATTTCCCTGATATTGACAGAGAAGAACTTTACGATTTAAAAAGAGACCCAGGAGAACTCACTAATCTCATTACTTTAAACAAGAATAAGGCTGCTCGACTTAAAAAACAGCTCATATCCATTATTAAAAATAACCAAAAAATAGCAGAGATAGTGATAAAAGATGAGCAGATAAACACTATTGAGATGAATGAGATGTTAAAAAAGCAGCTTAAGGCTCTGGGCTACATACAATAGCTTTACACTGGAAGATATGGCATTTTAATAATAGAGAAAATTAATTGGTTAAAAATCCAAGAATATATATAGTGTAAGACCTTAATTTCTCTTATATATTCTCAACATCTCATTCCAAAACCCCAGCCCATTTAAAAATAAGAGTTCCAGAACTACCCGCTTTATAGACAGGCCGGAAAAGAGTGCGATTGTGCATAATAAAAGGTTTGAGATAGAGCTCGGATGAATCAACAGCGCTAACTAAACGATCGTATATTATGTAATCTATACGATGCTCTTTTAAGAATTGGCTCATTTTGGTGTAATCTTGAGTAAAAGGATACAAAACCGCCTTTCTACCCGAAATAAGATAGGTATATGATGCTTTCCTGCAGAAAATATTGCTTCCTTTATCTGTATGATACTTCAACCAGAGACAGGCCTTATGATATTCTTGCCACTCCGGGCTTATTTTCTTCCAGCGATTCCTATATATAATATGAGCATCTCCAATCAAGAAAAAGAGAATTATGACTGCTATTAGTGCATTTTTAAGAAGCTTCTTCTGAGTAAATCCTTTTAATCGTTCTGTTCTTAAGAACCTTATTACCTCCCCAGTCCCTTGTACTAAAAAAAGCAATATAATGGGAAAAAGGGGCATGAGAAAACGAACATCATACCAGGGCCATAGCAAACAGAATAAAAAATATATTAGGCCATAAATATTTAAAATATTGATCCTCGTTCTTAAGCTGCGAAAAAAACCCAACGCAATCAAAAAAGAAGAAAGCAACCCAAGAGCAATTTTAAAAGGATTATAAGGGCTTATTTTTGCCAGCCAGGGATAGAACAAAAGATCAGGTACTACTTTACCTGAATAGCGAATAGCATTCAGCAAAATTCTCTTTACAAAACCGATAAAAGTAATAGTACCGGAATCGAGGTCGTATGGATTAACCAAGAAAAAAGAGCTAATATAACCACTTCCTCCTAAAAGGGAGTTCCTTACTATCCATGGTAAAACCATGGCCACCATAAAAAGAGAAATTATAAGAAAAAACTTGTATCTTCTTCTTATTAAATAAAGAAGCGATAGAGCAAGAATTAAACTCAGTCCAATAGAACGGCTATAATATGCAGCTACTGCTGAAATAGCAAGAATTAATAGTATCTTTATATTCTCTCTTCCATCGAAACGTAGAGCAATATAAATGGTTAATAGGGAAAAAAAGTAAAAGAGGGGTTCACTTAAAACCTGCGTTGAATAATATATAATTATGGGGCTCACAGCAGCACATATCAATAACCACTGCGCTTTCTCTTTTTGCTGAGGAAGGTAAATCTTGATCAATCGCGACAAGACCAATATAGAAGCAAAGGCGAAAAGCAGCGGAATGATCTTCGGTATCAGATAATTCTGTGGAAAAAATTTCACTATAGGTAACAATAAGAATGATAAAAGGGGAGCATATTGCGTCTCTAGTGGTTCATTAGGATGGCTGATGACGCGATATCCTTGACCAGTAGTCAATGCCTTAGCCAATACGATGTAATGTGCGTCGTCGCCACCGCTCCTTAAACGTCCTGTTAGATTAAGAGCATATATAAGGATGATAACAACTATAAAAATATAAAGTCTGCCCTTCATAATTTATTTCTGACTAAAATAAGAGCTCTGGATTCTTTTCTTTTTCAAGCAGAAACTCACTTGCCAGCTTAATAATTGTTATGACTGTCTTTTCAAAATCTATGTTGCTTATAACAGGACAATTATAGTGCTCAGCAAGTTCCATTAGAAAATTTTGTATTTTAAGAATAGAATCAAAATTTGCCAAATATTTTTCATAAGGTCGACGCGGTGATAATAACCGCCTGCTTTCAAAACGCTGGCGAAAAATCTTTTTATCAAGAACAGTTACTATCAACAAGAATATTTGCGCAGCATCCGCATATGCCTTCAAATCGATAAACCCTGGAACGACATGTACTCCATCTAAAATCATATTATAATTTTCCTCTATAGCTCGATCAATGAGTGCCCTAACTCCAACACTAACTCTTAGACTTTGCTCTCTAAAAGCAACTATTACCGGGTCCTCCTTTTCACTAATAGGGATAGGCACACGTTTCCATGCCTCATAAGAGGAATAATGTATTGAAGGGAGAAGGTCTTTTGAGAACATTATCCTTAATATCTGCCGCACAGAATCAGTGCATATGAGTCGAGTAAACCCTAAACGGTGAGCTAATTCGGCGGAAAGTGAAGTCTTTCCCGATCCTGTAGGACCGCCAACCAAAATAATTACCGGCTTATCAGAATTCTTATATTTCCGCCAGATAAGATACCTCTGAGCATAGCTCAGACCATATTTCTGTTCTAAGGTTTCATAGGTTATCTTAAGTATTAAACTATTACTAATATTGCCTCCCTTCTTGGACAATTTTTCCTCAATCAGCATGGCGATTTCATAAGCAGAACCATGATCCAGTCCTGAAGCAAGGATGGATTGAGACAATATACCTTTTGAAAAAGGAATACTTGGCTCTCCTCCCTCAACAATCATAGGAGGAGAGGGTTCCGTAGGTGAAAGATATCTTTTAGCTACCTCTTCCCCGAAATTAGCTTTTAAATGTTCGCAAACAAGTTGTTTTAATTTTTTAGTTGTTACATTCTTCAGAGTTTTCAGCTTATCACGCATGAGATTGGCAATACCATAAGCATCCTCAAAATTGAGTCCTGCATCTATAAGCGACTGGGTTAAAAAACCTCGAAGAAATGGGACTTTTGTATCTCCTGAAATTATGTATAATGTTCTTCTTTTCACTTACCTTTACCTAAGCAAAATTTCTATTTTTATACGAATTTTACTAAATCTCAATAATAAGCGCTCAAGGCAACTTATACAGCTATATTATCTCATATATTACTAATATTCAATGGGTTATTTTCTAATAGCATCTATGAAAAAATAAAGGGCAAAACATTTTTTTAAATATCATTGGCCTATAAATTATTAAAATAATATAATTATAAAGATATGGTACCGCCATTAATGTTAGAAACAAGGGAGGAAGCAGATGAACATTTTACCAGTAATTACTGGAGCCTACTCTACCTTAGCATTCGGCTATCATATACTTAAAAAATCTATAACCTCCATAGTAAAGCCTAATGATGCTGCCCTCACTCCTGCACATCAGAAAAACGACCAGAAGGATTATGTTCCCACGCGTCCTCTGGTTCTCTTTGGGCATCACTGGATGTCTATTGCAGGCACGAGTCCTATTATTGCTTCCATCGTTGGACTGCTCTGGGGCTGGGGCCCAGCTCTTCTCTGGATGGTCTTCGGCGTACTTTTAGTGGGAGGAGTTCACGATTATTTTGCCCTCATGATTTCCGTAAGAAGAGAAGGAAAGTCAATGGGTGATGTCATTAGCGAACAGTTGGGGAGATTTTCAGGAATTTTATCAAGCATTGTATTAGCTTTTGGAGGAATATTGGTCTATGCTATTTTTCTGTCAGTCATAGCTACTACCCTGGCGCAAAATCCGACAGCCGCCATACCCACACTGGCCCTTATACCTATTGCAATGCTTTGTGGTGTACTATTTAAAAAAGGTATACCCATAGCTATTGCTACTATAATCGGCTTAGCACTTACTTTAATCTTTGTCATTTTAGGGATTAAATATCCTCTCCAGCAAGCAAATCTCCATTTCTTTGGCAAAGAAATTATTCTTTTTTCAGAGAGTTTTTGGATTTATTTCTTCGTCATTTATACTTTTTTTGCCGTTTATACCCCTGTCTGGCTTTTACTCCAACCACGAGACTATCTTAATTCTGCTGTGCTGCTTATCGGTTTAATTTTAGGAATAGTAGGGTTATTAATAGGAAGACCTAAAATCCAGATGCCTTTTTTCCATGGTTTTACTACCTCTCTTCGCGGACCACTCTGGCCTATGCTCTTTGCTACTATCTCATGCGGCGCTGCATCGGGCTGGCATTCCCTCATTGCTGCTGGTACCACATCAAAACAGATTAGCAAGGAATCCCATGGATTCCGCATAGCTTATGGCGGCATGATTGGAGAAACAGTAATGGCAGTTCTCTCAGCCTGCCTGATCATAACCGGCTTTACCTACAAGGAATTCCTGGCTACCGGATTAAAGTCTTCTTCAATAGGCGTCCTCTTCTCTCAGGCTCTGGGACAGGCAATGGCACATTTGGGAATCCCATTGATAATCGGAAGTACCCTCGGAGCATTGACATTAGCAGCTCTCACCCTTACCACTCTTGATTCTTTCGCTCGAACCAGTCGATATGTTATCCAGGAGCTGGGGCAAAAATCACCATTGAGTAAACCACTGGCTTCATCCATATTGGTAACGCTCGCAGGATTTTTGCTCTATAGATTTGTACCCTTCATGGACCTGTGGAACGGATTAGTACTTGCAGGATTACTGGTGCTCATCCTTCCCTTTACTATTCTCAGCTTAGAGAGATTAAGGAAGAAAGAAAAACGTGGTGGAAGCTATTTTCTCCATGTCATATTTCCCGTTACTTTTCTCTACCCCACTACCTTTGCAGGATTAATTTACTTGCTGTATAAATATGTAGTGGCGAAGAACTGGCTAAGCGCTTTTCTTAATACTTTTCTTATTATCCTGGCAATTTCTCTTATCATTCAATATGTTAAAAGAATAAAAGAACTAAAAACATAAAAAAGAATAGCTGATACCGATAATTGGATATTTTATTTTTGCATCATTAGTGCTAAACTTGCAACTTTTGCTATTAATAATCCATAGAATTGAAAAGAAATCCAAAAATGTGCATTATTAATAATAAATAATACGAATTTAATATACTCCCTTCTATAAAAAATCCCTTTATTATCTTAAGCATATGATTACAGTAAAACTAATATTCATAAAACATTATCATATGGAATAAAATTTGCTCATTTATTTTATAATTTAAGTAAAAAATGTCCTCTATGCAAGCTGATGAATATTTATGCTAATCATAGAAGATTTAATAACTATTATTATATGGAAAGGGTAGAAAATGAGAAAATATATTACTTTTCAACATATAATACCTTTGATTATAATCATCTCTGGATGTTGTTATCCTTCCTTTTCTCAAACCACTGAAAAAGTAATGTTTCAGGATTTTACCTTTACTGAATTAAAGGAATTGGGCGCAAAGCATACTGCTGTCCTCATACCTGTTGCTCAAATTGAAGCAAAGGGACCTCATCTTCCAGTGGGAGCTGATTTATATGCCAGTCTGGAAATCTGTAAAAAAGCAGCGAAAAAGGCAGGGGCAATTGTGGGAACACCAATACCTTTTGGAGATTACCTTGATTTCATTTGCTGGCCAGGATATGTGGTCGTTGATTCTCAAACCATGATCTCTATAGTTAAAAATTATTGCCTGAGCTTAGAAGAGCAGGGATTTGGTCGCATCATCTTCTTCGTTTTGTATGGGGGAAATGTGGCTAATACCTTGCGATTAGCTGTATTAGAACACACCCGCCAATATCCCTCAGCTGATATAGTAGTAACCACTTTCGGTCAAGTTGCTGATAGGAATAAAGTAGAGCAGATTTTAGGCAAAGATGCTGATGTTGGTACCTCAATCGCCTTGGCAGTAAATCCTCATCTCGTGCAATTAGATAAAACCAAAGATATAGAAATAAAAGGAGATTTGCAGCATCTACGAAAAGGATATCGCACCAGAAAAGAATATAAGCTATCCCACTTCTTTCCCGCTGAGGTGCTTCGCTCTGTGGGAAAAGTTTCTTCCAAAGAAATTGGCCAAAAGCTCATCGATGAAGCGGCTAATTCCCTGGTTGAGCTTTGTAAGGAAAATTAATATAAAGTGACTGATCAGTAAAAAAAGGAGAAAGGCATGTCTAAAATAAATAATAAAACATATAGAATGAAAAGAAGAGATTTTCTCAAATACGCTAGCATGTCGATGGCAGCAGCAGCTGTTCCCAAAGCTTTCACTTGCCTATCATACTCACAGGAAAAACAAGAGAAAGCCGAAGATGTACCTTCTGTAGCACCAAGAGAGAAAATCTCCAATCCGTATATGAAAAACGGTAAACCGATGCTAGCAGTAGTTGAGGGCGATAATATTGAAGCAATGCTGATGAAAGCCTTTGAAGCACTTGGTGGTCTGGAGAAAATTGCCACAGGACGAACGGATGCCCTGCTGAAACCGAACTTCGTCTTTCCTGCAATTTACCCCGAAATAACTGCTGGTGAAACGCTTAAGACTGTTTATATGCTTTTAGAAAAAGCGGGAGTAAGGAAAAGCAGTATCGCTGATGGCGGGATTCGCATGATGGAGCGAGCCTTTGAGCGCAGCGGTATGACAGAATTTGCCCAGAAAAGTGGTGCTCAATTGATAGATATGACAAATAGTGCTCATCTTGCGGTTAAGTCCGACAAATTTGTGGTAATGAATAGTGTACTTAAATCCAATAAGCCGGATACTTTAAATCAATACATACAACACAGTGAAAAAGACATTATAAAGGTTTTTGAACCTGCTTATAAATCTTCGCTTTTTATTAACATGCCCTCCCTAAAAACACATCACGCAGCATCAATAAGCTGTGCTTTGAAGAATAATGTAGGGTGCATCATTCGCGATGACCGGATGCGATTGCATATGACTAACAATATGGATCGTGATCCATCTAAATTAGGAAAATTCAAAAAAGCTATTGCTGAGATAGCTTATGCTTGTTTACCTGATTTACATATTATCGATGCCAGAGAGATTCTGGTCGGCTACGAGCATATCTCTTATGGAGGAGAAATAAAGAAAGCGGGCGTATTGATCGTATCAGGTGATCCGGTTGCTGCTGATTCTTATGCTGCTCGAATTATGGCTCAGCATAATCCTGATTTTGCTCTTGAAAGTACTCAACCAACTCTTCAACGAGCAGAAGAGTTAGGCTTAGGCACTGCCAATCTCGATAATATCGAGCTAATTAAATTAGTGGCTTAGCACTAAAATATATTATTATTTAAAAAATAAGGTTTATCACAATAATGCGTACCTGGTAAGCAGTGTGTTATAGATTTTCAGCCTGAAGTAGCCAGCATCTTTATAGTCAAAAGCTTCTCTTTTAATTTCTTTATTTTTAATAACTTATATAAACCAAACTTGCCTTCTGCCTATTTTCTTTAAGAAAATTGATATTAATCTAAAATATAGAGGAGTTAGGGGCTTGTGGAAATTGTGGAAATCTCGTCATAGATTTCCAAGCGAAGCGTCATTTCCACAGCCCAGAGAAAATGATTGCCCATTCTTGTATCAATGGTAGCTATCTCCCCGCTTATCTGTGCTTCCATTTACCCTTTCCTATTTTTTCCATGTTATTTTTAACATAGCCTCAATACCTCAGGTACTCAAAAACGCGATTAACCAAAAATATTTATATATAGTGTAACATCTGGAGCAGAAATTGTGTCTATAGATAGCGATAAAGACAAGTAAAGGAGGAAAAAGTATTATGAAGAAGCTATTATATTTATCTATTCTATTAGTACCTGTATTTTTATCAATTAATACTGTAGCTGGAGAAGCCGCTGCTGATCCTGAAGAGATAAAACCTCATATAATCAATATAGCAGTTGATTTTATTCAATATTGGGAGAAGGCAAAAGACCTGCCAATGGAGGAAAAGATAAGGCTGTGGGATGAGATGATTGAGAGTACGCACAAGCACTTTTATCAACAGGTGATATATCCTCTCTATTATCGGCATGGCAAGAAAAATGTTAAAGAAGATTTACTTCCCAAATTTCTTGAGACTGTCCCAGATAGAATTGATCTGATTAAAGAGTGCGCCGCTGAAATGGAGAAAGAGATCGTTGAAGTCGTTGGACTTCTAAATGAAAAATATCCTGATTTCAAACCAATCTTTGACTACTACTTAGCTATAAGTCTGGATCAGTCTGATGGTGGATTTCGCCCATTTAATAATAGTGTAATATGCTTTTTTGGGGTAGATGCAGCAGCAAGAATTAAGTCGAAAGTGAGAAGACAGGCTTTAATCGCCCATGAAAGTTTCCACTTATATCAAATGAGCAATTAAATGCCCAAGATCATGCCGAAATTTGGTCAAATGAATATGCAGCAACTTATGTCTCAAATGGGTATTGCACCCATGATGTTTATAGAAGGACATGCTGTTAGAGCAACGGAGCATCTGCTGCCAGAAGCAGGTTTATATTCTATCTATGAAGGCCTGATACCTGATATCGAAAAAAAGCTACCAAAATTAGCCGATGAACTTTTACAAAATGTAGAGGTTATGAATCCTGGGATTTACAGAAAATATTTTTTAGACCCGAATAGCGACGACTTTATTCCGGAAAAATCGGGCTATTATATGGGCTATTTAATTGTAAAAGACTTTGAAAAAGAATACTCATTGGCTGAGATGGTCAAATGGGATTTAGACACTTTAAATCAAAATATGATAAAAGGCTTGAAAAAACTAAAGGGAGGAAATAGCTGAATCTTGATTACCCTTACTGAATAGCTTTAAAGTACTTTTTACTATAATTGATGGCTAAGTTGAAATATTAAGGTTACCAGGAATAGGTTAAACCTACACCACCATAAGGCCCCGCTATTGGCGCAACAGTCAACTTTTCTGGCATATTTTTATGGCAACTGGAAACTGCTACACCAACGACCGTCCCCAATGCCGCGCCAAAGACCACATCTGAAGCCCAGTGGTAATCGTCTTCTAATCGACTTACACCGGCAAAAGTTGCCAGAAGATAACTTGGGATCATCACTTTCCAATCCCAATCATACATGCCCGAAACTACCGTTGCAGTCAGAAAGGCTCCTGAAGCATGAGCTGAGGGGAAAGAATTGCACGAATCACCATTAGGCCGTTTTCTCCTTGTTGAATATTTCAATAAATGAGTAGCTACCGCATTAATAATAAGCCCCTCGGCCAATGCCTTGCTGGTTTCTACCATCCGTTCATTATTAAGCATCTTTCCAAAAGCAAAAAAACCAAAATCAAGAACCACATGGGCATAGCCTTGTCCCATAACTTCACCATATTTGGATGCATCTCCCAAACGCTCACCTTCTAAAAACCAATTCCTCACCTCTTCATCCTTGCTATAAGCAATACCTGCTGCTCCCAATCCAGCTGTTAATCCCAGCAGGCTCCAGCCGGTGAAACTCTTCTTTGTCTCTTTCCAAAGGCGGTGAGAGAATCCTTTCTTTTGAGCTTTCGGCTCCTCTTGCAAGGTAAATGTTATTGCTTTAAGATTGGATTCCAATAAAGCTAATTCGCTTCTCTTCTTTTCTGGTTCATTCATATTATTTTCGAGATTTTCAGATTGAGAAAAACCAACTGCCGAAAAAAACAGGGACATTGAAATGAATATAACCATTGCTTTCTTACTAATATTTTTTAATCCCACTTTTAGCCCCTCCTTTTATCTGGTTTATCAACTGCTTTGAGCTTAATCTCTCCCTTTTCCTCATAGAGATAGCCCATGATAATACTGGGTGCATGACAAAAGATGATAAGCCATTGTTCCTCCAGTGCCTGTGGTAATATTTTCTTCTTATTCTCATAGGTAGCCATGGGAAATAGGTCAAGACCAGCTATATACTGGGGTCTAATATGAGAAGCAGTAGGTATAAAGTCTCCGGCAAAAAAGGCAATCTCTCCTTCTGATTCAATTTTTATGGATTGATGAAATTCTGTATGACCTTTTGTGATCATGACACTTACACCACACTCAACTTCTCCATCCCCCTCTACTGTGGCAATATGACCAAAATCGATCAAAGGTTTATAGTCATCAGGGAAATAAGAATAACGACCAAGCTCACCGGGATTTAACGCTTCCTCAAGCTCTCCTTGCTGCACTATGTGTCGTGCATTGGGGAAAGTGGGACGTAATTCACTATGAGAATTATAATGAGTATTCCATCCACAGTGATCAAAATGGAGGTGCGTATGGATAACTACATCTATATCCTCGGGTTTTAAACCAACTTCTTCTAAAGATTTAAGCAAATTTGTATCTTGCTGCAGTGCATATATTTTCCTGATCTTATCATCGAGCTTTTTGCCCATGCCGGTATCAATCAAGATGTTCCGGCTCGGCTTTTTGACTAATAATGACCTGACTCCAAGCAGAATACGGTTGCTATCATCCGCTGGATGTTTTTTCTGCCAGAGAACTTTAGGCACTGAACCAAAAAGCAATCCACCATCCAAGCGAAAAATACCATCTGATAAGGGAAAAATCTCCAATTCGCCCAGCTTCATGTATTCCTCCTCATAAAAAAATAATACAATCAAGTAGATTACAAAATAACAGACAGCTTTGTCAAGCAAAATAGCAAAAGTATCGGTTTGCAGGGATATAGTCTATGTATAAAAAAGCACCTCTTGACTAAAATTTATATCTGGTTATACGTCATACAATGTAAACAGAACTACGCATTATGCACCTGATTATTTGTTCATATGCTTGCTACAGTTATATAATATATGTAATAATAGTAGATAATAGCTGATGTTAGCCTTATTTAGAATTCCAAAAAAAGGAGATAGCTTACAATGCGGCAGAATAATAAATCAACAACAGAACTCTTAAAAGAACTCACCAAATTACGTCGCGAAAACAACGAATTGAAAAAATCTGAGAAGAAGTCAAAGCAAGCACAAGAAGCCTTGCTTGAATCAGAGGAAATGTATAGGATATTGGTTAAAACTTCTCCGGAGGCTATTGGTATACATGATTTAAAAGATAATATTATTGAAGTATCTGATCAATGGCTTGAAATGTGGGCTTATGAATCTCGTGATGAAGTAATTGGTAGAAATGGTTTTGAATTTATTGCACTTGAAGATCGCGAAATAGTAGAATCGAATAAACAGACCGCCCTTAATGAAGGGTATGTTAGGAATATGGAAATAACTCTCATCAGGAAAGATGGAACTCGTTTTATTGGTTAGTTAAATGGGACTCTAATCAAAGATTCACGAGGGAAGCCAAAAGTTTTTATGGCCACTACCAGGGATATTACTGAGCGCAAAAAAATGGAGGAGAAGTTGAAGCAATATTCTGAAGAGCTGAAGCGATTGGTAGATGAACGAACTCGTGAGCTTCGCGTTGCAAAAGAAGAAGTCAAAAATCTTCATAAACAAATCCAGCAAAACCAGCATTATCCGGAAATTGTAGGAAATAATTCAAATATTCTTCAAATAATTAATCTTGTCAATAATGTGGCTCGCACTAATTCAACTGTTTTAATATATGGTGAAACAGGTACCGGTAAGGACCTCATCGCTAAGGCCATCCATTATAATAGCCCTCGCAACAATGCACCTTTTCTCACTATTAATTGCGCAGCTTTGCCTGAACACCTGATAGAAAGTGAGCTCTTCGGATATGCAAAAGGTGCTTTTACAGGAGCAAACCAGGATAAGAACGGTCTCTTTGAGGAAGCCAATGGTGGTACTATATTTTTAAATGAAATAGCCGATTTACCTTTTAAGCTTCAGGCAAAACTCTTACAAGTACTGGAGAGCCAGCACATGCGTCGATTAGGTCAAAGCAAGAGTATTAAAGTAGATGTAAGGATTGTCGCGGCAAGTAATATAGACTTAGAGGAAGCTGTAAATACACGAAACTCTCGCCAGGACTTATTTTATAGACTCAACGTTTTTCCTATTAGAGTCCCTCCTTTACGAGAAAGGAAGGAAGACATTCCACTACTGATAAAGCATTTTTTAGATAAATACAAACAGTTATTGGATAAAAAAATAAGAGATATCTCCAAGGAAACCTTAGAAATTCTTTGCACATATAATTACCCAGGAAATGTGAGGGAACTGGAGAACATTATTCAGAGAGCCATAATCATGGCACAAGGCTCAATTCTTCTGCCTCAATACCTGCCCAGATAAGTTAATTAGGTATTGCAGCATCTGGAATTCGTGCAAATCTGGCAAATGTGGAGAAAAATATGATTATCAATGTAATCCATCAATGCAAAGGTGACCTTGATCAGGCTGCTAAGCAATTAGGTTACAGCCGCACTACTCTCTGGCGAAGGATGAAAAAGCTGCATATGCATATAAAACAAACGACCTAAAAATTTTTCATAAGTGAAAAATCAATTTTTCAAAAATGAAATTATTATCACTTGTAATTAATTTCACATTTATTTCTTATCAACTTCGCTATTTATAACCTGTTTAAAACAAAAGAGATGAAATTTCTATACCTCTAACCTCGTAATTTTCCCCTTCTGGCATTGTTTTTGCTCTATAACAAATATGAAGAGCTTGAGGCTTAATAAGCCTCGCTTTTAGCAACTATAACTCTTTCTATCAAAAGGAGATAGGATATGCTCTATGTTAAAAGATTAAAAATAACATACTTACTGATATCCTTTCTAATTATATTTACTTCATTGATTTTTGCACAGGAAGTTCAGCAAAAAGAAGCAAAGCAGGAGGTAACCGAAGAATTCTTTTACGCTGAAGAGGAAGTGGAGATTGCATCGCTGAAACCTCAGCCAGTAGAAGAAGCTCCGGTTATTGTTTCCATCATTACTGCACAACAAATA
Source organism: uncultured Acidobacteriota bacterium (assembly GCA_964645975.1). Classification (GTDB taxonomy): domain Bacteria; phylum Acidobacteriota; class B3-B38; order Guanabaribacteriales; family CAZYAF01; genus CAZYAF01. Next base: position 177,705 of record CAZYAF010000004.1, read on the forward strand.
AAAGATATGGGAGCCAGAAACCTGAATGACATTCTTCGTATCGTACCGGGCTTTCAACATTTGTTGGCTGGAAAAAAGGTGGGAGATTTCTCTTTTTCTGGTTATTTTGATTACCGTAGGAGCAAAGGCTTTGATAACTAGTATGTAGAGCAAGATATAGTTACGCTATTATATAGCTATGTTCCTTTTCTAACAAATGTATCTATGGCTCCAGGTAAGATAGAAGTGCCGCTGAATTCAACTCGAGTTGACTTACTTATGACATACAAAGATTTTGAGTTCCAATTTAAAGCCCAGGATTATGAGAGGGGTGTTCCATTGGCAACACTGGCCGTTACTAATAGGAACATTGAAGCGGACAACTGCTACATTGCCCAGGCGATATATAGAAAAGCTGTTAATGAAAAGCTGTTCTTATCATTTAAAGGAAACTACTATTATCACAAAAGTCATCATTATGGTGAAGCATATCCCAAGGAGATGTTTGGGCCTTTAGTAGCAGGAATTGGTGCTCAAGGCTTCTTTTCTGATGGATTTTTATGGGATATGGTTATTGAAGACCGTCAATTTGGTTTCCAATCGCAATTAGATTATTCATTAAATAATAACAATACGCTTACTTTTGGTGCGGAATACGGTAATATGCAAACACCGAGACCCGTGCTGCTTGTTAATATGGATCCTGAAACACGTATGCAATCTAACGACATGCATGGATTGAGTGGAGCAGCAGTAGGATTGATGGAGAGAGATGCAGATAGAAGTGTATTTGCATTCTTTGTGCAGGATAGCTGGAAAATAAGAGATTCTTTGAATTTTTTTGCTGGGTTGAGAATAGATACCTATAGTGGCTTCGGTTCTGCAATTAATCCTCGCCTTAGTCTGGTATACAAGGTTCATAAAAATACTAATATCAAACTACTCTATGGGCATGCATTCAGAGCACCAACTTTTAGTGAACTATATTCTATCGCAATTGTCCAAGTTGGAAATGAAAACTTAGGACCAGAAAAAGTGAGATCTTTTGAGATTGGCATCAATCATAAGCTTTCCCCTAAGATAAATATGGGAATCAATTACTTCTATAATTCCTTGACAGATATTATTGTACCCACAGGTGATATTTTAGTACAAGGCTATCCACCACAGTTGATGAACAGCGGTAAAGCTAATGCGCAAGGTATCGAGGTTGAAACTAAAGCTAACTTTAAGAAAAATACCTATGCTTATTTCAATTACTCCTATGCCAGAGCAAAGGATGAACTTACTGGTGAAGTTTTCCCCGATGTTGCCAATAACCTTTTCAACTTTGGCTTGAATGTGAGTATGTGGGAATACCTCAAACCTCAATGTTAACTTTGTAGGAGAGTGCAAGCGAGGGTTGCTGATGGGATTCGCCGATCCAAGAGACCCTATTAAAGCTTATTCTTTGTTTGATTTAACGCTGCGTGGGCAGAACTTCTGGAAGAATACAGAAATTATCTTCTCAATCCATAACCTCTTCAGTACTGAATATACAGACCCAGATGAACAAGGAATAATCTATTATGATTTCCCTCGAGAAGGTAAACAGGTTTTCGGTAAAGTTATTTTCAAGTTTTAATAGTGAACTTTTCATGGAAAAGATTATTGCTAATAATGTGCGCTATTTTTTGCAGGAGGTTGATTTAAAGGAAAGGAAAGTTTTGGAGGAATAATTGAGGGCGGTAGGGGAGGATAATATTTATTAATCAAAAGGCTAACATTAGCTGTCTCCTTTTGAGCTTCCTCCCCCGCAAAATTTTTATTGCGGGATTTTTTTTTAGCCAAAAAGAGATAAGCTTCTATGTGCTATTAAACGTAGAATGTAAGCCGAGCAAATCTGTTTGCCAAAAATATTATTCAGATATTTTAGCTAAAATTTCTTCGGAGTTTTTGCCTACCTTTTTCAACTCTTCTTCAGAAAGCCCCGCTCCTAAGCCCACCTTGCGCCATAGTTCAGGTGTAAGGAAATCCAGATGGGAATGGGCATCACTATTAATGATAAGCTTAATATTATATTTTCGTGCCATAGCAACCAAATAGCCATTAGTCAAGCTGTGACCGCAGCGTGCAGAGAGCTCAAGAGGAATGCCTTTCTGCTGAGCAATCATGAGCTCATCAGGAGAGATCAGTCCAGGATGAGCTAAAAAATCAATATCGCTCTGAAGAGCATAATAATTAGTCCTTGGTGGCACCGGCTCCACCGGGCTTTCCCCATGGACAGCCACCAGCCTGGCACCCAGCACTCTGGCTTCTTTTACCAGCTCTGGTATTGTTTCCGGGGGCTGATGAGTTATTTCCACTCCCGGAATAGCGATAATGCTAAAATATTTACTGGCATCAAGACAGATTCTCAATAACTGCTTAATGACTACTTCAATAGAGCCACTGTCAGCGTGATCGGTAAGAGCGATGGCTTTATACCCCATGTGCTCAGCACGACGGATCATTTCAGCTGGAACCAAAGCTCCGTCACTGAGCAATGTATGAGTGTGGAGATCGATAATCATTTTCTCTTTTTAAAGATTTAAAATTTTTTATATCTAACACATACTATTTTGGCATTAATCTTAATATCTTGATAGATTTGCAGCAGCAAGAAAATTGAAATTTCACATAATTAAAAAAAAGGCTGGTAATAATTTGGATTTACCCTATGCAATGAATCCCCTTTAAAATAAAAAAAATAAAGACGTATAATACACTAAGGGATTATTGATTTAATATCCGTACTTTATCTCCTTCCTTAATATTCATTTGACCAGCTATAGCAACTCTATCTCCCGGGTGAAGCCCACTTAAGACCTGGTATTTTTTATCATCTGATATACCAACTCGTATCTTCTTTATATGAGCAATATTGTTTTTGTCCACTGTAACTACTATCATTTCATTTGCAGCATCAATAACTGCTATTCTGGGAACTGCTAACGTCCTATGCTCTTTTAAAAATCTTGCAAAAGCTGATAATCCTGGTTTTAATCTATGGTTGGGATTATCTACCTTAATTAAAGCTGCGAACGTTTTGGTTTCTTCTTCAACAGTTGGTTCTATTTTAATTACAATTCCAGCAAATTCTCTATCGGGTTCAGAATCTATTTTCACTTGTGCTTTCTGATTAATATGAATCATATTTATTTTTTCTTGGGGAACCAGACCAGCTACTAAAACTGGATCTATCTGTGCAATTTTCATTAGAATTCTCGCCTCCTGAATACGACGCATTAAAATCTCCCCGATATTCACATTTTTCTCAGTTATTATTCCATCAACAGGTGATTTAATAATAGAATTACCCATGTCATATTTGGCCCGAGTTAAGTCTTCTAAAGCCTTAGAATAATTATACTGAGCAGTAGTCCTCCACGAGTTAATAGTAACTTGCTCGTTATCCAAAGCGTTCTGACTTTTGAGAAGAGTCTCTTTTGCCCGTGAATAGTTTTCCTGAGCCTGATCATATTGGCTTTTTGCAGTATCGAAATCACTTTTTGATACAATACCTTCTTCATATAATGAATTTATACGCTCAAAATTCGTTTGGTTTTTTTCCAGATTAGACTCAGCTGCTTTTAGACCAACTTCGGCACTTTCAAGGTTAGAAAGAAGCTCTTGATGATACTGTGGAATAGTTCTTTCCAGCTTCTCTAATTCAGCTTCAGCATTTTTTAACCGCTTTTCAGCACTTCTCAAAGCTGGTAATAAAAGTGTGGGGTCTAGCTCCACTAAAACGCGCCCTTCTTTTACTATATCTCCAATATCTACATGAACTTTGTCAACTATTACTTGTAAATAGGAGGTAATTGTTACTTCTCGATAGGCTCTAACTTCTCCTACTGCACCTATAACTTCTGCTATTGGCTCATGCTTAATCTGATATATTTCTACAGGCAAAGGAGCGCCTGCTTTAATAGCTTTCTCAGGTAAATACTTTAAATTATGCTCCCTCAATAAATAGAAAAGATAAGAAGCAACAAAAAGAATCACAACTGCAGCAATAACAAAAATAGCTCTTTTTTTAATCCAATTGTATAAAGCACTTATATCCCTATTTCTCGCCTGAGCAGCTGCTGTTATTTTGGCAAATGGGTTAAACATCTTTACCTCTCATATGGCAAATTATTTAATTTCTCTCCATAGTATTATATTAAATACATATATAATTCCAAGCTATTAATTGTAGAAAGCAAAAATTTATTATAGATAAAAAATTTTAGGTAATCTATGCGTCTTATAAAGCCCTTCAGCATCACGATAGCTCCTTTGTGTACCAATATCTATAAAAAAACCTTCTTCCTTAAAACCACCTAACTTATAATGAGAGTTAATAATTTGCGGTAATAAATCTTCTTCAAGAGAAAAAACACGCCCTTTTGGTATAAAATCCAATATCTGCTTTTGAAATATATATATTCCTCTATTATGATAACTTTTTTGATTAGGTATACCTTTTTTTTCCTTAAAACTTATTATCAGGTCTTTATCATCCATTACAACACTACCATAACGTTCATCATTACTTTTTTCCATAAGTGAAATGGTCCCTAAGTAATTTTGCCACATTTCCAAATTGCGTTGGTGGCAATTGATAAGCTCTGCAAAGGACAATTGTGAAAGAGAATCGCCATTAAGTACCATAAAAATTTTATCAAGCAAAGGGGCAGCCAATTTTAAAGCACCAGCAGTCCCTAATAAATGCTCCTCTCGACTATATTTGATAGTAATCCCCCATTGCGATCCATCTTGAAGTTCATCTATTATCAAATCAGCAAGATAACCTACACAAATTATGATATCAGAAATCGTATTATACTTTAATTGTTTCAGCTGGTGAAGGATGAAAGGCTTGTCCCCGAGAGGAAGGAGTGCTTTGGGAATGTTATTACATAAGGGTCGAAGCCTTGTAGCTTTTCCCCCTGCTAAAATTAAAGCTTGCATTAAAACGAATATAATCCTCGGATTGCTATTAGATCAATTATATATTGTCCACTTTTGCAATCCAAGATTATCAAAATTGAAATTTACTATCTGTCCTCCGAGAGCTTCCAGTCTACTGGCTACAATATGTTTTTTGCTAAAGGGGCAATATATTAATAAATATCCACCGCCTCCAGCACCAAGAATTTTACCACCTAAAGCTCCATTTTTTTGTGCCTCTGCATACATCTCATCAATTTTGCTATTACTAATACTCGGGTGCAATTTTTTCTTATTCTTCCAAGCTTCGTGTAAGAGCAGTCCAAAGTTATTAAGTTCTCCTCTTAAGAGTGCATTTTTCATTTCTATAGTTAGGTGCTTCAACTCTTCTAAAGCACTTACAACTCTCGGCTTTTTATTCCTATACGATTCAGTCTGCTGCCGAACAATATTTGCAGAAAGTCTTATACCTCCGGTATAGCATAAAATAAAATTAAAATGGAGCTCGTTTAAGATATGCTGTTTAATTCTTAAAGGATTAACAATAACAATGCTATCCTGAAATTCTATAAAATTAAAACCGCCAAAGGTGGCAGCATATTGGTCCTGCAAACCACCGAAGATGCCGAGTTCTTCTCTTTCAATCTTATAGGCTAATTCTGATATCTCGTAATTCGTCAGAGGAAGACCTTTCCATTGCGCTATAGCTCCTACCACGGCTACTACTAAAGTAGAAGACGAACCTAAACCAGTACCAGGAGGCGCATCAGTACAGGTGAAAAGATTGAGTCCTTCTGAAATATTCATAACATTAAAGCTGGCTTTTATCAGGTCTAATTTCCCGTCATATTCAAGCTTCTCTTTTACCTTATATTTTGCTACTGTATCATAATCCAAAGATGTTAGTTTTATCTGCTCATCATTACGTGGTATTATGGTAGCATAACAATATTTATCTATTGTAGCACTGAGTACGCATCCACCTTTCTCTCTTGGAAAGGGCATAACATCAGTTCCACCTCCAGAGAAACTAATACGGAGAGGCGCCCTGCTCCTCACCATAACACCATTTTTATTCATAAATGCCATCTGGTTTAAATCCTGAATGTCTTTATTTACCATAGAAAAGTGGCCATTTTTTAAGTAGGAGATAAAAGCTGCCCATAAATAGTTTCAATCTTATCAACCAGATTTTCCCACATGAACTCTTCGATAATAGTCTTTTTAGCATTTTTCGCTAATCTCTTCGCTAATGTTGGATTCTCTAATAATTGTAGAATTGCACGAGCAAAAGCCTCAGCGTCATGGTTCTCTACTACAATACCATTATATCCGTCCTTTAAGCATTTAGCTGAACCTTTAAAGCTTACTATTGGCCTTCCACAAGCCATATAATTAAGAAGTTTTACTGGAAAACCAGGAGCAACTGAACGAGGTGAAACTGCCACATCCGAGGCATAAAGATAATGTGGCAATTGACTTAAGGATTTATTTTTTACAAAAATTACCTGTTCTTTGATCCCCAACGCAGCAGCTAATTTTTTATACTTAACCATTTGGCCATCTTCTACCATATTGGCAAGAACGATAAGAAATGTATTTTTATGCTGCTTGGTAACTATTTTAAAAGCGTCAAATAGAGAGTCAACACCCTGGAAACGGTTAAGTACTCCAGTATACAGGATGAGGGCATTATGATTTAGTTCCAGTTTTTCTCTTACTATATTCCCATTGGCATTTTCAAACATAGATAGCTCTACTCCTGGAGGAACATAAGTAATACGCTCAGCTTTTATACCTTTACTCTGATAAAATTCCTCTAACTCGTGGCTCACAACTGTAATCTCATTAGCCATTCTCGGAACAAGATAATCAAGAATACGGGCTAACATAACTGCGATAAAATACGGTTTAATAAAGCCATAAGTAGGCAGCTCATCTATCATATTTGTAACAGCATTAAAGAGTAATGGTCTGCGAGTGAATAACTTGGCAATCCATCCTGCTATAGCGCTTTCATAATTATGCGCATGGATTACATCAATATTTTCATCCCATATTATTTTTATAAGCTTAAGGGCTAATAAAATATCCCAAATAAGGCGACGCCAGTTGGGGCCTATTTTTATCTTCTTGGATTTACTTAGTAAGCTTATACGGTGAATTATTACTCCCTTTAGATTAATATCTCTATCAGAAGGATACGTAACAATATGCACTTTATGTCCTCTGCGAGCCAACTCCTTTGACATCTCTTTAATGCTGGCAGCAGAACCGTGATTAGCAGGAAAAGCAGTAGCAGCTACCATTGCAATGTTTAAATTCTTCATTGTTCTAATGCCTGATCCTTTTTATGATAATTGCTTAATTCTTTATAAAGAACAAAAAGCTCTTTGAAAGCTCTCAGGACTACTTTTGGATTAGCCCCTGTCTGTTTTCCCTCTAAGCGAGGATAATGAGTTATGGGTATTTCTTTAAAACTATAACCCAACTTTGTCGCTTTTATAAGAAGCTCACTATTGATCATAGCGCCTCTTGAACCCATAGATTTCAAAATATTTTCAATAACTTCACTCTTTATAATCTTAAAAGCACAGTTAATATCGCGGAACTTAGTACCAAAAATTAACCTTATTAAAGTTGTCCATCCCCATGCGTTCACTCGTCGAATAAAGTTATCCCTTCTCTTCTTCCTATAACCAAGCACTAAATCATATCTGTCGACCCAAGATAAAAGTAAAGATATCTCACTCAGATCAAACTGAAGGTCTGAATCACTAAAAAAAATGAGTTCTTTTTTCGCTTGGCCAAATCCAGAAAGAAGAGCAGCGCCATAGCCTAAATTTTTTTCATGTTGTACAGCTATTATGCGTCCATTCTTGCTAGCTAAATTTTTAATTACCTCACCTGTACCATCTTTGCTGCCATCATTCACTACTATAATCTCAAAATCCTTTGATAACTCTTTTAAAACATTTATGGAATTAATTACAGTCTTTTTAATATTGCCCACTTCATTATATGCAGGAAATACACATGAAATTTCATGCTTTTTTTTTATCTTGCCATCACTAGTTTCATTCATTCTTCTCATATCTACGAAACCATAATTATCAATTTTTAGAATATTATATTTAAAAACAAACGACCACCCTTACTATTTTAACTTCTTTTTGCTTTTCAGTAAATGATATATATCACAATTCTTTTTACTCTAACCTTCATTAACTATTCACGCAAATTCCATGCCAATTTGAAAATACAAAATATAGATAATAATTTATATAAAACTACAATATATAGGAGGTAACCTCAAATAAATGACAAATATCGTCATGTTGTTGTGACAAAAATTGGAGCAAGAAAAAATCTTCTCCTTTTTTGGATGAACTGTTATCTGATAATAAGTAGATAGGATATTCAAACCAAAATTAATCTATATTTTATATTTGTTTTCTGTTAGGGTGTTTTATACCACTGCAATAGAAATATCAACTTACTAAAGCCTGAAACCTCTCAGCAATACTCTACCAATAAACTAATCAGCTTGCATAATTTTTTAACATACAGCATCTCTATTTGTCAAGGAAAAAGCATGTTACAGCTTCTCTCAAACTAAAATAGTTTAATCAAAGAATAAAAACCACTATACAAAAATCTAAATTTACCCACATGATTATCTACTAACCTTAAAGCATATAATGTTAAAATTTTTATAACAATATAATATTTTTAGTGTAATACTGAGGTATGCTAATATATAATTAATTACGTGAATAAAAAATTAACGTAACGTGCTTTCTACTTGAAAAGATAAATAATATGCTATTATAAAATTATATAATACAAAGAAAAAAAATATAATGAAAAAAAAACATACTAATAAAAAGTGGAATTTAGAACCAGAATTGGCAGGCAAAATAAAAGAATTACTAAAACAAAACAATGGCATTGAAGATATTGAGATAAAGAATGTTAATGAACTATGGAGAATAAAGCTTTTTGACGCAACATTTACCTATTACAAAACCGGTACTCTTTTTTGCACAGCGTCCAATAATGATACTATAAAAAAAATACAACAACAAATTAATAAGTTAGCTGGAAACCAGTTCATGCCCTCTACAAAAACATATCTCCTTGGCTTGGATGAAACTGGAAAAGGGGAAGTTCTGGGACCTACAATTTTGGCTGGTGTTTTCTTTCCCAAAAAAATCTATTCAGCAGTAGAAGAAGCGGTTGGTACTGCTGACAGTAAAAGTAAAAGAACAGTTCATTACTGGACTGAATTAGAAAAACGATTATTTTCTTTAAAAGAAAAGGGATTTTCCTTCCTGATCGATAGAATTCCTCCTGAACATACTGATAGATTCAATACAAATAAAATCCTGGACATAGTCTATCAAAGAATCATATCTATCCTCTTTCGCAAAGCCAATATTTCTCAAGTTCGGATTACTATCGATGATTACGGAATTGGTGATAATCTTCTGAGATATTTAGCAAACTTAAATAATACTGGAGCGGAAGTTATAGTAGCTCCGAAAGCTGATGAACAATATCTTGAAGCAAAAGTTGCTTCACTTGTTGCTAAAATACAAAGCGAAAAATTAATGGAAGACATTAGAAATTGTCATAAATATAAGATAAAAAATCTTACTATAGGGAGTGGAAATGCTGGAGATAAAAAAACCATCAAATGGTTAAAAGCTTGGCACCATACTGGAAAACCATGGCCCTGGTTTGTTAAACAATCCTTTAAAACAGTGAGGAAAATTGAAGGTAAAGCAGAAGTTGAGAAAAAAGAAAATCCCCCTTTTAAGGAAGATCTCCTCTGCGATGAATTCGTAAGTGAAGAGATAGCAGAAAAATTTTCTATAAAAAATTTATCTGTAGTATGCCCTACTTATGGAACAATAAGAAAAACTTCTTTAGTTCTCATTGATGAAAATCAAACAATCGGCAGATGCGCCTACTGCAAAAATATAATAGACGATTTAAACCATACCTTACGGTATTATTGCGGCTATATACTACCCGATACCAACGTAATCTTAAAAGGTCTATTAAGTAAAGACCTGAGTCATTCACGCTTTTTCCAGGGTTTTACCATTCTCATCCACCCATTAGTTAAAAGAGAGTGCGATAACCATGAAGGAAAAAACGAGTTTCAAAGATTATTGAAATGCGCTGAAAATGGAATAATAAAACTGCTTGATTTAGAAACAGAAGCTGAAATAAAAGCGAGCATAGTGTTGGATAAAGCAGAACAATTTCAGGAGGCTGCCATTAAATTTAATGCCATCATTGTAAGTGATGATATGAAAGTAATACTCTCTGCACAAAAAAATAATATTTTCAGCATCTATCTCTAAAAAGTAATTATTATGAAAATCACTATAGCTTTAGCTCAAATAACCTCGGAAGAACGAAAAGAAAAAAACATGCAAAAAGGTCTTTTCTTCATGCAAGAAGCTGCAAGAAATAATGCCCGTATTATCTGCTTCCCCGAAATCTCTTTTGAACGCTTTTTTCCCCAATTTCCTGCGCAAAAGAAATTTTTTCGTACAGCAGAGAGTATTCCTGGTCCCACTTCTAAAATCTTCAGTAACCATGCAAAGAAGCTGAAAATAGCAACCATCATTAATTTATTAGAAAAAACCGAAGAGGGTCTTTATTTTGATACTTCACCGGTTATTAATGCCCAGGGACAGCTTTTAGGTAAGACCAGAATGATGCATATAGCTGATATACCCGGCTTTTATGAAAAATTCTATTATAATGAAGGTGATATACCTTTTCCCACCTATGAGATTGAAGGAATTAAAATAGGAGTAGCCATCTGTTATGACCGCCACTATCCGGAATATATAAGAGGACTGGTGCTTAAAGGTGCTCAAATTATATTTGTCCCTCAAGCAGGGGAGATTAACGAACCACTGGATATGTTCAAGATAGAGATGCAAGCAGCCGCTTTTTGCAATCAGGTGTACATCTGTTTGGTAAACCGGGTGGGCAAAGAAGAAATCCTTACTTTTGCCGGCCAAAGCTTTATCGTTGATCCTAATGGAAAAATAATTGCTCAGGCGGGGAAAGAGGAGGAACTACTGCTTAAAGAAATAGAGCTTGAAGAAATACAAAAAGCTCGTGAAAAAAGACCTTATCTGCGCGATCTCCAACGAGATATCTATAAATTTCTTTCAAACATATAATACTAATTTCCATCTTGCATATAATATACCCTTCTTTTATATTAAAATAAATAATTATTAATATATTCGTAAATAATAATCATTAATAATTATTTAAGATATTCGTATCTTAATATAATGAGTGTTGCAAAACATTTTGCATTAAACAACCATCATTTATAATCAATATAATACTTCCAGCCAATTAAAGAAAACAACTTTTCACCTCCCATTAACCACCTACCGAAATATAATCAATTACTTATAAATATTCATTTCTATGGATAAAAATCCAAAAAAATGAATATTTTGTATCTGCATAGGACTAATTATTCAGAGCTTAGTGACCATAAGTAGTTGAAATAACAGTAATTAATAATTAAGTTATGCTAAGTATAAATAAATGGCATTGAATTTGCATATAAAGCGGTTGGTTTCAAATAGCCATTGTTCTTAAATAATACTTAGCTGTTTTTTCGAAAAAATAATAGCACATATCTAAAAAATAGAAGGGAGGTGAATTTAACGGATTTATTATTATCTGTACCTTATTAATCTTTCAATTAAACCTTTGAGGAGGTAAATGAAAATCATGGTTAGAATAATATCAAAATTTGTTATAACCATTGCTATTATTGCACTCCTCTCTGTGCCAGCTTTTGCCCAGGGAACAACAGCGACCGTTAATGGTACGATTTCCGATGAAACTGGTGCTGTTTTGCCCGGAGTTACTGTTACGGCAAAGAATGTGGGCACAGGGAT